>NZ_JBVJYH010000006.1:254866-462435 GCF_055600785.1 Streptomyces sp. NPDC038200
GCGCGGCCAGGAGAAGGGGGTGCTCGATGATCGACTCCTCGCCCCCCTCCTCGCGGCCGCGCGCGAGGGCGGCGAGCAGGAGGGGGTGTTCGATGATCGGTTCCTCGCCGCGCTCCTCGCGCCGGGACAGCATCGCCGCCAGCAGGAGCGGGCCGATGGCGGATTCCTCGCCGGACTCTTCCTGGCCTGTGCCGGCCTTTTCGCGAGTGGGAGTCTCCGTCGTTGCCGTCATGGTTTCCTCTTTCCTCGACGCATGACTCGGCGGAGTGCCCGGCTGCCGCAGCCAGCCCCGCGCTCCGCCCTTCAGCGTCATGGTCGAGGCGTGTGCCACCGGCCGCACTTCGATCACCGGTCGCGCCGGGCACGGTGTCGCCGCGGAGTTGCCGAGGCCCTGAGCGGGGGTTATGACGCGGGTGCCCGGGCCCGGAGCCGGGGTCCGGTGAGCGGCCCCCGGCGGTCGACGGACCGCCGCCGGACGTCTTTTGACATCGTCGACCGGCGGGCGTTCCCTGGAAGTACCGGCGGTGCAGCGAGCGTGCGCCCCCCGGCCACGGTTCTCTCGCCGCCGTCGTCCGGCACTCGATGCGGAGGTGGCTGAGGTGAAAGCCGTCGTCTATGAGAAGCCGTTCAGCGTCACGGTGCGGGACGTCGACGACCCGCGGATCCAGCATCCGAACGATGTGCTGGTACGGGTGACGTCGACCGCGATATGCGGCTCCGATCTGCATATGTACGAGGGCCGTACGGCAGCCGAGGCCGGCATCGTCTTCGGGCACGAGAACCTCGGCGTGATCGAGGAGGTCGGCGACGGTGTGACCTCCCTGTCCGTGGGCGACCGTGTGGTGATGCCGTTCAACGTGGCCTGCGGGTTCTGCAAGAACTGCCTCGCCGGGAAGACCGGCTTCTGCCTGACGGTCAATCCGGGCTTCGCCGGCGGCGCCTACGGCTACGTGGCCATGGGCCCGTACAAGGGCGGTCAGGCGGAACTGCTCCGGGTGCCGTTCGCCGACTTCAACTGTCTGAAGCTGCCGGCGGGCAACGAGTTCGAGACCGACTTCGTGCTCCTCGCCGACATCTTCCCGACCGGCTACCACGGCTGTGAGCTGGCCCAGGTGTCGCCCGGCGAGAGCGTGGCCGTCTTCGGCGCGGGCCCCGTGGGCCTGATGGCCGCCTACTCCGCCATGCTGCGCGGCGCGGCGAAGGTGTTCTCGGTGGACCGGGTGCCCGAGCGGCTCGCCAAGGCCGAGGAGATCGGGGTGATCCCCATCGACTTCACCCAGGGCGACCCGGCCGAGCAGATCAAGGAGCAGACGAACGGAGAAGGCACCGACAAGGGAGTGGACGCCGTCGGCTACCAGGCCCAGGCGCACGACGCCAGCCACGAGGAACCGGCCGTCGTCCTGAACACCCTGGTGGAGACGGTCCGGCCGACCGGCATGCTCGGTGTGCCGGGGCTGTACGTGCCCTCGGACCCCGGCGGACCCGACGAGCACGCCAAGCACGGCCAGCTGCTGGTCTCCATCGGCAGGATGTTCGAGAAGGGCCAGCAGATGGGCACCGGTCAGTGCAACGTCAAGCGGTACAACCGCCAGTTGCGCGACATGATCATCGCCGGGCGGGCCAAGCCCAGCTTCGTGGTCTCCCACGAACTGCCGCTGGAGGACGCGCCGGCGGCCTACGAGAAGTTCGACAAGCGGATCGAGGGATACACCAAGGTCGTCCTGCACCCGGGTCACGCCCTGGCCGCCTGAGCGGCAGCCGAGCGGTGGCCGAGCAGCCCCCCGGGAGCAGCCGAGAGGCGGCTGCGGGGCGGCTGCGGGGCAACGGAAAGGCCCGACCGCTGGCGACGGGGGATGCACCAGCGATCGGGCTATGGCCAAGGGTAACAAGGTTGTCGATTCCGTGGGACCAAGTCCGCGGGGAATCAGGCAGGTTGGCCGATCATCGACCGCACGGAGGGTCGTAGGAGAGGCGGGGCAGATACTCGTGCCACCGCTGCGGGGTGAGCACACCCCGGGTGACGGAGCAGATGTGCCGGATCGCCGTGTGCGCGTCCAGACTCCACAGGCGGACCGTGTCGGTGCCGCTGGAGACACCGAGGACGCGGCTCTGCGGGCTGAAGGACAGGAACGTGCCCGACTTGGCGTTGGGGCTCATCGACTGGCCGATGGGCGTCGCCGAGGAGGGGTGGCCGACGTTCCACAGCCGGACCGTGTTGTCGTTGCCGCCGCTGGCCAGAACACGCCCGTCCGGGCTGAACGTCAGTGACTTGACCGCCTCGGTGTGGCCGACGAGCGGTGTCCCCAGGGCGGTCGCCGTGGCGGGGTCGGCGACGCCCCACAGCCGGACCGTGTCGTCGTCGCTGCCGCTGGCCAGCGTGTGGCCGTCCGGGCTGAAGGCGAGCGCGTTGACCGGCCCGGAGTGCTCCGTGAGCCGGCTCAGCCCGGTGGGGTGGGCCGGGTCGGTGACGTCCCAGAGCCGGATGGCGCTGTCCGCGCCGCCGCTGGCCAGGGTGTGCCCGTCGGGACTGAAGGCGACCGCGTTGATGTAGCCCCGGTGGCCGGTGATCGGCTTGCCGAGCGGTTTCGGGTGGGCGGGGCGGGTGATGTTCCACAGCTGGAGGGTGCGGTCGTCGTGGGCGGTGACCAGCGTGCGGCCGTCCGGGCTGAAGGCGAGCGTGTCGGGCCCCACGAAGCGCGTCCGCAGGTGCAGGGGTGACCCGGCGGCGACGGGGTGGGACGGATCGCCGACGTCCCACAGGTACACCGACTGGTTGTCGGTGAGGACGGCCAGGGTGCGGCCGTCGGGGGAGAACAGCGGTGCCCGATGGCCGCCGTCCGCCTGCATGAACGGCTTTCCCACCGGCACGGGCCGGCCGGGCCGGGTCACGTTCCACAGCCGGAGCCTGCCGTCCCGGGCCGCCGTGGCCAGCATCCGGCCGTCCGGCCGGAACGCGCCGGTGCGGCCGACGATGTCCGAGGTCGGCAGCGACCACAGCCGTACCTTGCTGTCGCCGCTGCCGGTGGCCAGGGTCCGCCCGTCGGGGCTGAACCCCAGGGCGTACATCTCCCCGCTGCTGCCCGCGAGCGGCTCGCCCACCTGGGAGGGGGAGGCCGGGTCGCGCACGTTCCACAGGCTCGCCGTGCTGTCCGCGCTCGCTGCGGCCAGCCGGGTGCCGTCCGGGCTGAAGGCCACCGACCAGACCGGCCCGG
Organism: Streptomyces sp. NPDC038200; assembly: GCF_055600785.1. Lineage (NCBI taxonomy): Bacteria > Bacillati > Actinomycetota > Actinomycetes > Kitasatosporales > Streptomycetaceae > Streptomyces > Streptomyces sp. NPDC038200. The sequence goes on from NZ_JBVJYH010000006.1 coordinate 258,079, forward strand.
TGTGCCCGGTCAGCGGGGAGCCCAGCGAGGACGGGCGGGCCGGGTCGGTGACGTTCCACAACCGGACGGTGTCGTCGGCGCCGCCGCTGGCCAGGGTGTGCCCGTCGGGGCTGAACGCCACCGAGTGCACGAGGTCGGTATGCCCCTTCAGCGGTGCGGGGTACGGCTCGGGCCGGCGCGGGTCGGCCGTGTTCCACAGCAGGATCGACTCGTCGTCGCCGCCCGCCGCGAGGGTGCGCCCGTCGGGGCTGAACGCCACGCTGCGCACGGCCGCGGCGTGCCCGCGCAACGTGGCCGACGCGGTGGGCCGGCGCGGGTCCCGCACGTCCCACAGCCGCACGGTGTGGTCCTCGCCGGCCGTGGCCAGCGTGTGCCCGTCGGGACTGAAGGCGACCAGGTAGATCGTGCCCCGGTGGCCGCTGAGCGGCTTGCCGAGCGGTACGGCGTGCGCCGGGTCGGTGACGTCCCACAGCCGGACCGTGCCGTCGTCGCCGGCGCTGGCCAGTGTTCTGCCGTCCGGGCTGAAGACGGCGCTGCTCACCCAGCTGGTGTGGCCGGTGAGGGGGGTGCCGAGCGGGGCGGGGCGCTCCGGGTCGCTCACGTCCCACAGCCGGACCGTGCGGTCGTAGCTGGCCGTGGCCAGGGTCTTGCCGTCCGGGCTGAACGAGGTGAGGTACACGGCACCGGTGTGGCCGGACAACGGGGTGGCCAGCGGCGCGTTCACGATCGAGATCAGGCGGCTGTACGTGCCCTCGTCGCCGGGGCGCAGGTGGTGCGCGACCAGGTCGAGCTGGGCGGCCAGCGACGGATCGGTGTGCTGGACCCGGTCGGCCTCGGCGAGCACCTGCTCGAACACGGCGTCGTCGCGCTGCTTCCAGGCGATCACCGCGGTACCGGCGGCGAGGACGGCCAGCACGACCAGGGCCGCCACCGCGGCCCGGCTCAGCAGCACCGTGCGCTTGCGCAGCCGGACCGAGGCGGCGAGGAACTCGACCGCGCTGCGCGTCAGATAGGTGTCCCCGGCCGACCGGGCCCAGGCGCGCGCCTGCTCCAGCCGCGACCCCCGGTACAGCAGTGAGCTGTCCCGGTCCGAGTCCTCCCAGGACCGGCCGTCCTCCTCCAGCCGCTGGCGCAGCAGGTGGTCGCCCCGGCCCTCGTCGATCCAGTGCCGCAGCCGCGGCCAGGCGTGCAGCAGCGCCTCGTGGGTGATCTCCACGGTGTCCGCGTCCAGCGTCACCAGCCGGGCCCGCACCAGGGCCTCCAGCGACTCCTCCGTCTTGCCCGGGTCCGCCGACTCCTGCGCGAGCTGCCGCCGGGTGCCGCGCCGGCGCGTGGCCTGGGTGTCCTCGCCCAGCCGGACCAGTCGCAGCAGGAGCAGCCGGGCGGCGGTACGGGCCGCGGGGTCCAGACCGGACCAGGCGCGCTCGGCGGTCGCCGCCACCGCGCCCTGGATCCCGCCCGCCGAGCGATAGCCGGCCAGCGTCAGCTTTCCGGCCTTCCGGCGCTGCCAGGTGGCCAGCAGGGCATGGGACAGCAGCGGGAGCACGCCCGCGTCGTGTGCGCCGCGGGGGCCGTCGGCGCTGACCTCGCGGACGATCAGCTCGGCGAGCCCCGGCTCCAGTTCCAGCCCCACCGCCTTGGCCGGGCCGGTCACCGCCTCGCGCAGCTCGGTGCTGGTCAGCGGGCCGAGCACCATGTGGCGGTGCTGGAGGGCGTCGGCCAGCTCCGGGTAGCCGAGGCACTGCTCGTAGAAGTCGGCGCGGATGCCGAGGACCACCCGGGCCGGCGCGGGGCCGGCGTCGCCGGCGGGCGGGGTGCAGGCGGCGTGCAGGAGCTGGATGAAGGTACGCCGGTCCGCCTCGTCGGCGCAGAGGGTGAAGGTCTCCTCGAACTGGTCCACGATCAGGACCGGCCGGGCGTCCGGGGCGGTCGCGCGGTCCGCCCAGGCGGCGACGGCCTTGCGTGCGGCCCGGGCGAGGTGCGGGGCCTCACTGCCCGGCAGCGCGGGGTTCTCGGACGCCTCCTGCTCGGCCCTGCGCGCGTCGGCGGCGACGGCGGTCAGCTCCGGAATCCGGCGGACCAGTTCGCCCAGCGGATCGGTACCCGGGACGAGCTGCAGGACGGGACCGGGGGGATCGGGGGGCGGCGGGGGCGAGGGAGGGCCGGGGGACTCGGGGGGAGCGGGGGAGGCGGCGGGGGCGGGGGGCGTGGAGAAGGGGGAGGGCGCCGAGGGCGCCGAGGGCGCAGAGGGAGTGGGGGAAGGGGAGGGCGGGGAGGAGGCGGGGGGCTCGCCGCGTTGTGACGGCGCCGGGGGGCCGGAGGCCGTCGCGCCCGGGGCGCTGGGGCCGGGCCGGCTGTCGCCGGCGTCCAGGGCACCGCCGCGGATCGCGGGGACCAGGCCGGCGTTCAGCAGCGACGACTTGCCCGCGCCCGACGCCCCGACCAGCATGACCAGCCCGCCCGACCGCTCGGCCGCGCGGAGTTGGGTGACGAGGGCGTTCGTGCTCCGTTCCCGGCCGAAGAACCACCGGGCGTCCTCCCGCCGGTACGGGGCCAGCCCCCGGTACGGGCACACACCGCCGGCGACGGGCGGGGCCTGGGCCGGTGGCCGCCGGTTCTCCTCCGCGGGCGGTGCGGGCCGGTCGCCGGCCGGGCCGGTCAGCGCCAGCTCCCACAGCCGCTGCCAGTGGGCGAGGTCGTACAGCCCGGCGGAGACCGGAGCGGGACGCAGACGGCGGGCCTCGGGGATCAGGATCTGCAGGACCGCCGCGAGGGCGGCGAACTGGGCCGGTACGTTCTTGGCGCGGCGCCAGTCACTGATCCGCTGCGCGGACACCCGTACGGGACGGCCTCGCTCGTCGACCCGCTGCAGCCGTACGACCGCCTCGGCGACGCTCTTCAGGGGAGGATTTCCAGCCTCCTTGTACAGCAGCGCGAGGCGCTCGGCGAAGGCTGTGCGTGCCCCTGAGTCGGAACTCAAGGTCCCACCCCTTACTTTCCCCCGCGTGCGAACGTCCGGACCGGAAAACTCACCCTATACGGCTGACCTGCGGATAAGGGTGGGACCGGAGACCGGAACCTCCTCGTGGGGGGCGACAGATGGCAGGATCCGAACCCGGTAGCGGACCCGTCACATACCGTCCGAACAGGCCACCGGCTCGGTACTCGGAGAGACAGCCCATGGCGACGAACGTTCTCGGTCAAAGTCGGTCAACCTGTTCCGCGCCCGGCGGGTGAGTCCGCGCACGCCGGACAACCCGCCCCGTTCTTCGACCCGTGCCGCAGCGCCGACAGGGCACGGGTCGACGGCCCCGCACCGTTCGGCACCGGTCCCCACGAGGGGAGGGACCGGTGCCGGGCGGGCGGGAAATCGCAAGCTCTCAGGCCGGCCAGCCCGCCTCGCGGGCCGTGGCGACGGCCCGCCGCTCGGCCTCCTCGGCCGCGCCGTTCAGCGCGGCGTCCCGCCCCTGCGCGAGACCTCCGGCCGCGACGGCGGCCGTCCGGGACGCCGACAGTGCCGCGCGCAGGGCCTCGGCCGCGGCAGGGCCGCCGTCCCGGGCCGCGGCCAGCTGTGCCGCCAGGGCGGCGGTGGCGGCGGCGTTGCGGGCGCAGCGGGCGTCCGCCGCCGGATCCGGAGCGCTGTCGGCCAGGGCGGCGAGCGAGCCGGCCGACAGTCGTAGCGCGTTGGCGGCCCTGCTCACGGAGTCCTTCGGCACGACCTCGGCCGCGTCCTGTCCCACACCGGCGTACCGGCACGCGGCCACCGCGCGGTCGTAGGCGCTGTGGGCACGGGCGCCGTGCACCCGCCGCAGCTCTTCCGCCCGCGGGTCCGCCTCCCCGGTCCGCGAGCCCGCGTGCACCGCCCGCGGGTCCGCCTCCCCCGTCCGCGGGTCCGATCCGGTCGCCGCCGCTTCCCGTCCGCTCATCCTCCGGCCTCCCTCTCCCGGGACGACACCGTGCGCCCGGCCCCTACGGACCGGGCGCGGGCAGGGTGCCACGCCGGGCGCGAAGAGACCACAGCGGCGCGGGGGTTCCGTGGCGGGGGCGGGCCGTCGAGGCGTGCGGAGCGGGGGTGACGGGTCGTTGAGGCGTGCGGAGCGGGGCGGTGGGTTGTCGAGGCGGGTGGAGCGGGGTGGCGGGTGGCGAGGGGGTGCGCGGTCTGGGAATCTGACGCCGCGTCAGTTACGGTCGTGGCGTCGGCCGTTCCGAAGGGGTGAGTGTCATGGCGGAGGAGAAGCAGCGTCCCCGGTGCCCGCGACCGCCCGGTGAGCCCCGCTGGGTCGCGATGTTCTACGAGCCCGCGCGGGAGACCTGGACGGTGGGAGCCGAGTCCCCGTACCGCGCCCCGGTGCTGTACGCCCTGGGAGACATGACCCGGACCGTGCGGGCGCGCGGAGACGAGGTGACGCTCGCACTCTGGGGGCCCGGGGACGGCACCTGGCGGCTGTTCGACACCCCGTCCGCCAAGGCCCCCGCCCCCGCGCCGGAGCGGCCCGCGCCCGGTTCCCCGGAGCCCGCCCGGCTCACGGAGCGCATGACGGACCGCCGGCACCAGGTGCTGATGGCCGGTCTGAGCAAGGCGGGCCTGTACGACCTGGACGCCGAGGACGGCGACGCCGTACGGATCCTGGCCGACCGGCTGGACGAGCCGACGGTCCGCCGGGTGGCCCACTGGCTCTCGGTGGCGGGCGGCGGCCGGTGACGCCTGTCGCCGTACGGCCGGTTGGGCGGGTGAATCGCCGGGCAGGGACGTCCTGGAGGTCACCGCTGACGGCTGGAGGACGCATGAAGGTCTCCGTCGACCGCTCCCGGTGCTACGGCTCGGCCGAGTGCGCCCACCGGGTGCCGGCCGTGTTCGCGTTCGAGGACGGATACGGCGTCGTACGCCCCGGCTGGCCGGAGGCCGCAGGGGATCCGCAGGTCAGGGAGGCGATCCGGGAGGCCGTGGAGAAGTGCCCCTCGCAGGCCGTCGCCTTCGCGGAGCGGGAGGACTAGGAGGCGCGGCCGGGGGGTGACGGATAGGTCCAGGCGAAGCCGGCGAGTGCGTGGGCCCGGGCCTCCGCGACCGCCGTGCGGGCGGCGCGTTCGGCGGGGTCGACGTGCGCCGCCTGGCCCGTGACCTGCCCTTCCCACTTGCGGTACAGCAGACCGGCCTCCGCCGAGAACCAGCCGCGGCTCACCGCGTTCAGCGCCAGCAGCAGGCCGGTGTCCTCGGAGGCCGGCAGCGCCATCCAGCCGCCCAGGGCGACGAGCAGCTCGCGCCGTACGCACAGGCTCGCCGGGTGGACCGGGGCGCGGAAGTCGTTCCGCTTCCAGTGGTCGAGGACGGCACCGCGGGCGATCGGGCCGTCGTCGGGATCGTCGGGGAAGCCGACCGTGGAGCCGTCGGGCAGCAGGTCCAGGACGCGGGACGTCGTCCAGCCGACGGTGGGGTCCGCCTCCAGGACGGCCAGGTCGCGGGCGAGCGCCCCCGGCGTGAGCCGGTCGTCGGCGTCCAGCACCTTGATGTAGGCGCCCTCGGCGTGTGCCAGCGCGATCGTCCGGGCGACGCCGGGCCCGCCGGGCCGGCCCTGGCGGAAGGTCACGCGTGCGTCGTCCGGGACGTGGGGGCGGACCTCGTCCGTCGTGCCGTCCTCCTGGACGACCCAGTCCCATTCCCAGCCTGCGGGCAGCCGCTGTGCGCACAGGGAGGCGTACGCGTCCGGCAGGAACCGGGCGGAGGGGCCGTGGACAGCGGTGACTACGGTGACGCGCCGGCTCACGGCAGCGCTCACCACCTTTCCGTGCGGTGCGGGTCGTTGCCGTACGAGGATGACGCATCCCGGAAAAGCGCGAGACCCCCGGCCGAACCCGGCCGGGGGTCTTTCCGTTTCGACTGGTGCGTACGCAAGTCGCCGTGTTGTCGAGACGTTGCGGTACTGCGGGAAGAGAGGGATCAGCAGGTGAGAGGGGCGGAGAGGTGCCGGTCGGCCGCGGTGGTGTCCGGCTGCGTCTGTTCCCGGGGCTGAGCTTGCGTCTGTTCCTGCGTCTGTTCCAGTGCCGGTGTCTGCTGCTCGGTCTCGGTGTGGGGGCGGTGCCGGCAGCTCGGGGACTTTCCGTGGGCCTCGGCCCGGATCCGCTGCTTCATCGTGGGGGGCAGTGCTCTGCCATGGGACCAGGCCCAGTGACTCATCGCCGGGATCGCCGGGTTCGTGCGCTCCACGGTGCCGGCGCTCGGGCTCTCGGTGCGCGGTTCGGCCGTGGCGGCGGTCGCGGTGCCGGCGGCGACGAATCCGAGCGCCGTGCACAGCGCGAGGAAGGCGGTGACGATGGCGGTCCACAGCTTCATGACCTTGTTCCCGGTCATGGCCCCTCACTTTCGGGTTGGGCGATTTGCGTACTTTGTTCATGATGTGTATGGGGATCGCGAAGTGGTGGACCGACGCCCGTGGCGCGTGGATGTTCCGATGAACACCACTCGGATGGGTGCAAAGGCTTCGAAAACCCCCCAATCACGGTCAGGGGGAGCGAAGGGGGAGCAAAGCAACGGTGTGTAGGGGCGCCGTCACCCTCCGGCCGGAACCGCTTCCGGCCTGGGTTATTGCGCTGTCGGGGGCGGGAGTTGGGCCCCGACGCAGGTCACCGATCGATATCGGTCGGTGTGTATAGTCGGGCGCCAGAGGTCCCCTACGTCAAGGAAAGACGAGGTCGCGCGGTGAAGAAGCTGCTCCTGGTCGCACTGGCCGCCATCGGCGGGCTCCTCGTGTACCGCCAGATCCAGGCGGATCGCGCCGAGCAGGATCTGTGGACGGAGGCGACTGACTCCGTGCCCACGGGTTCGTGAGTCCCGATACCCGATCTGATTCCTGAACAGACCCCGGCCGCCGTCGCGGCCGGGGTTTTGTGTTGCCCGCCGGCCTCGCGTCCGCCTCGTGTTGCGGGGTGCCGCGGGGTGCGGTACGCGGGCGGGCGGGCCGGGCCGGATGTTGCCGGGCGTTTCGGACGGCCGTGCGTATTGCCCGGATGGCGCAGCGCTGGTCGGGGCAGGATGGGGCCTGCGGTCCGGTACGGCTGTCCGACGACTGGGGGTGGTGGCGCGTGCGGGGGCGAGCGGATACGGCGGCGTGGGACTGGTGGCGGGCCGTAGCCGCCCGGTGCGCCGTGATCGTGCTGCTGGGACTCTGCGCCTCCCTCGCGCCGGCGGCCGGCGCCCCGGCCGCCGCCGCGTCGCCCGGCGCGTACGGCTTCACTCCCGGCGCCCGCACCGTCGCCGGCACGCGGGGCACCGCGGACGCCGCGCCGCTGGACCCCGGCCACACCTACCGCAGCTCCCTCCCGCGCGACGGCAAGCTCTACTACCGCCTGCGCCTCGCCGCCGCCGACACGGCGTACGTCCCGGTCACCGCCGTACCGCCGGCGGACGCCACGGTCTTTGCCACGGACGGCATCCGCGTGTCGGTCCGGGACGCGAACGGAACAGCCTGCGCCTACGCCTCCGCCCGGTTCGGCGCCGGGCACAGCCCGCGCCCGGTCACGGCCCTGGGCCTGCGTGAAGCGGGCAAGACGCTGTGCCAGGGCGCGGGCACGTACTACCTGCTCGTCGAACGCCTCGACGCCGAGGGCACCGGCGCGGTGGCCTCGGCGGCGCGCTGGGACCTGGAGATCGCGCCCGCCACGGAGCCCCGCCCGGCACGGACCGGCCCGACGACCGCGCCGCGGGCCTGGGACTCGGCCACCCCCGAGCCCCTGGCCGGCCGGTCCCGTGAGCGCTCCGGCGGGACGGGTTTCGCCACGGCCCGCCCGCTGGGCCAGGGCGTCTGGCGGACCGCTCTGGTACCCGGCGAGACCCGGTTCTACAAGGTCCCGCTGGACTGGGGCCGGCAGCTGCACGCCTCCGCCGACCTGGACGGCGCCCCGGGCCGAGGCTATGTCGGCGGCGCCCTGAACCTCTCCCTCTACAACCCGGTCCGCGGCTCCGTCGACGACGCCTCGCTCGGCTACACCGGCACCGCGAAGTCCGCCGCCCTCGCGCCGCTCCCGCCGGTGGAGTACGCCAACCGGTACGCCCCCACCGCCGCAGTGACCTCGGTCCGGTTCGCCGGTGACTACTACCTGGTCCTGCACCTCAGCTCGCAGCTGGCCGGGATCTTCGGGCGGGGGCCGTTCGAGGTGACCCTGCGGGTCCGGGTGGACGGACGGGCCCACGCCGGGCCCGGGTACGCCGGCCGTCCCACGCCGGACGACGTCTTCACGGTCACCCCGCAGGACCGGGCGGCCGCGGTGACCGGGGCCGGCGGGGGCGGCGACGACCGGACGATGAAGCTGGTCGCCGTCGCCGGCATCGGCTCGGGCACCGCCCTGCTCCTGCTCCTCGCCGGATGGACGGCGGCGTCCCGCCGGGGCCGCGTGCGGGGTGGGGTGCGGGTGTAGGGGGTCGGGTCCGCGTGCGGGGTGGGGCGCGGGGGGAGGGCGACCGGGGCCGGTGGCAGGTCTCGGCGCAGGCTCGGCTCGTGCTCAGATGCGGGTCAGTGCCCAGAAACCCACGGCGTAGCAGACGAGCGCCAGGAGCAGGATCGGGATCGCGGCCCTGGCCGGGGGCCCGGGGCGGCGGGGTGCGCGGCGCGCCCGGTGGCCGCGGGCACGGCGGGCGGGCGAGGCGGGAGTCTCGGCAGCCGCGGGGGCGTGCACCGGGTGGGCGGTGCGGGGTGGGTGCACGGTGGGGACGGCGTACGCGGCGGGGGGCGTGTGCGGGGCGAGGTGCGGGGCCTGGGGATCGCGGGCGGTGTACGCGGCGGTGGTGGTGGTGTCCCGGGGCAGGTCCGGCAGCTGGGCCGGCAGCAGGTGCGGCGTCGGGGCGGGGGCCGGGTTCGGGGTCGGGAGGGGACTGGGGGCCCGGTGCGGGTTCGGGTCCGTGTAGGGGCTCGGGTCTGGGTAGGGGCTCGGGTCCGGGTGGGGGCGCGGGGCCGGGGGCTCGGGCTGCTGGGGAGGCGGCAGCCGGAAGCTCCCGGTGTCCGACATGGAGCCGGTGCCGGTGGGGGGACTCGGGTACGCCCCCCAGCCCGGTGCGGCTGCCGAGGGGGTGCCTGTGGCTCCTCCGGGGACTGCTCCCGGACCCACCTCTCCGGGACCCGGAGCGCCGAACTCCCGGGCCCCTCCGAACTCTCTGGCTTCCTCGATCTTCCCGGGCTCTCCGAACTCCGCGTTCTCTCCGGCCTCTGCTGCCTCTTCTGCCCCTCCTGCCCCTCCTGCCCCTCCTGCCTTTCCGTTCTCTCCGGTCCCTCCGGAGCCCGGCGTCGGGGCCCGGCCGGGAACCGGCTGCGCTGCCGCGCCCGGGACCGGCTCCCGTGTGCCGTTTCCACGCTGTACCGGAGCGCCGTCCCGGACCCGTTCCCGTGCCCCGTCCGGAACCCGCTCGGACCTTCTGCCGGAGGCCGCTTCCGAGGCTGCTTCCGAGTCCGGTTCCGAGCCTGGTTGCGAGGCCACTCCGGACGCCTTCGGGCGGGGGCCGTCGGGGCCGAAGCCCGGTGGCAGCGGGCCGAGTTGGTCGAAGATCTCGATGAGTTCGTCGTCGGGGCCGGGCTCCGGCAGGAGTTCCGTGGCGGCGGCGAGCGCCTTGCGCGCCCCCGTGGCGGTGCGGAAGCGGTCCCCGGGATCGGGCTGGAGCAGCGAGGCGACGACCTGCCAGAGCGGTTCCGGAATGCCCTTGGGCGGGCCGGGCGTCCCGTGTTCCAGGAAGTACTGCACGAGCGCCTTGGTGTCGGGTTTGGCGCCCTCCAGGAGATACAGGGCGACCAGGCCGACGGCGAACAGGTCGGCCGGGAAGTCGGGTTCGGCGCCCAGCATCTGCTCGGGCGCGAGATAGCCGGGCGTGCCCACGACGAGGTTGGTCTCCGTCAGCCGGGGTTCCCCGAGCCGCATCGCGATGCCGAAGTCGGACAGCCTGAGCCGCGGCCGGCCGGTGCCGGTGGCCTCCAGGAGCACATTGGCGGGCTTGATGTCCCGGTGGACGACGCCTTCCGCGTGGACGGCGGCGAGCCCGGACAGCAACTGGTCGAGCAGGGTGCACACGAAGCCCGGGGGGAGGGGGCCGTAGTCACCGACCAGGTGGACCAGCGAGCCGCCGGCGACCAGGTCCATGGTGAACAGCACCTTGTCGTCGTCGGCGGCCCAGCTGGCCGGGGCGAGGACGTGCGGGTGGTCGATGCGCAGGCCCTGCTCCCGCACGAAGCGGAGGAGGGAGTGGGCGTCGCGCTGCTGGAGGACCTTGGCGGCCACGTAACGCCGTCGGCGATGGTCCCAGGCACGCCACACGGCTCCCACACCACCGCGTCCGATCGGGTCGGCCAGCTCGTACCGGCCGGCGAAGACCTCACCCATGGCAGCCGCCGCTCCTCCCGTGGCCCGACGAAGCCTCCGCGCCCCCGCGGCCCCTGCTCCCCCTGGCTCGCCTGACTCCCTTGATTCCCTCGGTCCCTCGGTCTTCCGGTCCCTCGGTCTTCCGGTCCCTCGGTCTTCCGGTCCCCTCGGTCCGCCCCGTTCCCTTGGTTCCCTCGGCCCCTGGGGCCGCCCGGTTCCCTGGGTCCCCTCGGTTCCCTCGCTCCCCTTCCTACCCACGAGAAGAGCGATACGCCCCCAGGAACCCGGACCCGGATGAACCCGGAACCCCCCGAACCCCGAGGACTCGAACCGGGCCCGTGGGGTCAGTTCTGGTGGGACTGGTAGTGCGTGACGGCGTCGGAGGTGCGGCCGGCGCCGTAGACCCGGAGGAACTCCGCGAGTTCGGGGTGGCTCGGGGCGAGGGTGTCCGCGGCGTCGATGATGTCGCCCGCGGCGGCCACCGAGCGCAGCAGCGACTGGATCTCGCGGACCACGCGCTTGACCGTGGGCGCACCCGAACTGTTGGTCGTCTGGGTGGTGTTGCTGAGCACGGAGCCCCCTTGCGACTTCTTGATCTCGTCCATGCGCTCGGTCGCCTCGGCGGCGCTGACGCTGCCGTCCGCGACCTGGGAGGACAGTTCCTGAAGCAGCTGCACCCGCTGGACCACCGCCGGATTGCCGATCTTCGCGCGCTGGCCGCTCATCAGCTGCGAGAGCATCGGAGCGGACAGGCCCAGGACCGCCGCGAGACGGGCCTGGTTCAGCCCGAGATCGTCGATGAGCTTACGGAAGAGCGCCCCCAACGGCTCCCCGTACCAGTTCCGCTGCAGCTCCCGCGCTCTGGCGGTGGCTTCCTGCTGTGCGGCGTCCATTGCGTCTCCCCATCGCTTCCCCTGAAAACCGCGGTTCGCTGTAGCGAACCACGTCGAGCATCTTACGGAGAGTGGTCATCCGCGGGGACCCCCAATCTTTTTGCGGGATACGGGGGGTGACCCGGTACTCTGGTCTGCGGCACCCGCCGGAACGGGATTCCTCCGGTCGGGCGCGCCGTCTCGGGGCCTTAGCTCAGTTGGTAGAGCGCCGTCTTTGCATGGCGGATGTCAGGGGTTCGACTCCCCTAGGCTCCACGAGATCACACCCCCCTGACCTGCGGAAACGCGGTCAGGGGGGTGTTTTTGCGCCCGCTTGCCGATCAGGGCGAGCCGCTGTGCGGAGGGGGCCTGGTGTCCGTGGTGCGCGCCGTGGTGCGCGCGCCGGGTGCGTACGGGGGGCCGCACCCGGCGCGCGGGTCCGCGCCGCCGGCGGGTGAAGGCGTCGATGCCCGTCCCGCGGGGGTGAGGGGTGTCCGGCGGTCTCCGTCCCGGGGGGTCAACGGGACCAGCGGGATCAGCCGTGGTCGGCGATCTCTATGAGTACTTTCCCGGGATAGTCTTCCTTGCCCGCGGCGACATTCATCACGAGCTGCGGGAAATCACCGAGGTCGATCCGCCTGGACGTCAGCCTTTCGAGGGGGAATTCGTCCGGGTGTTCCGCGTGCAGCCTGAAGCCGCGCTCATAGTCCTCCTTGAAGCAGCCGTAGGCACCCGAGACGCGGAGCCGCTTCCCCGCGTACTCCACGGACTCGATGCGTTCCTGCCGGCGAATGGTGTCGACATCCGCCCCACCGACGGGGAAGGTGTCCCCCTTGCGGGTGCCGCCGTAGACGAGGAGGACCGCTCCGTCGTTCGCCAGGCCGGCGGCCACTTCGAGGATCTCGGTGCTGGCGATGGTGGATGCGGCGATCACGATGTCGAACTCGTCGTGGTGGTCCCCCGCCGCGGTGAGCGGAAATATCTCGCCCTCGGCGAGGATCCCCTGCTCCCGCGCGAACGCGCGCCGCATCTCGCCACGGTTGAACACCGAGACCGAGGCGCCCAGGTGCCTGGCGTACATGGCGAACATGAGTCCCGCGCAGCCGGCGCCGATGATGCCCACCCGCTTGCCCCGCAGTGAACGCAGATCCGCGAGTTCCAGCAGCTTCCCGAGCGCGTGGACGATGCAGGCGAACGGCTCGGGCATCCAGATGTCGTCCCGGATGTCCGGCTCCGGGACCCGTACGACGGCTTGGTCCAGCTCTTCCTTCGCGCCGTGCACGAGAATGTATTCGGCGAATCCGGTGGTGCGTGCCGGGGTGATGTTGGGGTTGAGGGTGACCAGATCGCCTTCCCGGAATCCGGTGCGGGTTCCGGAGAAGGCGACGGTGCCGACGAGTTCGTGGCCGAACAACGGGCCGCGGTCTTCCATGACATCGCGCGAGCCGAGTATCTCCTTGGTGTCGGCCCGGCAGATCCCGATGTAGTCGGGCTTGATCACGACGGTGTCGTCGCCGAGCGCGTCCCGCGGGAAGGCGTGCGCGCCGAGGCTTGCCACGCCGTCCATCAGTGTGGTCGTCTCGTACGTGGACGGAAGGGCTGACAATTCAACTCCTAGTTCGGGCGCCCGCCGCGTCCATGCGGGCGGCATGGGCGCGTACGCGTTCGACATCAAGGGAAAGGCGTCGCGTGTCGCCGTCGCGGTAGTCGTTCTCGAGGATCAGCGCGTCGAGGGCGCAGTCCGTCGCCCGGAGGGCGGCGAGCGCCTCCCAGACCCTGCCGTCCCCGTCTCCGAGCGGTTCCTCGGTCACGACGCCGTTCGTGCCGTCCTTGAGATGGACCTGCGGCGCGATCCACTCGTGGGTCGCCTCGATCAGGGCCAGGACGTCGACACCGGCCGCACGCGGGTTGTACGTGTCCAGCAGCAGCCGGAAGGACGGCGCCGCCACTTCCTCCGCCAGGGCCCGCGCGTGCTGCGGTCGCAGTCCGTTCTCGCTGGCCAACAACAGTCCGCGCGCGTCCGCCTCCTGGGCCGCCCAGGCGAGCACGGTCGCGGTCCGCCGCAGATCCTGGGTGTCCTCGATGGCGCTGCGGCGGAAGCTCGGCACGAACGCCAGCGGCGTGCCCAGGGCCAGGGCGGTGTCGAGCACGCGGATCAGGACGCGGCGGACGCGCAGGGCGTCCGCGCCGCCCGCCGGGGCGTGGAGTCCGATGTCGTTGAGCGTGTTGCCCGCGACGCCCAGGAGCCGCACCCCGTGCCGGGCGGAGTCCTCCCGGAGCCGGTCCACGGTTCCGGCCGCGTCGAGCCACGGACCCCGGCCCGGGCCGCCGAGGTCGAGCTGGAGCCCCTCGGCGCCCGCCCCGCGGGCCAGCTCGACGGCGTCGAAGTGATCCCCCGGCAGCCGCCAGCCGGCCAGCCCCACGCGCGGGGGCCGGGTCATGACCCCGCCCTCGCCGTGAGCGTGCGGCTCTGGGACACGGGCATCCTCTCGCTCACCGGGTGCCACTCACCGGTGCCGTCGACCACGAGGTGGGCGCCGTGCAGCCCGGCTCCGGCGGTCGCCGCAAGTTCCCGCGCCAGCGGGCCGAAACTGGCCGGCCGCATGTAGGTGCTGTAGTCGAACCCCTCGGGGCGCCGGCGCCGGATCCCGGGGGTGTCGACCATGCCGGCCGGGAGGGCCTGGACGACGCGTACCGCCTCCGCGTCGATCGCTTCGGCGCTCTCCTCCTGCGCGATGGAGTCGAGCAGGGCCGAGGCGGCGGCCTTCGAGGCGGCGTACCCGGAACGGCCGGGGCCCGCGTTGTAGACGACTTCGGACGACACCCCCAGGAACACCCCGGGTGCCTCGGTGCGGCGCAGGGCCGGGAGGGTCCGGGCGAGGGTCAGCCAGAGACCGTGCAGATTGACGTCGACCTGGCGCCGCCACTCCGTCTCGCTGCAGTCCCTGAAGAGGGTTCGCCGGTCACCGTAGTGAACCGCCGAATAGCAGACGGCGTGCAGGGGCTCGGCGGCGGCGAGGGCCAGGTTCTCGGCGACCCGGTCGGCGTCCGTGAGGTCGGTCGCCACCCAGCGGAGCCGTTCGGCGCCGGCACCGGTCGGAGCGGAGCGGCTGAGCACCATGACATCGAGTCCCGCGTCGGCCCAGGCGTCCGCGACGCCGCGGCCGATGCCCGTGGACCCGCCGACCACCAGCGCGCGGCGGCAGCTCTGAGCTTGTGCTGTCACGGGGTCTCCCTGGGAGAAGGCGGTGCCGGAGCGATCCGCACGGCGAGTTTGACGAGCCGGTTCCCGGCGACGGTGCGACCGCGGCCGACCGACAGGTCGTTCATGATCCGGGCGGCTTCCGGCAGTTCCACGACGTGGGTCACCAGGTCGCGGTACAGCGCCGGATCCCGGCGCAGCTCGGCGGCCGCCTCGATGAGATGGTCGTTGGCCACACCGCGGTGGCCCGTCAGCCGTACGCGCCGGCCCCGCGCCGTGCTCACCTGGGTGAGGGCGGGCGGCACCGGACGGCCGGCGCAGTTGGCGGCCCGGACGGCGGCCAGGTCGACCCCGGGCAGCAGGGGGCTGGTGGCGCCCGGCGGGAGACCGCCGAACATGTCGACGGTCAGGTCGCGGCTGTCGAGGCGCAGCGCGGATCCGAGTGCGTCCAGCGTGCCGTCCCGCGGCGTGGCGAGCAGCGCGGCCACCGGTTCCGTGCCCAGCGGGGGCAGTGCGTCCTGCTCCCCGCTCAGCAGCAGCTCGGTGCCGGGCACCCGGTGCCGGGCGCTCCACTCCCGTCCGTCACGCGTGTGGTGGACCAGGAGCACGCGTACGCCGTCGCCGAGCCAGCGGCGGGCGGCGCGGACGGCGAGCTGCCCGATCGTCCCGTCGCCGTACACCACCAGGGTGCGGGGGCGTGCCGGTGCGAGCACGGCGCAGGCGTACCGGACGGCCGCCAGGGGCTCGATCAGGGTGCCGAGCACGTCGCCGGGCGACTGCTCCAGCGGTACGACGAGGCCGTCCCGTACGGCTGTCGCGGGGATGCGGGTGCGTTCCTGCAAGAGACCGTCGACGTTGTGCCCGAGCAGGAAGGACGGGTCCGAGGCGTGCGTCGGGTTGACCACGACCGGGGTGCCCGGCCGCAGCGAGTCCGGGACGCCCGCCCCGGCCGCCACCACCCGGGCGATGCCCTCGTGGCCGATGACCGGAGCCGGGTCGTCGCGCAGCCCGCGCAGCATCTGGAGGTCGGTCCCGCACAGACCCGCCACCTCGGTGGCGACCAGCAGCTCACCGGGAGCGGGGTACGGGGTCGGGCACTGGCGCAGCCGTACCCTGCCCGCCTCCCGTACGAGTGCCCGGTGGTGCGGGAGGTGCTCGGTCGCGCTCATGCCGGTACTCCGGCACATGCCGCGATCCCCGCGCCCGCCAGGCTGTCGGCCTCCCCGGGACCCGTGACGGTGATGCGCCGCTCCAGCCATTCGGGAGTGCGTTCGCTGGTCAGGTACAGCCCTTGCCGGGTGAGGTGTCCCATCAGGGCGCGTCGGTAGTGGTGGCCGAGGCCGTGTACGACGCCGCCGGTCAGCACCGCCTCGTCGATCTCCGGGTCCAGGCACAGCGCGGTGCGCAGGACGGCGGCGACGGGAGCGGTCACCGCGTCGAGCAGTTCGAGCGCCAGTTCGTCCCGCTCGTCCAGCGCGCGGCGCAACGACGCCTCGAAGCCGACGCCCTCGGCGGTCAGCGAGCCGAGCCGGGACGCCGTCCAGCGGGCCGGCTCCCGCTGTTCGAGGACCGTGGCCATCCGTGCGATGCCGGGGCCGGAGGCGTACGCCGCCAGGTGCCCCGTCGTGCCGCAGTCGCAGTCCAGCTCCACCGGGCGTCCGGCCAGCTCGGCGACGGCCGGCAGATGGCCGATCTCGCCCTGGAGCCCGCAGCCGTCCACCGCGATCCGGCCCTGCCGCTGGTCGATGACGCGGCAGGCGATGCCCGAGCTGACGGTGGCCAGCAGGACCTTGCGGTGTCCGCTGCGGCCGGTGGCCGCGGCGGCGTGCAGGAGTGCGGCCGTGACGTCGTTGACGATGTGCCACCGGACGTCCTGGCGCCGGGACGCCAGCGCCGCCCGCAGGTCGAACGGCTCGGTGTGCTCGCCCCACAGCGGCGCCGACGCGTAGACGATCCCGGAGCGGTGGTCGAGCGCCGCCCCGAAGGAGATGCCGACCACGGGGCCCGGCGTCTCGGGCACCGCGTCGCACAGGTCCCGGACCATCATGTCCTGGAGTTCGGCGACCGTGGCTTCGGGGAAGCGCTTGAAACTCGGCGACGGGCGTGAGGTCCGCGTGCGTAGCTCTCCCCCGCGCAGCCACCACGCCTGGCGGATGTGGGTTCCGCCGACGTCGAAGACGGTGATGGCGGTGGTCATACCGCCGCGCCCACGAGCTCACTGTCCGTGCTCGCCGACCAGGAGGCGACGAACTCCAGCGCCCGGCCCAGCTCTTCGGCGGTGAGGTCGTTGGCGAAGACGACCGAACCGATGCCCCGGGTGAGGGGGACGCGCTGGAGTCCGTCGCGGTGCTTGACCGCGTCGGCGAGGGCCTCTTCGAGCAGCTCCCGCGTGAAGATGGGGTGCGCGATGGGGAGCTGGAAACCCTGGAGCAGCTTCAGCGCCCGGTCCGTGTCGTTCCTGGACAGGTGCCCGCGCAGATGGGCGAGCGCGAGGCAGATCGCCATGTCGACGGCGACGGCCTCGCCGTGCAGCAGCGGCGGGTCGGCGCGCAGTTCGAGGGACGGGCTGAAGGTGTGGCCGTAGTCGACGGACCTCTCCAGTACCTGCTCCCACAGGTTGGGCTCCAGCTCGTCGAGCATGCCGGAGATCGCCCGGGAGAGGACCTCGCTGACCGCCGAACCGCAGCCGGCCAGGGTGTCGGGGGTGATGGAGCCGACCGTCGCCTCCAGGAGGTCGAAGAGAGCGGCGTCCTTGACCAGCGCCATCTTGATGATCTCGGCGATGCCGTTGGCGACGTGCCGGGGATCGATGGTGCGCAGGAACTCGGGGTCGATCAGGGCGAGTTCCGGCGCGAAGTAGGACCCCAGGCGGTTCTTGTGGTGTCCGTAGTTGATGCCGGTCTTCACTCCGATGCCCGCGTCGATCTGGCCGACGAGTGTCGTGGGGACGCGCACGTAGGGCACGCCGCGGCGGTACATGCTCGCGGCGAAGCCGACGATGTCCAGCACGACACCGCCGCCGACGGCGACCACCTTCTCGGCCCGGCGCAGGATCCCCATGCGCGACATGGCCTCGGTGACGCGCACGGCCTGTTCGAGGTATTTGGAGTCCTCGTCGCCCTGGACGATCTGCCAGGTGGCATCGATCTGCCAGCGCTCGAAGTACTCCTCGAACCGGTCCCGGTACAGGGTGTCGACCACGGCGTCGATCACCAGGAGGCAGCGGAACGGTCGTCCCTGGCCGCCGCCGCAGGCGCGGGCGAGGGTGGGGTTCTCGGGGTCCAGCAGTCCGCGGACCATGCTGACGCTGTAGGCGACGGGCTGTTTGGCCCGGACGTTCCAGTGCAGTCCGGGCGGCTTGGGGAGATCAGTGAGCGGATTCAGGCCGGCAGGGCGGGATATTTCCGTACCAGACATGGCAAGACCTCCATGAGCGTCTTCGAGTCACTGCGAGTGCGCGGCATCGTCGTGGCCGGGGAGCCACCCGGATGTCGTTCCGGAGTGGCCGGAGCAACGCGGACGGGGGACCGCGGACAGCGCGCGGTCCGTGAGGGCCGGAGGAGGAGAAACCAGTCGACCGGTCCGCCCGTCAAGATCGAACGCTAGTGCGTCATATGCATACATCGCAACGTGACCACGGTCACAGTAGATGCATACAGATGCATATTTCTTGGCCGAGGGGACACCCTGTGCACCAAAGACGCGGCCCCGGCCGCGGGCTGGAGCCCGCGGCCGGGGCCGCATCGGGGAACGCCGGGGACGGTCAGTCCATCGGGACCGCCGGGGTGTAGCGCAGGCGGGCGACGAGCGAGGCCGTGGAGTCGTTGAGCGCCGCCGCGTCGAGCGCCTCGGCCAGGGCCTTGCGCAGGGTCTGCTGGGCCGCCTTGGCCAGCTGCCGGCCCGCCTCGGTGATCTGCACGTCCACGCCCCGCTTGTCGTCGAGGGCGCTGCGGCGCACGACCCACTCGGCGTCCTCGAGCCGGGCGACCGTCCGGCTGACGGCCGGCTGGTTGGCTCCCAGCGTCTTGACCAGGTCCGACATCCGCAGGGTGCCGTCCCGCTGCTCGGTCAGGGAGAGCAGGACCAGCAGTTCGTTCATGGAGACCCCGTGACTGCGGGTCAGTCGCCTGCCCGCGGTCGCGTTGACCTGCTCCATCAGGCGTGTGAGCTGCCGCCAGAGGGCAATCTCGTCCCGCCCGCTCCCCGGTCCCCAAGTCTCCATTGACGCGGCCCCTCATCGAGTTCTTTCAAGCGTTCCGATTACCCATTCGTCACCGTCGCCCAGCGTAACTCCTTGCGACAGTTGACTACACCCTCACGTTCGCCCATCATCTGTATGCAAACACATGCATCTGCATTGCCAGGCTTGCTACGAAAGGCTCGGGTCGCCATGCCACTGCCCCTCCTGGCCCTGATGCTCGGGGTCTTCTGCGTGGGCACAGCCGAGGTCGTCATCGCGGGCATCCTGCCCGAGATGTCGGCCGATCTGGACGTGTCCATCCCGATGGCCGGCTTGCTGGTCACCGGCTATGCACTCGGGGTGACCATTGGTGGTCCGATCGTCACCCTGCTGACCACCAAGTGGTCCCGCAAGGTGCTGCTGCTCAGCCTGATGGGCGTCTTCATCGTCGGTAACGTCATCGCGGCGCTGGCTCCCAACTACGGGACGCTGATGGGCGCGCGCATCTTCACCTCGCTCAGCCACGGCACCTTCGCCGCCGTGGCCTGGCACGTCGCCGCCCTCATGTCCCCACCGGACAAACAGGCGACCGCCATGGCGAAGATCGCGCTGGGCTTCAACTTCGCCAACGTGCTCGGCTCGCCCATCGGCACGTTCATCGGCCAGCAGTTCGGATGGCGCTCCACCTTCGTCTACATCACCGTCTTCGCCCTGGTGTGCAATCTGCTCATCTTCAAGTTCGTGCCGAGCACACTGTCCACAGAGAGCGACGGGTCAGCCGAGGACGGTGCCTCACTGCGCGAACAGATGAAGGTGTTCCGCAAGGGCAGCCTCCAGCTCTCCATGCTGATCACCGTGCTCGCCCAGGGAGCGGTCTTCACCACGTCGACCTACCTGGCGCCCCTGCTGCGCGACGTCGGCCACTTCCCGGCCGCCATGGTGGGCATCCTGCTCATCGTCTTCGGCATCGGCTCGGTGCTGGGCAACATCCTGGGCGGAAAGGCCGCGGACGCCAACGTCATGCGCGGGGTGCTGCGCGCCCAGGCCGCCCTCCTGGCCGCGTTGCTCGTCTTCTGGATCGCCAGCCCGCACCAGATCCCCGCGGCCGTCGCGCTCTTCGTGTTCGGCGCCGCCGGCTTCTCCATCATCCCGGCGCTCCAGGCCCGGATCCTCTCGGTGGCCTCCGCCGCGCCGGCCCTCGCGCTCTCGGCCAACGTCTCCGCGTTCAACCTGGGCAACGGGCTCGGCGCATGGCTCGGCGGCACCACCATCGACCTCGGCTTCGGGGTACGGGACGTCACGCTGACCGCGGCCCTCGCCACCGCGATCGCCCTCGCCCTGTCGCTGGTGATGTGGGCCCACGGCCGCCGCGAGTCCACGGAGCTTCCCCCGCTCGACGCGAGCCCCGCCGACGCCGCGCTCACCCAGAAGACGCCGTAACCACCCGGGTCCGAAGCGGGCGGTCGCCCGTCGCGGACCCGGTGAGCGGCAGACCGGCGAAAAGGCGCCCGTACCCGCGAGGGTACGGGCGCCTTTCGGCGTGGGGCCCTCGGCCGGTTCGGCGCCACCGCACCCCGGCTGCGCCGAACCGCCCCCCGAGGAGAAGCCACCACGCGGCCGTCAGGCGCGGACCGCTCCGCGCCGCTCGGCGAGATGGGCCTGGTACCACGGCGCGGCGGCCGACAGCCGGGCCAGCGGACCCGGCCCCGGAACGCACCCGGCGATCTGCCAGATGTCGTCGCTGAGGTACCAGTGGTCGCCCGCCAGCAACTCGAACTGTCGCTCGCTCACACCCCCCGGCGACTGCCGCAGCTGCCGCACACAGGTCTCCCAGGACCAGTCCGCCGTGACCGCGGGCAGCACTCCGAGATCGCCGAGGGCCGTCATCAGGTCCCGATTGGAGACCGGAGCGGGGTGACTGGCGTGGAACACCCCGCCGGTCGGCTGGTCGGGCATGGTCGCCAGCCGGACGATCAACCGGGCCAGGTCGTCCACGTCCACCAGGGACAGCAGCCCCCGGCCGCCGTTCCACGCGGCGGGCAGCTGCTCCAGCAGCCGGGCCAGGGCCGGCACGACCCAGCGGTCGCCGGTCCCGGTCACGAGTCCCGGCCGGAGCACGGTGCCCCCCGCGTCCACCGTGGCCCGCTCCCCCCGCAGCCGGGTACGGCTGGCCGGGGACACCGGCGCCGGGGCCACCTCGTCCACGGTGATCCCGCGGTGCGGTCCGGGGCCGTAGACCGCGGCGGTGGACAGCTGGAGGATCCTGCCCGCACCGGCGCGCCGGGCCTCCTCGACCAGTGCGGCGGTGCCCCGGACGTTCACCGCCGCGCACGCGTCCTCGTCGCCCGTGATCCGTGAGGCGAGGTGGATCACGACGTCCGCACCCTCGCAGACGCCGTGCAGCGATGCCGGACGGGTCAGGTCGGCGGGGACCCAGGACAGCCGGGGATCGGCGGGCGGCCGGGGCGGATCCGCCCGCACCAGCGCCCGCACCTCGGCCGGCCGGTCCGCCGGCCGCGCGTCCAGCAGCCCGTGCAGGACCCGCGAACCGATGAAGCCGGTCGCGCCGGTCAGGACGACCCGCAGCCCGCTCACGCCATGGCCTCCGTCGCGGCGGGAATCGTGATCTGGTCGATGATCTCGCCGGGAGCGAGCGCGGGCAGCAGGCAGCGCCACATGCCGGAGATCCGGCCCGGCAGATCGGCCCGCTCGGTGGAGAGCTGCGACATGATCTGCGTACCGGTGTACGCGGCCACCAGCAGCGAGGCGAACGAGGTCTCGTCCACCGACGGGAGCAGCTGCCCCTTGTGCCGCGCGGCGACGAGTTCCTCACGGAAGCGCTCGGCCCACCACTCGTAGATCGCGTACTTCTGCAGGTCGGCCTCGTTCTGCTCGACCGCGAGCCGGACCCCGGCGCGCAGCAGCGTGTTCTGCTGCATCTCCACCGCCAGGTAGCCGGTCATGTCGACCAGTCGCTGGAGCCCCGCCTCCCCCTGCGGGAACTGGAGATCCGCCGCCTGCTCGTGGATCACGGCACGGGCGAGCCCCTCCTTGGACTTGAAGTGGAAGTACACGGCGCCGGCGGTCAGCCCGGCCCGGTCGATGATCTTGGTGATGCTCGCCCGGGTGTAGCCGACCTCGTCGAACACCTCCGCCGCAGCCCTGAGGAGCACTTCCCGCGTGCGCACCGCCCGCTGCTGCATGGGTCGTGCGGTCCGATCCACCTGCACTTTGCCCCTCTCGACAAACAAAAATAATTATCGCTATGTTATGCATGTTGCACTTTGAAGCACCAGTGTCAGCTCGACAAAGAGCCAGTCAGTAGGGGGAACTGCCTTGCCGTCGCTTCAGTTTGCCCACGATGAGGCAGCCGTGCCGTGCACGCCGGTACCTCAGGCCCACACCCACAAGGCGAACCCGGCAGAGGTTCTGCTCACCAGTTGGTGCCGGACCGCGCCCGACACCTACACCGTGAACGCCACCTGGCCGCGGACCCACGACTTCTACGCCACCCGCCACGGGCTGCACGACCCGCTGCTGCTGAGCGAGACCGTCCGCCAGACGCTGCCCCTGCTCTCGCACGCCGCGTACAACGTGCCGTTCGGCCATCAGCTGCTCTGGCAGAACTTCCGCTGGGACCTCGACCCCGGCCTGCTGCGCGCCGAAGGGCGGCCGGCCGACGTCGAACTGCGCATCAGCTGCAGCGACGTCAGGTACCGCAAGGAACGGGCGGCGGCGATGGTCCTCTCGGCCACGGCCTGGCGCGAGGGCTGCCAACTGGCGGAGGTCCGGACCTACTTCACGGTCCAGGACCGCGCCATATACACCCGCCTCCGGGGCGCCTATGCCGACATCCGCAGCGCCAACGCCCGCGCCCTCCCCGCACCGCCCCCCGTCCCCGCGCACCTGGTGGGCAAGGACCGCGGCGAGGACGTCGTGCTCTCCGCCGCCGAAGGCGACCACCGGTGGCAGCTGCGGGCGGACACCTCGCATCCCATCCTCTTCGACCACCCGGTCGACCACATCCCCGGCATGCTGCTGCTGGAGGCGGCACGCCAGGCCGCACAGGCCACCGCGCACCCTCGCGCCACCGTGGTCACCGGCATGGACACCACGTTCATCCGCTACGCGGAACTCGACGCGCCGTGCTGGATCGACGCCCGTCCCCTCCCCGGCAGCGTCGCCGGCCGACGACGGATCCTGGTCACCGCCCGGCAGCACGGCGAAGAGATCTTCACCGACGTCGTCACCCTGAGCGAAGTCTGAGGCCGGTCGGGGGCTCCCGGCGCTCTCCACAGCGGCCCTTTTCCTCTCCTCGGCCAGGCACAGGCTCTTCGACGGCGCCCGCGCGCGCCACATCCGGAACAACGAAGCCAGCATTGGGGGGATTTCACATGCGCCGTGTTCCACATGCCGTACGGCCCGGCAGGCCGGACAGGCCACGACCGCCCGTGCCGTCGGGACCGAAGAACAGCAGTGTCCTGGACGAGTTGTCCGACGTGGTCTTCGCCCCGCTGCCCCGCAGCGATCAACGGATCAAGGGGGCCCAGTACGTGCGCGGACTGATCGCGGTGGAGGGCCGCAAGTCGGTCCGCAACATCGCCTCCCAGGTCGGTGGCCCCGAACTGGCACAGAGCCTGCACCACTTCATCGCCTCCTCCACCTGGGACTGGCAGCCGGTCAGCAGGGCGCTCCAGCGCTACGCCGACAACGAACTGCGCTTCGGCGCCTGGGTGGTGCGCTCACTGCCCATCCCGAGGAAGGGCCGGCAGGCCATCGGGGTGTGGGGTGTGGCCAACGACGTCACGGTGCCCGTGCAATGGAAACTGCTCCCTTCCAGGGAACAGGCCGCCGAGTGCATCCTGTCGGCGACACTCGGGTTCGACCAGAGCACCATCGGGCCCCGCCCGGTCGTCCTGGACATCCCGGGGGTCGACCTGCGTCCGGTCTTCGACCAGTACATGCGCGCGAGCGCGCCCCTGCTGTCCGCCGTGCCCGCCATCTCGCCGGTCACGGACGAGCGGTCGGGAAGGATGTTCCCCGCCGCCCGTCTGCTGCAGCTGAACCGCATGCTCCGGCGCCCCGTGGAGTGGACGGACCCGGCGACGGGCATCATGCACAGGAGCCTGGTCGCCGGCGTCCGCGTGCGATGGGCCGGCCACTCCCTGCTGCTCCTGGGGCAGTGGGAGGGCACACAGGCGCAGCCGGTCCAGTGCTGGCTCACCAACCTCACCGCGACACCGCTGGGAGTGGTGCTGCGGCTCGCCAAGTGCACCGAGCGCGTGCAGCAGGATCTGGTCAGTTCCGCTTCCCATGTGGGGACCCTCGACTACGAGGGGCGCAGCTCCGAGGGCTGGCATCGGCACATGACCCTGGCGGCCGCCGCGCACGTCGCTCAGGTGGTCGCGGCGGCCAGAGCCCGCGTTCGCCCGTGGAGCCAGTGCATGGCCTCCATGGAGCGCATGGATCATTCGGGTGCAAAAGTCAGAAAACGGACTGTGCGTTGATCAAACATCCTTCTTCGATTTGTGTCACCTCCCCGCGGGGGTCTGACACAAGCACCCTGACCGCATCGCCCGCAGCACCCCCCGAGAACCATCATCGAGCCATGCGGATTCTGGTTGCCGGCGGTGGCATCAGCGGGCTGGCCACAGCGGTTGCTCTGGGAGAACGAGGACACCACGTCCTCGTACTGGAGCAGCGACCGGTCTTCACCGGGAGCGGGACGGGAGTCCGGCTGGCGCCGCAAGCCTTCCAGCTCCTCGACCGGCTCGGAGTCGGACCCGCCGTCCGCGAACGATCACTGACGATCAACGAGTTCCGCATGATGGACGGCGTGACCGGAGAACTGGTCACCGCGATGCCGTTACCCGCCTGCCCGGCACCGCCCTGCTCCGCCTACGCGACCGCCCACCGGCTGGACGTGTACGAACCACTGCTCGAAGCCTGCCGGGAACTGGATTCCGTCCAGCTCTGCCCCGACAGCCGCGTGGACGGCTACACAGAGCACGGCGAATCCGTGGTCGCCACCCTCTCCGACGGACGCAGCGTCACAGGCGACGCGCTGATCCTCACCGGCGGCGCCCGCTCCGTCGCCCTCCAGGACGCACCCGGGGCCGACGCCGCCCTCCGGGAACGCCATGCCGTCTACCGCACCGTCATCCCCATGGAGATGGTGGCGAGCCGGTGGCAGGACGGTGCCGCCACCTGCTGGGTCGGAGCGGGATGGCACCTGTCGCACTACCCCCTGCCCGACCACGACTACCTGAGCCTCTCCGCCACCCGCCACCGGCACACCGGCGAGGACCTCCCCGGCACCCGCGTCGGCCTGGAACAGGTGCTCGCGGCCTTCCCCGAGATCGGGTACGCCGCCCGCAACGTCCTCACGATGGGCGAGCACTGGCGGGCATGGAGCGTCCACGGCCCCGGCACGACCCCCGACCGAGTAGGCGGCAGGGTCGCACTGGTGGGCGACACCGGGCAGGCGGCTCGCCCGCTGGAGGCATCGGGCATCCAGCGCGCGCTGGAGGACGCGGTCGCCCTGGGCGGCACCTGGGACACCTCGGGCGCGGACGTACGCAGGTGGCTCGCCGACTACGACGCCCGGCCCCGCGAACAGGCACCCGACCCCCAGCCGGTCTACGGACCCGACCACGGTCCGACCCGATGGGTCGACGACAGGACCCTCACCTGCCACTTCCTCACCACAGGCACATTCCCTCCCGCCTAGGCGCCCCCGAGCGGAGAGAAGTCCGACCGGCGTCCGGAGCGGGCCGCCCAGCCGCGCCCGCTCCCACCAGCTGCCCCGGCCAGTAAATTCCCCCGGCTGGCCGGGGCTTTGCCCAAGCGCCCGACGAGCCCCCTCCCCCGCCCGGACAGGGCGACAGGAGGGGGCTCGCGCGAGTGAGCCGGGCAGAGACGGGTCAGGGGGTGTCGTCGCGGTCCGCCGCGTCCTCCTCGGCCTGCTTGGCCTGCACCTCGGGGTCCAGCCCCGACGCGCCGGTGCCGTCCACGGACGTCAGCCGTGTCGCATCGGGTACCTCGGTCGCCGCGGGCGGCTCGACCAGCCAGTCGGGATTGGCCTGCTTGTCCCACCACTTCCAGGCGGCGAAGGCACCACCCGCCAGGAGACCCAGCAGCGCCAGTCCCTTCACGGCACGACCCGCCCGGGACCGCCGCTCATGGCGCCGGGCCAGCCGGCGGATCTCCTTGGCCGACACCTGGCCGCGCAGCGCGGCAAGCGTCGCGGCGCCCGCGGCGGCACCGCGCGCGGCCGCCTCGTCACGAACCGGAGCGGTCGCGGCCACGGCGTACTCGATCTTCGGACGCGAATAGTCGGCGGCCTGCCGGGCCGCCTTACGGGTGCGGACCGCGGCCTCGTGTGCGGCCAGGTCCACTTTCGGTGGCACATGTGCGCGAGCCTGTTCCAGGCGCGGGGCGAGCCGGGCGTCGTACTGTTCGCGGGCCTGCTCCGCGGCCTGCGACACCACGGGCGCCAGCCGTACGCGTGCCTCATGCGCGTAGTACGCGGCACGCTCCTTGGCCGTGTCGGCGTAGGGCGCCACCACTTCCGCGGCGTGCAGCACGCTGCCCTTCGCCGAGCCGGTCGCGGCGCGCACGCTGTCGATGCGGGTCACGGGTTCCTCCTCCTCGGTGGCGTACGGTATTTCGACTTTCCACCCTTTTACGGATCATGCCTGCCGGTAGCCGTTGCGGCATGCGCGGGCGGGCATACGGGTGCCGATCGCCCCCTTCGGCTTCCTCACGGGCAACAGGGGCCTGCCGTCGACACTGCCACGAATCGCCGGGGTGCGCCCCCTCGCCCGACAGAAGTCCCGGCCGCCCGCAGACGCGCAGGCCGGAGCGTGGAAGGATCGAGGTGTCGCGGCGGACGACAACGGAAGGCGGATCGTGGCCGAGCACCTGTATGCCACCCTGAAGACCACCCTCGGCGACATCGAGGTCCGGCTCTTCCCGCGCCACGCTCCCGTCACGGTCAGAAACTTCGTCGAGCTGGCCCGCGGCGAACGCGAGTGGACCCACCCCCGCACCGGTGAGAGAACCAGCGACCCGCTCTACGACGGCACGGTCTTCCACGCCGTCATCGGCGGCTTCATGATCCAGGCCGGTGACCCCCTGGGCAACGGCCTCGGCGGCCCCGGCTACGGCTTCGAGGACGAATGCCACCCGGACCTGGCCTTCGACACCCCCTATCTGATGGCCATGGCCAACGCCGGCCCCGGCACCAACGGCTCGCAGTTCTTCATCACCGTCACCCCGAGCACCTGGCTGAACGGCAAGCGCACGATCTTCGGCGAGGTCGCCTGCCCGGCCGGCCGGAAGGTCGTGGACGCCATCGCGAGCGTGCCGACCGGACGCAACGACCGCCCGCTCGTCGACGTCGTCCTCGAGACGGTGGTCGTCGAGACCCGCGAGGGCTGAGCCCGCCGATGCCGGAGAATCCGGAGGGGACCGCCGGAAAACCCCGAAGGGAACCAAACCCCCCGCTCGTCCGTAAGGATGAGCGGGGCAGGATAGTGCCGTCAGGCAGGTACACGACGAGCAAGGGGATCTGATGGACCAGGCCGCAGGGAGCGCGCAGGACGCCGCCCGCAGCGTGCCCGTGTGCTACCGGCACCCGGACCGCGAGACCGGCGTGCGCTGCACCCGCTGTGAACGGCCCATCTGCCCCGAGTGCATGGTCAGCGCCTCGGTCGGCTTCCAGTGCCCGGACTGCGTCCGCGGCGGTTCCGGCACGGGACCGGCACCGGGCGCGTCCCGGCCGCGCACGATCGCCGGGGGCACGGTCACGGCCGATCCCCGCCTGCTCACCAAGATCCTGATCGGGATCAACCTGGCGGTGTTCATCGCCATCCAGGCCGACAGCTCGCTCCTGGACGACCTGGTGCTCTACGGCGCCTGGCCCCCGAAGCCGTTCGCACCGACGTCGGGCGTCGCCGGCGGCGAGTGGTACCGCTTCGTGACCTCGATGTTCTCGCACCAGGAGTACTGGCACATCGGCTTCAACATGCTGAGCCTGTGGTGGGTCGGCGGCCCGCTCGAAGCGGCCCTCGGCCGGCTCCGCTACCTGGTGGTCTACTTCGTCTCCGGGCTGGCCGGCGGCGCGCTGACCTACCTGCTCGCCTCCCCGACCTCCGCCTCGCTCGGCGCGTCCGGCGCGATCTTCGGGCTCTTCGGCGCGACGGCCGTCCTGATGCGCCGGCTGAACTACGACATGCGGCCGGTCATCGCGCTGCTGGTGATCAACCTGATCTTCACCTTCGGGTTCAGCAACATCTCCTGGCAGGCGCACATCGGCGGACTCGTCGCCGGTGTGATCAGCGGGTACGCCATGGTGCACGCCCCGCGCGAGAGGCGGGCGCTCGTGCAGTACGGCACCAGCGCCGTCGTGCTCCTGCTGACCGTGGCTCTCGTGCTGGTGAGAACCGCTCAGCTCACCTGATACCGAACCGTTGTCCACAGCGTGTGCCGGATCTTGTGCATACGGTGCGGGCACAGCTGTGCCCCCTGTCGCACGGATGTGTTTCCGCAGGTCAGACAGGGGGCGAACGGGTGTCTGAGGGCTAGTGGGCCAGTCACACCGGCGTCAACACCCGATGGGTTATCCACAGATCGTCGTTCTTTTCCCCATGTGGAAAAGTGCTGTGGATAACTCAGTGGATAGCCCTGGGCAGAGCTATGTCCGCCCGGTCGGGGCCACCGTCACTTCCACTGGGTGGAGACACCGAAGCCGGCGGCGATGAAGCCGAAGCCGACCACGATGTTCCAGTTGTCCAGGCTGTCGATCGGCAGCGAGCCGTCGGTCACGTAGAAGACGACGATCCAGGCCAGGCCGATCAGGAACATCGCCAGCATCACCGGCGCGACCCAGGCCCGGTTGGTGAGCTTGATGGCCTGTGCCTGCTTCGCCGTGGGCGGCGTGTAGTCGGCCTTCTTGCGGATACGTGACTTCGGCACGAGGGTCTCTCCTGTCGATGCGCTGCGTGGCCGCGCAGGTAACTGGGTCGGGCTCGGGGCAGCGTACAAGGGGCCAACATGACGACTCTGTGTGCTCCCCCGGGCGTCCGTTAGCGTAGTGCTTCCGTGGCGCAGAAGGAGATAAGGGTACGTTGAGCAATTCTGCCGACTCACCCGGGACGGGAGCAACGGGCTCCGGTCCCGACCGCAGGCTGCGTGTGCGGCCCGTGCGGATGCTCACCGCGGCCGTCTTCGCCCTCGCCGGGCTGATCTTCTTCACCAGCTTCGACACGGCCAAGGGCACCGACATCCGCCAGGACGGCTCGCTGCTGAAGCTGTCCGACCTGATCCAGCAGCGCAGCCGCAAGAACAAGGAGCTGGACGAGTCCAACGCGACCCTGCGCGACGGCGTGGAGTCGCTCGCCGAGAGCGACGACGGCAGCACCAAGGCCGAGGACGAGAAGCTCGGCGGGCTGGAGAAGCGGGCGGGCACCCGGAAGCTGACCGGCAAGGCCGTCACCGTCACCCTGAACGACGCGCCGCCCAACGCCACCGCCAAGCTCCCCGGCTATCCCGAGCCGCAGCCCGACTACCTGGTCATCCACCAGCAGGACCTGCAGGCCGTGGTGAACGCGCTGTGGCAGGGCGGCGCCCAGGGCATCAAGGTCATGGACCAGCGGCTGATCTCCACCAGCGCGGTGCGCTGCGTCGGCAACACCCTGATCCTCCAGGGCCGTGTCTACTCACCGCCGTACAAGATCACGGCGGTCGGCGACCCGGACCGGCTGAAGCAGGCGCTGGCCGACAGCAAGGCGATCCAGACGTACATGGTCTACGTCAACGTCTACGGCCTCGGCTGGAAAGTCACCGACGACGGGACGGTGACTCTTCCCGGCTACTCCGGCACAGTGGATCTGCACTACGCGAAGCCAGTGGAGTAGCAGCCAGTGGAGTAGCAGCCAGTGGTGTAGACGTCCGTCCGGGAGCCGCCGGTGCGCGTGATCGTCAGGTCCGTCAGCGAACTGTGCCTCACCCTCGGCACCCTGATCGTGCTCTTCGTCGTCTACGTGCTGTTCTGGACGGGTGTGCGGGCCGACGGCGCGATGAGCGACCAGATCGACCAGCTGCACCGGCAGTGGTCGCGGGGGAGCGTGCGGCAGGACGGCGCGCCGGGCGGGCGGTCGGCGACCGCTCCGGAGCCGGAGCCGTACCGCTCCGGCAGGCCCTTCGCGATCATGTACATCCCGCGGCTCGGTGCCACGTGGAACAAACCGGTGCTGGAGGGCACCGGACGGGACGTGCTGGCCAAAGGACTCGCCCACTATCGGGGGACCGCCCGGCTCGGCGGGAAGGGCAATTTCGCGGTCGCCGGGCACCGGCGGACGTACGGCGATCCGTTCAAGGACTTCCCCCGGCTGCGGCGGGGCGACGCGGTGGTGCTGACCGACGGCACGACCTGGTTCACGTATCGGATCGACCAAGGACCCTACAAAACCGTGCCGACCGATGTTGAGGTGATCGACCCTGTGCCCCGTACCTCCGGGTACACGCGCCCGGGCCGGTATCTGACGCTGACCACGTGCGATCCCGAATGGGGACACAGTCACCGGCTGATCGTCTGGGCGCATCTGGATTCCACACAGCCTGTGGAGGCAGGCGAACCGGGGGCGCTGCGCCGCTAGTCTGGTGACGTACGGCGTGTGTCTGGTGCCGTAGCGGATACGGAAGGGACGGCAGGGGACGGCATGTACGGCTGGATCTGGCGGCATCTGCCGGGGAACGCGTGGGTGAAGGCGCTCGTCTCGCTCGTACTGGTCCTGGCCGTGGTCTACGTGCTCTTCCAGTACGTCTTCCCGTGGGCCGAGCCGCTGCTGCCCTTCAACGATGTGACGGTGGACAACCAGTGAGTGCACGGATTCTCGTCGTCGACAACTACGACAGCTTCGTCTTCAACCTCGTTCAGTACCTGTACCAGCTGGGCGCCGAGTGCGAGGTGCTGCGCAACGACGAGGTGTCGACCTCGCACGCCCAGGACGGCTTCGACGGCGTCCTGCTCTCGCCCGGCCCCGGCACGCCGGAGCAGGCGGGCGTGTGCGTGGACATGGTCCGCCACTGCGCGGCCACCGGGGTCCCGGTCTTCGGTGTCTGCCTCGGCATGCAGTCGATGCAGGTCGCGTACGGCGGTGTGGTCGACCGGGCGCCGGAGCTGCTGCACGGCAAGACCTCGCCGGTCGAGCACGAGGGCAAAGGCGTCTTCGCGGGGCTGCCCTCGCCCTTCACGGCGACCCGCTACCACTCGCTGGCCGCCGAGCCGGCCACGGTCCCGGCCGAGCTGGAGGTGACCGCCCGCACGCACGACGGCATCATCATGGGGCTGCGCCACCGGGAACTTCCGGTCGAAGGGGTGCAGTTCCACCCCGAGTCGGTGCTGACCGAGCACGGGCACCGGATGCTGGCCAACTGGCTGGCTGAGTGCGGCGACCAGGGTGCCGTGGCGAGGTCGGCGGGGCTGGCCCCGGTGGTGGGCAGGGCCACGGCGTGACCGCGCTGCGCCCCGAGCGCGAGGACTTGTACGGCGGCGAGAGACCGTACGAGCCCTCCGGCGGTGCGCGGCCGTACGCGGGACGCCGCCAGGACCCGCCGACGGCTCCGATGCCTCGGCTGACCGAGGAGGCCCTCACGGCGCCGATGCCTCCCGTGGACGACGAGACGATGGCGCTGCGGATCCCGGGCCCGGCGGGGCACGGCCGACGGGGAGCGCCTCTGCGCGCTTCTGGGGCCCCGTCGGCACCTCCGGCCACCGGAGTCACCCCGGGCGGCCGTGCGGCCCGGAGAAAGGCCGCCAAGCGGCGTGGTGGGGGGCGACACAGCGGTGCCGCCCGGGAGGCGGTGGCGCCGGCGGCTCCGCGGGACCCGCAGCGGCCCCTGACCCGGGTGGAGGCCCGGCGGCAGGCCCGGCTGCGCAAGCCGAGCCCGGCGACCCTCGTGAGCCGGGCGATCGGCGAGGTGTTCATCACCACGGGCGTGCTGATGCTGCTGTTCGTCACCTACCAGCTGTGGTGGACCAACGTCCGGGCGCACGCGCAGGCCGGCAGCGAGGCGCACCAGCTGCAGAACGACTGGGCCAGCGGCAAGCGCAGCCCGGGTGTCTTCGAGCCGGGGCAGGGCTTCGCCATACTGCACATCCCCAAGCTGGACGTGGTGGCGCCCATCGCGGAGGGCGTCAGCAACAAGAAGGTGCTCGACAAGGGCATGGTCGGGCATTACGGCGAGGCTCCGCTGAAGACGGCGATGCCCGGTTCCAGGACCGGCAACTTCGGTCTCGCGGCGCACCGCAACACCCATGGTGAGCCGTTCCGGTACATCAACACGCTCAAGCCCGGTGACGCGGTCGTGGTCGAGACGCAGGACACGTACTTCGTGTACAAGGTGACCTCGACGCTTCCGGTGACCCCGCCGTCCAACACGAGCGTGCTGGACCCCGTCCCGCCGGGCTCCGGGTTCACGGAGCCCGGCCGTTACATCACCCTGACCACCTGTACGCCGGAGTTCACCAGCAAGTACCGGCTGATCGTCTGGGGCAAGATGGTCCAGGAACGCCCGCGCAGCAAGGGCAAGCCGGACGCGCTCATCGAGTAGGGCTCATCGAGTAAGGGCAGAGGGACTGTGGCAGCGACCGCCGACGAGACCGAAGAGACCACGGACGTCTCCGAACCGGATCCGGCTTCGGGCCGCCGGCGCCCCGGGCGGGTCGCGCTGGCGGTCAGCGTCTTCGGGGAACTCCTCATCACGGTGGGTGTGTTGCTCGGCCTGTTCGTCGTCTACTCGCTGTGGTGGACGAACGTGATAGCGGACCGCAAGGCGGACCGGCAGGGCGACAAGGTGCGCGAGCACTGGGCGCAGAAGGGCGACTCGGGTCCGGGGGCGCTCGACACCAAGGACGGCATCGGGTTCCTGCACGTGCCGGCGATGGACAACGGCGAGGTGCTGGTCGAGAAGGGCACGGGCACGGACGTCCTCAACGACGGCGTGGCCGGCTACTACACGGAGCCGGTCAAGGCCACCCTGCCCATAGGCGGCAAGGACGGAAACTTCACCCTGGCCGCTCACCGGGACGGGCACGGCGCGAAGTTCCACAACATCGACAAGCTGGAGGAGGGCGACCCGATCGTCTTCGAGACGCGGGACGACTGGTACGTCTACAAGGTCTTCTCGATCCTCCCCGAGACCTCGAAGTACGACGTCAAGGTGTTGTCGTCGGTCCCCGAGGAGTCCGGCAAGGAGAAGCCCGGCCACTACATCACCCTGACGACCTGCACGCCCGTCTACACCTCCCGCTACCGCTACGTGGTGTGGGGCGAACTGGTCCGCGTGGAGAAGGTCGACAGCGAGCGGACGCCGCCGAAGGAACTGCGCGACTGACAGGGCTCCTCCGGCATGGCGAAGGCCGGGAGTCGCGGGGGCGGCGAGGGTGCGGCCGTCGTGACACGCCGTCGTCGATCACGTTCTGCCCCTGCGGTTCGTCGTGCGCACAACGGAACGGGCCCCTGCCGGACGCTTCCGGCAGGGGCCCCTTCGTGCGTGCGGACGTGCGTCAGCCGTTGGCGCCACCGAAGAAGTTGGTGCCGCCGTTGTTGTTGCCGCCGTTGTTGTTGTTTCCGAAGCCCACGGTCGTCAGGGTGATCGTGGTGGCGGCCGGGTCGTCGACCTGCTGGTTCTGCTTCGGGTCCTGGTCGGCGACGAGGGCGTTGTCGTTGCTGTCGCTGCCCTGGGCGAACTGGATGTTCGTGAAGCCCGCGGCGTTCAGGATCTGCCGAGCCACGGCGACCGTGCGGCCACGGACGTCCGGTACCTGCGTCTTCTGCTGCTGCTGCGCCTTGCCGACGTTGATCGCCACGGTCGTGTTCTTGACGACCTGCTGGCCCGCCGGCGGGTTGGTGCTCTGCACCTTGCCGTCCTGGGCGGGGTCGGTGACCGGGGTGTCGCTGCAGGACGGCACCAGGCCCTTGGCCTGCAGTTCGGCCTTCGCCTCGTCACAGGACTTGCCGGTGACGTCGGGGACGGTGATCTTCTCCTCGGCCTTGGCGACCGTGAGGGTGATCGTGGTGCCCTTCTCGACTTCCTTGCCGAGGCTCGGGTCCTGTTCCAGGACCGTGCCCGGCTCCTCCGTCGAGACCTTTTCCTGCTTCTCGACGTTGAACTGGTACTTGTCGCCCTCCAGCGTCGCCTTGGCGTCGGTGAAGCTCTGGCCGAGCACACTGGGCACCGCGACCTTCGGTGCGCCCTTGGAGACCACCAGGGTGACCGTGTCGCCCTTGTTGACGTCCGTGCCCTGCGGGGGGTCCTGGGAGCAGACGTTGCCCTTCGGCTGGTTCGCGCACTCCTTGCGGGTCGGGTCGGCCAGCGTCAGATCGCGGTTCTCCGCCATCTTCTGGGCCTCGGCGTAGGTGTGACCGACGAAGTTCGGCACCTTGAAGGACTGGTCCTTGTCCTTCGGGCCGAACGCGTACATGCCGATCAGGATCGCGCCGACCAGGACCAGCAGACCCGCGACCACCAGAAGGATCGTGGAGGTGTTGGACTTCTTCTGCTGGCGCCGGCGGTCGGGGCGGTCGTCGTAGCCGTAGCCGCCCTCGTCGGGGTTCATCGGCGGGAGCATGGTGGTCGCTCCCGCGCCCGCGTCCGAGCGCATCGCGGTCGTCGGCTGGTCGTCGGGGTAGCCGCCGTAGCCCACCGCGCCCAGTGCGGCCGTGGCCGCGACCGGCTGGCCGTCCAGGCACGCCTCGATGTCGGCGCGCATCTCGTCGGCCGACTGGTAGCGGTAGTCGGGGTCCTTGACCAGCGCCTTGAGGACGATGGCGTCCATCTCGGGCGTGATCTCGGGGTCGAAGACCGAGGGGGCCTGGGGCTCCTCACGGACGTGCTGGTAGGCCACGGCCACCGGGGAGTCGCCCACGAAGGGCGGCCGTACCGTCAGCAGCTCGTACAGCAGGCAACCCGTCGAATAGAGGTCCGACCGGGCGTCGACCTGCTCGCCCTTCGCCTGTTCCGGCGAGAGGTACTGGGCCGTGCCGATGACCGCGGCCGTCTGCGTCATGGTCATGCCGGCGTCGCCCATGGCGCGGGCGATGCCGAAGTCCATCACCTTGACCTGGCCGTTGCGGGTCAGCATGACGTTGGCCGGCTTGATGTCGCGGTGGACGATGCCGTTGCGGTGCGCGTACTCCAGGCCCTGGAGGATGCCGATGGTCATTTCCATCGCGCGCTCGGGCAGCAGCTTGCGGCCGGAGTGCAGCAGTTCGCGGAGCGTGGATCCGTCGACGTACTCCATCACGATGTACGGGATGGAGACCCCGTCGATGTAGTCCTCGCCCGTGTCGTAGACCGCGACGATCGCGGGATGGTTGAGCGAGGCGGCCGACTGGGCCTCCCGGCGGAACCGGGCCTGGAAGGACGGGTCACGCGCGAGATCCGCGCGCAGCGTCTTCACCGCCACGGTGCGGCCGAGCCGGGTGTCATGGGCGAGGTAGACCTCCGCCATGCCACCGCGGCCGAGCACCTGGCCCAGCTCGTACCGGCCGCCGAGGCGACGCGGCTCTTCCATAGCTACCTACCAGCCCTCTCCGTCGGTCCCGGCCGCGCATCTGCGTGCACGGCCGGAGGCTGCCGTCCGGGCCTACCGTACCCGGCTCGCTCTGTGTGACCTGGCCAAGCCCGCAACCCGATACAGGACCGGTACCGCAACGTGCAACGATGTGAAGGAGCTGTGAGCGGCGTCACTTCCGGTGGCCCGGCGGCGGTCACTTCTTGGAGTCGATGACCGCCTTCATGACGCTCCTCGCGATCGGCGCGGCCAGACCGCCACCGGAGATGTCGTCGCGGTTGGCGCCCTCGTCCTCGATCACCACGGCCACGGCGACCGGCGAGCTGCCGTCGCTCTGCTTGGCGTAGGAGATGAACCAGGCGTAGGGGTTCTCGCTGTTCTCGACACCGTGCTGGGCGGTACCGGTCTTGCCGCCGACGGTGACGCCGCTGATCCGCGCGTTCTTACCGGTGCCCTCTTCGACCACCGTCTTCATCATGTCCTGCAGGATCTGCGCGTTCTTCGGCGACAGCGGCCGGCTCAGCTCCTCCGGCTGCGTCTTGGCGACCGGGTCCAGGTTGGAGGACTCCAGTTCGTCGACCATGTACGGCTTCATCAGCTTGCCGTCGTTGGCGACCGCCGACGCCACCATGGCCATCTGCAGCGGGGTGGCGGCGGTGTTGTACTGGCCGATGGAGGACAGCGCGGTCTGCGACTGGTTCATGTCGTCGGAGAACACCGAGGCGGTGGCGCGGACCGGGGTGAACTGCTCGGAGTCGAAGCCGAACTTCTTGGCCTCGGCCAGCATCTTGTCGTTGCCGAGGTCGGAGCCGATCTTGCCGAAGACCGTGTTGCAGGAGTACTGCAGGGCGACGCGCATGGGCGCGTCCTTGCACGGGATGTTGCCCTCGTTCTTCAGCTGGGTCGTGGTGCCCGGCATGGTCCACGGCAGCGGCGAGTCGGTCTTCTCGTCGGCCGAGGTGTACTTGCCGTTCTCCAGCGCCGCGGCGGCCGTGACCACCTTGAACGTGGAGCCCGGCGGGTAGGTCTCGCGCAGCGCCCGGTTCAGCATCGGGTCGTTGGGGTTGTACTTCTTCTGGAGCTTCTTCCAGGCCGCGGCGTCGTCGTTCGAATTCCCCGCGAAGGACGAGGGGTCGTACGACGGGTAGGAGGCGAGCGCCAGGATCTTGCCGGTGGAGGGTTCGAGGGCGACGACCGCGCCCTTGCCGCCCTGCCCCTTCAGACCGTCGTAGGCGGCCTTCTGCGCGGCGGCGTTGAGCGTGGTGACGACGTTGCCGCCCTGCTGCTCCTTGCCGGTGATCATGTCCAGGGTCTTGCGGAAGAACAGCTTGTCGTCGTTGCCGGTGAGGATGCCGTCCTCGAGGGACTCCAGCTGGGTGGCGCCGAAGGCCTGCGAGGCATATCCGGTCACCGGCGCCCACATGGGGCCGTTCTTGTACGTCCGCTTGTACTTCAGGTCGTTCAGACCGGTCTTGCCGTTCTCGGCGGACCCGGTGATGGGGTTGCCGTCCACGATGATGTCGCCGCGCGGGGTGGCGTAGCGGGCGATGGTGACGCGGCGGTTCTTCGGATCGTCCTTGAGTCCGTCGGCCCTGACGTACTGGAGCCAGTTGTCGCGGATCAGCAGGGTCAGCATGAGAAGGCCGCAGAAGAGCGCGATCCGGCGCAGGGGCTTGTTCATGACGGGCGGACCACCTGGGTCATCTCGGCGTCGGGGTTGGCGGCGGGGGTGGGCGCCGGGCGGCGGGCGGTGTCGCTGATGCGGATGAGGATGGCGATCAGCGCCCAGTTGGCCAGCACGGAGGAACCACCGGAGGCCAGGAACGGCATGGTCATACCGGTCAGCGGAATGAGCCCCATGACACCGCCGGCCACCACGAAGACCTGGAGGGCGAAGGCGCCGGAGAGGCCGACGGCGAGCAGCTTGCCGAACGGGTCCCGGGCGGCGAGGGCGGTGCGCACGCCGCGCTCCACGATCAGGCCGTAGATCAGCAGGATCGCCATGACGCCGGCGAGGCCCAGTTCCTCGCCGAAGGTGGCGAGGACGAAGTCGGAGTTGGCGGCGAACTTGATCAGGTCCGAGTGGCCCTGGCCCCAGCCGGTGCCGAGGGTGCCGCCGGAGCCGAACGCCCACAGCGACTGCTGCAGCTGGTCGGAGTGGAGGATGCCGTCGTGGGTGACCTGGCGGCTCAGCTCGTACTCGCGCATCGGGTTGAGCCAGGCCTGGACACGGGTCTGGATGTGCGGCTCGAAGCTCGCCACGCCGACGGCGCCGACCGCGGACATCAGCAGACCGAAGACGATCCAGCTGGTCCGCTCGGTGGCGACGTACAGCATGATCACGAACATGCCGAAGAACAGCAGGGAGGTGCCGAGGTCGGTCTCGAAGACCAGGATGAGGATCGAGATCGCCCAGACGACCAGGATGGGGCCGAGGTCGCGGCCACGCGGCAGGTAGAGGCCCATGAAGCGGCGGCTGGCGAGGGCCAGGGCGTCGCGCTTTACCATCAGGTAGCCGGCGAAGAAGACCGCGAGGACGATCTTCGCGAACTCACCGGGCTGGAGGGAGCCCAGTCCGGGGATCCGGATCCAGATCTTGGCGCCGTAGATATTGGCCCCGAGGCCCGGCACCAGCGGCAGGATCAGCAGGACCAGCGCGCCGAACATCGAGATGTAGGTGTAGCGCTGGAGGACCCGGTGGTCCTTCAGGAAGATCAGCACGACGGCGAACACGGCGATGGCCAGCGCGGTGTACAGCAGCTGCCGGGGGGCGGCCGGGGAGAAGCCTCTCAGCGACTGCAGCAGCTTGGACTGGTCCAGCCGCCAGATCACGACCAGGCCGAGCCCGTTGAGCAGGGTGGCCAGCGGCAGCAGCAGCGGGTCGGCGTAGGGCGCGAACTTCCGCACGGCGAGGTGGGCCACGCCGGCCAGCAGGGCGAGACCGAGGCCGTAGCTCAGCAGCCCGGTGGGTACCTGGTCGCTGATGGCCAGGCCCACGTTCGCGTAGGCGAACACCGGGATGGCCACGGCGAAGACCAGCAGGGCCAGCTCGGTGTTGCGGCGGCTCGGTGCTCCGATGGCGCCGATCGTGGACGTGTGATGCGTCGGCGAATTCGTAGTACTGCTCATCGTGTGACGGGGCCTCTCACGGCTTGCCTACTGCTTACCGCACAGCGAGACGACCTTCTGCTCATCCTCCGAGAGAGTGGGGCCGGGGCTGGGGGTCGCGGACGGGGTCGTGGACGGCGACTTCGAAGGGGACGTCGAGGGGGACGTCTTCGAGGCCGACGGGTTCGGGGTCGGGGAGGCCTTCGTGACGAGGGAGGCCTGCGTGACGGCGGAAGTGGTGGTGAAGGCCGTGTGCGTGACGGTACCCGTGGTGCCGCCGGTGCCACCGGTGCCGTTCGTGCTGTCGGCGCCGCCGGTGCCGTTGGTGGTGCTGTCGGTACCGCCGGTCTTGCCCTTGCCGTTCTTGGCGTTCTTCCGCGCGGCCTCGGCGGCGGCCTCGCGCTCGACCTGCTTGCGGCAGGCGGAGGCCTGCACCGACAGCTCCTGGACCTTCGCCTGGGCGGCGCCCAGTCCGCCCTCCGCGATCGTGGCCTTCACCTGCTTCTGCTGGTACGGCGGCAGGTACTTGAGTTCGATCTCCGGGTGGTCCTTCTCCACCTTCGACAGCGACACCCAGGCCAGGTCCTGGCTGATGCCGCGGTACAGCGCGACGTGCTCGCCCTGGGTGCCGACGTAGTACTGCGTCTGCGTCCAGCGGTAGCCGCCGTACAGTCCGCCGCCGACCACGGCGAGGGCGAGGGCGCCGTAGAGCGAGGTCTTCAGCCATCTGCGCTGCTTGCGCGGCTTGGTGAAGTCCTCGTCGGCGTAGTCGCCGAAGCCGCCGGCCGGGGCGTAGCCGGCGGTGTCGCCGGAACCGGGCGGGCCGAACTCGCCGCCGCCGTGTCCCTGGCGGCCCAGGTGGGAGGCGCGGCCGGCCGGCGTCTGCATGATGCCGTTGTCGTTCAGGTGGTTCTGGTTCTCGGCGACGGCGCCGACCACGACCGGCTGGTCGGAGAGCTGCCCGGCGAGGGTGTCCCCGGTGTCCAGGTCGAGCACGTCGGCGACGATCACGGTGATGTTGTCGGGGCCGCCGCCGCGCAGCGCGAGCTGGATCAGCTCCTGCACGGTCTCCTGCGGGCCCTGGTAGCTGGCGAGGGTCTCCTCCATCGTCTGGTGGGAGACGACGCCGGACAGGCCGTCGGAGCAGATCAGATAGCGGTCGCCGGCCCGGACCTCGCGGATCGACAGGTCGGGTTCGACGTGGTCGCCGCTGCCGAGGGCGCGCATCAGCAGGGAGCGCTGCGGGTGGGTGGTGGCCTCTTCCTCGGTGATCCGGCCCTCGTCCACCAGCCGCTGCACCCAGGTGTGGTCCTGGGTGATCTGGGTGAGGACCCCGTCACGGAGCAGATAGGCGCGGGAGTCGCCGACGTGCACGAGGCCGAGGCGCTGGCCGGTCCACAGCAGGGCGGTGAGGGTGGTGCCCATGCCTTCGAGCTGGGGGTCCTCCTCGACCATGGCGCGCAGCTGGTCGTTGGCGCGCTGCACGGCGGTGCCGAGCGAGGTGAGGATGTCGGAGCCGGGCACGTCGTCGTCGAGCGTGACCAGGGTGGAGATCACTTCGGAGGAGGCGACCTCGCCGGCCGCCTGGCCGCCCATGCCGTCGGCGATGGCGAGCAGGCGCGGACCGGCGTAACCGGAGTCCTCGTTGCCCTCCCGGATCATGCCTTTGTGCGATCCGGCGGCAAAGCGCAGTGACAGACTCATGCGCACCTCGCCCGTCGGCTCCGGGTACAGCCGGTCGTGTCGAGCCACACTGCCCACCCTCCGGTTGGGAGCGCGCCGGAGACCGGGTGGCGGCCTGCCGCTGCGTGCTCGCTCCGCTCGCTCATTGTCGTACTACTTCCGCAGCTCGATTGCGGTCTTGCCGATGCGGATCGGCGCGCCCAGCGGGATCGGTGTGGGGGTCGTCAGCCGGGACCGGTCCAGGTAGGTGCCGTTGGTGGAGCCGAGGTCCTCGACGATCCACTGGCCGTCGCGGTCCGGATAGATCCTGGCATGGCGGCTGGAGGCGTAGTCGTCGTCCAGCACGATCGTGGAGTCGTGCGCCCGGCCCAGGGTGATGGTCTGGCCCTGGAGCGCGACGGTGGTGCCGGTGAGTGTGCCTTCGGTCACGACCAGCTTGCTGGGGGCGTTGCGGCCCCGTCGGCCGCCGCCGCCCTGCTGGCCGCGCTGCTGCGGGGGCGCGGCCTGCTGCCGCGCCTGCTGGCGGCCCGGCTGCTGCTGCGGCCGGGCGGCCTCCCTACGCGATCCGCGCTGGGTGACACGCGTACCGAACAGGTCGCTCCGGATGACCTGCACGGCCACGATCACGAACAGCCACAGTACGGCCAGGAAACCCAGCCGCATGACCGTGAGGGTCAGCTCTGACATTGCCCCCGCTTCACCCTTCGGCTTGCCTATAGATAACGGTGGTGCTGCCCACGACGATCCGCGAGCCGTCGCGGAGCGTAGCGCGGGTGGTGTGCTGCCCGTCCACCACGATGCCGTTGGTGGAGCCGAGATCCTGGATCGTCGAGGGCGTTCCGGTCCGGATCTCGCAGTGCCGGCGGGAGACGCCGGGGTCGTCGATCCGCACGTCGGCGTCGGTGCTGCGGCCCAGCACGAGCGTCGCGCGGGAGATCTGGTGGCGGGTGCCGTTGATCTCGATCCAGTAGCGGGTGCGCGCGCCGCTCATCGGAGCCGCGGCGGGCCGCTGGGTGGCCGGCTGCGGGTAACCGTACCCGCCGGGGCGGGTGCCGGGCGGCGGCGCGGACGGCATCGGGGGCGCGCCCGCGGGGGCCGGCGGGTAGCCGCCG
This sequence comes from Streptomyces sp. NPDC038200, assembly GCF_055600785.1. Taxonomy (NCBI): domain Bacteria; kingdom Bacillati; phylum Actinomycetota; class Actinomycetes; order Kitasatosporales; family Streptomycetaceae; genus Streptomyces; species Streptomyces sp. NPDC038200. The sequence goes on from NZ_JBVJYH010000006.1 coordinate 299,153, forward strand.
GGCGTGCTCTGTCCGGGGCGGCCGGCGGGGGCCTGGGGGGCCTGCTGGCTGCTGGAGGAGGCCAGGGTGCGCGAGCGCACCCGGTACAGGCCGGTGTCCAGGTCCTCGGCCTTCTCCAGGTTGACCTTGATCGGTCCCATGAAGGTGTAGCGCTGCTGCTTGGCGTAGTCGCGCACCATGCCGGCCAGCTCGTCGCCGAGCTGCCCGGAGTAGGGGCTCAGGCGCTCGTAGTCCGGCGCGCTCAGTTCCACGATGAAGTCGTTGGGTACGACAGTCCGCTCGCGGTTCCAGATGGTGGCGTTGTTGTCGCACTCCCGCTGGAGCGCTCCGGCGATCTCCACGGGCTGGACCTCGGACTTGAAGACCTTGGCGAAGGTGCCGTTCACCAGACCTTCGAGACGCTGCTCGAACTTCTTCAGGACTCCCATGGGGCACCTCCTCCGTCCCTGCCGTCGTCTTGCCTGCTGTGTGCCGCTGCCGTGCCGGGTACTGCCGGTACTGCTCACTGATCGTATCTACGCGCCCGCCAATCAGCCGGTTCCCCCAGCGGCTCCCCTTCGAACTCCTGGCGCGTGTCCTGCTGCCATGGCCGGCGCGTGTCCTGTTGCCATGGATCGTAGAGGCGGGCCAAGACCAGTGTCCCGCACCCGGCTGTGGACCCGGTCCGTCTCCTGGGCAGACGGCCCGGACCGGTACGAGGTTGATACGTGAAGCGCGTCTCCTTGGTACGTGCGGACACCGGCTTGGTGCGTGCGGACACCGGCGCCGCCCCGCGTGGCGGACGGGCCGGGGCCCGGGCGGGGCGGGGGAGGTGGGCCGGGGCGGGCGGACGGGAAGCGATGTGAATCCACCCCGTGCGACGTGCTAATGTTCTGGATGTCGGAAGGGGCCAGCCCGAAAGGGCCGGAAACGGAAGACACACCCAATGCGCGGGTGGCGGAATAGGCAGACGCGCTGGATTCAGGTTCCAGTGCCCGCAAGGGCGTGGGGGTTCAACTCCCCCCTCGCGCACACAGTGGCCAAGGGCCCATCGTGAAAACGATGGGCCCTTGGTCGTTTGTCGCGCCATGGTGATTTCACTCCGACGGGGTGTGAGGAAGCTCTCAGGCTTCGGTGGGGGGTTCGCTGACGGTCCGTTCGGCGGTCCGTGGTGCCGCTGTCGGGATCGCATGACCGGGATCACACGGGGGCGTGACTCGTCCGTCGGTCCGCGCGTGGTCCGCGAGTCGCCCGCGCGCGGTCCGCCTGCGGTGCGCGGGTGGTGCGCGCGCGGGCCGGCCCGGGGTGATCCGGCCCACACGCTCTCACCGCCCGCTCCCGATCCGGCCCGACGACGTCGTCCGGTGCCGCCGGGCGCGCTTCGGCGTGTCGATCAAGTCCGGTCGTCCGGAACCGCGTTGTCGAGCGTGAGGGCCGTGCAGCGCACTCCCCCGCCGCCCTTGCGCAGTTCCGTCGTGTCCAGCTCGCAGACCTCCAGGCCACGGGCGCGCAGCTCGGCGGCGAAGCGGGGCGTGCCGGTGGTCATGGTGACCGTGGTGCCGTCGCTCACCAGGTTGAGCGCGAACAGGGCGGCCTCCTCCGGCGACACCTCGATCAGGTCCAGACCGAGGCCGCGCAGCCGGGCCGCGCTCTCCGGCTCCAGCGCCTGCGGGCAGTACGCCACGGTCCGCGCGTCGATCACGCCGACCGCCAGGTCCAGGTCGTACCACCGCTCGTCCGCGGTGCGCAGCGGCACGACCTCGTAGCCGAGCAGGTCGGACAGGACGGCGTGCATGCGGCGGTCCGTGCGCTGCCCGTGGCCGGCCAGCAGGAACGGTCCGCAGGCCAGGGCGTCGCCCTGGCCGCTGAAGGCGTACGGCGCGTCGTGCACCTCGTAGCCCTGCTCGGTCAACCAGGCCCGGAAATAGGGTATTTCGGGGCGGCGGGGAGCGGGCGGGGCGCCGAGGACGGCACGGCCGCCCGCGACGAGGGCGCCGTTGGCCGTGTAGACCATGTCCGGGCATTCGGGTGCCGACTTCATGAACCTGACGGTGCGGCCGGCTGCGGCATGCGTCTTGGCGATGACCTCGTGCTCGGCGAGGGCCGCAGGCCGGTCCGGCTGTCGGCCCGTGTGCATGTACGGGTTGATGACGTAGTCGATGCGGAAGTTCTCCGCATCGCACATCAGAAGTTCTTTGTTCAAGGGGTCTCCTGAACGCGGGAAGCCGTCAGGGACATGATCCTTGAGCGCGGCGCGTCCGCGGCGTGATCGGCCCGAAAAGGACCTTGTGGGGGTCGGAGTCGTCCACAGCGGCTGAGTTGTCCACAGGGTCTGACGCGTTTCGGCCACCGGTTGTACGGTCTCTCCGAGTTGATGTTCGCACCGACGCCCGTTCGACGGGCGTGCGGCCAGTACGGGGGAGGCGGTCGCGTGACCGGAACCGGTGGGGGAGAGACGGACGCGGCGGACCGGGGCACGAGCCGGCTGCCCCGGGTGCGCGGGTTCGCCCGGTGGCCCGCGCAGGGCTCGCCGAAGGAGGAGGGCAAGGCGCTGCGGACGAGCGTGCCGCGCTCCTCCCATCGCACGCTCGACCTGGACGCCGGCCGCCCGGACGCGGTGAGCGCGGTCGTGGAGTCCAACGCCGGCCGCATCCCCGAGCTGACCCCGATCCGGGTGGGCCGGATGGCGGCCGGACCGTTCGCCTTCCTGCGCGGCTCGGCCGGACTCATGGCGCACGACCTCGCGCGCACCCCTCTGACCGGGATCGGCACCCAGATATGCGGGGACGCCCACGCGGCCAACTTCGGTCTGTACGGCGACGCGCGCGGTGATCTCGTCATCGACCTCAACGACTTCGACGAGACCGTGCACGGCCCCTGGGAGTGGGACCTGAAGCGGCTCGCGACCTCTCTGGTGCTCGCCGGCCGGGAGGCGGGCGCCGACGAGGACACCTGCCGGGCGGCGGCCCGCGACGCGGCCGGTGCCTACCGCCGCACGATGCGGCTGCTGGCGAAGCTGCCCGTCCTCGACGCCTGGAACGCCATCGCGGACGAGGAACTGGTCTCCCACACCGACGCCCACGACCTGCTCGGCACGCTCCAGCGGGTCTCCGAGAAGGCCCGGTCCAACACCAGCGGCCGGTTCGCGGCCAAGTCGACCGAGGCGGTGGCGGACGGCGGACGCCGGTTCGTGGCCGCCCCGCCGGTGCTGCGCCGCATCCCGGACGCCGAGGCCGCGGCGGTCGCGGCGGCCCTGGAGCCCTACGTCGACACGCTGGGCGAGGACCGCCACCCCCTGCTCGCCCGGCACGCCGTGCACGACGTGGCGTTCCGGGTGGTCGGCACCGGCAGCGTCGGCACCCGGTCGTACGTCGTCCTGCTCCTCGACCACCGTGGGGAGCCGCTGGTCCTGCAGGTGAAGGAGGCGCGTCCCTCCGCGCTCGTCCCGCACCTGGCCGCGGTCGGCTTCGCGACGCCGCCGGTGCCGCACGAGGGCCGCCGGGTGGTCCTCGGACAGCAGCGGATGCAGGTCGTCAGCGACATCCTGCTCGGCTGGACCACCGTGGACGGCCGCCCGTACCAGGTGCGTCAGTTCCGCAACCGCAAGGGCAGCGTCGACCCGGCCGCCCTCGCCACGGACCAGGTGGACGACTACGGCCGTATGACCGGCGCCCTGCTGGCCCGCGCCCACTCCCACGGCGCGGACCCGCGGCTGATCGCCGGGTACTGCGGCAAGAACGAGGAGCTGGACGAGGCCGTCGCCGAGTTCGCCGTCGCCTACGCCGACCGCACCGAGTCCGACCACGCCGAGCTGCTCACGGCCGTCCGCACCGGCCGCATAGCGGCCGAGCTGGACGTGTGAGGAAGACGACGGCTGCCGGGGGGTACCGGAAGCGCAGGCTCCGGCTCCACCCGGGCACAGCGGCTACGCTGGGCGGATGACGACCCCGGAAGCCGACCAGTCGCAGGCGCCGCGCCCCGAGGAACGGCTGGAAAAGGCCGTACGGGCCGCCGAGCAGGCACTGATCGAGTACGAGATCGCCGTGGAGACGTTCCGCGTCGAGGTCGAGAACTTCGCCCGCCTGCACGAACAGCGCCTGGGCCCGCTCTACGCCCGGATCGAGGAGCTGGACGCGGAGATCGCCGAGGCGAAGGCCGCCCGCACCGGCGACCCCGAGGATCTCCGCCGGGCCACGGAGGCCCGTGCCCGCGTGCTGCCGATCCCGGGCGTGGAGGAACTGCTCAGCGGCTGGATGGACGGCGACGGCCTGTTCCCGGAGGCCGCCGCCATGCTCACCGACCAGGCGGTACGCCCCCCGCAGCGGGTGCGGCCCAGCGAGGAGGCCCGCAGGCTCTACCGCGACCTGGCGCGCAAGGCCCACCCCGACCTGGCCCAGGAGGAAGAGGAGCGCAAGCGGCGCGAGGAGTTCCTCAGCAGGGTCAACGCCGCCTACGCCCGGGGTGACGAGGCCCTGCTCGGGGAGCTGGCCGTGGAATGGGCGGCCGGTCCGGTCCCGCCCGAGCGCCGCCCGAGCCCCGCCGAGGAGCTGTACGCCCGCCTCGAATGGCTTTCCCAGCGCAAGGAGCTGCTCGCCCTCGTCGCCCGCGAACTGGAGGAGGGCGCGATCGCCGGCCTGCTCCGCCTCGCCCCGGACGACCCCGACGGGCTGCTCGACGAGATCGCCGCCCGGCTGCGCGCCGACATCGTCCAGCGGGAGACGGATCTGGCCGCCCTGCTGGGGCAGGACTGAGCCGCCCGGGCTTCGGGTAGCGTCGGAGCCATGAATTTCGGAGCTGGTGTGCCCACGGTCCAGGTCGCGGACCTCAAGGACGGCGACTTCCTGCTGGACGTCCGCGAGGACGACGAGTGGCAGGCGGGTCACGCCGCCGGGGCCCTGCACATTCCCATCAGCGAGTTCGTGGCCCGCTACGGCGAGCTGACCGAGGCCGCCCCGCAGGACGGCCGTGTCCACGTCATCTGCCGCTCGGGCGGCCGCTCGGCCCAGGTCACCATGTACCTGGTCCAGCAGGGCATCGACGCGGTGAACGTCGACGGCGGCATGCAGCACTGGCAGGCGGCCGGCCGTCCGGTCGTCACCGACGGGGGCCAGCCGGGCTTCGTCCTCTAGCGGCGGCCCCCGGGACCGCCCTCGTCAGCCCAGGGGATGGGCGGCCAGCAGGTCGCCGAGGCTCTCCTCGTACGCCGCCGCCGGGCCGAGCGCCAGTTCCAGGTGCTTGGCCCAGGCGTGATAGCGGTGCAGCGGGTAGTCGGTGTCCGCGCCGAACCCGCCGTGCAGATGCTGCGCCGTCTGCACCACTCGTCGTACGCCCTCCGCCGCCCAGATCTTCGCCACGGCGACGTCGCCGGAGGCGGGCAGTGTCCCCGATGCCCCCGAGGCGATCCGCCAGGCGGCCTGCCAGAGGGTGGCCTCCATGGCGCGCAGGTCGATGTAGCGGTCCGCGGCCTGTACGGCCACCGCCTGGAACGTCGCGAGCGGATGCCCGAACTGCTCCCGCGTGCCGGTGTACTCGGCGGTCATCCGCAGCACCCGCTCGCCCAGCCCGAGCGCCAGCGCGCACGTACCGGTCACCAGCAGCGCGTGCAGCCACTCCCAGGCGCCCTCGGCCTCGATCACCCCGTCCGGCTCGACCCGCACGGACCGCAGTCGCAGCTCGGCCAGTCGCTCCCCGCTGGTGGAGATCTGCTCGGCGAGCACCAGCCCGTCCGCCCCGCGCGGCAGCAGCGCCAGCACGGTCCGGTCGGCGGCCGTGCCCTCGACATGGGCCGGCACGAGGATCAGGTCCGCGTCGTACGCCCACGGCACCGCCGTCTGCACCCCGTCCAGCAGCCAGGTCCGCCCCTCGCGCCGTGCGGTGACGGCCGGTTCGGCGGGGTCGTGACCGGTACGCCCGTGCGCCGCGACGGTCAGCACCAGCTCACCGCGGCCCGCCCGGGCCAGCAGCCGGTCGGCCTGCTCCGGGCCGCCATAGGTCTGCACGGCAGCCGCGGCGGCGCTGTGCTCCAGCAGCGGCACCCGGGCGAGCACCTGGCCGGCCTCGCGCAGCACCAGGCACAACGCGATCGCGTCCAGGCCCGCCCCGTCGTGCGCCTCGGCCAGCAGCAGACCGAGCAGGTCCGCGCCGGCGAGCCGGGACCACAACGCCCGGTCGAGGCCCTCGGCCACGGCACCCGGGGTGAGCGCCGGACTGGGCACCGCGTCCGGCGCGACACCGGCGAACACCCCCCGCGCCGCCTCGGCCGCCGCCCGCTGCTCCTCGCTGAAGGTGAAGTCCACGGCACTGTCCTCCTGGCGGGTCCGGTCAGCCCTCTGCAGATCTGACGGTCCGTCAAGATAGAACAAGTTCTAGGAGAAGGGAACGGCCGCGGACTGCTCCGGCTGCCCGCGAGAACGGTCGCCCCCGCCCGCGCGCCGCCGGCGTCACGCGTCCCTCCCGCACTCCTTCCGCCCGCACTCCTTCCGCCCGCTCTCCTTCCGCCCACACTCCTTCCGCGCGGTCCTCAGCGGTCGAAGTCCAGCTCCACCTTCTCCGTCAGCGGATGCGACTGGCACGCCAGGACGTAACCGGCGTCCGTCTCCTCCGTCTCCAGGGCGAAGTTGCGGTCCATGCGTACCTCGCCCGCGACCAGGAAGGCGCGGCAGGTGCCGCACACGCCGCCCTTGCAGGCGTAGGGCGCGTCGGGGCGGTTGCGCAGCACCGTGTCCAGCAGCGATTCGCCGTCCCGCACCGGCCAGGTGCCGCCGCGGCCGTCGAGCCGGGCGGTGACCGTGCTGTGCGTGAGTGCCGCGGTCGTGGACGGCCGGGCCGACCCCGCGTCCACGTGGAAGATCTCCTGGTGGATCCGGTCCCGCCCCACACCCAGCTCGCGCAGCGCCCGTTCCGCCCCCTCCACCAGTCCGTACGGCCCGCACAGGAACCAGCCCGCCACCTGCTCCACCGGCAGCAGCGCGGGCAGGAGCCCGGTGAGCCGCTCACGGTCGAGCCGGCCCGACGGCAGACCCGCCTGCTGCTCCTCCCGGGAGAGCACGGTCACCAGCTGAAGCCGCTCCGGATAGCGGTCCTTCAGATCGGCGACCTCCTCCAGGAACATCGTCGACGCCGCCGTGCGATCGCTGCGGACCAGGCAGAAGCGGGCCGCCGGCTCCCGGGCGAGCAGCGTGGCGGCGATCGACAGCACCGGGGTGATGCCGCTGCCGCCGACGACCGCCGCGTACAGGCCCGGCGCCGGCTCCAGTGTGAAGCGGCCCGCCGGGGTCATCACCTCCAGCTCGTCCCCGACGGCGACCTCCTTCAACGCGTAGGAGGAGAAGGCGCCGCCTTCCACCAGCCGTACGCCGACCCGCAGGGTGTCGGGGCCCGGCCCGACCGGGTCGGGAGCGGTGGAGCAGATCGAGTAGGTGCGCCGGATCTCCGTGCCGTCGACCCGGCGGCGCACCGCGAGGTGCTGGCCGGGCGCGTGCCGGTACTCCTCGCGCAGCTCGGGCGGGACGGTGAGGGTGAGGGCGACGGAGTCGTCCGTGATCCGGTCGACCGCGGCCACCGGGAGCGGGTGGAAGCGCGCCATCACAACTCCTTGAAGTGGTCGAACGGTTCACGGCAGGCCAGGCAGCGGCGCAGTGCCTTGCACGCGGTGGAGGAGAACCGGCTCAGCAGCTCGGTGTCGGCCGAGTCGCAGTGCGGGCAGCGGACCGGTTCGACCTCGGCGGCCGTCGCGTGCGTGCGGGTCGGGCCCAGGGTCAGCGGCACGGGGCCGGCGTCGTGGCGCACGCGCGGGGGAGCTATACCGAACTCCCGGAGCTTGTCCCGGCCTTCGGGGGTGATGTCGTCGGTGGACCAGGCGGGACTGAGCACCGTGCGGACGGTGACCTCGCGCATGCCGTGGGCGCGCAGCACCCGCTCGATGTCGAGACTCATCGCCTCGATGGCCGGGCAGCCGGTGTAGGTCGGGGTCAGGTCGACCTCCACCGCGTCGGGGCCGTGGAGGTGCACCGCGCGGAGCACGCCCAGCTCCCGCAGGGTGAGCACGGGCAGCTCGGGGTCGGGCACCGCGCCGGCCAGCTCCAGCAGCTCCGTCTCCAGGGCGGTGGCGGTCACCATGACGCTCCCGGGTGGCTGCGGTGCAGGTGCTGCATCTCGGCGAGCATCCGGCCGAACGACTCGGTGTGCAGGCCCTGCCGGCCCGCTCCCGCGGCCCAGGCGCCGGTGCGCGGCCCCTCCGGAACGGTCAGCGCGGCCCGGCCGAGCACGTCGGTGACGGACTCCAGCCAACGGGCCTCCAGCGCGGCCCGGTCGCCGGCCAGTCCCTCCACCGGCTGGAACATCTCCCCGGTGAACCGCCACAGCGCGTCGCAGGCCCGCTGCATCCGCTCGTGGCTGGTCCGCGTGCCGTCGCCGAGCCGCAGCGTCCACTGCTCGGCGTGGTCGCGGTGGTAGGCGACCTCCTTCACGGCTTTGGCGGCCAGCGGCGCGAACGGGCCGTCACCGGTGGCCAGTTCGGTGTAGAGCAGCTGCTGGTAGGTGGAGAAGTACAGCTGGCGGGCGATGGTGTGCGCGAAGTCGCCGTTCGGCTGCTCGACCAGCTGGAGGTTGCGGAAGGCGCGTTCCTCGCGCAGATAGGCCAGCTCGTCCTCGTCGCCGGCGAGCGAGAGCAGCACCCGGGCCTGGCCGAGCAGGTCCAGGGCGATGTTGGCGAGGGCGACCTCCTCCTCCAGGACGGGGGCGTGCCCGGCCCATTCGCCCAGGCGGTGGGAGAGCACCAGGGCGTCGTCGCCGAGGGCGAGCGCGGCGGTCACCGGAACGGTGGCGGGGCCGGTGGCGGTCACAGGTGCTTCACCCCTTCCGGGATCTCGTAGAAGGTGGGGTGCCGGTAGGGCTTGTCGGCGGCCGGTTCGAAGAAGGGGTCCTTCTCGTCCGGCGAGGAGGCGGTGATCGCGGCGGCCGGGACGACCCAGATGGAGACGCCCTCGCCGCGCCGGGTGTACAGGTCGCGGGCGTTGCGCAGGGCCAGCTCGGCGTCGGGCGCGTGCAGGCTGCCGGCGTGGGTGTGGGACAGGCCGCGCCGGGAACGCACGAAGACCTCCCACAGGGGCCAGTCGGTGGTGCTCATGCTCGCGTCGCTCCCGTCTCACCGGTGCCGCCGGTGTGCTTGGCCGCGTAGGCCGCGGCCGCTTCCCGTACCCACGCGCCCTCGTCGTGGGCGCGCTTGCGCTGGGTGATCCGCTGCTCGTTGCAGGGGCCGTTGCCCTTGAGGACCTCCCAGAACTCCGTCCAGTCGATGGGACCGAAGTCGTGGTGCCCCCGCTCCTCGTTCCACCGCAGGTCCGGGTCGGGGAGGGTGAGGCCCAGGGACTCGGCCTGGGGGACGCAGATGTCCACGAAGCGCTGGCGCAGCTCGTCGTTGGAGTGGCGCTTGATCTTCCACTCCATCGACTGCGCGGAGTGCTGGGACTCGTCGTCGGGCGGGCCGAACATCATCAGCGACGGCCACCACCAGCGGTTCACCGCGTCCTGGGCCATGGCGTGCTGCTCCGGCGTGCCCTTGCCGAGGGCCAGCAGCAGCTCGTACCCCTGGCGCTGGTGGAAGGACTCCTCCTTGCAGATGCGGACCATCGCGCGGGCGTACGGACCGTAGGAGCAGCGGCACAGGGGGACCTGGTTGGTGATCGCGGCGCCGTCCACCAGCCAGCCGATCGCGCCCACGTCGGCCCAGGTGAGCGTGGGGTAGTTGAAGATCGAGGAGTACTTCTGGCGGCCGGTGTGCAGCTTGTCGAGCAGCTCGTCGCGGCCGGTGCCGAGGGTCTCGGCCGCGCTGTACAGGTACAGGCCGTGGCCGGCCTCGTCCTGGACCTTGGCCATGAGGATCGCCTTGCGGCGCAGGGACGGCGCGCGGGTGATCCAGTTGGCCTCGGGCTGCATGCCGATGATCTCGGAGTGCGCGTGCTGGGCGATCTGCCGGATCAGGGTCGAGCGGTAGGCGTCGGGCATCCAGTCGCGCGGTTCGATGCGTTCGTCGGCGGCCACGGCCGCGTCGAAGGCGTGCTGGTAGGCCGTCGTGTCGACGGTGTCCGGTGCGCCGTCCGATTCCGTGCCGGCCGTGCGCTGCGCGGCTGCTGTGGCCATGCGGTCCCCCTGACCTCGGGCTCTGCGGTGAACGCTGTTCGATCGATCGGCCCCGACCGATCGTTCGGTCCGTGCGTATCCATGGTGTGCCGGGCCGCCGCGGGGTGTCAACCGCTGTGGAAAACTCCTCGTGCGGCCGGTACCGCGTGCCTGGAGCCCGTCTCGTGGACGGGCGCGGCGTGCGGGAACGGACGGCCGGGGCTCCCGGGGGAGGCCGCGTGGCTCGGAGGGACGGCCCGCGTGGCTCGGAGGGACGGGCCGCGTGGCGAGGACCACCGCGGTCGGCCCGTACCCGGGGCTGCGCCGGGTGCCTCGGGCTGAGTACCGTTCCGTGCGAGTGTCCGGACGTGGCGCTCGTGCAGCGTGCGGCGCCTGTGCCGACAACGCGCCGCTGAGCTGACCCGCTCGGCCGACCGCCGGGCCGGACCGCCGGGCCGGGCGACCGGGCCGTACGGCCCAGCCGTACGACAGAACCGCACGACAGAATCGAACGACCGGGCTGGACGATCCAGCCGCACGACGGAGCCGAAACGGGGGACGGGACGGAATGGACGCGTACGACGAGGACTCGCGGGGGCCGCAGGCTCCCGGCGGGTCGGCCGGGACGCGTCTCCCGGAAGACTTCCCGGAGCCGCTTCCGCCGCCCGGGACCGCACCCTCGCCCCGCACCGGCGTCGCCGCGCTCTCCCTGCGCTACCAGATCGGCGCGGCGCTGGCACTCGGGGTGGTCGCCGTGGGTGCCTGCGTGCACCTGGTGATGGTGTTCCTCAGCCTCGCGCCCGCGAACACGGTGACGAAGCAGCACGGCCAGGCGGTCCAGGACTGGGTGTACCCGGAGTTCGAGCAGAACTGGAAACTGTTCGCCCCGAACCCGTTGCAGCAGAACATCGCCGTACAGGTCCGCGCCGAGGTGCGGACGAAGGACGGCGGACTGCGGACCACCGGGTGGACCGACCTGTCCGCCCAGGACGGCGCCGCCATCGACGGCAACCTGGTGCCCAGCCACACCCAGCAGAACGAGCTGCGACGGGCCTGGGACTTCTTCGCCGCCACGCACGCCACCGACAACCGTCCCGTGGGCATGCGCGGCTCGCTGTCCGAGCAGTACCTGCGCCGCATCGTGGTCATGCGCCTGTACCGGGACGATCCGACGAGCCGGGAAGGCGTGATCCAGCGCGTGCAGGTCCGTTCCAGCACCTCCAATGTGCAGCCGCCGCCCTGGAGCCGTGAGCGGGTGTCCGACAAGCCCGTCTACCGCGTGCTGCCCTGGTGGTCCCTGACGTCCGACGAGGCCGCGGGAGGTGTGCGGTGAACCGTCTCTCCCTGACACTGTCACGGGGTATCGCCCGGGTCACCGAGGCGGCCCTCGGGCCGTACCAGACCGCCGTGATCCGCATCGGCTTCGCCGGGACCTGGCTGCTGTTCCTGCTGCGCGAGTTCCCGCACCGCCAGGAGCTGTACGGCCCCGCCGGACCGTGGGGCTGGAACCTCGCCAAAGAGCTGACCGCCGACAATCACGCCTTCACCGCGCTGCTGTGGTCCGACGGGCAGCTCTGGTTCGAGTGCTGCTACACGCTGGCCATCCTCGCCGCCGCGGCCCTGCTGCTCGGCTGGCGCACCCGGACCGCCTCCCTGCTGTTCATGCTGGGCGTGCTGTCGCTGCAGAACCGCAGCGTCTTCGTCGGCGACGGCGGCGACAACGTGCTGCACCTGATGGCCATATACCTGGTGTTCACGCGCTGCGGACAGGTGTGGTCCCTGGACGCCCGCCGCGCGGCCCGCGACGCCGCGGCACGCGCGCGTGGCGAGCGGGCGCCCGCCGACCGGGTCGGTCCGCTGCTGTGGGCGGTGCTCGGCCTGGCGCTCGGCGCGGCGACGCTGGCCGGGCGGTTCGACAACGGCTGGCTGATCCCGGCGCTGCTGTGGACGGCCTGGACGGCGCTCGGCCTGTGGTGGGCCGTCGGACGCCGGACGGCCTGGGACGAGCCGCGGATCCTGCTGGACGTCGTCGCCAACATCCTGCACAACGGCGCCCTGGTCGTGATCATGGCCGAGGCGTGCCTGATCTACGCCACCGCGGGCTGGTACAAGATCCAGGGCTCGCGCTGGCAGGACGGCACCGCCGTCTACTACCCGCTCCACCTGGACTACTTCTCGCCCTGGCCCGGCCTCGCGGAGCTGATGTCCTCCAGCGGCACGATCATGATGGTCGTCGCCTACGGCACGGTCATGGTGCAGGTCGCCTTCCCGTTCACCCTGTTCAACCGGCGGGTCAAGAACGTGCTGCTGGTGCTGATGATGGTGGAGCACGCGGTGATCGCGGTCGTCCTCGGCCTGCCGTTCTTCTCGCTGGCGATGATCACCGCGGACGCGGTCTTCCTGCCGACGTCCTTCCTGCGCCGGCTCGGTGCCCTGGCGGCACGCGCGCGGGGACGGCTCGTGCGGCGCGGCACCCGTACGGTGCCGCCGCCGCGCTCCTCGGAGGAGAGCACCGCGGACCGCATAGGGTTCACGGCATGACGGATCCGCTGAGCCGCTGGCGCGCGCACGCGGAGGACGCCGTGCTGCTCGACGGCTTCCACGCCCTGAAGCACGCGTTGCGCTTCGGCGCCGAGGTGCCGGTCGCGGTCACCACCGACCGGGGAGCCGCGCTCGGCCTCGCGGAGGAGCTGGCCGGGGACGTCCGCGACACGCTGGACGCCCTCCTGGCGGAGGTGTCCGAGCAGGCGTACGCCTCTCTCGTCCCGCGCCCCCATCCGACCGGCGTGGCCGCCCTCGCGGTACGGCCGTCCCGCGCGGCCAACCTGCGCGCGCTCGCCCACAGGCCGCGCACCGCGCCCGTCGTGGTCCTGGACAACCCCCGCAATCTGGGCAACGCCGGCGCCGTGATCCGGCTGGCCGCCGGTTTCGGGGCGACCGGGGTGGTCACCACGGGCACGCTCGACCCCTGGCATCCCACCGTGGTCCGCGGCGGCGCGGGCCTGCACTTCGCGACCGCCGTGGAACGCCTCGGCATCGCCGACCTGCCGCCCGGACCGCTGTTCGCGCTCGATCCGGAGGGCGAGGACATCCGCGGGACCGAACTGCCCGACGACGCCGTGCTGGCCTTCGGCTCGGAACGCACCGGCCTGTCACCGGAACTCCGCACCCGCGCCGACCACCTCCTGCGGCTCCCGATGCGCCCCCAGGTCTCCAGTTACAACCTCGCCACCAGCGTGGCGATGACGCTGTACCACTGGAGTGCGACCGGCGCCCGCCCGGACGCGCTCTAGCGGGCTCCGACCGCGGGCAGCCGGAACCCGGCCGCGGGCAGCCGGAACTCAGCTGGATGCGGCCGGTCCCGGCCGGGCGGCCGAATGCTGTCGGCTCTAACCGGCGAAGAACGCGGTCAGGGAGGCGAGGATCGCGAGCGCGGGCTGGGCGATGTCGGCGCCGGTGTTCAGCAGTGACCGCAGCCGTTGCAGCCGGGTGCCGGCCGCTGCCGGGTCCGGTTCCGGGTCGGAGCCGATCCTGGCGAGGTCGTGGATCGTGGTGGCGGCCTCCTCCCGGTCGGCGGCGGTCATGTCCCCGCTCGACAGGACCAGGCGCAGCAACCGTGTGAGGTCGTCGGCCCCGACCGCCGTGCCGTGCGTGTTCTGGAAGTCCCGGATCACGGTGTCCTGGGGGCGGTTGACGAACGTGGTGTTCTCGCCCTGGAAGTAGAAGTTCTCCGACAACGCGGCTCCCGCCGTCTCGAGGGTGACCTGGCTGTTGCTGACCGTGATCCCGGTCGGCGGCGGTACGGCCGCCCGCATGGCCGACCTGATGGTGTCCTGCGCCGCGCGGAGCGCTTCGAAGGCGGCCGTGTCGGTCGCGCGGGCCGACGACAGCAGGGTGCGTACGGCCTCGTCGGCGGGGACGTACCGCCGGTTCTCCCGGCCCGGGGCGTGGTACCCGAAGTGCTCGGGCGTCCTGCTGTCCCGCCGGGGTGAGCCGCTGTCGGGCTCCGGCACGGAGGCGGGCAGGGCGCGCAGGGCCGCCGCGATCCCGCCGAAGAGGGCACGGAAGTACGCCGTCGAGGTGTGCTCGATCCGGAGGACGAGCTTGTCGCCCTCGTGGAGCGGTCCCTGCGGGGAGCGGAAGAAGACCAGGGAGGGCAGCTGCTCGGGGCCGAGGCCGAGCAGGGAGGCGATCTCGTAGGCGCCCTGCGGGTCGTACGGCGTCCACCGCAGCCAGCGCATGGCCGCCATCACTCGGTACAGCTCGGGTTCCAGGTGGCGGCGCCAGTACTTCTTCGCCCTCGACCAGTCCTGGCGCCGCTCCACGACGAAGACCCGGGTGGCCGGGCCCGACAGGACGTTCAGGTCGTCGAAGTGGGTGCGGACGTACGTCGCGAGTTCGACGTCGGCCTCCGTGTAGAGCAGTACGCCCCACAGCCGGGGGCCCGCCGCCGGCGCGGTGGCGTTCTCCGTCACCTGGAGCCAGCGCAGCAGCTCGGCGGGGTTGCGCGGCGCTCCCATCAGGTAGCCGGCCATGGCGGAGCGCTCGATGTACAGCACCAGCAGGTCGCCGTCGGCCGGATCCAGCTCGGACAGCAGGCTCCGGTCGTCCAGGCGCTGGTCCAGCACGGAGTCGGCGAGCCAGACGTCACGGACGATGTCGCCGTACCAGGACACGCTCTCGCTGGGGGGCAACGGCTCCGGGCGGGCCGCGCCGACCCGGCGGGCCTCGGTGAGGCAGAGCGTCTTCAGTTCCCCGACCGTCATGCGGGGCAGAGCGGTGTCGGGAACGTCGACCTCGAAGAACCGGGCGCTCACCTTTCGGTCGAGTTCGCCCCACCGGCCGGTACCGTCGGACCGGTCGAATCCGCCCTTCCTGATCATCTCGTCCAGCTGCCAGGAGAAGGTGGCTCCATAGGCGCTGTGCGTGATGATCAGCCGGTCGCCCTCGCGTACATCGATGGCCAGCCGCATTCCCCCACCCCTCCGTGAGGCATCAGAGCCTGTTGCGATTATGGGGGAGCAACCGGCCGCGCCACGTCGGCTCGCCGCGGCAAGTGCCGGGGGCCGCGGGCCGGTTGGGTCGGCCCGCGGTGTCTTGGCGGTGAGCGGGAACCGCTACGCCTCCCGCCGGACCTCCACCGTCCGGAAGCGGTTGGCGACGAACGCGCCGTCGGTGAGGGCCGCGTTGGCCGCCGGGTTGCCGCCCGAACCGTGGAAGTCGGAGAACGCGGCCGTCTGGTTGACGTAGACCCCGCCCGTCAGGTTGAGGGAGAGCTGGGCCGCCTCCTCCAGGCAGACCTCCTCGACCGCCCGCTCGGTCTCGGCGTCCGTGGTGTACGCGCCGACCGTCATCGCGCCCTTCTCCCGGACCGTACGGCGCAGCAGCTCCACCGCGTCCGTCACCGAGTCGACGGCGACCGCGAAGGAGACCGGGCCGAAGCACTCGCTCATGTAGGCGGCCTCGTCGTCCGGCTTGGCCCCGTCCAGCTTGACGACGACGGGGGTGCGGACGACCGCGCCCGGGAACTCGGGGTTGGTGATCTCGCGGGACGCGAGGGCGACTTCGCCGAGGCCGGCCGCGGCCTCCAGACGGGCCTTGACGTCCGGGTTGACGATCGCGCCCAGCAGGGCGTTCGCGCGCGCGTCGTCGCCGAGGAGGCCGTCGACCGCGCGGGCGAGGTCGGCGGTGACCTCGTCGAACGTCTTGGGGCCCTGGTCGGTGGCGATGCCGTCGCGGGGGATGAGCAGGTTCTGCGGGGTGGTGCACATCTGGCCGCTGTACAGGGACAGCGAGAACGCCAGGTTGGACAGCATGCCCTTGTAGTCGTCGGTGGAGTGCACGATCACCGTGTTGACGCCGGCCTTCTCCGTGTAGACCTGCGCCTGGCGGGCGTTGGCCTCCAGCCAGTCGCCGAAGGACGTCGACCCGGTGTAGTCGATGATCCTGATCTCGGGGCGGGTGGCGAGGGTCTTGGCGACGCCCTCGCCGGTGCCCTCGGCGGCCAGCGCCACCAGGTTCGGGTCGAAGCCGGCCGCGGCCAGCACGTCCCGGGCGACCTGGACGGTCAGGGCGAGCGGCAGCACCGCGCGCGGGTGCGGCTTGACCAGGACCGCGTTGCCGGTGGCCAGGGAGGCGAACAGGCCCGGGTAGCCGTTCCAGGTCGGGAAGGTGTTGCAGCCGATGACGAGGGCGATGCCCCGGGGGACCGCGGTGAACCGCTTGGTGAGCGCGAGCGGGTCGCGCTTGCCCTGCGGCTTGGTCCACTCCGCCGCCTCGGGCGTGCGGACCTGCTCCGCGTACGCGTACGCCACCGCCTCCAGGCCGCGGTCCTGGGCGTGCGGGCCGCCCGCCTGGAACGCCATCATGAACGCCTGCCCGCTGGTGTGCATGACCGCGTGCGCGAACTCGTGCGTCCGGTCGCTGATCCGCTTCAGGATCTCCAGACAGACCACCGCACGGACCTCCGGGCCGGCGTCCCGCCACGCCCGCTGCCCGGCTCGCATGGCCGCGAGCAGCACGTCGACGTCCGCGTGCGGGTATGTCACGCCCAGCTCGACGCCGTACGGCGAGACCTCGCCGCCCACCCAGCCGTCCGTACCGGGCTGGCCGAGGTCGAGACGCGTGCCCAGCAGCGCGTCGAAGGCGGCCTTGCCCGCCGCCGCGTCCAGGCTGCCGTTCTCGCCGTAGGCCTTCGGGTGTTCGGGGTGCGGGGACCAGTACGCGCGGGTGCGGATCGCTTCCAGGGCCTGGTCGAGCGTCGGCCGGTGCTTCTCGATCAGCTCGTGCGCGGTCAGTTCGGCGGCCATGCGGGACCAACTCCTCGTCTGGAGAACTCTTCGTCGAGCTCTGGACCTGGCAGAAAGAGCAGCGGAATGGGACGGTCAGAGCTAGAGTAACCGAACGATCGGTCGGTACAAGGGGGTCCGCCGCATCTGTGGAAAACCCCGTGCGGGAGGATCGCGCACATGACAGCACTGGACCTCAGCAGCCCCGTGGCCGTCGTCGGCACCGGCACCATGGGCCAGGGAATCGCCCAGGTCGCGCTGGTCGCCGGCCATCTCGTACGGCTGTACGACGCCGTCCCCGGGCGGGCCCGGGAAGCGGCCGAAGCGATCGGCGCCCGGCTCGACCGGCTCGTGGAGAAGGGCCGGCTCGCCGGCGCCGACCGGGACGCGGCCCGCGCCCGCCTGAAGCCCGCGGACAGCCTCGCGGAGCTGGCGGACTGCGCCCTGGTCGTGGAGGCCGTTCTGGAGCGGCTGGACGTCAAACAGCAGCTCTTCGGCGAGCTGGAGGAGATCGTCGCCGAGGACTGCCTGCTCGCCACCAACACCTCCTCGCTGTCGGTGACGGCCGTCGGCGGCGCGCTGCGCCACCCGGGCCGCTTCGTCGGCCTGCACTTCTTCAACCCGGCGCCGCTGCTGCCGCTGGTCGAGGTGGTCTCCGGGTTCGCCACCGACGTCACCTCGGCCACGCGCGCGTACGAGACCGCCCGGGCCTGGGGCAAGACCCCGGTGGCCTGCGCGGACACCCCGGGCTTCATCGTCAACCGCATCGCCCGCCCCTTCTACGCCGAGGCGTTCGCCGTCTACGAGGCGCAGGCGGCCGACGCCGCGACGATCGACGCGGTGCTGCGCGAGTGCGGCGGCTTCCGGATGGGCGCCTTCGAACTGACCGACCTGATCGGCCAGGACGTCAACGAGTCCGTCACCCACTCCGTGTGGCAGTCCTTCTTCCAGGACCTGCGGTTCACCCCGTCCCTGGCCCAGCGCCGGCTGGTGGAGTCCGGCCGGCTCGGCCGCAAGAGCGGGCACGGCTGGTACGACTACGCCGACGGCGCCGAGCGGCCCGAGCCGCACACCGCCGACAAGGAGCGGCCGCCCGCCCACGTGGTCGCCGAGGGCCGCCTGGGCCCCGCGGCCGAGCTGCTCACGCTGGTCCGCGAGGCGGGCATCGCGGTCCGCGAGGAGGACGAGGACCACGGCACCCGCCTGGTGCTGCCCAGCGGCGGCCAGCTGGTCCTCGCCGACGGCCAGACCTCGGCGGAGTTCCGGGACGTCGTCTACTTCGACCTCGCCCTGGACTACCGCGCGGCCACCCGCATCGCCCTGTCCGCCTCCCAGGACACCTCGCCGCAGACCCTCGCCGAGGCCACCGGCCTGTTCCAGGCGCTCGGCAAGGAGGTCAGCGTCATCGGCGACGTCCCCGGCATGATCGTCGCCCGCACGGTCGCCCGGATCATCGACCTCGCCCACGACGCCGTCGCCAAGGGCGTGGCCACCGAGGAGGACATCGACACCGCGATGCGCCTCGGCGTGAACTACCCGCTCGGCCCCTTCGAATGGGACCGCAGGCTGGGCCGCGACTTCGCCTTCGACGTCCTGGACGAGATGCACGAGCGCGACCCCTCCGGACGCTACGCGCCCTCCCTCGCGCTCTACCGCCACGCCTATGCCATCGACAAGCGGGAGGGCACCCAGTGACCACGGCCAAGCGCGACACCTACACCCCCGAGACGCTGCTCTCCGTCGCCGTGCGGGTCTTCAACGAGCGCGGCTACGACGGCACCTCCATGGAGCACCTGTCCAAGGCGGCCGGCATCTCCAAGTCGTCGATCTACCACCACGTCAGCGGCAAGGAGGAGCTGCTGCGCCGGGCCGTCAGCCGCGCCCTGGAGGGCCTGTTCGCCATCCTGGGCGAGGAGCACGCGCGCGAGGGGCGGTCCGCCGACCGGCTGGAGCACGTCGTGCGCCGCATGGTCGAGGTGCTCATAGCCGAGCTGCCCTATGTGACGCTGCTGCTGCGCGTGCGGGGCAACACCGAGACCGAGCGGTGGGCGCTGGAGCGCCGCCGCGACTTCGACCACCAGGTCGCCGAGCTGCTGAAGGCGGCGGCCGCCGACGGGGACGTGCGCGGTGACGTGGAGGTCCGGCTGGCCACCCGGCTGGTCTTCGGAATGATCAATTCCATCGTGGAGTGGTACCGGCCGGACGCGCGGGGCGCGGACGACCGGGAGGTGGCCGACGCCGTCGTCCGGCTGGTCTTCTCGGGGCTGCGGGCCTGATCTCAGCCGTCCGGCTCCAGGTCCTCCTCCTCGAACACCAGCAGCGTGCGGGTGCTGAGCACCTCGGGGATCGCCTGGAGCCGGGTCAGCACCAGTTCGCGCAGCGCCCTGTTGTCGGGCGTGTGCACCAGCAGCAGCACGTCGAAGTCGCCGCCCACCAGCGCGATGTGGGAGGCGCCGGGCAGCTGTCTGAGCTGCTCGCGGACCGTGCGCCAGGAGTTCTGGACGATTTTCAGCGTGATGTAGGCGGAGGTGCCGTGGCCCGCCCGCTCGTGGTCCACGCGGGCGCTGAAGCCCCGGATCACGCCGTCCTCCACCAGCCGGTTGATGCGCGCGTAGGCGTTCGCGCGCGAGACGTGGACGCGCTCGGCGACGGACCGTATCGAGGCGCGGCCGTCCGCCTGGAGGATCTTCAGGATGTCCTGATCGATGGCGTCCAGTGGGCGCGGCGGCAGAGCGGTGCCTTCCGGTGTCCCGTCGGCCATTTGTTCAGGTGCCATGTCCCCCCGCTCCCTCGCCGTGGACGTCCTGCGTTCATTCCAGGCTGTGGAGAACCGTTTGTCCACAGCCTCGTGGTGCCTGTAGCCAAAATGTGCCGACGACCGAACAATCGGTAGGTGAGGCGGGTCACAGCCGACACGCCTCCCGTAGCCGCTCCCACGAGGAGGTGCCGTCATGACGGTTCTGGAGCAGCGGGGCGCGTACCGGCCATCGCCGCCGCCCGCCTGGCAGCCCCGTATGGACCCCGCGCCGCTGCTGCCCGACGCCGAGCCCTACCGCGTCCTCGGCACCGAGACGGCCGCCAAGGCCGACCCGGACCTGCTGCGCCGGCTGTACGCCCAGCTGGTGCGCGGGCGCCGTTACAACGCCCAGGCCACCGCCCTGACCAAGCAGGGCCGGCTCGCCGTCTACCCGTCCAGCACCGGCCAGGAGGCCTGCGAGGTCGCCGCCGCGCTGGCCCTGGAGGAGCGCGACTGGCTCTTCCCCAGCTACCGCGACACGCTCGCCGTCGTCGCCCGCGGCGTGGACCCCGTCGAGGCGCTCACCCTGCTGCGCGGCGACTGGCACAGCGGCTACGACCCCTACGCCCACCGCGTGGCCCCCCTGAGCACCCCGCTGGCCACCCAGCTGCCGCACGCCGTCGGCCTCGCCCACGCGGCCCGCCTCAAGGGCGACGACGTGGTCGCGCTCGCCATGGTCGGCGACGGCGGCACCAGCGAGGGCGACTTCCACGAGGCGCTGAACTTCGCCGCCGTCTGGCAGGCACCGGTCGTCTTCCTGGTGCAGAACAACGGCTTCGCCATCTCCGTCCCGCTCGCCAAGCAGACCGCCGCGCCCTCCCTGGCCCACAAGGCCGTCGGGTACGGCATGCCGGGCCGGCTCGTCGACGGCAACGACGCGGCGGCCGTGCACGAGGTCCTCGGCGACGCCGTACGGCACGCCCGCGCCGGCGGCGGCCCCACCCTCGTGGAGGCGGTGACGTACCGCGTCGACGCCCACACCAACGCCGACGACGCCACCCGTTACCGGGCCGACGCCGAGGTGGCGGCCTGGCGCGCCCACGACCCGATCGAGCTGCTGGAACGCGAACTGACCGCGCGCGGACTGCTGGACGAGGCCGGCATCGAGGCCGCCCGGCAGGACGCCGAGACGATGGCGGCCGCCTTGCGGGAACGCATGAACCGGGACCCCGAACCGGACCCCATGGACCTCTTCGACCACGTCTACGCCGAGTCCACCGCGCAGCTGCGCGAGCAGCGGGCCCTGCTGCGGGCCGAGCTGGAAGCCGAGGAGACGGGCCACGGCGAGCACGGCGAGGAGCCCGGCGCCCGGGAAGGCGGCGACCGATGACCACCGTCGCCGTCAAGCCCGCCACCATGGCGCAGGCCCTCACGCGCGCGATGCGCGACGCCATGGCCGCCGACCCGACCGTGCACGTCATGGGCGAGGACGTCGGCACCCTCGGCGGCGTCTTCCGGGTCACCGACGGGCTCGCCAAGGAGTTCGGCGAGGACCGCTGCACCGACACCCCGCTCGCCGAGGCCGGCATCCTCGGCACCGCCGTCGGCATGGCGATGTACGGCCTGCGGCCCGTCGTGGAGATGCAGTTCGACGCCTTCGCCTACCCCGCGTTCGAGCAGCTGATCAGCCACGTCTCCCGGATGCGCAACCGCACGCGCGGCAGGATGCCCCTGCCGATCACCGTCCGCGTCCCCTACGGCGGCGGCATCGGCGGTGTCGAGCACCACAGCGACTCCTCCGAGGCCTACTACATGGCGACTCCGGGCCTCCATGTCGTCACCCCCGCCACCGTCGCCGACGCCTACGGACTGCTGCGCCGGTCCATCGCCTCCGACGACCCGGTGGTCTTCCTGGAGCCCAAGCGGCTGTACTGGTCGAAGGACACCTGGAACCCCGAGCAGCCCACGGAGGTCGAGCCCATCGGCCGGGCCGTGGTCCGCCGGCCCGGCCGCAGCGCCACGCTCGTCACCTACGGCCCCTCGGTGCCGGTCTGCCTGGAGGCCGCCGAGGCCGCCCGGGCCGAGGGCTGGGACCTGGAGGTCGTCGACCTGCGCTCCCTGGTGCCCTTCGACGACGAGACGGTCTGCGCGGCCGTCCGGCGCACCGGCCGCGCGGTCGTCGTCCACGAGTCCACCGGGTTCGGCGGGCCGGGCGGCGAGATCGCGGCCCGCATCACCGAGCGCTGCTTCCACCACCTGGAGGCGCCGGTGCTGCGCGTGGCCGGATTCGACATCCCGTACCCGCCGCCCATGCTGGAGCGGCACCACCTGCCCGGCGTGGACCGCATCCTGGACGCCGTGGCCCGGCTGCAGTGGGAGGCCGAGGGCTGATGGCTCAGGTGCTGGAGTTCAAGCTGCCCGACCTCGGTGAGGGACTCACCGAGGCGGAGATCGTCCGCTGGCTGGTCCAGGTCGGCGACGTGGTCGCCGTCGACCAGCCGGTGGTCGAGGTGGAGACGGCCAAGGCGATGGTCGAGGTGCCCTGCCCGTACGGCGGCGTGGTCACCGCCCGCTTCGGCGAGGAGGGCACCGAACTGCCCGTGGGATCCCCGCTCCTGACGGTCGCCGTGGGCGAACCGGCGGCGGAGCCGGAGGGCTCCGGCAACGTCCTGGTGGGCTACGGCACCCAGGAGGCCCCCGCCGCCCGCCGACGCCGGGTGCGGACCGGCACGGCCTCCGCCAACGGAACGGCCCGGCGGCGCGACGGCGTACCGGTGGCGTCCCCCGCGCGCGTGGCCGCACCGGCGGCGGTACCGATCCCCGCGGCCGGGCCCGCCCTCGCGCCCCCGCCCGGACCCGCCGGGGGACCGGTCCCCGTGATCTCCCCCCTCGTGCGCAAGCTCGCCCGGGACAACGGCGTCGACCTGCGGCAGCTGGCCGGCTCGGGACCGGACGGGCTCATCCTGCGCGCGGACGTCGAGGACGTCCTGCGGACCAGGACCGCGCCGGACCGTACGGCCGAGGAACAGGCCGTACGCGCCTCCGTGGCGCCCCGGGCCGAGGGCGGGATCCGGATCCCGCTCAAGGGCGTGCGTGGAGCCGTCGCCGACAAGCTGTCCCGCAGTCGCCGGGAGATCCCGGACGCGACCTGCTGGGTCGATGCCGACGCGACCGAACTCCTGCGCGCGCGGGCGGCGATGAACGCGGCCGGAGGACCGAAGATCTCCCTGCTCGCGCTGCTCGCCCGGGTCTGCACGGCAGCCCTGGCCCGGTTCCCCGAGCTGAACTCCTACGTCGACACCGAGGCCCGCGAGGTCGTCCAGCTCGACCACGTGCACCTCGGTTTCGCCGCCCAGACCGAACGCGGCCTGGTCGTGCCGGTCGTCCGGGACGCCCACGCGCGCGACGCCGAGTCCCTGACCGCGGAGTTCGCCCGGCTCACCGAGTCCGCTCGCACGGGGACGCTCACCCCCGGGGAACTCACCGGCGGAACCTTCACATTGAACAACTACGGCGTCTTCGGAGTCGACGGCTCCACGCCGATCGTCAACCACCCCGAGGCGGCCATGCTCGGCGTCGGCCGCATCATCCCCAAGCCGTGGGTGCACGAGGGCGAGCTGGCGGTGCGTCAGGTCGTCCAGCTCTCGCTCACCTTCGACCACCGGGTGTGCGACGGCGGCACCGCGGGCGGCTTCCTGCGCTATGTGGCCGACTGCGTGGAACAGCCGGCGGTGCTGCTGCGCACCCTGTGAGCAAGCGATGCGCGCCCCGCGCGACGCGGCGCCGGCCCGCGGGCGTGTGACATACGACAGGTCCGAAGGGAGAGCCCGGCAGGACATACTCGGGGAGTGACCGACACCGCCCCCGGGACGCCCGCGCCGTACGACGCCGTCGTGCTGGCCGGCGGCGCCGCGCGGCGGCTCGGCGGGGCCGACAAGCCCGCGGTGCGGGTCGGGGGCCGGGCGCTGCTCGACCGAGTGCTCGCGGCCTGCGCGGGCGCCCGGACGACCGTCGTCGTGTCCGGGCCCCGGCCCACCGCCCGCCCGGTGCGCTGGGCCCGCGAGGAGCCGTCCGGCGGCGGCCCGGTCGCCGCGCTGGAGGCCGGCCTGCGCCTCACCACCGCCGGGCTCGTCGTCGTCCTCTCCGCCGACCTGCCCTTCCTCGAAGCGATCACGCTCCAGCGCCTGGTGACCGAGCTTCGGGAATCCGGCGCGGACGGCGCGCTGCTCACCGACGCCGACGGCCGCGACCAGCCGCTGGTGGCCGCCTACCGCGCCGGCGCCCTGCGCCGTGAGCTGACCGCGCTCGCCGCCGCCCACGACGGCCTCGACGGGCTGCCTCTGCGCCGGCTGACCGGCGCCCTCCGCCTCACCCGCGTCCCGGATCCGCTCGCGTCCTTCGACTGCGACACCTGGGACGACATCGCCGACGCCAGGGCACGGATCAGGGAGCATGGGCACGTGTTGGATGAATGGATCTCCGCAGTCAAGGACGAACTGGGCATCGACCTGGACGTCGACACCGGCGTGCTGCTCGACCTGGCCCGGGACGCCGCGCACGGCGTGGCCCGTCCCGCCGCCCCGCTGACCACCTTCCTCGTCGGCTACGCCGCGGCGCAGGGCAAGGGCGGCCCCGAGGCCGTCGCCGAGGCCGCCCGCAAGGCCGCCGCGCTGGCTCTCCGATGGGAAGAGGAGAACAGCGGTGGCAAGGACGAGAGCGGGGGCCCGAGCGCCCCGGACGCCGGATGACCGCCCCCGGCACCCGGGCCGAGGCGCCCGCCGGGGACACCGACGACCTCGACGTCGAGGAGGCCCTGGCGCTGGTGAGGGATGCCCACCGGGAGACCCGGAACGACGGCTCGGACGACGGCACGGGCCAGTCGCCCGGACCGGCTCCCCAGACGCCCGGCGAGCGGCCCGCCGAGCGGCACAAGGCCACCCCCTGGCCCCGGGCCCGCGAGATCGCCGCCCGCGCCGCACGCTCGGTGAAGCGCCGCGCCCCGGTCTCGGTGCCGCTCACCGACGCTCTCGGACTGGCCCTGGCGACCCCCCTCGACGCGCTCACCGACCTTCCCTCCTTCGACACCTCCGCGATGGACGGCTGGGCGGTCGCCGGGCCCGGCCCCTGGCAGGTACGGGAGGAGGGAGTGCTCGCGGGGCACGCGCAGCCCGAGCCGCTCACCGACGGCGAGGCGGTCCGCATCGCCACCGGCGCCCGCATCCCCGCCGACACCACCGCCGTCCTGCGCACCGAGCACGGCCGGACCGACGCCCAGGGCAGGCTGCACACCACCCTCCCCCACTCCCGGCTCCGCTCGAGCGGGGGGACCCCCACGCTGCACCACGGCCAGGACATCCGCCCCCGGGGCCAGGAGTGCCGCAGCGGCGACCAGTTGCTGCCCGTCGGCACCCTGGTCACCCCCGCCGTCCTGGGCCTCGCCGCGGCGGCCGGATACGACACGGTCACCGTCGTCCCCCGCCCCCGTGCGGAGGTCCTCGTCCTCGGTGACGAGCTGCTGACCGAGGGCCTGCCGCACGACGGGCTGATCCGGGACGCGCTCGGTCCCATGCTGCCGCCCTGGCTGCGTGCCCTCGGCGCCGACGTCGTCGCCGTCCGCCGGATCGGTGACGACGCCAAGGCCCTGCGACGGGCGGTCACCGCTTCCGACGCCGACCTGATCGTCACCACCGGCGGCACCGCGGCCGGCCCCGTCGACCACGTCCACCCGACCCTGGAACGCGTCGGCGCCGAACTGCTCGTCGACGGCGTCCAGGTGCGCCCCGGCCACCCCATGCTGCTGGCCCGCACCAGGGACCACCAGCACCTCGTCGGCCTGCCCGGCAACCCTCTCGCGGCCGTCTCCGGACTGCTCACGCTCGCCGAACCGCTGCTGCGGACCCTCGCCGCCCACCCCGCCCCCGAGCCGTACACGCTGCCGCTGAGGGAGGCGGTGCAGGGCCACCCGTACGACACCCGGCTCATCCCCGTGGTGCTGCGCGGTGACCATGCCCTGCCGCTGCACTACAACGGTCCGGCCATGCTCCGCGGTGTCGCCGCCGCCGACGCCCTGGCCGTCGTACCCCCGGGCGGGGCCCGGCAGGGCGAGGAGACGGAGCTGCTGGACCTGCCCTGGGCGACCGCCGGAATCGGGGTGTGTTTCACGTGAAACTTCCGGGCCATGACGCCATCGCCCGCCACGCGGACGAGCATCTGGTGACCCATCGGGTGAAACTCCCGAGGAAAGTGGTGGAGCGCCCGATCCGCCAGGCCGTCAAGCGGCTGGTCATGGCCCTGCTGGTGCTGGTCGCCACCGCGTTCGTCGTCTACGCCGACCGCGAGGGTTATCACGACAACGCCGACGGCCCCGTCGACCTGCTCGACGCGTTCTACTACGCGACCGTGACCCTCTCCACGACGGGATACGGCGACATCACTCCGGTCAGCGACAGCGCGCGGCTGACCAACATCCTCGTCATCACGCCCCTGCGCGTGCTGTTCCTGATCATCCTGGTCGGCACCACGCTGGAGGTCCTCACCGAGCGCACCCGTGAGGAATGGCGCCTGAACCGCTGGAGGTCCACCTTGCGCGACCACACCGTCGTCATCGGCTTCGGCACGAAGGGGCGGTCGGCCATCCAGACCGTCTGCGCGACCGGGCTGAAGAAGGAGCAGGTGGTCGTGGTCGACCCCAGCTCCAAGGTGATCGACGCGGCGACCGCCGACGGCTACGCCGGCGTCATAGGTGACGCCACCCGCAGCGACGTGCTCAGACGGGCCGAGGTGCACAAGGCGCGGCAGATCATCATCGCCCCCCAGCGCGACGACACCGCCGTCCTCGTCACCC
The DNA here is from genome assembly GCF_055600785.1 of Streptomyces sp. NPDC038200. Lineage (NCBI taxonomy): Bacteria > Bacillati > Actinomycetota > Actinomycetes > Kitasatosporales > Streptomycetaceae > Streptomyces > Streptomyces sp. NPDC038200. The sequence goes on from NZ_JBVJYH010000006.1 coordinate 325,620, forward strand.
TCACGGCCCGCCAGCTCAACCGCGGTGCCAAGATCGTGGCCGCGGTACGCGAGGAGGAGAACGCCCCGCTCCTGAAGCAGTCCGGGGCCGACGCCGTCATCACCAGCGCCAGCGCGGCCGGCCGGCTGCTCGGCCTCTCCGTGCTCAGCCCTGCCGCCGGCATGGTGATGGAGGACCTGATCCAGCAGGGCACCGGGCTGGACCTCGTCGAGCGGCCGGTGGTCCGCGCCGAGGTCGGCAAGAAGCCGCGCGAGACGGACGACCTCGTGGTGAGCGTGGTCCGCGGCCACCGGGTGCTCGGCTACGACGATCCGTCCGTCGGCACGCTCCAGCTGACGGACCGGCTCATCACCATCGTCCGCGTCACCCCTGGTGCCCGGGTCACCTCGGACACCCGCCCCCTGCCACGAGGATGACGGCACCGGTGAGGAGTAGCGTCACCGGCATGCATGCGATCACGATTCCCGAACCTGGTGGTCCCGAGGCGCTGGTGTGGGACGAGGTCCCCGATCCGGTACCCGGCGAGGGCGAGGTGCTGGTCGAGGTGGTGGCCAGCGCCGTCAACCGTGCCGACATCCTGCAGCGGCAGGGCTTCTACAACCCGCCGCCCGGTGCCTCCCCCTATCCCGGCCTGGAGTGCTCCGGCAGGATCGCCGCGCTCGGCCCCGGCGTCTCGGGCTGGGCCGTCGGCGACCAGGTGTGCGCACTGCTCGCGGGCGGCGGCTACGCCGAGAAGGTGGCCGTCCCGGCCGGGCAGCTGCTGCCCGTGCCCGAGGGTGTCGACCTGACGCGGGCGGCGGCGCTGCCCGAGGTCGTCTGCACGGTCTGGTCCAACGTGTTCATGGTCGCCCATCTGCGCCCGGGGGAGACGCTGCTGGTGCACGGCGGCTCCAGCGGCATCGGCACCATGGCGATCCAGCTGGCCAAGGCCGTGGGCGCCGAGGTCGCGGTGACGGCCGGCACGAAGGAGAAGCTGGACCAGTGCGCCGAGCTGGGCGCGGACGTGCTCGTCAACTACCGCGAGCAGGACTTCGTCGCGGAGATCAAGCAGGCCACCGGCGGCGCGGGCGCCGACGTCATCCTCGACAACATGGGCGCCAAGTATCTGGACCGCAACGTCCAGGCCCTCGCCGTGAACGGACGTCTCGCGATCATCGGCATGCAGGGCGGGGTGAAGGGCGAGCTGAACATCGGCACGCTGCTGAGCAAGCGGGCCGCGATCAGCGCGACCTCGCTGCGTGCCCGTCCGCTGGACGAGAAGGCGGCCATCGTCGCCGCCGTGCGCGAGCATGTGTGGCCCCTGCTCACTGGCGGGCACGTGCGCCCGGTCGTGGACCGCGAGCTGCCGATGCCGGAGGCGGCCGAGGCGCACCGGGTGGTGGAGTCGAGCGGACACGTCGGCAAGGTGCTGCTGGTGGCGCCGTAGCGGCGGGGCCGCTGCCGGGCCGCCGTAGCGGCGGGGCCGCTGCCGGGCCGGTCAGCTCCTGCGCAGTCGCAGGCCCAGGAGGGCCAGGCCGAGGCCCAGACCTATGAGGACCAGGCCGCTGCCCAGCGGGAGGATCTGCAGGACCGGCTCCGCCGACGTCTCGTCCTGCTGGGCCGCCTGCCCGGCGGTGGGCTCCGGCGGGGGCGTGGCGGGGTCGCCGGGCTTCTCGGGGGGCTCGGAGGCACCGGGTATGAGCATGGTCTCCGGCTCCGCGGGCTGCGCGGCGGGGGTGGCGGGCGGCGGGTCGTCGTCGCCCTGCACCTCGGCCGCGGGACCGTCCGGCCGGCCCGGCCGCATCCGCCCCTCACCGGCCCGGCTGCCTGCCCGGGACGGCTCGGTGGAGACGATGGGGCGGTAGGGGTGGACCGATGCCGAGGCGGAGTCGGACGGTATGGGGACGGCGTCCGGTGCGTCCGGGTGGAGGAAACCGGCGTCGGCGTGCCCCTGGCCCGGGCGGTCGCGGCCCGGATGCGGATGCTCCGGGTGTCCGCGGGCCGGGGCCGTGGGCCGTGGGACCGCGTCCGGCGAGGATCCCTGCCGGTCCTCCGCGTGACCGGGCCGGTGCCCGGGGTCCGGCTCGGCGGTGTACGCGGGCGTGCTGCCGTACGCGAGGGCGGCACCGTACGCCGGCAGTGCCGCCGCGGTGAGGACCACCAGCAGCCGGAGGCAGCGCTGTGTGAGTCGCAGGCGTGGAGTCACGTCGGTGACCTCCCGGAGCCCAGGTGTCGTGACCGATGAATAACCAACGGACACAAGCCTCACATTCAACGCTGAAGAGGGCATTTCATATTGGGCCGTCGGGTCTACACGGTGGATCAGTCTCCGGAGGGGGCACCACGGTGGTGAGGTGAGGGCGTGCGAGAGAATGGCGGCATGGAGATGCCGAGGAACGAACGGTCGCCGGAGAATCCCCAGATCCTCGTCGTGGGTCAGGACGGGATGGCACTCGGCGGCGGCGGGCACGAGGACTCCCGCGAGACCCCGGTGACGGAGCAGGTGGAGCAGCCGGCCAAGGTCATGCGGATCGGCAGCATGATCAAGCAGCTTCTGGAGGAGGTGCGCGCGGCCCCCCTCGACGAGGCGAGCAGGGTGCGGCTGAAAGAGATCCACGCCAGCTCGGTGAAGGAGCTGGAGGACGGCCTGGCCCCCGAGCTGGTCGAGGAACTGGAGCGGCTCTCCCTGCCGTTCACCGACGAAGCCACCCCCAGCGACGCGGAACTGCGGATCGCGCAGGCGCAGTTGGTGGGCTGGCTGGAGGGCCTCTTCCACGGGATCCAGACGACGCTGTTCGCCCAGCAGATGGCCGCGCGGGCCCAGCTGGAGCAGATGCGCCGCGCCCTCCCGCCGGGCGCGTCCGGTCCCGAGGCCGGCGACGAGTCCCACCTCGGCGGTCGCTCCGGCGGGCCGTACCTGTAGGGCGGACCGTACGGACGGGCCCGCCCGTCCCGGTCGGGTCATCACACACGAAGGGCCCGGCGGACGACCGCCGGGCCCGATCTATGTCCCGGACCGCCGAGGGCAGGGGTGGGCCTGAGCCCTGATCCGGGTCACTCCGGAGGATTGCCCGTCGACACGCGCAGCTCGATGTCGCCCACGTTCTTCGGGTCGACGTCGGTGCCGGCGGTGGGGAACTGGTTCAGGACCGTCCCCTCACCCCAGGTGTTGTCGTCCTCGCGCTCGATGTTCCACTTCCAGCCCGCGGCCCTCAGACACGCCTTCACGGAGTCGATGTTCTTGTAGCGCAGGTCGGGCATCTCGGCCTTGTCCGGGTCGGTGTACGACTCCTGCGGGTCGGTGCACTTGGACTTGTCGATGACCCGGGTGGTGTCCGCCGCGCGGTAGCCCGCCCGGTGGGAGGCGGACGCCGAGGCGCTGGAGCCGCCGTCGCCGTCCTTGAGGTCGTCGCCGGCGTTCTTCAGGGTCAGTGCGACGATCACCCCGACGACCACGATGGCCGCCACCGCGACCGAGCCGATGACCAGCGGCCGCTTCGTGCCGCCGCCGGGCCGCCCGCCCGGCCGTCCGGCGGGCTGCGGAGAGATCGTGTACGGCGGCGGGGTCCGGGTGCCCTGCGGGCCGTAGCCCACGGGCGGCGTCTGGTAGCCGCTCTGCTGCGGGTAGCCGTAGGCCGGGGACGGCGTCGGCGGGCCGTACGGGTTCGGGGTCGGCGCCGGGGTGGCGGCCGGGGCCTGCTGGTACGGCATCTGCACCTGCCCCTGCGGTGCCGGAGCCGTCCGGTCGACCGGCGGGAACACCGCGGAGCCGACGCCCGAGCCGCTCTGCACCGGCCCGGCGCCCGGCACGATGTTCGGGGCGGCCGCCTGGAAGGAGGCCGCGATGCGCAGGCACTCGGCGCGCATGGACTCGGCGGTCGGGAAGCGCTCGTTCGGGTTCTTCTTCAGCGCGCGGGCGACGATCGCGTCCACCGCGGGCGGCAGCGAGCGGTTGATCGAGGAGGGCGCCACCGGCTCCTCCTGCACATGCGCGTACGCGATCGCCAGCGGCGAGTCCGCGTCGAACGGCAGCCGCCCGGTGACCAGCTGGAACAGCATGATGCCGACCGAGTACAGGTCGGAGCGGGCGTCCACGCCACGGCCGAGGGCCTGCTCGGGCGAGAGGTACTGGGGGGTGCCGACGACCATGCCGGTCTGCGTCATGGAGGTGACGCCCGACTGCATGGCGCGGGCGATGCCGAAGTCCATGACCTTGACCACGCCACGCTTGGTCGTCATCACGTTGCCGGGCTTGATGTCGCGGTGGACCAGCCCCATCTCGTGGCTGATCTCCAGCGCGGCGAGCACGTCGGCGGTGACCTTCAGCGCTTTGTCGGCGGGCATCGCGCCGTACTGGCGGATGTCCTCCTCCAGGACCGAGCCCAGCGGCCGGCCCTCGACGTACTCCATGACGATGTACGGCGTCGCCATGCCGTTCAACTCGTCCTCGCCCGTGTCGAAGACGGAGACGATGTTGGTGTGCGTGAGCTTGGCCACGGCCTGCGCCTCGCGGCGGAAGCGCTCGCGGAAGGCCTGTTCGCGGCCGAGTTCGGTGTGGAGCGTCTTGATCGCGACCTGGCGGTCGAGCACCGCGTCGTACGCCAGGTGCACCGAGGCCATGCCGCCCTCGCCCAGCAAGTCGCGCAGCTGGTAGCGGCCCTGGGCCAGCGCCTGCCCCGCGTACCGGCCGTGTGCGCCGTCCTGGCTCATCTCTCCGCGTCCCCCACTGGCCGTCCGGCGCCGTCATCCAGCGAACAGGCCTTGATCGAATGTGTCATTCCCGGCCAAGTCTGCCCGAGGGCACTGACACGTCAAGCTCGGTGCCCGTTCCGTGACCGTACGCGCAAGAAGCGTCGCGCAAGCGTTACAGGGGGTGTACGACCAGCGCACAGAATTTGCACGACAGCGCGTGCTAGAGGTTTCATGACCGGTCCGTCGTGGGCCGGTCCGGGTGCTCGTTCCGAACCGGTGGCCCCCACGGAGGCTGTAGCGTGGCCGACGGAGACCGTGACAACACCGCGCGCACCGCGGGCAGAAACGACGGCGAGGACTGATGGCACAGACGCAGCGCTCTCAGGGCCCGTCCGACCCCGAGGCGACTGGCGGCGGCATGTCAGACGGGCCGGAGATGTGGGGCAACGGCGGGCTCGTCGGCGACGGCCGGTACCGGCTCACGCACCGGCTGGGCCGGGGCGGCATGGCCGAGGTGTTCGCGGCCGAGGACGTCCGCCTGGGCCGCACGGTCGCGGTCAAGCTGCTCCGCGCCGACCTGGCCGAGGACCCCACCTCCAAGGCCCGCTTCACGCGTGAGGCGCAGTCGGTCGCCGGCCTCAACCACCACGCGATCGTCGCCGTGTACGACTCCGGCGAGGACACGGTGGGCGGCCAGTCCGTGCCGTACATCGTGATGGAGCTGGTCGAGGGCCGCACCATTCGCGATCTGCTGATGAACGCGGAGGCGCCGGGCCCCGAGCAGGCCCTGATCATCGTCTCCGGTGTGCTGGAGGCCCTCGCCTACTCGCACCAGCATGGCATCGTGCACCGTGACATCAAGCCGGCGAATGTCATCATCACCCACAGCGGTGCGGTGAAGGTGATGGACTTCGGCATCGCGCGCGCCCTGCACGGCGCGTCCACGACGATGACGCAGACCGGCATGGTCATGGGCACCCCGCAGTACCTCTCCCCGGAGCAGGCGCTCGGCAAGGCCGTCGATCACCGCTCCGACCTGTACGCGACCGGCTGCCTGCTCTACGAACTCCTCTCGCTGCGGCCCCCGTTCACCGGCGAGACCCCGCTGTCGGTGGTCTACCAGCACGTCCAGGACATCCCGACCCCGCCCTCGGAGGTTTCCGAGGGCTGCCCGCCGGAGCTGGACGGCCTGGTCATGCGCTCCCTCGCCAAGGAGCCCGACGACCGGTTCCAGACGGCCGAGGAGATGCGCGGCCTGGTCCAGTACGGCCTGCAGATGCTCTACGACCAGGGCGGCCACACCGGCACCTGGAACACCGGCCCGGTGGCGACGCACGACGGCCGGCACACCCCGGCCGGCGGCTTCGCCGGGACGACCGTCATGCCGCACCCCATGGAGGGGGGCGGCACCACGCAGATCCCGCAGCCCATCCTGCCCGCGGGCTACGGCAACGGCGACGACGGCGGCTTCGAGGGACACGGCAACAGGGGCAGCGGACGCGGCAAGCTCTGGATCCTCGCCGTTCTCGCGGTCATCGCGATCGCGGCCGGTGTCGCACTGGCGGTGAAGGGCACCGGCGGCGGTGGCGGCGGCAACGGCACCGACACCAAGCCGACGGCCACGCACTCCAAGGACACGAAGCACAAGTCGCCCTCCGCGACCCCGTCCGACGACAACAACGACGAGCCCGCCACGGACCCCGGTTCGGACACCGGGTCGGACACCGGCACCGGCTCGGGCTGGCCGCCGGCGACCACGCCGTCCTACAGCCAGTCGCAGTCGGCCAGTTCCACCCCGAGCGGCGAGCCGTCGGACCCGGAGCCCTCGCAGTCGCAGCCCACGGACCCGACGAGCGGCGGCACGGACGACGGCGGCACCACCGACGGGACCACGGACGGCGGGACCACCGACGGCACCACGGAGGGCGGGACCACCGACGGCACCACCACCGAGGGCGGGACCACGACCGACGGCAGCACGGGCGAGACCACCGGTTGAAGGACACCCACGGCGCCCGGGACGGCGTCACCCTGAGGTGACGTCGGGCGCTTCCCGCACGAACGCGTCGCACACCGCGTCGTACGCGCGCGTCCACCACACCGCGAGCGCCGACGCGGCCGGGAACTGGCGGTCCGCGCGCGTGTCGCCGCGCTCGTAGTGCCAGCGCAGCATCCAGAAGTCGTTCAGCCGCTCCCACCACACCCGGTGCACGGCCGCCGCCAGCTCCGAGGGCGAGGCGCCGGCCGCGCGCCGGTACGCGCGCGCGTAGGCGCGCACCTTGGGCAGGTCCAGCGTCCCCGCGGGCCGTACGAAGAAGATGACGGCGGCGCGTACGGCCTCCTCCGCGCGCGGCTGCACGCCCAGCCGGTCCCAGTCGACGATGGCGGCCGGGGCGTCGTCCTTGTAGAGCAGGTTGAACGGATGGAAGTCGCCGTGCACCCAGCCGACCGAGCCGCCGCGCGGCGGGCGCCGGTCCGTGTGCTGCTCCAGGAGCGCGCGGCGTTCCAGCAGACGGTGCCGGGCGAGTTCGTCGAAGGCGTCGGCGGGGCGGTGCCGGCGGACATGGGCGAGCAGGTCGTCGATGAGGGCGAAGGTGTCGGCCGGGTCGGCGCTCTCCACGGGGTGGGGGCCGGTCGCCGGGCGGGTGCGCCCCTTGGGGGGCATCACGCGTTCCAGACAGGCGTGTACGGCGCCCAGGAGCGCCCCGAGGCGGGCGCTCTGCGCACGGGTGAGCTGGCCGCCGTGGCGGTGTCCGCCGTCGATCCAGGGATGCAGGGCGTAGGCGTGGCCGCCGACGACGGCGACCGTGCGGCCCCCGCGGTGCGCGAACGGCAGGGCGACCGGGACGCCGAGGCCGGCGAGGCGCTGGGTGGCCCGGTGCCGGCGCTCGATGGCGGCCGGGTCGGCGGTGTCCGGATCGAAATGGTGTTTGAGGAAATAGCGGCCGCGTGTGGTGCACAGCCGGTAGCCGCGGTTGAGCAGGCCCTGATCGACCGGCTCACAGGTGAGGGCGGTACCCGCGGAGTACAGGCGTAACAGGGCTCCCAGAGGGGGCGCGTGGGGCACGGGGGGTGGTACACATGAGCGCGGCACGCGGCAGATGTTAGGGCAAGCGCCGCGCCCGTGAGCTGGGGCTTGTCACAGGCAGTCGCCGACGGTCGCTTTCGGTCATTGCCCGGGTTTTTCCGCCTGCATGCGGGCGACATATGCCGCCGCCTGGGAACGCCGCTGCATGCCGAGTTTGGCGAGCAGGCCGGAAACGTAATTCTTGATCGTCTTTTCGGCCAGATGCAGTCGTTCACCGATCTGGCGATTGGTCAGTCCTTCGCCGATCAGTTCGAGAATTCTGCGTTCTTGTTCGGTGAGCCGCGCGAGTTTCTCGTCGGCGCGCGCCCCGCCGCCGTCGTGCAGCCGCTCCAGCACGCGCGCGGTGGCGACCGGATCCAGCAGGGACTTCCCGGCCGCGACGTCCCGCACCGCCTGGAGCAGCTCATTGCCGCGGATCGCCTTCAGGACGTACCCGGAGGCGCCCGCCATGATCGCGTCGAACAGGGCCCCGTCGTCCGCGTACGAGGTCAGCACCAGGCACCGCACGGACCGGTCGCCGGAGCGGATCTCCCGGCACACCTCGACGCCGCTGCCGTCCGGCAGACGGACGTCCAGCACCGCCACGTCGGGCCGGGTGGCCGGAATGCGTGCCAGGGCCTCCGCCGCCGTGCCGGCCTCGCCGACCACCTCGATGTCCGGCTCGACGGAGAGCATCTCGTGGACGCCACGCCGGACGATCTCGTGGTCATCGAGCAGAAAAACCCTGATTTTTCCGTCTTCGCGCACGAGGTCAGTCTCACATGGAACTCTTCCCGTGACCTGGGTGCGCGGGATAACGTGCGGTTGCTCCGGACAGCCGCAAGGCTGTGACCAGCACGCTTTCTCATCCCTTCGATTTACTTGGAAATCCAAGCAAAATCGCAGGTCAAACGGGGTTTCACAGAAATGTGGGGCACTGGGTAACGTGATGGTTGCAGGGCGCTCGCCGGGGCACCTGTCACGCCTGTTCCCGGCCGAGTGGCACCCACCCCGTGCCCGGTGGTCGAAACAGGTGAGCCGCACTGGCCTACCGGCAACCCCGGGGGCCGGAACGACGGAGGAGCACACGTGACCGTGGAGAGCAGTGCCGCGCGCAAGCCGCGACGCAGCGCCGCAGGCAAAGCCGGCACCACCGGCAGCAAGACCGGCACCACCGGTGACACGACCGGAGCCACCGGCACCAAGCGCACCACCCGCACCGCCCGCAGCACCGCGAGGAAGAGCGCCGACACCCAGCTCGTGCAGCTCCTCACGCCGGAGGGCAAGCGGGTCAAGAACGCCGAGTACGACGCCTACGTCGCCGGCATCACCCCCGAAGAGCTGCGCGGCCTGTACCGCGACATGGTGCTCACCCGCCGCTTCGACGCCGAGGCCACCGCCCTCCAGCGACAGGGCGAACTGGGCCTGTGGGCCTCGCTGCTGGGTCAGGAGGCCGCCCAGATCGGCTCCGGCCGGGCCACCCGCGAGGACGACTACGTCTTCCCGACCTACCGCGAGCACGGCGTCGCCTGGTGCCGCGGCGTCGACCCGACCAACCTGCTCGGCATGTTCCGCGGCGTGAACAACGGCGGCTGGGACCCGAACAGCAACAACTTCCACCTGTACACGATCGTCATCGGCTCCCAGACGCTGCACGCCACCGGCTACGCGATGGGCGTGGCCAAGGACGGCGCCGACTCGGCGGTCATCGCCTACTTCGGCGACGGCGCCTCCAGCCAGGGTGACGTCGCCGAGTCGTTCACCTTCGGCGCGGTCTACAACGCCCCGGTGGTGTTCTTCTGCCAGAACAACCAGTGGGCGATCTCCGAGCCGACCGAGAAGCAGACCCGCGTGCCGCTCTACCAGCGCGCCCAGGGCTACGGCTTCCCGGGCGTCCGCGTCGACGGCAACGACGTGCTGGCCTGCCTCGCGGTCACCAAGTGGGCCCTGGAGCGGGCCCGCAACGGCGAGGGACCGACCCTGGTGGAGGCCTTCACCTACCGCATGGGCGCCCACACCACCTCCGACGACCCCACCCGCTACCGGGGCGACGAGGAGCGGCTGGCCTGGGAGGCGAAGGACCCGATCCTGCGCCTGCGCCGGTACCTGGAGGCCTCACACCACACGGACGACGGATTCTTCTCGGAACTCGAGGCCGAGTCCGAGGCGTTGGGCAAGCGAGTGCGCGAAGCGGTCCGCGCCATGCCCGACCCGGACCACTTCGCCATCTTCGAGAACGTGTACGCGGACGGGCACGCGCTCGTCGACGAGGAGCGCGCCCAGTTCGCCGCCTACCAGGCGTCGTTCGCCGATGAAGGGGGTCACTGAGATGGCCGAGAAGATGGCGATGGCCAAAGCCATCAACGAGTCGCTGCGCCGTGCCCTGGACACCGACCCCAAGGTCCTCGTCATGGGCGAGGACGTCGGCAAGCTCGGCGGTGTCTTCCGGGTGACGGACGGCCTGCAGAAGGACTTCGGCGAGAGCCGGGTCATCGACACCCCGCTCGCCGAGTCCGGCATCGTCGGCACCGCGATCGGCCTGGCCCTGCGCGGCTACCGCCCGGTGGTGGAGATCCAGTTCGACGGCTTCGTCTTCCCGGCGTACGACCAGATCGTCACCCAGCTCGCCAAGATGCACGCCCGCTCGCTGGGCAAGGTGAAGATGCCGGTCGTGGTCCGCATCCCCTACGGCGGCGGCATCGGCGCGGTCGAGCACCACTCCGAGTCCCCCGAGGCGCTGTTCGCGCACGTGGCCGGCCTGAAGATCGTCAGCCCGTCCAACGCCTCCGACGCGTACTGGATGATGCAGCAGGCCATCCAGAGCGACGATCCGGTGATCTACTTCGAGCCCAAGCGGCGCTACTGGGACAAGGCCGAGGTCGACTTCGAGGCCATCCCCGCCCCGCTGCACAAGGCCCAGGTCGTCCGCGAGGGCACCGACCTCACCCTGGCCGCCTACGGCCCGATGGTGAAGCTCTGCCAGGAGGTCGCCGCCGCCGCGGCCGAGGAGGGCAAGTCCCTGGAGGTCCTCGACCTGCGCTCGGTCAGCCCCCTCGACTTCGACGCCGTCCAGGCCTCGGTGGAGAAGACCCGCCGCCTGGTCGTGGTCCACGAGGCGCCGGTGTTCTTCGGCTCCGGCGCGGAGATCGCCGCGCGGATCACCGAGCGCTGCTTCTACCACCTGGAGGCACCGGTGCTCCGGGTCGGCGGCTATCACGCCCCGTACCCGCCGGCGCGTCTGGAGGAGGAGTACCTGCCGGACCTGGACCGCGTGCTCGACGCCGTCGACCGCTCGCTGGCGTACTGAGGAGAGGTTCGTGACGACGATGACGGAAGCGTCCGTACGCGAGTTCAAGATGCCCGACGTGGGCGAGGGACTCACCGAGGCCGAGATCCTCAAGTGGTACGTCCAGCCGGGTGACACGGTCACCGACGGCCAAGTGGTCTGCGAGGTGGAGACCGCCAAGGCGGCGGTGGAACTCCCCATCCCCTACGACGGCGTGGTCCGCGCACTGCACTTCCCCGAGGGCACCACGGTGGACGTGGGCACGCCCATCATCGCGGTGGCCCTGGCCGGCGCCGCCGCACCGGAGGCGCCCGCCGAGCAGCCGGAGGCGGAGCCCGCGCAGCCCGTGGAGCAGCCGGAGGCGGAGTCCGCGCAGCCCGTGGAGGAGCCGAAGCCGCAGGGCCGCCAGCCGGTCCTCGTCGGCTACGGCGTGGCGACGTCCTCCACCAAGCGCCGCCCCCGCAAGGGCCCCCAGGTCACCGTCCCGGCGCCCGCGCAGGCGATCCAGGCGGAGCTGAACGGCCACGCCGGCGCGGTCGCCGACAAGGCCCGCCCGCTGGCCAAGCCCCCGGTGCGCAAGCTGGCCAAGGACCTGGGCGTCGACCTGCGCGCGATCATCCCGTCCGGCCCGGACGGCGTCATCACCCGCGAGGACGTCCACGCGGCGGCCACGCCCCAGGCCACCGCGCCGGCCGCCCCCGCCCCGGCCGCCCCCGCCGCGGTCACCGCTTCCGCGACCCCGGCGCCCGTGGCGTCGTACGACAACGCGCGCGAGACCCGCATCCCCGTCAAGGGCGTGCGCAAGGCCACCGCACAGGCGATGATCGGCTCGGCCTTCACGGCGCCGCACGTCACCGAGTTCGTGACGGTGGACGTGACCCGCACGATGAAGCTGGTCGAGGAGCTGAAGCAGGACAAGGACATGCAGGGTCTGCGGGTCAACCCGCTCCTGCTGATCGCCAAGGCCCTGCTGGTCGCCATCAAGCGCAACCCGGACATCAACGCCGCCTGGGACGAGGCCAACCAGGAGATCGTGCTCAAGCACTACGTCAACCTGGGCATCGCGGCGGCCACCCCGCGCGGCCTGATCGTCCCGAACATCAAGGACGCCCACGACAAGACCCTCCCGCAGCTCGCGGAGGCGCTGGGCGAACTGGTGTCGACGGCCCGCGAGGGCAAGACCTCCCCCGCGGCGATGCAGGGCGGCACGGTGACCATCACCAACGTCGGCGTCTTCGGCGTCGACACGGGCACCCCGATCCTGAACCCGGGCGAGTCGGCGATCCTCGCGGTCGGCGCGATCAAGCTCCAGCCGTGGGTCCACAAGGGCAAGGTGAAGCCGCGCCAGGTCACCACCCTCGCCCTCAGCTTCGACCACCGCCTGGTCGACGGCGAACTGGGCTCCAAGGTGCTCGCGGACGTCGCGGCGGTCCTGGAACAGCCGAAGCGGCTCATCACCTGGGCGTGAGGGACCCCGGCAGGTGACCCGAGGTCTGAAGGGGGCGGTCGCGACGTCGGTCTGCGACCGCCCCCTCTCCTACCTCTCCCGGTCCGCCGCGGCCGTCGTCCCCTCCCGCCGGCCGCCGGCCGCGGTACGTCCGAGGGCGAGCGCGTCGAGCCGGTCCGCGATGCGCTCCATCGCCCGGACCATGGACTGTTGCACGGCGAGTGCGGCCTTCTGCGTCGCCAGCGTCTCCCGGTGGAGGGTCAGGGTCTCCCGCTGGACGGCCAGCATCTCCCGCTGCAGCTCGATCGACGTGCGCTGCCCGTTCGCCCGTTCCTCGTCCACCTGGAGATTGTGCGCCTCCAGCCGTACGACGGCTTCCGCCACCTGCTCGGGCATGGCGTACGCGATCGGGGCGCCCGGTTCGGGCGACTGCACCTCGGCCTCTTCGAGGGAGTAGAAGCCCTCTCGGTGGACGGTCTCGATCACCTCTGCGGCCCACTGCTTGAAGGGGGCGGCGGTGCGCTTGGTGCAGGCCCCGACGAGGAGGACCAAGCCCTGGAGGTCGATCAGTTGCAGGTCCCGGCGCCATCTCCGGCCCGGCGGGATCGTGAGGCCGTAGGCGCTGCTGACGTTCCCCAGCGTGTCGCGATGTCCGTCCGGCACGTGATCGGCGAGGGCCTTGCTGGTGTTGCTGTGGCCCAACTCCCTGCAGACGTCCACCGCCGGAAACCAGTGGACCCCGTCCGGCATGGTCAATCGGCGGACCCGGGCCCCCGTGACCGCGTAGACCAGGTCGTTGATGTCGATCGCCGCATGGCGCGGGCCGGACTGCCGCCTACCGGGTTCGTTCATGTGAACCACCTCCGCTGCGGAACGTAGAGCGGAGGAAAAGGAATATGCCACCGGAAAAGCTGGATGTTCACGATTGCGGGGGAAGTATCCCTATTTCTCTGTGTCACCCGGCCGTTGTGTGGTTATGGCGCCCGGCGGACGCCGCGGCGACGGCCGCGGGCAGCGGGTGCTCGGCCGGGCGGCCCAGGAGGTCCGTGAGGTCGGGATGCGTGCCGTCCAGGAAGCCGTGCCGGATGCCGGTGGCGATCGAGACGAGCATGGGCGGCTGGAACGGCAGCAGTCCCGGCGTCTCCTCCAGCAGCCGGCGTCGGTACGCGCCGAGGCCGAGGGTCCGGTGCCGTACCCCCAGGCCCTCGGCGACCTGCGCCGCCGTGAGGGGCGTACCGACGAGTTCGTAGGTGCGCCCGCCGTGCCGTACCGGGTCCGCCGCGACGATCGCCGCGGCCTCGGCGAGGTCGGCCCGGGTGACGGCGGCCAGGGCGCCCTCGCCGAACGCGGACTCCACGCCGTCGGCCGTCCACCTCAGCAGCCCGCCGAAGAGTTCGGCGTAGAGGCCGTTGCGCAGGATGGTCCACGGCACCGCGCCGGCGCGCACGAGCCGTTCGGTCGCGCGGTGTGCGAGCGCGAAACCGAGATGGTCGCCGGCCCCCGTCAGGCTCGTGTAGACGACATGGCCGACGCCGTCCCGGGCGGCGGCTTCCAGGACGGCCGTGTGCCGCCGGACGACCTGGTCGTCCTCGGCGTAGCCGGCGGAGACCAGCACCAGGGTCGACACCCCGGTGAGGTCGAGGCTCGCGGGGTCGTCGAAGTCCAGCCGCCGCATGCCCTCGCCCGGGGTACGGCTGCCGCCGGTGGCGGCGGCGCCGCGGGCGTGCAGCGCGGCGAGCGTGGCCGCGCCGAGGTTTCCGTTCGCTCCGGTCACCAAAATCATGTGCGGTTCCCCCGTGCTGCGTCGTGGTTCTCTTCGGTAACTACGCTCGATCCTTGATCACCCCGGCGCCGCCCACAAGGAGGCAGTTCCATGTCACCCACGCACACCGGAGTAACCACCGCCCCCGCCGACCTCGAACCCTGCGGGCATGTGGACCACCCCGACTGCGGGATCCGCGACGTCCTGGACCGGATCGGGGACAAGTGGTCGGTCCTCGTGATCGTCGAACTCGCCGGCGGACCGCGCCGGTTCCGGGAGCTCCAGCGGGCCGTCGACGGCATCTCCCAGCGCATGCTCACCCTGACGGTGCGCAGGCTGGAGCGCGACGGCCTGGTGCTGCGCACCGTGTATCCGACCGTCCCGGCCCAGGTCGACTACCGCCTGACCGAGACCGGGGCCGGACTGACCCACCTGGTCAAGGCGCTCGCCGACTGGTCCCTGAGCCACCGCACCGCCATCGCCGAGGCGCGGCACGCGTACGACCGGGACCACCCCGGGCACGACATCCGCTGACGACGCCCTCGGCGCCGTGCGCCCTCGCGGTTCCGTCCTCGCAGGCCCGGACCGGCACGGCGCGCCGGCGGCCGGCGGCGCCGGTGACGGCAACGCGTCCTCCCGGCGGGCCGCTCACGCCTGCTCGCCCCTGAGCGCGTTCAGCAGGGCCGCGCCCCGCTCGGCGTCGTCCACGCTCACCGCGAAGTCGGTGCGCCGGCCCCGGGGGCGTACGACCAGACAGTCGCCGGCGCGGAGCATCACCGTCGTGCCCAGGCCGCTGAGGCGGTAGCCCCAGCCGCCGACCTGGGAGGGCAGCCGCCGCTCGGCCCGGGCGGACTCGATGGCGGCCAGGGGCCAGCGGCGGACGGGCCGGCCGAGCGGACCGAACGACACCTTCAGGCCCGCCTCCGACACCGTCGCGCGGACCGAGGAACAGACGGCTCCGGCCAGCGAGGTCACGGCGCAGGCCGCGCACACGGGCCACAGCGCGGCCGGGTCCGCCAGGCCGACGGCCAGGGCCACCAGCGCGAGGGCGGCGAGCAGTCCGGTCACCGCCGCCAGCAGTTGCAGCCAGGGGTTGGCCGTGCGGGAGAACCACACCAGGCGCTCGCCCTCGGGCAGGGCCGGCGCGGGGACGGCGGCGGCCGGCGCGGCGGGGCGCCGGGGGGTCAGCCGCCAGGCCACCACACCGGCGGCCCCCGTCGCGGCCAGCAGCGCCACCACGCCGAGCACCGGTTGCCGGGCCGCGTGCCAGTCCGCGTGGTCCAGGTTCGCCCGGACGACGCAGATCTGCGCGCCGACGAGCACCACGCCGGTGGGTGCCAGCGTCATCGCCCGCCAGGGGCGCGCGGCCGGCCGGGAGCGGGGTCGGCGCACGGTCACCGCCAGGGCGATCGCCAGCCAGACGCCCGCCGGGAACAGGGAGGCCGCCCACAGCGGCATCGAGCCGTCGGGCACGTCACCGCCGTTCCAATGGGTCGCCAGCCGGTCGGGGAGCCGGTCGTGCGCGGCCCAGGGCAGGCCGGCGAGCACGGCGGTGACGGCCACCACCGAGCCGACGACTCCCCAGCGCCCGCCCGGCCCCAGGCCGCCGCCGCCCCCCTGACCTCGGGTCTTCCCGCCGTTCCCGTCCTTCCCGCAGTCCCCGCCCTTCCCCCGTCCCCCGGCGCCTCCGTGGACCCCGTCGCCCCCGTGGTTTCCTTCGCCCCCGCGGTTCCCGTCGTCCCCGTGCGTCATGAGATCCCCCGGATCATGTCGATGAGGTCGGTGCGGCTGTAGCCCAGCCGGGATGCCTCCGCGACCAGCTCCCGCACCCTGATCTGGAGCCCGGAGCGGCGGGCCGCTCCCTCGGCGACGGTGATCCCCCGCCCCCGGCGGAACTCCAGCAGCCCCTCGTCCCGCAGCTCGCGCAGGCCGCGCAGGACGGTGTTGACGTTGATGTCCAGGGCCGTGGAGAGATCGCGCGCCGAGGGCAGCCGGTCACCCGCGCGGCACTCGCCCTCGGCGATGGCACGCCGGATCGCGGCCGCCACCTGCTCGTGCAGGGGCCGGGTGTCGGTCTTGTCCAGTCGCAGCAGCATGGTGCTAATGACGCTAGCACCATATGCGTCATCGCGGGCTCCGGAGCAATGGAAAGGGCCCGCCGCTTCACGCGACGGGCCCTTTCCGGAAACGAACAGGCGTCAGCCGAGCTTGGCGAAGCCGTAGTTGAGCAGCTTCTTCGCGTCCGCCTCCCGCTGGGCGATGGAGGAGGAGGCGAGGACGGTGCCGATGACCGTCTTGCCGTTCCGCGTCGCCGCGAAGACCAGGCAGTACTTGGCCTCCGGACCGGAGCCGGTCTTCACGCCGATGGTGCCGCTGTAGCTGCTGAGCAGGCCGTTGGTGTTCTTCCACGCGGCCATCGTGCGGGTGCCGCCCGACTTCGTCTTCGTCTTGGCGGTGTACGACTTGGTCTTGACGACCGTGCGGAACGTGGAGCTCTTCATCGCGCTGCTGGCGATCTTCGTCAGGTCGCGCGGCGTCGAGTAGTTGTTGCCGTTGCCGATGCCGTCGAAGGAGTCGAAGTGAGTGTTCTTCAGGCCCAGGTTCTTGGCGGCGGTGTTCATCTTGCCGATGAAGTTCTTCACCCGCGCGGCCCGCGTGGAGCCGGAACCGTACTTGTCGGCGAGGGCGTAGGCGGCGTCGCAGCCGGACGGCAGCATCAGGCCGTACAGCAGCTGACGGACGGTCACCTTGTCGCCGACGATCAGGTGGGCCTGGGACGCGTTGTTCTTGACGACGTAGTCGCTGTACGCCTTCTGGATCACCACGGTGGAGTCGAGGTTGAGGTTCGACTGCGCGAGCACGACCTTGGCGGTCATGATCTTCGTGGTGGAACCGGTGGCGAGCCGGGTGTCCTTCTTCTTGTCGAACAGCGTGGAGCTGTTCGCGTTGTTCATCAGATATCCGCCCTTGGCCACGATCGAGGGCGTGGCGACGGCCTGGGCGGGCGCCGCGGTGAGGGCACCGGTGGCGAGCAGCGCGCCGGAGGTGACGGCGACGGCTGCGACTCTGCGGAGGCGGATGCCCTGGATGCCGGTAATCAAAGTGATATACCTCGAATGTCTTGAATGCCCCTGAAGTGCGGCCGAGTTGAGGTGGCAACGGGAGAGGGGCCGCATGTGTGTGACACGTAAGTAGCACAGAAGGTTGTGCAGTCGCTGCGAGAGGCGTTCGTCACGTCCGCATGATGGACGGCACTGCCGTATGCGTACGTGTTGTATCTATCCTGTGGGCATGAAAACGGCCGTCGAGCAGCCCGCTCCGCAGTCCCTCAAGCCGCCACCCGCCGCCGACCGCGTGTACACCCACGTCAAGCAGGGTGTCCTCGACCGCCGCTACGAGGGCGGCACGCTGCTGACCGAGGGCGAACTGGCCGAGGCCGTCGGCGTCTCGCGCACACCCGTCCGGGAGGCGCTGCTACGGCTGGAGGCCGAGGGCCTCATCCGGCTCTATCCGAAGAAGGGCGCCCTGGTCCTGCCGGTCTCCGCGCAGGAGATCGCGGACGTGGTGGAGACCCGGCTGCTGGTGGAGGAGCACGCGGCCCGCAAGGCCGTACCCGCCCCGCCGGGCCTGCTGGAGCGGCTGTCCGAGCTGCTGGAGCAGCAGAAGGCCCAGGCCGCCGCCGGTGACCTCGCCGCCGCCGCGGTCACCGACCGCTGCTTCCACGCCGAGATCGTGCGCAGCGGCGGCAACGAGATCCTCGCCCGCCTCTACGACCAGCTGCGCGACCGCCAGCTGCGGATGGGCGTCGCCGTCATGCACTCGCACCCCGACCGGATCGCCAAGACGCTCGCCGAGCACGAGGAGATCCTGGGCGCCCTGCGCGCCGGGGACGCGGAGGCGGCCGTCGCGGTCGTGCACCGGCATGTGAGCTGGTTCTCGCACCTCGCGCGAGGTGAGGTCCGATGAGCGCCACGGCGCGCACCGCCACTCTCCCGGGGGACCCGCCGGGCGGCCGCCGGGCCGTCGCCGTGTGGTCCATCGGCGTGGCCGTCTACTTCGTCGCCGTCATCTTCCGTACGTCGCTGGGCGTGGCCGGCCTCGACGCGGCCGACCGCTTCCACGTCAACGCCTCCGCCCTCTCGACGTTCTCCATACTCCAGCTGCTGGTCTACGCCGGCATGCAGATACCCGTCGGCCTGCTCGTCGACCGGCTCGGCACCAAGAAGGTGCTCAGCATCGGGGCGGTCCTGTTCACGGCCGGACAGCTGGGGTTCGCCTTCTCCCCGTCCTACGGCACCGCGCTCGCCTCCCGGGCACTGCTGGGCTGCGGCGACGCGATGACCTTCATCAGCGTGCTGCGGCTCGGCACCCGCTGGTTCCCCGCCCGGCGCGGGCCGCTGGTCGCGCAGCTGGCGGGGCTCGTCGGCATGGCGGGCAACCTGGTCTCCACCCTGGTCCTGTCCCGGCTGCTGCACGGCATCGGCTGGACCCCGGCGTTCGCCGGCAGCGCGCTGGCCGGCGCGGTCGTCCTGGTCCTGACGCTGCTGTTCCTCAAGGACCACCCCGAGGGACAGGAACCGGAGCCCTTCCCGCACCAGGGCGCGGCCTACGTCCGCCGGCAGATCGCGGCGTCCTGGCGGGAGCCGGGCACCCGCCTGGGGCTGTGGGTGCACTTCACCACCCAGTTCCCGGCGATGGTGTTCCTGCTGCTGTGGGGCCTGCCGTTCCTGGTCGAGGCGCAGGGACTCAGCCGCGCCACGGCCGGTGAACTGCTCACCCTCGTCGTCCTGTCCAACATGGTGATCGGCCTGGTCTACGGCCAGATCGTCGCCCGGCACCACGCGGCGCGGCTGCCGCTGGCGCTGGGCACGGTGGGCGCCACGGCGCTGATGTGGGCGGCGACGCTCGCGTACCCGGGGGAGCACGCGCCGATGTGGCTCCTGCTGGTGCTGTGCGCGGTGCTCGGCGCGTGCGGGCCCGCGTCGATGCTGGGCTTCGACTTCGCCCGGCCGGCCAACCCGCCCGAGCGACAGGGAACGGCGTCCGGCATCACCAACATGGGTGGATTCATCGCCTCCATGACGACGCTGTTCGCGATCGGCGTGCTGCTGGACGCGACCGGGGACGACTACACCGTGGCGTTCTCGGCGGTGTTCGTCCTCCAGGCGCTCGGTGTCAGCCAGATCCTGCGGCTGCGGGGGCGGGCGGCGCGGCGGGAGCGTGAGCGGTTGGTCGCCAGCCGGGTGGAGACGGTGCACGTGCCTGCGGCTTGAGCCGTGTGCCCCTCGCCCACCCACGCGCCACCCGTTTCCGGCCGGCCGAGAGGCCGGCCGACACGCGGGGGTGCCCGCCGCCGGCGGCTGCCCGTCGGGGGGCCTGCCGCCGGGCACTTGGCGGCGACGCCTGCCTCGGGTGTCCGCCGCCGGTTCCGGACGTCGGTGTCCCCCGTCGGGTGCCTGGCGTCGGGTGGCTGTCGCCGGTGTCCGTGTTCTTACGACGTCGTCGGCTATTGATGTTGAGGCGTGATGACCTGAGAGTTCGGCTGGTGGGTGATTTAGCAGGTCATCGGGCTGACGGGCACGAGTTCGGTGCTCGGTTTGCGGCGGGTGGGCCGCTGGGCGGCTCGGTCGGGGACCAGGCCGGCGATGGCCCGGTGCGTGGCCGGGTAGTGCTCACGGCGGCCGAGGAAGCGCTGCAGGGGGCGCCACTGCTTGTACTCCGCGTTGGCGTGTTCGACGCAGATCCGCGCTGAGGACTGGCGGCGCCGTTGCTCACGCCAGGCGTACTGGTCACCGAGCGGGGCGTCTTCCTTCGGCTTCTTCGGCGGCGCACTGATCTGTTCGGGGAACTCGTTCGCCAGACCCCGGTAACCCTCATCCACCTCGGCTCTCACGTCCGGGTGGACGGAATTGCTCGGCGATGCCTTCGGTGCGCATCGCGGTCTGATCGTGCATTCTTCCGGGCCGGTCGGCCCCGGGCCACAGGGTGCGGCCCTGACCATCGCTGATCGTGGTGGTCTTCATGGTGTTCTGCTTCTTCTTGCCGGAGACGAACGCGCAGCGGCCCGACCGGTGGGCCTTCGGGCGGCGGACCTGGGTCTCGGTCCCATCGATCCGCAAGGTCACCCCCTCCGCATCGGCGTAGGCGAACACGTCGGCCAATGTTCGCAGGCGCAGTCCAGACTGGCCGGGGACAGCGAAGCCGCGGTCGGCGAGCAGCGGGCGGATCTCGCCGATGGCCTCGGTGACGGTGGAGCGGCCGACCCCGTACAACTCGGCGAGCGCGGCGTGCGGGAGCTGAGTGCGCAGGTGGACCAGCACGACCAGCACTCGGTCGGTGAACACCACCTCGTGCTTGCGGCCGGCCCCGGCGCCACGGTGACGCTTCTCTCCCCGCCGTTGATGCAATGCCGATTCCCGCCGGGCCTGCCATGGCTCGGCCAACTCCTCGATCAAACCGCCGAGATGTGCACGCGAGACGCCGGTGAAGGCAGGATGGGACAAAGCCGCACGGGCCCACTTCTTGGTCACACTCGAAGAACCCGTGCGGCCGTCCCCACGTCACGGCCTGTGACCGCGCTCATCCTTGGCGGGCAGGCCGGAAGTTTTCCTCCAGGAACGCCGAAACCGCCTCGGTGAACGCCTCCGGAGCTGCGTGGTGGATCAGGTGTCCAACCGGGATGGTGACCACTCGCCCGCCAGGGATTCGGCGGGCGAGCTCGGCGACACCGTCCTGGGGAACATGACTGTGTGGGCCGCCGGCGAGCACGAGGGTTTCGGCGGTGATCTGGCCGAGTCGCTCCAGCCACCTGGGATCGGGCTGGTCGATCTGCCGCCTGACGGCCAGCACCATCTCCCAGTCAAAGGTCAGGGCGCCGTCCGGCCTGGCCGGGGTGCTCGGCTCGCGGGGACGGGGGACCGGCACATCCTCCAGAACGAGCCGGTTCACCCGCTGCGGATGGTCCTCCGCGAGCAGGTAGGCCACGATCCCGCCCATGGAGTGCCCGATCAGATCCACTGGTCCAAGTCCCAGCGCGTCCAGGAACCGGAGCACATCGGCCTGCATAAGTTCGAGTGAGTAGTCCCCCGGCCAGTCGCTTCGGCCGTGACCGCGAAGATCGAGGGCATACGCCCTTCGACTCCGGGCGAGGGCGGGCACAACCGCCTTCCAGTCGGTGGCATCCTCGCCCAGCGCGTGCAACAGGACGAGCGGCGGAGCATCCGGAGGACCCGACATCTGATAAGCCAGCCGGACCTCGCCAACGTCGACCGAGCGTTGATCAACCATGTCCGGAGGATATGCGGACGGGTCCTGCCGGAGATGGGCGTTCACCAGCAGCCGAACCACCATCCCCGGTCAGCGGCTCGGGTTCTCAGCCACACGGTTCTGGCCCCGATCTTCAATTGCCGACAACGCCGTTGCCGGGGCACCGGGGTCCCTACCGCGCTACCGGTTCCTACTGCGTCACCGTGAAATTCCGGAGGATCGCCGTCGCCAGATCCTGGTCGCCCTCCGTCTTCACCCGGTCCGCCACCGCCTCGGGGCTGACCCGGCCGCAGGCCAGACGGACGTAGGTCTCCCAGTCGAGGGTGAGGGTGGCGGCGGGGCCGAGGGCGGGAGCGGTCTCCACCGTGCCGCGGCCCTGGATGTCGACGCGGACGGTGCGCAGGAACTCGACCGGCCCGTGCACGTCGAAGACGATCGCCGAGCTGCGCGGGGCGTTCGCGTCCTCCGCGACCACCTTGGGCAGGGCCTCCAGCAGGACGTCCCGGGTGATGTACGCGCCCGGCGAGTCCAGGTTGCCGGGGCGGCCGAGGGCCGTACGCAGGTCCTGTTCGTGCACCCACACGTCGAACGCGCGGGCGCGGTAGGCCTGCTCCAGGGTGACCTCCGTGCCCAGCGGGCCGCGCATCAGGGTGCCGGGGTCACGGGACTCGTTGCGCAGCTGGCGGTTGCGGCGGATGACGGTGTACTCCAGCTCGGCCGTCATCTCCGGCGACGTGTGGTGGCGGCGGACGTCGACCTGCATCTCCATGTAACGCTGGTGCTCGGTGGTGACGTGGAAGAGGTCGCGCGGCAGGGAGTGGATGGGGCGCGGGTCCCCGAGCATCTCGCAGTCCAGGCCGATGACATGGGACACGATGTCCCGCACCGACCAGCCGGGGCAGGGGGTCCGCCGGTTCCACTCGCCCTCGACGAGCGGCTGCACCATCTCGGATATCGCTTCGATGGAGTGCGTCCAGGCGTCGGCGTAGGGCTGGAGGGTGGGATGCAGACTCACGGAACGGGACCCCTCGGCGGTCGGTACACGGGCAGGTGGTGGCGGCATTGCCAGCGGGCGGCGGCTGCACTTCGGCGGGCGTCTTGAGAGGCTAAGTTACGCTGCTGAAAGGCACCCCGGCAGTGCTTTCGTGTGACGATCGTAGGCCCGTGTGGACGACTCGAATGCCAGGACGGTGGTAGTGTGCGCGCCTCGCTGATCCAGATCGCCGTGGACGAGGACGAACCGGTCGACTCCCGACGGCGGCGCGTGGCCGCGCTGGTGCGGGAGCAGAGCGGGGCCGACCTCGTCGTACTGCCCGAACTGTGGACCACCGGCGCCTTCGCCTACGAGGAGTTCGGCCGCGAGGCCGAGCCGCTCGAAGGGCCGACGTACGAGGCGATGGCCAAGGCGGCCAGCGACGCGGGCGTGTGGCTGCACGCCGGCTCGATTCCCGAAAGGACGCCGTCGGACAGCGGCTCCGCCGCGGGGGACGGCGCCCTCTACAACACGTCTCTCGTCTTCTCCCCCTCCGGAGAACTGGCCGCGGCCTACCGCAAGATCCACCGCTTCGGCTTCGACAAGGGCGAGGCCGTGCTGATGGGCGCGGGCCGTGACCTGGTGACCGTCCGGCTGCCCGGAACCACGCTGGGCGTGGCCACCTGCTACGACCTCCGTTTCCCCGAACTCTTCCGTGGGCTGGTCGACGCCGGCGCCGAGACGCTGGTCATCCCGGCGGGCTGGCCCGAGCGGCGACGCGCGCACTGGACGCTGCTGGCCAAGGCGCGGGCGGTGGAGAACCAGGCGTTCGTGCTCGCCTGTGGAACGGCCGGGACCCACGCCGGAGTTCCCCAGGCCGGTCACTCGATCGTGGTGGATCCGTGGGGCGAGGTGCTCGCGGAGGCAGGCCCCGGCGAGGAGGTCCTCACGGTCGACCTCGACCCGGCGAAGGTGGCCGCGACCCGCGAGCAGTTCCCGGCGCTGAAGGACCGCGTCCTGGGTCTCGAACCGCCCCGGCGTCCGAGCTAGCCCCCGGCCCCCCGGCGAGCCCCCGGCCCCCCGGCGAGCCCTCGGCCCCCGGGCCCGGCCCACGGCCCCGGGCCAGCCCTCGCCGGCCCGCCGCGCCTCGCCGGCCCGCCGCGCCCCGTCAGTCCTCCTCGTCCTCCTTCTCGGCGAGGTGGATCACACACACCGCCACCGCGATCAGCAGCGCCGGATCGGCGTCCTCCCGTACGACGTCCACGCCGTACGTGTCGCGGACGGTCAGCCAGCGGCGGGAGATCACCGCGAGGAGTTCGCCGTCGAACTCCACGGCGAACTCCCGGTCGAGGATCTTGCCGCTCACGTCCAGTTCGGTACCGTCCACCAGGGAGACCCGGTAGTGGTTGCGCAGCAGGGAGAGCCGCTTGCGCCTGATCCGGGCCAGGGCCTCGCCGTCCCGCTCGATCACCATCGTGTCGCGCAGGGCGAGCATCTTCTGGTGAATGTCGATCAGGACCCGTCCCTGGGCGTCCTTCAGCTCGAAGGTGTCCCGCAGACGCATCGCCTTGCCGTCGACGAGGAACACCTTCCGTCCGTGCTCGTCCTCGATCCACCAGTCGTCACCGATGCCGAGGATCCGGTCGCGTACGAGGAATCTCATACCGATCAGGCTTCCCCGGCCCCGGCCGAACGTCACAGAACCGCGGTCGGACGGGTGGGTCCCCCGGCCGCCCGTCCCGCCGCCCCGTCCGCGGGCCGCGCTCCGAACCGCCTGCGGTACGCCGACGGGCTCAGCCCCGTCTCCCGCCGCAGCCGGGCCCGCAGATTGGCCGCCGTGCCCAGCCCGCTGCGCGCCGCCACGACGTCCAGCCGCTCCTCGCCCCGCTCGATCAGCCGGCACGCCAGTGCCACACGCTCCCCGGTGAGCCAGGCCAGCGGGGTCGTGCCCAGCTGGCCGCGGAAACGGCGGTGCAGGGTGGCGGGGGAGACGGCCGCGCGGGCGGCGAGGTCCGCGACGGTCAGCGGCTCGCCCAGCCGTTCCTGCGCCCAGGCCAGCAACGGCCCGAGGGACTCGTCGGGCACCGCGGGCACCGGCCGCTCCACGAACTGCCGCTGACCGCCGTCCCGGTGCGCGGCGAAGACCAGCCGCCGGGAGACGTGGTTGGCGATCTCCACGCCGTGGTCCCGGCGGACGAGATGCAGCCCCAGGTCGAGCGCGGAGGCGCTGCCGGAGGCGGTGAGGATGTCGCCGTCGTCCACGAAGAGCACGTCCGCCTCCAGGCGCACCCGGGGGAAACGGGCCCGGAACGCCTCCGCCCACATCCAGTGGCAGGCCGCCCGGCGCCCGTCCAGCAGCCCGGCCTCCGCGAGGGTGAACGCGCCCGAGCAGAAGCCGACGAGCCGGGCGCCCCGCGCGTGCGCCCGCCGGATCACGTCCAGGACGCGTTCCGAGCGGGGTACCTCGGTGTCGGGCCGGTTCGGCACGATCAGTGTGTCGGCCGACTCGGCGGCCTCCAGCCCGGCCACCCCGGTGAGCGTGAAGAAACCGTCCCGCATCCGCGTCCGGGACCCGGCCGCGCACAGCCGGAAGTCGTACAGCTCCCGCCCCAGCTCGGGCCGCGCGAGCCCGAAGATCTCGATGGCACAGCTCATCTCGAAGGGATTGGAGTTGTCGTCGACCACCAGGACGACACGGTGAGAGGATCGTTGCGGCATATGCGATTTCTAGCACTCGTCCGGCGGCCCGGCCACGCGCACGATGAGTCCATGGAACCGATCTCCCTGGACGACGCCCTGGCCTCCTTCACCGAGCGCTGGAGCCCCCGCATCGTCACCGCCGTCAACGACTACGACGTGCGCGTGGCCAAGGTGGAGGGCGAGCACCTCTGGCACGCGCACGAGCACACCGACGAGTTCTTCCTGGTTCTCGCCGGCGAACTGCGCATCGGCCTGCGTGAACCGGCCGGCGAGCGCACGGTGGTCCTGCCCAAGGGGTCGGTGTTCACCGTCCCGCGCGGGATCGAGCACAAGCCGTACGCGCCCGTGCCGACCGAGATCCTGGTCTTCGAACCCACCGGGACCCTGAGCGTCGGCGACCGGCACGAGGACGTCCCCGGCCACGTGGACGCGACCACGGGCCACGCGCTCACCTGACCGGGCGCCGGAATCCGTCCGGACACCAGGTGTGCGCCGAGTGAACTTACGTGGTCGGCAGGCGAGGTGACCAACCAACGGTCCCGGCTCCGAGTCGAACGGTGCGAAGTCGGCGGAAGAATCCGCCCGTTCCTCTCGGAGGTCCACCATGTCCCTGCGCCCCGACCGCCGCCGGCCCGTGCGCTCGCTCGCCCTGGCCGTCGGCGCGGCCGCCCTGGCCGCGCCCTTCGCCCTGGCCGGCAGCGCCTCCGCGGCCACCACACCGGCCACCGCCGAGGTCAACCCGTACGACTGGCAGCTCACCTACCGGGCCGCCGCCGGCCAGACCAACAAGGCCACCGTCACCGCGACGCTCACCGCGGACCGCACGGGCATCACGTACGTGATCGACGACGTCGTCCCGGTCGAGGCGGGCCACGACTGCGGCCATCCCGTCGCCACGGATCCCACCAAGGTCTCCTGCACGGTCACCAGCGTGGACAGCCAGGACCCCTACGCCGCCCTGATCATGGACCTCGGCGACCGCGACGACACGGTCGCGTACAGGAACGCCACCGACCAGGTGTACTCCTACGCCGAGATATCGCTGGGCGCCGGCAACGACAGGGCGACGGACTCCGGCCGCCTCGACGGCGCGTACGTCTCGGGCGACGCGGGCGGCGACACCATCACCGTGGGCGAGCTGGGCCTGGCCTGGGGCGGCGACGGCAACGACACGATCAACGCGAGCGGCGGCGACAACATCGTGCAGGGCGGCAAGGGCGACGACACGCTGCACGGCGGCGCCGGAGCGCAGTACCTGTCCGGCGACGACGGCAAGGACACGCTCACCGGCGGAACCGGCGCCGACACCCTGTACGGCGGCAAGGGCGACGACGTCCTGTACGGCAACAGCGGCAACGACAAGCTCTACGGCAACAGCGGCAACGACAAGCTGTACGGCGGCCCCGGCCACGACACCCTATCCGGCGGCCCCGGCCGCAACGTGGTCCACCAGGACTGACGGCGGAGCCGCGCACGGTCCCGAACCGGCCGCCGGCACCTGGTGGCACCCTGGGATCCATGACCGACTCCGCACGCCGCCGCGCCCGTGTCCGTGCCCCCGAACTGACCGGCGGGGGCGGATGGATCAACACCGGTGGCAAGGAGCTGAAGCTGGCCGACTTCCGAGGCCGCGTGCTGATCCTGGATTTCTGGACCTTCTGCTGCATCAACTGCCTGCACGTCCTGGACGAGCTGCGCGCGTTGGAGGAGAAGCACCGGGACACGCTCGTGGTGGTCGGGGTGCACTCGCCGAAGTTCGTGCACGAGGCCGAGCACCGGGCGGTCGTGGATGCCGTGGAGCGGTACGGCGTGGCGCACCCCGTGCTGGACGATCCGGAGCTGGCCACCTGGAAGCAGTACGCGGTGCGTGCCTGGCCGACGCTGGCGGTGGTCGACCCCGAGGGATACGTCGTCGCCCAGTACGCGGGCGAGGGCCATGTGCACGCCATCGAGCGGCTGGTGTCGGAGCTGGCGGCCGAGCACGAGGCGAAGGGCACCCTGCGCCGCGGTGACGGCCCCTACGTGCCGCCGGAGCCGGAGCCGACGATCCTGCGCTTCCCCGGCAAGGCGCTGCTTCTGCCGTCGGGGAACTTGCTGGTCAGCGACACCACCCGGCATCAGCTGGTGGAACTGGAGGAGGACGGGGAGACGGTCGTGCGGCGCATCGGCTCCGGAGGCCGCGGGTTCGCCGACGGCGGCCCGCGGGAGGCGTCCTTCAACGAGCCGCAGGGCCTCGCGCTGCTCGACGACGGCTCGGTGGTGGTCGCCGACACCGTCAATCACGCCGTGCGCCGCCTGGACCCGGCGACCGGCGAGGTGACCACCCTGGCCGGCACCGGCAGGCAGTGGTGGCGGGGTTCGGCGACCTCCGGTCCGGCCCGTGAGGTGGACCTCTCCTCGCCCTGGGACGTGGCGGTCTTCGGCGGGAGGGTGTGGATCGCCATGGCCGGCGTCCACCAGCTGTGGACGTACGACCCGGTGGCCGGGGCCGTCGGCGTGGCGGCGGGTACCGCCGACGAGGGTCTGGTGGACGGTCCCGGCGCCGAGGCGTGGTTCGCGCAGCCCTCCGGTCTCGCCGCCACCGCGGACCGGCTCTGGCTCGCCGACTCCGAGACCTCCGCCCTGCGCTGGGTGGACCGGGACGGACACGTCCACACCGCCGTCGGCACCGGCCTGTTCGACTTCGGCCACCGGGACGGCGCCGCCGGCCAGGCCCTCCTCCAGCATCCGCTGGGCGTCACCGCCCTGCCGGACGGGTCGGTCGCCGTCGCCGACACCTACAACCACGCCCTGCGCCGCTACGACCCCGCCACCGGCGAGGTCACCACGCTCGCCACCGATCTGCGCGAGCCCAGCGACGCCGTCCTCGTCGGCGAGGACATCGTGGTCGTGGAGTCGGCGCGGCACCGCCTGACCCGGCTGCGGCTGCCCGAGGAGGCGGTCCGCGCGGAATCGGCCGCCCACCGCACCGGGCGCACGGCGACCGAGGTCGCTCCCGGCGGCCTCCGCCTCGACGTGGTCTTCCAGGCCCCGGCCGGTCGGAAGCTGGACACCCGCCACGGCCCCGCCACCCGCCTGCGAGTCTCCTCCACCCCGCCCGAGCTGCTGCTCAAGGGCGAGGGAGCGGACACGGAGCTGTCCCGCGAGCTGGAGCTGAACCCGGCCGTCACCGAGGGTGTCCTGCACGTCTCGGCGAGGGCGGCCAGCTGCGACGACCCCGCTCGGGACACCTCCCGGCCGGAGGACGGGGAAGCGTACCCCGCCTGCCACGTCCACCAGCGGGACTGGGGCGTCCCGGTCCGCCTCACGGAGGGCGGGGCGGACCGGCTGCCGCTGGTGCTGGCGGGGACGGACGAGCGGGACAGCCCGCCTCAGACGCCGTAGCCGTCGGTGTAGCCGTCGCCGCGGTGGTGGTGGTGCGGTTCCTCGTCGACGACCGGGGTCGTCGGCGGTACCACCACCCGGCGGCGGCGGGCGATGCCGCTGAACGTCGCCACTCCGATCAGACCCACGGCCATCAGGATCAGGCCGACGACCGTGAGGTTGACGCCCTGCATGTGCCAGTCGGTCGCGAACGTCAGGATGGCTCCCACGGCGATGAGAATGATGCACCCGCCGAGCCCCATGAGACCTCGCCTCCCCTTCCGGTTCCGGAATCTCCGGTGCCGTGCGGGTACCCGGCGAGGGCCCGACTAGCCCTCCAGGAAGGCTGTCAGAGCGTTCGCCAGCAGGAACGGGTCGTCGGCACCGCACAGTTCGCGGACGCTGTGCATGGAGAGGATCGCCACGCCGATGTCGACCGTGCGGATGCCGTGCCGGGCCGCGGTGATCGGGCCGATGGTGGTGCCGCACGGCATGGAGTTGTTGGAGACGAAGGTCTGGAAGGGGACGTTCGCCTTCTCGCAGGCCGCGGCGAACACCGCGCGGCCGGAACCGTCCGTGGCGTAGCGGTTGTTGACGTTCACCTTGAGGATCGGACCGCCGTTGACCCGCGGGTGGTGCGTGGGGTCGTGCCGCTCGGCGTAGTTGGGGTGCACGGCGTGGCCCGTGTCGGAGGACAGACAGACCGTGCCCGCGAAGGCACGCGCCCGGTCCTCGACCGATCCGCCGCGCACGAACACCGAGCGCTCCAGGACGGACCCGAGGAGCGGGCCGTCCGCTCCGGTGTCCGACTGGGAGCCGTTCTCCTCGTGGTCGAAGGCGGCGAGCACCGGGATGCGGGTGAGGGGGGTGCCGGAGGTCGCGGCGGCGACGAGGGCGGCGGTGCCGGCGTGCACGGAGAGCAGGTTGTCCATGCGGGGGCCGGCGACCAGCTCCCGGTCGCGGCCGAGGTAGGCCGGCGCCTCCACCGGGTGCACCATCAGGTCCCAGCCGGTCACCGAGCCCGGGGTCAGCCCGGCCTCCTGCTCCAGGAAGGAGATGAGGTCGCCCTCCAGCACGTCGTCGCCGAGGCCCCACACGGGCTGGAGATGGCGCTGCTTGTCGAGCTTGAGCCCTTCGGCGCTGACGGACCGGTCCAGGTGGATGGCGAGCTGCGGCACGCGCAGCAGTGGCCGGTCCACGTCGACGAGGACGGAGGAGCCGTCGCGCAGGGTCAGCCGGCCGGCCAGGCCCAGGTCGCGGTCGAGCCAGGAGTTGAGCAGCGGGCCGCCGTAGATCTCCACGGCGACCTGGCGCCAGCCGTGCGCCCCGTGGTCCGGCCGCGGCTTGACCCGGAGGTTCGGGGAGTCGGTGTGCGCGCCGATGATGTGGAACGGGGTGTGCGGTTCGGCGCCCTCGGGCACGTACCAGGCCACGATCGCCCCGCCGCGCAGCACGTACTTGCCGCCGCTGGTGCCGTCCCAGGCGTCCGTCTCGGCGACCTGCCGGAAGCCTGCCTTCTCCAGCCGCTCGGCGGTGTTCGCCACGGCGTGGTACGGCGACGGGCTCGCCGCCAGGAAGGTCATCAGGTCGTCGGTGTGGCCGCGGTCGAAGCGGGAAGCTGCGCTCATGGGATTCACCTTAACGACGTGCACGGGCCCGCTCCCGGAAAGAGAGCGGGCCCGTGCGAGGAATCGACGGGGACGTCCGGAACGTCCAGGACGGCGTCGCCTAGAACGCGGCCTCGTCCAGCTCCATCAGGTCCAGCTCGACGTTGCCGGCGATCTTGCGGGCCAGCGTGACGCCGGGCAGGACGTTCGCCGCGAAGAACTTCGCCGCGGCGATCTTGCCGGTGTAGAACGCCTTGTCCTTGGCCGAGGCGGTGGCCAGCTTCTCGGCGGCGATGGCGGCGCCCTTGAGGAGCAGGTAGCCGACGACGACGTCGCCGGAGGCCAGCAGCAGGCGGCTGGTGTTCAGGCCGACCTTGTAGATGTTCTTGGTGTCCTGCTCGGTGGCGGCGAGGTCGGTCAGCATCAGGCCGACGATCGCCTCCAGCTCCACGGCGGCCTTGGCGAGGTGCTCGCGGGCGCCGGCCAGGTCCTCGCCGCCGGTGCCGAGGGCCAGGAACTTCTTGATGTCCTCGGCGAGGGAGTTCAGCGCGGCGCCCTGGTTGCGGACGATCTTCCGGAAGAAGAAGTCCTGGCCCTGGATCGCGGTGGTGCCCTCGTACAGGGTGTCGATCTTGGAGTCCCGGATGTACTGCTCGATCGGGTACTCCTGCAGGAAGCCGGAGCCGCCGAAGGTCTGCAGCGACTGGGCGAGCTGCTCGTAGCCCTTCTCCGAGCCGTAGCCCTTGACGATGGGCAGCAGCAGGTCGTTCAGCGCTTCCTCGGCGGAGGCGTCCTCACCGTTCGCCTCCTTGATCTGGATCGCGTCCTGGATCGAGGCGGTGTACAGCACCAGGGCGCGCATGCCCTCCGCGTACGCCTTCTGCGTCATCAGCGAGCGGCGCACGTCGGGGTGGTGGGTGATGGTGACCTTGGGCGCGGTCTTGTCCATGAAGTTGGCCAGGTCCGGGCCCTGGACGCGCTCCTTGGCGTACTCCAGCGCGTTGAGGTAGCCGGTGGACAGCGTGGAGATCGCCTTCGTGCCGACCATCATGCGGGCGAACTCGATGATGCGGAACATCTGGCGGATGCCGTCGTGCTTGTCGCCGATCAGCCAGCCCTTGGCCGGGTGCCGGTCGCCGAAGGTCATCTCGCACGTGTTGGAGGCCTTGAGGCCCATCTTGTGCTCGACGTTGGTGGCGTAGACGCCGTTGCGCTCGCCCAGCTCGCCGGTCTCGAAGTCGAAGAGGTACTTCGGGACGAGGAAGAGGGACAGGCCCTTGGTGCCGGGGCCGGCGCCCTCGGGACGCGCGAGCACGTAGTGGAGGATGTTCTCCGACATGTCGTGCTCACCCGAGGTGATGAAGCGCTTCACGCCCTCGATGTGCCAGGAGCCGTCCTCCTGCTGGACCGCCTTGGTGCGGCCGGCGCCCACGTCCGAGCCGGCGTCCGGCTCGGTGAGCACCATGGTGGAGCCCCACTGCTTCTCGGTGGCGATCGTGGCGATGTGCTTCTGGACCTCGTTGCCCTCCTCGAAGAGGATGCCGGCGAACGCCGGGCCCGAGGAGTACATCCACACGGCCGGGTTGGCGCCCAGGATCAGCTCGGCGTAGGCCCAGATGAGGGAGCGCGGCGAGGTGGTGCCGCCGATCTCCTCGGGCAGGCCGAGCCGCCAGTACTCGGAGTCCATGAAGGCCTGGTAGCTCTTCTTGAAGGACTCGGGGATCGGCGCGGTGTTGGTCTCCGGGTCGAAGACCGGCGGGTTGCGGTCGGCGTCGGCGAAGGACTCGGCCAGCTCGTTCTCGGAGAGGCGGGTCAGCTCCTCCAGGACGCTCTTGGCGGTCTCGACGTCCATCTCCTCGAACGGGCCGGTGCCGTACACCTTGTCGCGCCCCAGTACTTCGAAGAGGTTGAACTCGATGTCGCGGAGATTCGACTTGTAGTGCCCCATGGCGACGGCTCCGTAGAGAGATCGGCGAGGCACTGTCTCCTCGCACCTAGTTCACGTACCAACAAGTAGCTACGATGATGCTACCCGTCGGTAATAAGAAGCAACCCCTGCCGGACCAAGTGTGAGAAGGGTCTACTCCTCCGGGCCCCGGACGCCGCCCGTGAGCAGGGTCGCCGACCGTTCCGGCTGCCGGGCGAAGGGAAGGTGACCACCCGGTATCTCCACCGGCCGGGCCCCTCGATCCCCGCGCTCGGTACGCTTGCGCGCATGTACGGATACGGCCAGCCCATGGACGGCGGCGCGGCTCAGCAGCAGTACGCCCAGCCGCAGCAGCCGGGCGGTGTCGGCGGGTACGGCCAGCAGCCGCCGCTCTACCCGGAGCCGTCCCCGCCCTCGCTCGCCGACGCGGTGCGTGCGTTCACCACCGGTCAGATGGCCGCCGAGGACTTCCAGCAGATCTTCGCCACCTCGAAGGTGTACTGCCCGCGCGGCGACACCCCCGGCTTCCTCGCCCTGCACAACACCCAGCAGCCGGTGATCCCGATGTTCACCTCGCTGAAGGAGCTGCGCCGGTACGCGGGCAAGGAGTCCAAGTACTTCGTCATCACCGGCGCCGAGGTGATCGACCTGCTGCCGACCGGCTACGGCTTCGTCCTGGACATGGAGGGCGAGCACCGGATGGTGTTCGACGCCAAGGCGGTCGAGCAGATGGTGGACTTCGCGATGCGCCGGATGTACGGCGGCGGCTGATCCCCCCTTTCGTCGTGGGGCTGTTCGGGTGACCCGGAGGGAATGTCCTCCGGGTCTTCGTCGTTCTGGGTGGCAGAAAGTTCAACGCTCAACTAAAGTGGGCGTACCAAGGAGGTACCCACCATGCCTGCAGTGACCGTCGAGAATCCGTTGACGCTGCCCCGTGTGACCGCCCCCGTCGACGCCGTGGCACGCCCCGTGCTCGCCGTCACGACCGCTCCGAGCGGTTTCGAGGGTGAGGGCTTCCCGGTGCGCCGGGCGTTCGCGGGCATCAACTACCGCCACCTCGACCCGTTCATCATGATGGACCAGATGGGTGAGGTGGAGTACGCGCCGGGCGAGCCCAAGGGCACCCCCTGGCACCCGCACCGCGGCTTCGAGACCGTCACCTACATCATCGACGGCACCTTCGACCACCAGGACTCGCAGGGCGGTGGCGGCACCATCACCAACGGCGACACGCAGTGGATGACGGCCGGCTCGGGCCTGCTGCACATCGAGGCCCCGCCGGAGTCCCTGGTCATGTCCGGCGGGCTCTTCCACGGCCTCCAGCTGTGGGTGAACCTCCCGGCCAAGGACAAGATGATGGCCCCGCGCTACCAGGACATCCGCGGCGGCAACGTCCAGCTGCTCACCACCCCCGACGGCGGCGCGCTGCTGCGTGTCATCGCCGGCGAGCTGGACGGCCACCAGGGTCCCGGCATCACGCACACGCCGATCACGATGATCCACGCGACCCTGGCGCCGGGTGCCGAGATCACCCTGCCCTGGCGCGAGGACTTCAACGGCCTGGCGTACGTCATGGCGGGCCGCGGCAGCGTCGGTACGGAGCGCCGTCCGATCCACCTGGGGCAGACGGCCGTGTTCGGCGCCGGTTCCTCGCTGACCGTCCGCGCGGACGAGAAGCAGGACGCGCACACCCCGGACCTGGAGGTCGTCCTCCTCGGCGGACAGCCGATCCGGGAGCCGATGGCCCACTACGGCCCGTTCGTGATGAACACCAAGGACGAGCTGATGCAGGCCTTCGAGGACTTCAAGAAGGGCCGCCTGGGAACCGTTCCGGCCGTGCACGGGATGTCCGAGGGCGGCCTGTAGGACCCGCCGGGACCGCGTGCGGACGAGTCCGGTCCGGAGCCCTCGCGCGCGAGGGCTCCGGACCGGACTCGTCCCCTCGGTCTCCTGCTGACGGTCGGGGTCGGTGAGCCGCGGGGATCTTCCCTGCGGGCCGGAGTCGGCGCGCATGCGGGATGTGCCGCCCGCCGGTGATCTGCCAGAGCCTGCCGCGCTGGTAATCGGGACGAAACGGGATGACCGAGGCGCGAGAGACTAGCCTCGGGCCATGGTGACGCGTACCCGGCTGTATCACGACGGCACTCTCGTCCTGGAGGACTTTCCCGCCCGTGACGTCTCCGCGCATCTCGCCGACCCGGCGTCGGTCCTGTGGCTGGACCTGTACCGGCCCGGGCCTGCCGAATTGAGCATGCTCGGCCAGGAGTTCGGCATCCACGAACTGGCCCTGGAGGACGCCGCACAGCGTGGGCAGCGGCCGAAACTCGACCGCTATCGCACCCACGAGTTCCTCAGTGCCTATGCCGTGACCGTCAGCCCGGACAGTGCGGAACTGGCGTACAGCGAGATCGCCGTGTTCCTCACCGGCCAGGCCGTGATCACCGTCCGCAAGGACGACGGTCTCGACATCGAGGACGTCGTCGCCCGCTGGGACGAGAGCCCGGATCTGGCCGGCCATGGTGTCGGATTCCTGCTGCACGGTCTGCTCGACCATCTCGTGGACGGTCACTTCGCCGCGGTCCAGCAGCTGGACGACGGCATCGAGGAGCTGGAGGGTCTGCTCTTCGTGGCCGGGCGCCGTGAGATCGAAGCCGTGCAACGCCGGGCTTTCGCACTGCGTAAATCGCTCGTCCGGCTGCGCCGCGTCGTGCTCCCGATGCGCGAGGTGGTCAACGCGCTCATGCGGCCCGGCCTGCACGTGATCACCGAACCTCTCGTCCCGTACTACCAGGACGTCTACGACCACGTGCTGCGCGCCACCGAATGGACCGAATCGCTGCGGGACCTGGTGGCCTCGGTCATGGAGACGAACCTCTCGGTCCAGGCCAACAGCATGAACCTGATCATGAAGAAGGTGACGAGCTGGGCCGCGATCATCGCCGTGCCCACCGCGATCACCGGCTACTACGGCCAGAATCTGCCCTATCCCGGTTTCGGCCGCCAGTCCGGATTCATCACCTCCGCCGCCGTCATCGTGACCCTGTCCGTGCTGCTGTACGCCACGTTCAAGCGCAGGGACTGGCTCTGACCCGGCGGCGCCGGTGCCGGCGACCAGGCTCCGGAGGCAGGAAAATACCTGGTCAACCCCGGCTTTTCGGGCCGGTGGGCGGAGTAGGGTGAAGAGACCGGGAGTTCTTCGCGTACCGCTCCGCCGCGGGTGCCGTTTCCGGTGATCGATGATGCCGGGCCGCACCCACGGGCCCGGGGACAGGTCCGCGCCATGCCCGTGACCATTGACCGTACGACATCGAGCAGGCGCGCGCCGCCCCAGCCGGCTCGGCTGTCCCTGGCGCCCGCACCGGGCGGGCTGGACGGCATGTGGTGGCCTCGCTCCCGTGCCCTCACCCGTGAGCTGCCCACCCTGACGGCCGCACTGGCCGGACGGTGGGGCCGCGTCACGGGTGTCACCGTGCACCCGGCGTACTGGCCCGTCATCCCGCACTGGGTGTCCGTCGCCGGGCGTACCGTGCGGGTGGGCTGGTCCACCGAGGCCCAGGATCCGCACAGGCTGACCCTGGACTCCACCGACGGCCGCCGGGACGTGCTGGTGATACCGCCGGAGACCGGCGCGGATGCCGCCGCGCGGCTGATGGCGGGCGACGGCAGGGACGCCCCGGCCCGGGAGGAGGCGGCGGACAGCGCCGATGCCCGGATCAGCGAAGAAGGGTGGGAGACCGACGGCGGAGCGGGTCGGCCGTCGTCCCTGCCCCGGCCATCGGCTCGACAGGGCCGTCTCGCCGGTCGGCGGAGGTGAGGGAGCCATGACCGCCGTCGCCGTGGCCGTGCTGCTCGTTCTGATCGCCGTCGGAGTCGTTCTGATCCACCGGCTCAACGGTCAGCACGCCGAACGGATCGCCGCCTTCCGCTACAGCGATGTCCTGCCGGGGATCGGGCGTCGGCCCCGTCGGCACCGTTGGCCGGCGGTGGACGCCACCGGGCCGACGCGTCCCACCGCGACGGCGACCGCGGAGGACATCGACCGCGGCTCGGCCGTGGGCAGCAGAGGAAGGCGCGTCATGGCGATATTGCGAGACCGGAAGACGTACCGCGAGAGGATCATGCGGGCTCTGTACGAGGCCGCCGAAGGCAATCGCCTCCTGGGCGTCGACGGGGCGAAGCTCCGCACCGACCTCGGTATCCCCGAGCAGGACATGGCCGCTGCCTGTATGTACCTGGCAGGTGAGGGCTGGGTCGTCGTGGACTGGGGAAGGGGCAACACGCCCGCGATGATCACGCTGACGCACCAGGGGATCCGGCAGATGGAGACGGAGGAGGAGGGGCGTGGCTGAGCCGCCGCGTCGGTCTCCCGGACCGGAGCGAACCTTCGCGAGGATTGCTCGTGCCGGATTGATCCCTTTGGCGTAATGTGGAAAGCGGGTCGGCGCACGCTCACGTGCGATGACTCGGAAGGGCGGCTCCGGCGGGTATACGCCGGAGCCGTTGGCCGTATCGCGGTCGCACGCTCTGCGGTCGCCCTGCTCCCAGCGGACGGGCGGACACCATGGCCGACTCCGACACCCCCGACCTCCCCAGGCTCCTGCCGGATGCCGTCCACCGGTCGGTGAAACCCGGGACGGCCCTGCTGAGGCTGGAGACGACACACGCGCGCGAGGGAATCCTGGACGGCGCGTGGTGGCCGCGGTCCCGGGACATCGCCGCCGAACTCCCCTCGCTGATCACCGCGCTGACCGAGCATCTCGGGCCTGTCACCCGGGTCGGTCTGGACGGCAGTGCCTGGGACGAACTGCCGACCCGGGTGATGGTCGAGGGTCGCGTCGTGCACATCGACTCCTTCCCGGTCGGCGACGACACCGTCCTCGTCACCCGAGGCGACCGGGACCATTTCTCCCTGATGCTGGTCCCCCCGGACACGCCGCCCGACGCGGCACGCGCCGCGATGGCCAGGGCCGTACGGGCCGACAACGTCACCGAGGCCCGACAGATCCTCGTCGACACGGGCGGCGACACGCCCCCCGCGCCGGCCTGACCCGTCCGTCGCGGATCGACTCCCCCGTCGGCCCGGACGCTAGATGCGGGCGAACGTCTCCGTCTGCTGGGCGAACTCCCGGGCCATGGCGGCGCTGACCGTGGGCTTGGTGCCGCGGATCGTGTCCAGGTAGTCGCCGGTGGTGGGGGTGGTCCGGGTCCCGGTGTCGAAGGTCCGCTCGAACTGGGCCTGGGAGACGGTACGCGCCGCATGGGCGATGTCCGCGGGGGTGAACCCCTCGCTGGCGGACGCGAGAACCGCGCTGTCGGCCTGCGCGCCCGAGCGGGCCAGGTAGCTCTCCCACAGCGCGGTCCTGGCGGTGTGGTCGGGAGGGCCGATCGGCAGCACGTAGTCGAAGCGGCCGTGTCGCAGGAACGCGGAGTCGAGCGTGGTCACGTTGTTCGTGGCGCAGACGAGCAGCCGTCCGTCCTGGCCGCGGAACCGGACGATCGCCTTGAGCAGTTCGTTGACGACACCGACAGCGGTCGCGTCCGCGCCGCCGCGTTCGCCGGCGATCTCCTCGACCTCGTCGATGAAGACGAGGACGTGGTCGAGCCGGGCGATCTCGTCGAAGCGCCGGTTCAGCCCGGACGCCAGGCCGTACTCGGCGGCCAGACGGGCGGGGAACAGTTCGAGGAAGGGCCATCCCAGGCGGCTGGCGATGGCGTGCGCGAACGTGCTCTTGCCGGTCCCGGGCGGGCCGAACAGCATCACCGCCCGTGGCAGTTCCACTCCGTGCAGGGCGGCCAGTTCGGGATGGGCCAGCGGCAGGACCAGGCGCCGTTCGATGAGCTGCTTCTCCCGTTGCATGCCCGCGACCCGCTGCCACAGTCCCCCCGGCGGCAGCTCCGCTCCGAGCGAGGACAGCGTGCCGGCCGACTGCGGGGTCACCGGCCCGCGCTTCTCGAAGAAGACCAGTCCGGGGCGGGCGCCGAAGTCGCAGTTGCGCAGGGCGGTGGCACCGGTCTCGCCCTCGGGCAGGACGGCGTGCACCGCCCGGACGCCGACGGCGAAGAGCCGTTGCTCCAGGGCGGTGATCAGGGCACTGCCCAGCCCGCGCTGCCGCCAGCCGGGCGCCATGCAGATCCGCAGGATCCATGCCCGTTCGCCCTCCACCCTGCTCACCGCGGCGCCGATCAGCACGTCGTCGGCCGTGGCCACCACAGCGGGGTGGCGGTCCTGGAGGGCCGTCACGGCGTCCGAGAGCGGGAAGAGCGGCGGCTCCTCGGTCGTGCCGCTCTCCAGGTCGACCCGGATCAGCGCCTCGAGATCGTCCCGGGTGTAGTCCCGGACCCGCCAGCCCGTCATGATCCGCTCCGCGTGTGCGGCCGTACTCCCGTCATCGGCCGATGCCCGCGGGGCGGTCGCGGCACATCGGCCACGAGTCCGCCCTGAGGGCACGGATCGGCCGTGGTGGGATCGGGCCGGGGTGCCGGTCGCGGTGCCGGCCGGGCCGAGGGACTCGTCGGTGCGGCCCGCCCGCGGCCCGGGATGTCGCCCTTCGGTGCTCTGCCCCGGTCACCAGTAGTGGCGTCGGCCGGCGACGGCGTGTCCCATCGCGCCGAGGATCCACAGGATGGCTCCGACGACCAGCAGGATGATCCCGATGGTCCACAGGATGGATATGCCGGTCAGGAAGCCGATGACGAGCAGGATGACGCCCAGGATGATCATGATCTCTCCTCGGGGAGTGGTGCTGTTCCCCCGCGAACCGCAGTGATCCGCAAGGGTGTTGGTGCGGGAACGGCCGGTCTCCTCCTTACTCCACGCGGTGCGGCCTGTGGCGGGTGACCCGCAGGCGGACCTCGGTGGGCGGGTCGGGGAGGCCGGTGGACCGGCGAGCGGTGCCGAGCGGGCCTTCGCAGAGGGCGGCGAGCGTCGCGCCGGGCGCGCCCTCGGGGGTGAGGGTGAGGCCGACGTGGGTGCGGTGGTGGGCGGGTCGGCCGGTGATGTGCACGGCCGCGTGGTCGACCCCTGGCAGGGCACCGGCCTCGGCCGCGATCGCGTCGCTCAGTGCGCGGTCGCGCAGCTGGACGCCTTCCGGCGGGGGTGTGCCGCCGACGGGCAGGGAGCCGGGGCGGTGTCGGCTCGGCTGGGCGAGCAGCCACCACAGGGCGAGCAGCATGGTGAGGGCGAGGGCGGCGATGACCGCGGGCCACCACCACCAGCCCTGGCTGCTCCAGCGGGCCCGGTCGGCGGAGCCGAGCAGGACGTCGGCCGGGCCGGTCAGGGGCCAGCCGGCGGGCGGGACGAGATCGCGCCGCCGGTAGAGGTCGAGCCCGGCGAAGAGGATCAGCAGTCCGCCGCCGAGCAGAACCAGTCCGGCGAGGGCCAGCAGACTGCGGTTGAGTGCGGATCGCGGCGTCATGGTGCGGGCTCCCGGGGGTGCGGTTGTCGGTCAGTCGGTGCGTCGCCGCACGCGTACGACGATGCGGGGAGGGCGAGCGAGGGCCAGCCGGTCGCGTTCCTCGCCGAGGACGGCGGTGAGGTCGTCCTTCACCCGCTGGGGGTCGCGGAAGCGGACGTCCGCGCGGGCTCTGATGCGGTGGCGGCCGACCCGGACGTGCGCCGCGCCGACTCCGGGGACCCGCATCGCGGCGTCACGCAGCAGACCGGCGGCGCCGTCGCGGTCCAGGAAGGCCCGCACTCGGGGGCAGCCGGCGGGGGAGCGCAGGGGCAGCCGGCGGCGCTGACCGGGGGTGAGGGCCAGGACGATCAGCCAGACGCCGACGGCGGCGGCCACGGCGGCTCCCGTCAGCATCCACACGTCGTCCACCGGGCGGGTGGCCAGTTCGTCGGCCAGCCGCCGTCGCCAGGCCGCCGCGGGACGTCCCGCCCGTACGGCGACGACGTCGACCAGCGCCGCGACCGCGGCCACGAGGATCACGGCGGCGACCAGTGCCGCCGTGATGCGACGCGCGGACCACTCGCGGTGGGTCCGGTGCCCTCCGTCGCCCTCGGCGGGTGGGAGATGCGCGCCGGACGCGTCGCGTTCGGGCGGGTCGGGCTCCTTCGCCAGCGGCACGGCGCCGCGGCCGGGAGCACCGGGGTCGGATGTCATCGCGCTCGCCCTTCCGCCGCGGCGGGCCCGGTGCCCCGGGCCGCGTGGCCGCTCACCGGACCCGCCCCCGGCTCGCGTCGGCGGCGGTCACCAGCCGCCGGATCGTGAGGACGACCTCGCCCACCCGCAGCCCGGTCAGCTGGGCGACCCGTTCGGCGACGTCCCGCTGGATCCGCTCGCAGACACGGGGGAGGTCGGTGGGGTAGGGCAGGTCCATGGTCAGATGCAGACGCACCGATCCGGTACGGACCGCGGCGGAGGCACTCGGCGTCACCGGTCCGCCGCGGTCGGGCGGTACGGCGGCGGACCGGGCCTGGGCCGTGCGTGCGGCCTGGGCGGCGATCCGGGCGACCACCCTGTCGGGGATGACGGTGGCGCCTCGTTCGGCCGGGGGCGGCAGCCCGGCGGCCGGTGCCGGCGGGTTCGATCCCTCGCCCGGGGGAGCGGGCCGGGTCCTCACCGCTGCCTCCGTGACCGGAAGTCGAGGTCGCCTTGCAGGACGAGGCCCACGATCAGCCCCGCCGCGCCCAGGACCAGGACCAGCAGAAAGGCCCAGAAGCCGCCGAAGTATCCGGCGAAGCCCAGGGCCATACCGGCCGCGAGGCCCGTCGTCGCTGTGTTCATCTCGCACTCACCCGTCTCGCGCACGTGCGTCGCCGTGCGCGCGATCACCCGCGCCCGGTCGGGGCACGGGGTGGATCACCGCACGCGGCCCTCGTCCGGTTCGGTCTGTTCCTCCTCGTCGGGCAGGTGGACGTCGTCGACGGCGATGTTCACCTCG
This sequence comes from Streptomyces sp. NPDC038200, assembly GCF_055600785.1. Lineage (NCBI taxonomy): Bacteria > Bacillati > Actinomycetota > Actinomycetes > Kitasatosporales > Streptomycetaceae > Streptomyces > Streptomyces sp. NPDC038200. Next base: position 366,578 of record NZ_JBVJYH010000006.1, read on the forward strand.
ACGACCTCCAGGCCCGTCATCCGCTCCACGGCGCTGATGACATTGGTGCGCACGCCGCCGGCGACGTCGACGATGGAGACGCCGTACTCGACGACGACGTCCAGGTCCACGGCGGCCTGCCGCTCACCGACCTCGACCTTCACTCCTCGTGTGACGGCCGCCCCGCCCCCGCCCGGGACGCGTTCCCGCACGGCGCCGAAGGCGCGGGCCATTCCTGCGCCCAGGCTGTAGATGCCCGGTACCTCGCGGGCCGCCATGCCCGCGATCTTGGCCACCACGCCGTCGGCGATGGTGGTCTTCCCCCGTGTCTCGGCCGGAGCCCCGGCCCCGGTGCGGCCCGTGAGCGCGCTCACGCCCGCCTCGGGCCGGCTTCCCCCGCCGACGCTGGTGATGTTGTCCGTCATGGCGGTCGCCTCGATCGGTCGCTCTGGCACCGGTGCGGCGCCCTTCGAAAGGTTGGACATATCGGGCGCCGCGTTCCTCACGGGCGTGGCGTGTGATGTGCATCACATGTGCTCGGCCGGGTACACGGACGGCCCGAGCCTCGTACGAGGGCGCCATGATCGAAAGCGCTGTTCCCTCATCGCCGGGCCGCGACCCGAGGGGACGCGACCTGCCGGACGGCCTGCTGGCCGTGCGGGCGGCCGAGGGGGACGAGGACTCCTTCGCCGTTCTCGTCCAGCGGCACGGCCGCCCCCTCCTCGCCCTGGCCCGCTGCATGCTCGGCAACCCCCAGGACGCCGAGGACGCTGTCCAGGACGCCTTCGTCAGCGCCTGGCGGCGGCTGCCGGAATACCGCCACAGCGCGGAGTTCCGCACCTGGATGTACCGGATCACCGTCAACCGCTGCCAGACGATGCGCCGGCGCCGGCCGCCGCCCCTCTCGCTGGACGCCGTCGCCGAGCCCGCGGCGGCAGACACCTGGAGCCAGCCCGCCCGGTCCGCCGAGCAGGAGGCGGCCACCGCCGCCCTGTCCCGCGCACTCGGCGATCTCGACGCCGGGCAGCGACTCTGCTGGATCCTGCGGGAGGTGCAGGGCCTGTCCTACAAGGAGATCTCCCATGTGACGCGGACCAGCGAACAGACGGTGCGCGGCAGACTGTTCAGGGCACGCCGATCCTTGCAGGAGGCGATGGGCCCATGGCGCTAGACGACCCGCACGCGCGGCCTTCCGGACCTCTCGGAGCCGACGGGACCGGCTCCGAGCCGGGTGCCGCCGACGTCCCCCCGTTCGCAGGCGACGAGGTCCTGCTCTGCGGCCGGCTGCTGTCCCGGGTCTGGGAACAGGCCCGGGACGCGGCGCCGGCCGTGGACCCGCACCGCCTCTCCTGCCCTCACTGCCGCGAGGCCGCCGAGGGACTGGCCGCGGTGGACGCCGCCACCCGAGCGCTGCGCGCCGAGGACCCGCCCGGCCTCCCCGCACTCGCCGACCGCGTGATGGACATCGTCCGGGCCGAGGTGCGGCTCGGGCGGCTGCTGCCCCTGGCCGACCCGGACCGTGAGCTGCGCATCGCCGAGAGCGCCGCGGCGAAGGTCCTGCGGCAGGCCGCGGACACGGTCCCCGGCGCCAGGGTCGCGACCTGCCGGATCGTCCTCGTGGGCGAAGGCACCGGCGTGCGGGTGACCATGACACTGGCCGCCGCTCTCGACCTCCCCCTGCCCGACCGGGTGCAGCAGGTGCGCCGGTCGGTCCTCCACTCGGCCGGACAGGACCTGGGGCTCGCCGTGACGGCCGTCGACATCGCCGTGGTCGACATCCTGCGGCCGGAACCGCCCCTCCGTCCCGGCCTCACGCCCGTCGGCGGTACGAGATGACCGTCGTCCACCCGCCCACGCTCCTCGGCGCCGCGGCCGGGGCGGCCCTCGCGGTTCCCGGCGTGGCGGGCCTGCAACCCCGTCTCTCGCACCGCCTGGCGGCAGCCGCCGCGCCCGTCCGGACGGACGCCGCGCCGGACCGCGCATCTCCCCAGGCGGGCGTCCGCGTCGGCCGGTCGCCGGACGGTTCGGGCTGGCACATCGAGGTGCGCTGCGTCCTGTCCGGGGGCCGGCGGGCGCTGGACGTCGCCCAGAACGTCCACGACCGCGTGGGGGCCGCCGTCGTCTCCCACCTCGCCGCCCGCGATGCCGTGGAGCGGGTCACCGTCCAGGTCACCGTGACCCGTGTCGCCACCCGGCCCGACGTGGCGTGAGTCCGGCAGCGCGTTCCCAGCCACGGCTCACAGGGGCGGGCGGCCGAGCCGCGCCGGCGGCCGGCTCTCACCCGCCCGGCCCCGTGCCGCAGGACAGCCGACGGAGTTCATGATCCGCTGGGCTCGTGCGTCTGCTGCCCGATTCCGTTCGCCGCCTCGCCGCCTGGTGCGTGGTGCTGCTGCTGATCGCCGGGGTGGGCTGGGTCGGGGTGCGGCTGTGCGCGGAACTGCGGACGGCCGTCACACCGGTGCTGCTCGCCCTGCTCGGCACCGCGCTGCTGGGGCCGCTGTACCGGCGGCTGGTGGGGGCGGGGGTGCAGCCGTCGGTGGCGGCCGGGCTCACCTGTGTCGCCGTGGTGGCCGTCGTCGGCGGCGCCGTGTACATCGTCGTCGCCGCGCTCGTCGACAACGGCGGGCAGATCGCCGACTCGCTGCGGCATGCCGCCAAGGGCGTGGCACGGCACTTCGGGGCCACCGGGACCGGCCTGGACGACCTCGCGGCCAACGCGCGCGAGCTGCTGGGCAAGTTCGGCGGGACGGCCGTGTCCAACGTCATCAGCGGCGTCGGTGTCGTCGCCGAGAGCATCGCCATGGCCGTGCTCGCGCTGCTGCTCGTCTTCTTCTTCCTGCGCGACTCCCACCGCGCCATGAGGGCCCTGTGCTCCCTCGCGCCCGGCGGCACCGCCGCCACCCTGGAGGCCATCGCCCGGCGCGCCTTCGCGGCCGTGGAGGGGTTCATGCGCGGGACCACCTTCATCGCCCTCATCGACGCCCTGTGCATCACCGTCGGCCTGCTGATCCTGCGGGTGCCCGGCGCGGTCGGGCTCGGCGCGCTCGTCTTCGTCGGCGCGTACGTCCCCTACCTCGGCGCCTTCCTCTCCGGCGCGGTGGCCGTGCTGGTCGCCCTGGCCGACCGGGGCTTCGTGATCGCGCTGTGGGCGCTCGGGGTGGTGCTCGCGGTGCAGGTGCTGGAGGGGCACGTGCTGCAGCCGGTGATCCAGAGCCGGACCGTGCAGATGCATCCGGCCGTGGTGCTGCTGGCGATCACCGCGGGTGCCTCCGTGGCGGGCATCCTCGGCATGCTCCTCGCGGTCCCGGTGACGGCGGCGGCCTTCGGTGTCGTACGGGAGCTGAGGGAGCGTTACGCCGACACCTCCGAGGCGCCGGAGCCCGGGTCGCCGGGCTCGTAGAGCTCGAACCAGATGCTCTTGCCCTCGCCCCGCGGGTCCACCCCCCACGCGTCCGCGAGGAGTTCGATCAGCATCAGGCCGCGGCCGGAGGAGGCCAGTTCGCCGGGGCGGCGCCGGTGCGGCAGGTCGTCGCCGGTGTCGAAGACCTCCACCCGCAGCCGCCGCCCCGCCCCCTCGCCGATGACCTCGGCGAGCAGCAGCGCGTCGGCGTCGGTGTGCACCAGCACGTTGGTGACCATCTCGGAGACCAGCAGCACGGCCGAGTCCACCTGGTCCGCCGACACCCAGTCGTGCAGCAGCGCGCGCAGGTGCTGGCGGGCCTCGGCGATCCGGTCCGGCTCGGCCTGCGCCACCGACAGCAGGGTGCGCCGGGCCGTGAGCTTCACGGTGACGGTGGTGCCGCCGCAGCCGCAGCCCTCGCCCGGCCGGCACAGCAGCAGCAGTGCGATGTCGTCCTCGCGGCGGTCGGCCAGCGGGCCGGTGGTGTGGTGCGAGGACGGCCCGTGCACCGCCTGCACCAGCGCGTCGGCCAGCGACTCCAGGTCGGCCTCGCCGTCCTCGGGGTGGTCCTCCAGGATCGCGCGCAGCCTGCGCCAGCCGCTCTCCATGTCGTGCCCGCCGGTCTCGATCAGGCCGTCGGTGCACAGCATCAGCGTCTCGTCGGCCTCGAGCGTGAACCGGGTCGTCGGATAGTCGGCGTCCGGGTCGATGCCCAGCGGCAGCCCGCCCGCCGTCGGCCGCAGCATCACCGTGCCGTCCGCCATCCGGATCACGGGGTCGGGGTGCCCGGCGCGGGCGATCTCCAGCCGGCCGGTCGGCGGGTCGGCCTCCACGTACAGGCAGGTCGCGAAGCGCGGGTCGGTGAGGGAGTCGTCCGCGCGGGCGTGGGTGATGCCGTGCAGGAAACGGGAGGCGCGGGAGAGGACGGCGTCGGGGCGGTGTCCCTCGGCGGCGTAGGCGCGCAGTGCGATCCGCAGCTGGCCCATGAGGCCGGCGGCGCGCACGTCGTGGCCCTGGACGTCCCCGATGACCAGCGCGAACCGGCCGGAGGGCAGCGGGATCAGGTCGTACCAGTCGCCGCCGACCTGGAGTCCGCCACCGGTCGGGATGTAGCGGGCGGCCACCCGCATCCCCGGGATCTCGGGGCCCAGCGACGGCAGCATGGAGCGTTGCAGGCCGTCCGTCAGTTCCCGCTCGGTCTCGGCGGCACCGGCCCGGGACAGTGCCTGGGCGAGCATCCGGGCGACCGTGGTGAGGACGGCGCGCTCGTCCGGGGTGAACGCCACCGGGTAGGTGAAGGCGGCCATCCAGGCGCCCATCGTGCGCCCGGCGACCGTCAGCGGCAGGAACGCCCACGAGCGGCGGCCGAAGACCTGGGCGAGCGGCCAGGTGACCGGATAGCGCTCCTTGTACTCCTCCGGGGAGGACAGGTAGACGGCCTGTCCGGTGCGGACCACCTCGGCGGCCGGGTAGTCGGTGTCCAGCGGCATGTGCGAGAAGGGGTTCATGTCGCCGGGCTGGTGCCCGTGCTGGCCGGTGATGGTCAGCCGGTCGCCCTCGGCCCCGAACACCACGAGCCCGTCCGGGGAGAACCCCGGCATCGACAGGCCGCCCGCCACCCGCAGCACCTCGGCCGTGGACCGCGCCTCCGCCAGCGCCCGGCCCGCGTCCAGCAGGAACGCCTCACGGGAGCGCCGCCAGTCCCCGGTGACCGCGCTGCGGGCGGCGGGCGTGCCGGGGGCCGGCTCGGTCACCTCCTGGAGGGTGCCGATCAGCTCGTACCCTCGTCGCTCGGGGTCGTAGGAGGGTTTCGAACGGCTGCGGACGACCCGCAGGATGCTGCCGTCGCCGTCCATGATCCGGACGCGCACCTCGGCGAGGGTGCCCTCGGCGACGGCCAGCCGCACCACGCCGGTGATCTCGTTCCAGTCGACCGGGTGCAGCCGGGCCCGGGTCTGGGCCTCGGTGAGGGTGACCGGCTCCGCGGGAAGCCCGAGCAGTCGCGCCGCCTCCGCGTCCACGGTGACCAGCCCGGCGGCCGTGTCCCAGTGCCACAGCCCGGTCGCGAGGGCGGCGAGGACGTCCCCGACGGACGGCAAAGGCTCGCCTGTGCGCATTGCCCCACTTTATGAAGATCCTATTGATAAGTGCCACTGTAGGTAGTTCCGATGGGGCCGATATCCCGTTTGTGGGTATCTCCGAGGCGCGGTGCCCGTGTCGCCCCGCGGTAATGGTGGGGAGCCGATCTTGGCGTGCCCGGTACCCTTGATGGGTCCGGGCCCCGTGCCCGTTCCCGCCGGTCCGCAGAGCCGGCGGGAGAGAACCCCACCACGAAGGACGATGAACGACGATGCATCGGTACAGGTCCCACACCTGCGGCCAGCTCCGCGCCTCTGACGTCGGCACCGACGTCCGGCTGAGTGGCTGGCTGCACAATCGGCGCGACCTGGGCGGCATCCTCTTCATCGATCTGCGCGACCACTACGGCATCACGCAGCTCGTCGCCCGCCCCGGCACCCCCGCGTACGAGGCCCTGGACAAGATCTCCAAGGAGTCCACGGTCCGCATCGACGGCCGGGTTGTTTCACGTGGAACCGAGAACGTGAACCCCGACCTGCCCACCGGCGAGATCGAGGTCGAGGTCGCCGAGGTCGAGCTGCTCGGCGCGGCGGCCCCGCTGCCCTTCACGATCAACGCCGAGGACGGGGTCAACGAGGAGCGGCGCCTGGAGTACCGCTTCCTGGACCTGCGCCGCGAGCGCATGCACCGCAACATCATGCTGCGCACGGCGGTCATCTCGGCGATCCGCCACAAGATGACGGCGCTGGGCTTCAACGAGATGGCGACGCCGATCCTGTCCGCCACCTCCCCCGAGGGCGCCCGCGACTTCGTGGTCCCCTCCCGCCTGAACCCGGGCAAGTTCTACGCCCTGCCCCAGGCGCCGCAGCAGTTCAAGCAGCTGCTGATGATCTCCGGCTTCGACCGCTACTTCCAGATCGCGCCCTGCTTCCGCGACGAGGACGCCCGCGCCGACCGCTCGCCGGGCGAGTTCTACCAGCTCGACGTCGAGATGAGCTTCGTCGAGCAGGAGGACGTCTTCCAGCCGATCGAGCAGCTGATGACCGAGCTGTTCGAGGAGTTCGGCAACGGGCGGCACGTCACCTCCCCGTTCCCGCGGATCCCGTTCCGCGAGGCGATGCTCAAGTACGGCTCCGACAAGCCGGACCTGCGCGCCAAGCTGGAGCTGGTGGACATCACCGATGTCTTCGAGGGCTCCGAGTTCAAGGCGTTCGCCGGCAAGCACGTGCGCGCCCTGCCCGTCCCGGCCGTCCAGGACCAGCCGCGCAAGTTCTTCGACCAGCTGGGCGAGTTCGCGATCACGCTGGGCGCGAAGGGCCTGGCCTGGGTCCGCGTCGGCGAGGACGGCGCGCTGTCCGGCCCGATCGCGAAGTTCCTCACCGAGGAGAACGTCGCCGAGCTGACCAAGCGGCTCTCGCTGGCCCCCGGCCACGCCGTGTTCTTCGGCGCGGGCGAGTTCGACGAGGTCTCGAAGATCATGGGCGCGGTCCGTGTCGAGGCCGCCAAGCGAGCCGGCCAGTTCGAGGAGAACGTCTTCCGCTTCTGCTGGATCGTCGACTTCCCGATGTACGAGAAGGACGAGGAGACCGGCGCGATCGACTTCTCGCACAACCCCTTCTCCATGCCGCAGGGCGGCCTGGAGGCCCTGGAGACCCAGGACCCGCTGGACATCCTGGGATGGCAGTACGACATCGTCTGCAACGGCGTCGAGCTGTCCTCCGGCGCGATCCGGAACCATGAGCCGGAGATCATGCTCAAGGCGTTCGAGATCGCCGGCTACGACCGGGAGACCGTCGAGGAGAAGTTCGCCGGCATGCTGCGCGCCTTCCGCTTCGGCGCCCCGCCGCACGGCGGCATCGCCCCCGGCGTGGACCGTATCGTCATGCTCCTCGCGGACGAGCCCAACATCCGCGAGACGATCTCCTTCCCGCTCAACGGCAACGCCCAGGACCTGATGATGGGCGCGCCGACGGAGCTGGAGGAGGCGCGGCTGCGTGAGCTGCACCTGACCATCAGGAAGCCGCAGCCGAAGTAGGCGACTCGCCGGTGCGCGCCGATCTGTCCTGACACGCTCTCGACGATCGGCGCGCACAGCCGTCTCCGGGCCCGGTGACAGCTTCCGCCCCTACGGTCCCGGCCCACGGCTGGAAACCCCGAACAGGGCGGCGCAGACCGCGAACTGACCCGTCGTGCGCTGATCGTGGCCGGTGGCACCACCGCGGTGGCGGTGGGGGCGGACACCAGGAGCCCACCGACGACACCCGCTATCTGCGCGGCACCTGGCGCACCGACCGGCACGGGTACGGGACGTTCCGGACGGTCCTCCCGGGCTGGTACCGGGGCCGCTGCGTGCACATCCACGTCAAGGTGCACGTCGACGGCGCCTGGACGGACGCCGGGTACGAGGGCGGCCACACCTGCCACACCGGGCAGCTGTTCTTCGACGAGAAGTCGGTGCTGCTCACGGAGGCCGTCGAGCCGTATGCCACCAACCACGGACCGGCCCGGTCACCGCTCCCCGGTGTCCGGGCCGGGCTCCTCGTCCGGATCGGGCTCCTCGTCCGGGGACGCGCCGTCCTCCAGCAGCCGCTCGGCGATGTCGTCGGACCAGTGCTGCGCCCAGGCCCGCAGGGCGCCGACCTCCGGCTCGTCCAGCCCGAGGCGGCGGAAGTCGGTGTCGGGGTAGTAGTCGGTGCCGGTCAGCCGGGACTGGAGGGTGGGCAGGTCGAACGGATCGTGGGCGTGCCGGCGGCCCAACTCCTCCAGGCCGGGCAGGGAGAAGCGGGCCGCGGCCGCCCGCGCGTCGACGAGGTCGACGGCCGCACCCCGGTCGTACAGCGCCCGGATCTTCGTCCCGACCGCGTCCTCCAGCGAGAGCGCCGGGCCGTACCCGGTGAGTTCCGGCGGCTGCCAGAACGCCTCCTTGTGCAGGGCGAGTCCGCACGGCGTGCCGGTGGGCGGGTCGGTGACCGTCAGCTGTGCGGTGAGCGCGGTGACCGGTCCGGTCCGCACCTGCCGTCCCCGCGCTTCCAGGGCCGCGCCGACGGCGGCGGCGATGTGCTCGACGGCCTCGGCACTCTCGGTGGCGAAGTCGAGGTCGGCGTGCGGGCGTCGGAGCAGTCCGTGCGCCTGGAGGGCATAGCCGCCCGCCAGGACCAGACCGTGCGGGCCGCCCGCCGAGACGACGTCCGCGAGGAGACGGAGATGGGGTTCGGGGATGTCCACGATGTCCACGGGAAGATTTTTCCGGCTTCCTGTCACACCTGGGCGACCTAGGGGTTCACAGAGGTGTCCGAAGTCCTCCGAACACTCCTCGGGAGCCTCTCATGCGCACCGCCCAGATCGTCGTCACCCTGCTCGCCGCGCTCATGGCCGGATTCTCCGGTGCCGTGCTGCTGCTGCGGGCGCAGTGGATCGTGCAGGCGCTGGTCGAGTACCGGGTGCCGCGCTCGTGGTGGACCTGGCTGGGCCTGGCCAAGGCCGCGGGGGCCGTGGGCCTGGTCGTCGGCCTGTTCGTGCCGGTGGTCGGGGTGCTGGCCGGGGCCGCACTGGTGCTGTACTTCCTGGGTGCCGCGCTCACCGTGGCGCGGGCGCGGGTGTACGGGCACATCCCCTTCCCGCTCGTCTACGCGGCACCGGTGGCCGGGGCACTCGTCCTCGGGGCCCTGGTCTGAGCGGAGCGGCCGGAGATTTCCTCCGGCGGACGGCAACTTCCCGGCGCGCGGCGGCCACTGAGGAGTCGTAAGGCATGTTCGACACACCCGTAAGGACTCCTCCGTGGCAGCTCCCTCCCACCGCCGGTCCCTCCGCAGGCGGCGCACGCTCGCCGTGTCCGCCGCCGTCGTGGCCGCGGGTGTCGGCGCCGGGGTGTTCGTGATGAACGCGAACGCCGACGTCGTCGACCTGTACCACCAGACCCTCGCCGCCAAGGACGGCTGGGCCGCCTCCGGCACGGGGACCACCGGCGGCGCGAAGGCCGACTCCGCGCACACCTTCACCGTCTCCACCCGGGCCCAGCTGGTGAAGGCGCTGGGCTCGGCCTCCGACACCACGCCCCGCATCATCAAGGTCCGGGGCACGATCGACGCGAACACCGACGACAGCGGCAAGAAGCTGACCTGCGCCGACTACGCCTCCGGCACCGGCTACTCGCTGTCGGCCTACCTCAAGGCCTACGACCCCGCCACCTACGGCCGCTCCAAGCTGCCCTCCGGCACCCAGGAGAAGGCCCGCGCCGCCGCCCAGGACAAGCAGGCGAAGAACATCGTCTTCAAGGTGCCGGCCAACACCTCGATCGTGGGCGTGCCCGGCACCAACGCGGGGATCACCGGCGGCATGCTCCAGATCCAGAACGTGGACAACGTCATCGTCCGCAACCTGGCCTTCTCCGCCACCGAGGACTGCTTCCCGCAGTGGGACCCCACCGACGGCGACGACGGCAACTGGAACTCGAACTACGACTCGGTCACCCTGCGCGGCGCGACCCACGTCTGGGCGGACCACAACACGTTCACCGACGCGCCCCACTTCGACAAGGCGAACCCGAAGTACTTCGGCCGCGAGTACCAGATCCACGACGGCGCCCTGGACATCACCAAGGGCTCCGACCTGGTGACCGTCGAGCGGAACCGGTTCACCGACCACGACAAGACGATGCTGATCGGCAGCAGCGACAAGGACAGCACCGGCAAGCTGCGCGTCTCGATTCACCACAACGTGTGGAAGGGCATCGTCCAGCGGGCCCCGCTGACCCGCATCGGCCAGGTGCACATCTACAACAACCTGTACGACACGACGACCCTCGACGGCTACGCGCCCCTGTACAGCATCAACTCCCGCGCCAAGGCGCAGGTCGTCGCGCAGGCCAACTACTGGAAGGTGCCCTCCGGCGGCAAGGTCGCCAAGCTGCTCAGCGGCGACGGCACCGGCTCGGTCGCGGGCAGCGGCAACCTCGTCAACGGCACGGCCACCGACCTGGTCGCCGCGTACAACGCCGCGAGCTCGAAGAAGATCGGGACGACGGTCAACTGGACGCCGACGCTCACGGCGGGCCTTCAGACCTCGGCGAAGGACCTGCCGGCGGAACTGGCGACGACGACCGGCGCGGGCGTCCTGAAGTGACCCCGCCCTCGGCGTAGGCCGCGCGTACGCGAGGGGGCGCCGAGCCCAGCGGCTCGGCGCCCCTTCACCCGCGTGCGGTCCCGGTCAGCCTTCCTCGCCGCCGAAGCGCTCCTTGTACGCCGCCAGGTCCTCGTCCGTCAGCTTGGCGAACAGGACCGGCGGCACCGTGAACGGGGTGCCGGCCGGGACGGACACCAGGGCCTTCGCCTCCTCGGCGGTGACCCAGGCGGCGGTGTCGTCCGCCAGCGCGAAGGCGCCGCGCATCGCCGCCGAGGAGGCCGGGATCAGCGGCTCGGAGACCACCGCGTACAGGTGGATGAGGTTCATCGCCGTACGCAGGGTGAGGGCCGCGCCCTCCTTGTCGGTCTTGATCTCCAGCCAGGGGGCCTTCTCCTCCAGGTAGGAGTTGCCGGCCGACCACAGGGCGCGCAGGGCGGCGGCGGCCTTGCGGAACTGCAGGGCCTCCATCTGCGACTCGTACTCCGCGAGGAGCGCCGCGATCTCCTCGCCGAGCCGGGCCTCCGCCTCGCCGGGCTCGCCGCCGGCCGGGACCTCCTCGCCGAAGCGCTTCTTGCTGAAGGACAGCACCCGGTTGACGAAGTTGCCGAGGGTGTCGGCCAGGTCCTTGTTCACCGTGGCGGTGAAGTGCTCCCAGGTGAAGGACGAGTCGTCCGACTCCGGGGCGTTGGCGATCAGGAAGTACCGCCAGTAGTCGGCGGGCAGGATGTCCAGGGCCTGGTCGGTGAAGACGCCGCGCTTCTGCGAGGTGGAGAACTTGCCGCCGTAGTACGTCAGCCAGTTGAACGCCTTGACGAAGTCGACCTTCTTCCACGGCTCGCGTACGCCCAGCTCGGTGGCCGGGAACATCACGGTGTGGAAGGGGACGTTGTCCTTGGCCATGAACTCGGTGTAGCGGACGGCGTCGTCGGCGTCGTACCACCACGCCTTCCAGTCGCGGTTGTCCGGGTCCTGGTCGGCCCACTCCTTCGTCGCGCCGATGTACTCGATCGGGGCGTCGAACCAGACGTAGAAGACCTTGCCCTCGGCCGCCAGCTCCGGCCAGGTGTCCGCCGGGACCGGGACGCCCCAGTCCAGGTCACGGGTGATCGCCCGGTCGTGCAGGCCCTCGGTCAGCCACTTGTGGGCGATGGAGGAGGCCAGCTGCGGCCAGTCCTTGTCGTGCCGGGCGACCCACTCGCGGACCTCGTTCTCCAGCTTGGACTGGAGGAGGAAGAGGTGCTTGGTCTCGCGGACCTCCAGGTCGGTGGAGCCGGAGATCGCCGAGCGCGGGTTGATCAGGTCGGTGGGGTCCAGGACGCGGGTGCAGTTCTCGCACTGGTCGCCGCGGGCCTTGTCGTAGCCGCAGTGGGGGCAGGTGCCCTCGACGTAGCGGTCGGGGAGGAAACGGCCGTCGGCGGGGCTGTACACCTGCCGGATGGCGCGCTCCTCGATGAAGCCGTTCTCGTTCAGCTTGCGCGCGAAGTGCTGGGTGATCTCGCGGTTCTCGGGCGAGGAGCTACGGCCGAAGTAGTCGAACGCGAGTGCGAAGCCGTCGTAGACCGCCTTCTGGGCGTCGTGCGCCTGGGCGCAGAAGTCGGCGACCGAGAGACCGGCCTCCTTCGCGGCCAGCTCGGCGGGGGTGCCGTGCTCGTCCGTCGCGCAGATGTACAGGACGTCGTGGCCGCGCTGGCGGAGGTACCGGGCGTACACGTCCGCCGGGAGCATGGACCCCACCATGTTGCCCAGGTGCTTGATCCCGTTGATGTACGGAAGGGCGCTGGTGATGAGGTGTCGAGCCATCGCGGGCTGCTCCCAGGTCGGGGTGTGGTACGAACCTTGAAATCGTAGCCGACGTGTGTATGCCGCCCGCTTCCCGTTTTGCGGGCTGAGAAGCGGACGGCATGGGCGGGGCGGGGCGGTGGGCGCGGCGCGGCGGGTGGTTACGGGCGCCAGTTCGCCAGTACGCCCTCGTACAGCTCCGTGTCCGTCAGCTCGCGGGGGGTGGGACCCGCGTGGAAGAAGGACGCGTTGTCGGTCTTCAGTTTGCGGAGGTAGTCGAAGGCCTTGTTGTCGTGCTCCCCGAACGCGACGAAGGAGAAGAAGACGCCGGGGTGCGAGGCCGCCGCGGCGGTGAGGGCCTGGGTGGCGGGGGTCTTGGCGTCCGGGGCGCCGTCGGTCTGGAAGACGACGAGGGCCGGGGTGCCGGGGGCCACGTTCTTGTCGTGGTGGGCGAGTACGGCCTCCACGGCGGCGTGGTAGCTGGTACGGCCCATGCGGCCGAGGCCGGCGTGCACGTCGTCGATCTTCGTCTCGTGGTCCGGGGTGAGGGTGAGGTCGGTGGTGCCGTCGACCTCCGTGGAGAAGAAGACGACGGGGACCGTGGCCTCGGGGTCCAGGTGGGCGGCGAGGGCGAGGGTCTGGTCGGCGAGGGCCTGGGCGGAGCCGTCCTTGTAGTACGGGCGCATGCTCGCGGAGCGGTCCAGCACGAGGTAGAGCTTCGCTCGGGTGCCGGTGAGGTCGGTCTTGCGGAGGGTGTCTGTGGCGGCGTTGTACGCCGTGGCGAGGGCCGGGGTGAGGGACTTGAGCTGGGCGAGGGGGAGGGCGGGGGCGCGGGGGTCCTCGCCGACGGTGCCCTGCGGATCGCCGAGCCCGTCCACGCCCGCTTCCGCTTCTGCTTCCGCTTCCGGCTCCGCTTCCGGCTCTGCTTCCGCTTCCGCTTCTGCTTCCGGCTCGGGTTCGTTGTCTGTGGTCGTTCCGGTCCCCGTCGGCGCGGTCGCCTCGGCTTCGCCTTCGGCGTCCGTGTTCCCACCCGCACCACCCGTGCGGGTTTCGTCGTCGAGTGCGGGTGGCCCCTGCGGGTCGTCCTCGCCGTCGGCGGCCTGCGGGCCGACGGCCTCGTCCACGCTCGCTTCCGCTTCGCCCCGAACCTCGACACCCGACGCCGCTTCGGCCCGAGACCCGACGCCGGGCTCTGCCTCGGCCTCTGCCTCGCTGTCGGCTTCTGCTACGGCCTTGGTGCCGGGCTCTGCTGCGGCCTCGGGCTCGGTGTCGGGCTGCGCTTCGGCCTGAGGTTCGGTGTCGTGTTCTGCTTCGGGCTCGGGCTCGGGCTCGGTGTCAGGCTCTGCCTCGGCCTCGGTGTCCGGCTTCGCTTCGGCCTGGGGCTCGACGGCGGGCTCTGCTTCGGCCTCGGTGTCGGCTTCTGCTTCCGCCTCGCGCTCGGTGTCCGGCTTCGCTTGTGCCTCAGGCGCGGGCTCAGGTTCGGCCTGCGGTTCCGTTTCCGGCTCTGCCTTGGCTGCCTCCGCGCCGACCGGCTCCGGCGTCGGCACAGTCTCGGCCGGCTCCTGATCGGCCGCCTTCTCCTGCGCAGGCACGGACTCGTCCCCGGACTGCTCGTCCGCTTCGGCCGGCGTCGGGGCCTCGGTCGTCGGCTCGGCGACAGCCGGGGCCACTGCCTCGGGCTCCTCGGCCTCACCCGTCGCCTCGGCCTCGGCCGGGACCAGCTCGTCAGCCGTCGCCTCGGGTCCTTCGTCGGCCTTGTTCTCGGGCTCGGCCGGAACCGGCGCCGGGGCGCTCTTCTCGGCCTCGGCCTCGGCCTCTGCCTTGGGCTCTTCCTTGACCTCGACCTCGACCTCGGCCGGAGCCGGAGCCTCGGGCTTCTCCTCTGCCTCTTCCTCGGCCTTGGGCTCTTCCTCGGCCTCCGCCTGGACCGATGCCGGAGCCTCGGGGGTCTCCTCCGCCTCAGCCGGAGACGCTGCCTCGGGGGTCTCCTCGGCGTCAGCCGGAGACGCGGCCTCGGGGTTCTCTTCGGTTTCGGGCTTCGCCTGGGGCTTTTCCGCTGCCTCGGCGCTTGCTTCGGTCTCTGTCTTCGGCTCGGCCGGAGGCGTCGGGTCGGGGGTCTTGACCTTGTCGAAGGCCGCCGAGACCAGTTCGTGTTCCTCGGGCTCGGGGGAGGACTGGCGGGGTTCGGGGATGGAGGTGGGGGTCTGCGGCTGCGTGGGGGTCCGGTCCGCACCCTCCACCTCGGTGGCTCGTGTTTTGCGTGAGCGGCCGAATGCGTTCCTCAGGAGAGTGAGAATGCCCATGTGCAACCCTTCGCGTGAGTTGTAGCCCGTCAATCGCTGGCCAGGACGGACACGTAAGGTTAGCGGCCCCGGTTTTCGGGACCGTGTCAGTGCGGGGATGTGATGGCGCGGGCCGCGGCCACTTCCTGGCGGAGGGGTTCCAGGACGCTGCCGGCCGGGCCGGTGAGGTCGGTGCGGACCGCGATGAGGGTTTCCGCGCTGCGTACGCCTTCCGACAGCTCGCGCAGTTGCAGGGTCACCTGGGCGATCTCGCCGGTGGACGGGGGCGCGGCCCCGTGGCGGACGCGGACGCGGGCCGCCGTCGTGGCGTCCACGATGCGTTCGACGGCGACGACCAGCGGCCACCACGCGGCGGCGCGCCGGCCGGTCGGCGGCGGTTCGGTCAGGGCCCGCTGGAACTCCGTGCGGATGACGGAGAGGTCCCGGTAGAGGCGGCGGCGCATGCGGGCCCGGGCGGACGGGTCCGCGACGGGGCCGAAGGCCGCCTCGACGTAGGCCGCGGTGTCCGCCACCGCGTCGGCCAGGCGGTCGCCCACGCGGGTGTGCCAGCTCTCGGGCCACAGGAGGTAACCGGCGGTCAGCGCGATCGCGCAGCCCAGCAGCGAGTCGTTGAGCCGGGGGAGCAGCAGGGCCGTGCCCTGGTGGTTGAGGATGTCGGAGAGGAGCAGGATCACCGGGGTGATGGCCGCCGTCTGGAAGCCGTAGCCCCGGGGGGTGAGGGCCGGGACGAGGGGCGCCAGGAGGAAGAGCACGGGGACGTGCCACCAGCCCAGGGGTACCTCGGCCAGGATCACCGCCGCCACCACCAGGCCGGCGACCGTGCCGAGGGCGCGCAGCAGGGCTCGGGAGAAGACCGAGCCGAAGTCGGGCTTGAGGACGAAGGTGATGGTCAGGGCGACCCAGTAGGAGCGGGGGACGGGGACGAGGGAGACCAGGGCCTGCGCGATGCCGATGCAGACCGCCAGGCGTACGCCGTAGCGCCAGGAGTTGGCGGAGAGCACGACGTTGCGTGCCGCGCGGGCCGTACGGATGCCGAGCGCGGCGGGCCGGCCGAGTCGGTCGTCGATGCCCCGGGGGTCCACGTCGGGCGCGGTGACGACCTCGGCCGTGTGGCGCAGCGCGTGGTCGACCGCCCGGCCGGTCTCCGTGGTGGGCACGGGGAGGCGCAGGGGCGGGAGGGGGGTGTCGTCCGACTCCACGGTCCGGGCCAGGTGGCGGAGTGCCTCGGGGATCTCCGGCGGGAGCGGGCGGGCCGCGAGGTGGGCCGCGGGGGCCGCCTCGATCACCGGGGTGATCGCGTTCAACTGGGCGACCATTCTGGTGAGTTCGCGGCTGCGGCCGTGGTGGAGGGCGCGCCGGGCCAGGATCAGGTCGTACGACTGGTTCAGGGACTGGGTGACCGTGCGGCGGGCCGCCTCGTACTCCTCGGTGCGGTCCGTGCCGGCGCAGGTGAGGAGGTCGGCGACCGTGCGGTAGGTGGCGGCGACCGCCGTTCGTTCGGGGACGCCGGCGCGCAGCGGCCAGGCCAGCAGGGCCAGGAGGAGGACCAGCAGGCCGCCGCCGGTCATGAGGGCGGGGGCCAGCCACCAGGGGGAGGGGAGGGGGAGGCCCGCGCCCACCACGCAGTTGAGGAGCAGCAGGAGGCCGGAGACGGAGGCGACCGCGCCGATCGTCGAGATCATCCCGGAGATCAGCGCGACGCCGGTGACGGCGGCCACCGCGTACCAGCCGTGGCCGTACACCAGGGTGCCCAGGGTCACGCCGATCGCGCCGAAGAGCTGGGGGACGGCGATGTTGAGGATGCGCATCCGGTAGGCGTCGGCGGTGTCGCCGATGACGCCGGAGAGGGCGCCCATGGAGGCGAGGGCACCGTAGGCGGGGCGGCCGGCGGCCAGGCCGATCGCCAGGGGGAGGGACATGGCGAGGGCGGCACGGGCCATGGCGGCCCAGTTGAGGGGTGCCTGCGCGGGTGTGAGGTTCCGGACCAGCCAGTCGGGAGGGGTGAGGCCGATGGGGAACTCTCGGGGCATACGGCCATTATGGCTGGATCTTGGTGGTGGGTGAGTGGTGGGTGAGTGGTGGGTGCCCCTCCTCCGCCGCTTCGGCCGGTCTCTCCTGCGTCACTCGCGCCGATGCAGCGTCACGTCGACCACCAGGGCGCGGTGGTCGGTGCCGGGCACGCGCGGGAAGTGGGCGGCGGTCGCGGTGAAGTCGGGGGAGACGAGGACGTGGTCGATCTGGGCGCCGAGGACGGAGGCGGTGCGGGACGGCCAGCTCGGGGTGCGGTCGTGGCCGTCGAGGCGGGCCGCGTCGGTGAGGCCGGTGTCGAGGATGTGCCGGAAGGCCGCGTGGTCCTGGGAGGCGTTGAAGTCGCCGGCGAGGACCGTGGGGGTGCCGTCGGCCGCGGCGGCGAAGGCGCGGAGCCGGCCGAGTTCGCGGCGCCAGAGGCCGACCTGGTCGGGCAGCGGGGGCATGGGGTGGGCGAGCTGGAGGCGTACGGCGTGGCCGTGCACGTCGGCGACGGCGCCGGGCATGCCCATGGTGCCGCGGACGCCCGGGGCGGGCCGGAGCGGGAAGCGGCTGAGGATGAGGGAGCCGTGGGAGCCGTTCGCCTCGACGGCCCGGCGGTAGGGGTAGTCGGTCGCGAAGTCGCTCTCCAGGGTGGCCCGGCAGCCGGACTCGCATTCCTGGACGAAGACCACGTCCGGACGCCGTTCGCGCACGACCCGGGTCAGGGCCGGGGTGCCGCGGCCGAACTCCACGTTCGAGGTGAGCACGCGGAACGTGGCGAGGGCCGGGCCGTCGGGCTCGCCGGTCCTGCCGTACGGCTCCAGGTACCAGGCGAGCGCGCCGAGCACGGCGACCGCCCACACCAGCCCCGTCCACCAGCGGGCGAGCAGCGCGCACAGCAGGGCGAAGCCGGCCGGTGCGAGCAGCCAGGGCAGGAAGGCGAGGAGCTGGGGGACGGGGGTGATGCCGTCGGTGTCGGCCATCCGGCAGCCGACGACCGCGCTCACCCCGGCGAGCGGCAGCCCGGCACACCAGGCGCCGAGCCTGCGTCCGGGGTGCTGGGTCACGGCAGTGAGCCTACGGTCGCCCGTCCAGCCGCGCCAGGAATGCACCGAGGGCCCGGTTGAACTCCTCGGGCCGTTCCAGGTTGGGCAGGTGGGCGGCGCCCGGGACGACGTGCAGGGCGGAGTCGGGGAGGGCGGCGTGCATCGCCTCGGCGTCGGCGACGGGGGTGTAGGTGTCGTCGGCGCCGACCAGGACGAGGGCGGGGACGGGCAGCCGGGCCAGCAGCGCGCGGTAGTCGGGGCGTTCGGCCCGGCCGCGCAGCGCCGCCGCGGCGCCCTCGGGGGAGGTGGCCGTCATCATGCGGTGCACATGGGCCTTGACCTCGGGGCCGGCGTACGGGGCGACCATTTTCTCCAGCACGTCGTCGGCGTAGCCCCGCATGCCCTCGGCGAGCAGCCGGTCGGCCATGGCGTTGCGGCTCCGTCGGCCCTCGGGGGTCTCGGCGGCGGGGAAGGTGTCGGCGAGGACGAGGCCGCGGACGCGGTCGCCGAGGCGGGCGGCGCACTCCATGACGATCTGGCCGCCCATGGAGAGGCCGGCGAGGACGAAGGTGTCCACGTCCAGGTGGTCCAGGAGGTCGGCGATGTCCTGGGCGTGGCGGGAGAGCGGGACCGTGCCGGGGGTGACGGGGGAGGCGCCGTAGCCGCGGAGGTCGGGGGCGATCACCCGGCGGGTGGCGGCGAACTCGGTGAGCTGCGGGTGCCACATCGTGCGGTCGAAGGGGTGGCCGTGGACGAGGACGAGGGGAACCCGGGAAGTGGTTCCGGGGTCTTTGTCCTCGAATGCGAGGAAGGGGGGCATGGCAACGACCCTAGGTCGGCCCGCCACTCGGTGCAATAAAATCTTTGCCCTCGGTGCAATCAACGGGTGGGACGACAGGGGGACTTGTGGAGGACTACCGGCGCATCGCCGACCGGATCGCGGCCGACATCACCGGCGGGCGGCTGCTGCCCGGCCAACGGCTGCCGCCCCAGCGGGCGTTCGCGCGCCGGCACGGCATAGCGCCGTCGACGGCCGGGCGCGTGTACACCGAACTCGTGCGCCGGGGGCTGGTGGTGGGCGAGGTCGGGCGCGGGACCTTCGTGCGGGCCACCGCGCCGGACGGGCAGCCGGGGCACACCCTGGCGGAGTCGGCCGGCGCACCGCCGGTGAACCTGGAGCTGAACTACCCGGTCGCGCCGGGCCAGTCGGAGCTGCTGGCCCCGGCCCTGGCGCCGCTGCTGCGGCCGGACGCGCTCGGCCAGGCGCTGCGGCCGGCCGCCGCCGCGGGCACCCCGGCGGCCCGCGCGGCCGTCGCCGCGCTGCTGGCGCGGAGCGGGCTGCGGGCCGGGCCGGACCGCGTCCTGTTCACCGGCAACGCCCGCCAGGCCATCGCCGCCACCCTCGCCGCCCTGGTCCGTCCCGGCGGCCGGGTCGGGGTGGAACCGCTGACGTATCCGCTGGTCAAGGAGATCGCGGCGCGCCTCGGCCTGATCCTGGTCCCGCTCGCCACGGACGCGGAGGGGCTCGTGCCGCAGGCCGTGGCCACCGCCCACCGCGGCGCGCCGCTGTCCGCCCTCTACCTCCAGCCCGCCCTGCACAACCCGACCTCGCACACGACGAGCGCCGGGCGGCTGCGGCAGCTCGCCGACTGTGTCCACAGCCTGGGGATACCGGTGGTGGAGGACCGGATCTGGTCCTTCCTGCACCTCGGCGGGACGCCTCCGCTGGCCGCGCTCGCGCCGGAGCTGGTGCATCTCGTCGACGGTCTGTCCAAGCGGGTCGCGCCCGGTCTCACCGTCGGTTTCGCCGTCGTGCCGGAGGACCGGGTCGAGGCGGTGGCGCGGGCCGTGCGGTCGGGCGGGTGGAGCGCGGGCGGGTTCGCGCTGGAGGCGGCGGTGCGCTGGCTCGGCGACGGCACCGTGGACCGGCTGGTGGCCGCCAAGCGGCAGGACGCGCGGCGGCGGCAGCGGCTGGTCGCCGAGAAGCTCGCCGGGTTCGCCGTACGGTCCGATCCGGCCGCCTACTTCGCCTGGTGGGAGCTGCCGCGGCCGTGGCGGGCGGACACCTTCACGGCCGCCGCGCGGGCACGCGGGATCGCCGTCACCCCGGGCACCGCGTTCTCCGTCGACCCGGGCCGGACCCCGGACGCGGTCAGGCTCGGGCTCGCGTCGGTGCCGGAGCCGCAGCTGGCGCGGGCGCTGGCGACCCTCGCCGCGGTCGCGCGGGACGGGGAAGGCGCAGCCGGGGGGTGAGCCAGGTCAGGAGGGCGACCGCGAGGCCGAGGCAGAGCAGCAGCCAGGCGGCCGTGCGCAGGGTGGCGGTGAGGGCGTCGTAGACCGCGGCCGCGGCCGGGTGGGAGACCCCGGCGGGCAGGTCGGCCAGGGTGAGGCTGCGGCCCACGGAGAGGGCGAGGAAGAGCACGGCGCCGCCCACGGCCGTGCCCAGGGCGGTGGCGGCGACGGCCCGGCGCCGGCGTACGGCGAGGGCGATGCCGGTGACGGCGAAGGCGACGGCCGCCACCGGCAGCCAGAAACCGGCGACTTCGAGCACGTGGAACCCCTTTCGGAGCGCGGTCAGCCGGCCCGCCGGGAGCACGGCGACCGCGGTGTGTTCCACCGGGATGCGCGCGGCGAGCGGCACGTGATCGCGTGTGAGCTGGCGTTTGACCTGGGCGGTGACGGGTGCGAGGTCGATGGTGACCGCGCGGTCGTCCTCCTCGCGCAGGGCGCGCAGGACGGCGTCGTGGGTGACCCGGTTGCCGGTGTCCCAGGCGAGCCGGAAGGCCTGCGTATGGGTGAAGGAGCGCACCGCGTCCTGCACGAATGGGCGGACCGAGCCGCGGAACCGGCGGACGTCGAGGTGCTGGTCCACGGCGCGCAGGAGGCCGTCGCCGACCGTGTCCACCACGGCTTCGCGCACGGCCGGGTCGGCGGCGAGCGGCGCCATGGTGGTGACGTAGCGGCCCGTGTCGGCGAGCCCGTACGCCGCCCAGGCCGCCAGTGCGCCGAAGGGCAGCAGGAGGCAGGAGAGGGTGAGCAGTACGGCCGACAGGGCGCTCCTGAGGCGTGGGGACACGGTTCCAGGCAAGGCCCGCGGGGCCGGGCGCGCGAGCGGGAGGACTGCATTCGGGCGGCGGGTGACCCCGCTTGGCGGAATCCAAGCTTCCGCTCTCCGGTGGAGGGTTCACCCGATCGGGTGTTTCCTGGTGCTGGGGTGACAGTGGGGACACAGGGGAACGCGTGGGCCCCGGCCGTCCGGCCGGGGCCCACGCGTGCGACGCCGCTTCGCGGCGCTCAGCGGACCCGGTGTCCGGAGGCGTCCTCCCGCGTGTAGTAGCGGTAGAAGAACACGGCGAAGGTGACCGCCGACACCAGCAGGGACATCAGGATCGACCGCACCGTGTCGTCGTGGGGACCCAGCCCGGCGCCCTGGGAGGAGATGAAGCTGCCGCTCTGGCTGTAGAGGAAGCCGAACGCGCAGCCGACGAACGCCGTCCACGCCAGCGCGTGCGTCTCCCGCCGCATCCGCGGGGTCAGCACCATCAGCGCCATGCACAGCACGGCGAACACCAGCGCGCTGACCCAGCCGAGCAGCAGGTTCCAGCCGGTGATCGCACCGCCGTCCCGGCTGTTGGCCGCGACCCAGTAGCCGTAGATCAGGCCCAGCACGACCGGCACGCCGATCCGTGCCATCGCGTGGGTGCGGTTGTCGAAGACGTCGGGCGGACGGGGGTGCGCGCCGGCCGGACCGCGCTCCACCTCGGGCGTGCGGCCGGGCCGGGACATTCCGCCGGGCGCGGGTGCCGCTTGAGCCATGAGAGCACTCCTTACTCCTAGCCCCCGATTCACTCCTCGCCCCCGAACCACTCCTCGCCCCCCGATTCACTCCTCGCCCCCGATTGGCCCCCGCTCTCAGGGCACACCGGGGGACACGGCCTGGCAAGTCGGCCGGGCCGTGTCCGGACGGACCGGGAAGATCCAGGAGGGGGCGAGGGCCCGGATGCGTGCGGTTCTCTCCCGTGATTGGCTGAAAGACATGGAGGGCTGCCGGCCGTGACGGAGATGGAGTACGGACGGGGGCGCCCGCTCCTGCGGGTCCACGGGCGGAGCGTCGCGTGGCTGCCGCCCCTGCTGCTGCTCCTCGGCATCATCCTGCTGGACTTCAACACCGGCGAGACCTTCCGGATCATCACCTGGATCGTCCTGGTCCCGGGCATCGCCGCCGCGATCTGCGGGGTGTGGACGACGGCCGCCTACGGCGTCCTGTCGGTGGTGACGTACTTCGTCGTCGACAGCGCCTGGCCCGACCAGTACCAGGCCGGACTCGGCGACTTCCTCCTGGTCGCGCTCGGCGGCACCCTGGCCACCCTGGCCGCCGTCGTGCGCGTGCGCCAGGAACGGCAGATCCTGCGCATCCGCGACATCGCCGAGACCACCCGGCGTACGGTGCTGCGCCCGCTGCCGCCCCGCTGGGCCGGACTCGAACACGCCGGGGTGTATCTGGCCGCCGACGTCGAGGCCCGGGTCGGCGGCGACTTCTACGACATCCAGCCCGGCCCGGACGGCGCCCGGGTCCTCGTCGGCGACGTGCAGGGCAAGGGTCTCGGCGCGGTCGAGACCGCCGCCGCGCTGCTCGGCACCTTTCGCGAGGCGGGCTACCACGAGAAGGACCTCGGGACCGTCGCCGAACGCCTGGAGGTCCGGATGCTGCGGCACCGCAGCCACCGTGCCGCGATCGGCCGGGACGACGGCGACCGCTTCGCCACCGCCGTGCTCATCGCCTTCCCCGACGACGCCCCGGAGACGATCGAGGTCACGAACTTCGGGCACGAGCCCCCGCTCGCCGTCGGCCCGCGGGGAGTCCGGGAGCTGCCGAGCGGTGACGGGATGCCGCTCGGCCTCGCTGACCTGGGCGGCGGCCTGCCGCCCGTGCACCGGGTGCCGCTGGCCGCCGACGAGACGCTGCTGCTGGTCACCGACGGGGTGACCGAGGCCCGTGACACGCCCGGCGAGTTCTATCAGCTGGTCCGCGAGGTCGACCGCGCGGTCCGCGCCGACCCGCGCCGCGTCGAGCCCCGGCGGCTGGTCCGGCGGGTCCGCGACGGCGTGCTGCGGCACAGCGGGGGGCGGCTGGAGGACGATCTCACGATCTTCGCGGTGCGCCGGGCGGCGCGTGCCGGAGGCGCGCCGGGCGAAGACCACGAACGGGGACGTTTGCGGTCCTGAGGCGCCGGTTCGCGGCGGCAGCGGCTACGGTGCTGGCTGGAGAGCGGATCCACGGGGTTCTCGGGCCGGAGGGTTCACGGGGTTCGCAGGGTGACAGGGGGAGGCACGATGCCCGGAACCGTGCTGTTGCTCGCGGCCTCGCCGCTGGGCCGGGGGCGCCTGGTGGACGCGGCCGGGGTGCTGCCGGTGCTGGCGGCCGTCGCCCCCGCCGTGCTGTCCGGCACCGACACCGCGAACGTCGTCGAACTCGCCGACCCGCTGGAGCCGCAGGCCGTCCTGACCCGGCTGCGGGCCGCCGCGGCGGCGCCCGGCCCGCTCACCGTGTATCTCACCGGCCAGCTCCATCTGGACCGCCGCCAGCACCAGGTCCATCTGGCCCTGGCCCGCACGACGCCCTCCACCATCCGCTACACGGCACTGCCCTGGCACTGGATCCGGGAGGAGCTGCGGCTGCGCTCGGCCGCGGACACCGCTCTCGTCCTCGACCTCCACACGGACGCCGAGACCTGGCGGCACCTCGCCGAGCGCGGCCTGGACTGCGGCCGGCACACCGCCGTGTACGGCCGTGTCGCCCCGCCCGCCGGCCGCCGGGGCCTGGCCGAGCCGGCGTACATGAAGACGGTGGCCACGCTGCTGAGGAGCGGCCACCGCCCGCCCCTGGACGTCCTGCACCAGCAGACGCTGTCCCGGATCGCCCAGGAGACGGCGGGCAACCTGCTGCTGGCCGGCGTCGGCGGCCGGCTCCCGGGATCCGCGCCGGCGGCGGGCTTCGGCCCGGCCGCGGCGGCGGGGACGGAAGCCTTCCACCCGGCCGTGCAGGCCACCGCCCCGGCACAGGCGCAGGCGCAGACACCCGCACCGGCACCGGCACCCGCACCGGCACCGGCACCCGCACCGGCACCGGCAGCGGGACCGGCACCGGTACCGGGAGCTGGATCGGTATCGGCAGCGGCTCCGGCGCCGGACGCTCGTCCGGCCGATCCGCACGCGGACATCAGTGCCGCCGTGCGGGGCGGACGGCACGGGGAGGCCGACGGGATCGCCGCCCGGCTGGAGCAGGACGCGGTGCGGGCGCACGGCGCCGGTTCGGAGCAGGCGCTGCACTGGACCGAGGTGCGGGCCGATCTGGCGATGTTCGCGGGGGACCCGGTGCGCAGTTGCCGGGCCTGGCTGGCGGTGGCCGAGGCGCGGCTGGCCGCGGGGCAGGCGGTGGACGCGCCCGCCGTGGAGGCGGCCGTGGACCGCGCCCACCATCAGTGGACCCGTATCAAGGACACGGCGCGGGCCCGTGAACTCGGACCCGCGCTCGCGGAGTTGCGGCTGAGGGTGCCCGGCCGCCGGCGCGGCGCGCTGGAGAACGTCCAGCGGCAGCTCCGGCAGCTCCAGGCGGCCCGGTAGCGCCTACTGGGTGAAGGTGAAGTACTTCCAGGCGCCGTGCGTCGTGGAGTTCACCGTGTCACCGGAGGAGCTGTTGATGTACGACGAGCGGACCCGGAAGCGCCAGCCGACGTCCTGTCCGTGGTCGCCGGTGATGCGGACCTTGGACACGCCGTCGGAGCCCAGCTTGAAGTACGAGGGGTCGCCCGGGTACCAGCGGCCCTGGTAGTACACCTCGAACTCGAACTTCTGCGCCCGGCCCGGGAAGTACGACATCTTCGTCGTGATCATCGGGTCCTTGGACTTGTGGAAGAAGTAGTACGTGTGGCCCCACGCCGACTTCGACTTGTAGTGGTTGCCCACGGACGTGGACACGCTCACCATGGCCCCGACCGTGCTGGAGGCGGACGCCGACTTGTAACGGGAGTCGCCCGCGAACTTCGCGGTGACCTTGGTGTCCCGCTTCAGGTCCAGCGTGACCGACAGGTCGCCGTGGGAGTTGACCTTGCCGGTCTTCACCTTCTTGTTCGGCTTGTCGGAGCCGAACGGGTCGGCCCAGATCTCCACCGTGCGGTTCTTGTACGTCTTGCCTAGGTGCGCGGTGAACTTGACGTCCTTGCCGTACGAGTACACCTTGCCGTTGTTGTTGACGGTCAGCGTCGGCTTGGCGCGGGAGACGTCGACCGAGTCGGCTGCCTTGGCGGCCGTGTGCGCGGCGTCGCCGTCGAACGCCACCGTGTACGTGACCCGGCCGCCGGACGGAGGCGTGTCGGTGAAGCTGAACGCGCCGCCGGTGCCGAGCGGCTTGGTGCCGAGGGACTTGCCGTTCGGCGACTCCATGTCCGTGCGGGTCACCTTCAGCGGGGTGCCCGCCGGCAGCGCCAGCCCGGAGGTGAGCTTGCCGGTGACCTTGAGGGACTTGGCACGGGCCGCGGACGTCGGCGCGTTCACCGTCAGGGTCGCCTCGTACTTGCGGGGCTCGTTGATCCGGTGCAGTTTCATGGACCCGCCCGGGTCCGTCTGCACGAAGAGCTTCGAGCCGTCCGCCGACCAGCTGATCGCGTGCGCGCCCCACGGCATCCAGTTGTGGGAGACGTTGCGGACGCTGGGCTTGTCGGGGCCACCGGTGAACACGTAGGTGTCACCGGCGTCGTCGGTGTCCAGGACGGTGGCCGCGACGGTGCCGTCCGGGGCGATGCTCACCGTCTCCGGCTGGTCCTTGACCGGGTACGTGCGCACCTGGGCCAGGTCCGAGAGCCGGTACTCGGTGAGGGCGCGGGTGCCGGGACCGGCGACCACGACGTTCTGGCCGTCCGGCGTGAGCGCCGCGTCCTTGTAGAAGCCGCCCTTGTCCTCGGTGACGCGGATGACCGGTGTGCCCGAGGAGATGTCGTACACGATGATCGGGCCGGAGCTGATGCCCGCGTCCAGGGCGAGCAGCGTGCCCGGGTTGTCGGGGTCGGCGTACAGCTTCGGCGGGCTGGCGAAGTCGTGCCCGGCGGCCAGGTCGAGGGTGACCGTCGGTGTCTCGGCGGTCAGGTCGACCACGCCGAGACCCGAGTCCCACTGGTCGCCGTAGCCGAACCAGAGCTTGCCGTCGGCGAAGGAGACGCTGGACGGGATGGTGCCCGGCCCGGTCGGGTACTCGGCGGTCTGCTTGAGCGTCGCGGTGTCGATCGCGACGATCTTGTCGGCGCCGTAGAGAGCCGCGTACAGCGTGTTGCCGTCCGGGCTCAGTTCGAGGTCGCGGACCTGGGGCAGGCCGGTGATGGTGCCGGTGTAGTAGCCGGTGGCGTCGGTGACGACGATCCGGTTGTTGTACCGGTCGGCGAGGAAGATGTGCTGGTGGACACCGTCCACCACGGTGTCGCCGGCGTCCGAGAGCGGGATGGGCCGGTCGGTGTCGGCGAACGACGGCACGGCGAGCGCCGTCGAGCCGATGAGGGCCGCCAGGGCGGTGGCAGCAAGGAGAGAGCGCTTGCGCACGCTGATTCGAACCCCCCGGAACGAATGAAAGAAGCGCGTGCCCGAGTGGGCACGGCGAAGTGTGAGCCCCCTGTGCACGAGCCGTGTGTGCCTCGTGCGACGAGTGTGCGCAAAGACTAGGTCATGCCACCGACAACAACGCCAGGGCCCCCGATACCAGAGTGCGGACACCCGGGGCAACCGTGGACAGGTCGGGCGCGAAGTGGGGGCTGTGGTTGCTCGGGACGGCCGAGAATTTCTCGGCAAGCGTCTCGCCGGGCGCCTGTTCGGTGTGCGGCGCGGGCACGGGAGCGGAGGTGAGGTCCGGGGCGGTACGGGCGGTGGCTGCGGTCACCGTCGCGGCGTAGGTCGGTTTCCTGATTCCCGGCACCCGTGCGCCGCCCTTCGATTACGCTCAGCTACAGAACGATCGCAGGGGGTGCCTCACGTCATGGTCAACATCCGCGAACTCGACCCCAGTGCCTCACCGCTGGACTACTTCGGTTCCGAGCTGCGCAGAAAACGGGAGGCGGCGGGGCTGACGCAGAAGGAGCTGGGCGCGGTCATCTTCTGCACGGGCTCCCTGGTCGGCCAGATCGAGACGACGCTGAAGGTACCGACGCGGGAGTTCGCCGAACGGGCGGACGCGGCGCTGATGACGGACGGCTTCTTCTCACGGCTGGTGGGGTTGGTTCTGCGGAGCCAGTTGCCGGGCTGGTTCCAGCCGTATGCGGAGATGGAGGCGAAGGCGACCTACATCTCCACGTTTCAGGCGCAGGTCGTGTACGGGCTGCTCCAGACCGAGAGGTACGCGCGTGCGGTGCTGGCGACGGGCATGCCGGACAAGCTCGACGAACTGGTGGCGGCGCGGATTGAGCGCCAGCGCATCCTGGCACGTGAGCAGCCGCCGCTGACTTGGGTCGTTCTGGACGAGGCGGCTCTGCACAGGCCTATCGGCAGCCGTGAGACCATGCGGGACCAACTCGCCCATCTGTTGAGCTTCCGGGACAACAGGTGGGTACGCATCCAGGTGCTGCCGTTCGAAGCAGGCGAACACGCCAGTCTCATCGGTTCGTTCAATGCGTTGCGCTTTGTCGATCACCCCGAGATCGTGTACACCGAGGATCTGATCTCGGGGCACATGACGGCCAGCTCGGACACCGTGAGGGAAGCGGCCCTTCGTTACGCTCACTTGCAGGCCTCCGCCCTCTCCGTGGAGGATTCGGCGGCACTGATCGCCCGCGTGATGGAGGAACGCTATGCGCATACATCAGCCCCTGACGAGCGCGCGGTGGCGTAAGTCCTCGTACAGCGGCAACACCGGTGGCGACTGTGTCGAATGCGCCGCCCTCGGCCCCGCCGCATGGCGCAAGTCCAGCTACAGCGGCTCCAACGGCGGGGACTGCGTAGAGGTCGCCGGTCTCCCCGCCCTCGTCGCCGTCCGTGACTCCAAGAGCCCCGACGTGGCCCACCTCGCCGTGGCGCCGCAGACCTGGGCCGCCTTCGTCGGCGCCCTCAAGTAACCGCTTCCGCGCCGGGCCGGGTGTCTTCCGTCAGCGGGAGGGGGCCTGGTCCGGTGTCATGACCTGTGCCGTGGAGGCGGGGGGTACCGCCCGCGCCGGGCCGGCGTTCGCCGCGAGGACCAGGGCCGCCGCGGCGACCAAGGCGGCCGTCACCGCCCTGCGCGCGGTGGGGCGTGTGTGGGGTGCGGATGTACGTCCGGACACGGCGACCTCGCAACACGACAGCGGCTTGTTAAGCAGGTTTAATTCGACGTTTAACCTAGGGGCTTCCGGAGCCTAACGGCAAGAGGTGCCAAGGCAGTTGGGGGGCGTGGCGGCCATGCGCGAGCGGGACGATCCGGAGGTCATCGGACGGCGGGTGCAGCGGCTGCGCGCGCAGAAGGGGCTGACCCAAAGGCAGTTGGCCGAACCCGCGTACACGCCCGCCTACATCTCCACCGTGGAGGCGGGCCGCGTCCGGGCCTCCGACGAGGCGCTGCGGCACATCGCGGACCGCCTCGGCGTCGCCTTCGAGGAGCTGGCCGTCGGCCGCCCCGCCCACCTCGCCACCGATCTGCGGCTGCGGCTCACCGAGGCCCAGCGGGTGCTCGCCGACGGCCGGGCCGAGGAGGCCGCCGCCCAGTACGCGGTGCTGCGGGCCGAGGCGGAGGCCCACGGACTGGGGTGCGAACAGGCCGCCGCCCTGCTCGGCCTCGGGGAGTGCGCCCTGGAGACGGGCGGGCTGAGCGAGGCGCGGGAGTACTTCGAGCAGGCGGAGGAGCGGCTGGCCGGGAAGACGCTGCCGGTGCGCGTGCCCGCGATCCGCGGCCGGGCCGTCGCCCACTACCTCGCCGGTGAACTCCGGTACGCGGTGTACCTGCTGGAGTCGGCCCTCGACGAGCTGAACCGCGGCGGACTGCACGACCCCGACGCGCTGCTGCTGCTCTACGCCAGCGTCATAGGGCCCTACATGGACATGGGCGCCCACGCCCGCGCGGCCCAGGCCGCCGAGTTCGCCCTCGCGCTCGCCCCGCAGTCCGAGGATCCCGCGCTGATCGCCCGTATGCACCGCTCGGTCGCCCGCACCCTGCTCGCCGAGGGCCGGGTCGCCGAGGCCGACGCCTCCCTGGCCAAGGCGGCCGAGCTGTACCGCCAGCTGCGGCTGCGCACCGAACTGGCCAACTGCCACTGGATGCGCGGCTACGTCTGCGCCCAGAACGGCGAACTCGACCGCGCCGAGGCCGAACTGCGGCAGGCGCACACCATGCTCGCGGAGAACCGGGCCGCCCTGTACCGCAGCCAGGCCGCCGTCGAACTCGCCGACGTCCTGCACCGCCGGGGCAAGTCCGAGGAGGCCGCCGGGCTGCTGGAGGGCGTCCTCGGGGACTTCTCCTCCGAACGCGGCGCCGTCCACGCCGCCGGGGCGCACCGCCTGCTCGGCATCATCGCCGAGGACGCCCGGGACACCGACGCGGCGGAGGAACACTACGTCCGTGCCCTCAGCATCCTGGAACGCGCGGGCGCCGCCGGCGACCTCGCCGACCTGTGCCGGCTCCTCGGCGATCTGCTCCGCCGCACCGGCCGCGTCGAAGCCGCCCTGGACGCCTACCGCACCGGCCTCGGCCACCGCACCGCGCCCGGCACCACCACCCTGGGCCCGGCCCCGGCGCAGCCGCCGCTGTGACCCTCAGACCTGCGCGCGGGCCTGCCTGCGGATGTCCGCCAGGCGGAGGGCACCGATCTGCACGGCGGCCTGGGTGGCGTCGTTCGGCACGTCGCCGAGACCGCCGTTGGTGAGCGTGAACGCGTCCTCGCCGACCCGGACGACGGCCACGTCCAGGGTGAGCAGGTACTCCTGCCCGTCGGACGCCGTACTGGCCAGGGAGACGCGCAGGCCCTGCCGGGCGTCCCCCACCTCCGGCAGCGGGGCCTCCACGACCTGCACGTCCTGCACGAGCCCCAGCTGCGTGGTCGCCGTGAACCGCGCGCACTGCGCCGGCATGGTGCGCAGCCAGTTCAGCGTGGTGTCCACGTCCGCCGGGCGGCGCGCGCCGATCTGGTAGCGCAGCTGGGCGTCGGTGTCGGCGTCGTCCAGGCCGATGGACACGCGGCCCGGCGCACCGAGGAGTTCGTCGCTGTAGAGGGCGTCCAGCAGCCGCTGGCACTCGCCGGCCGAGGTCTGCGCCTTCAGCAGCCCGTCCCGCCAGGTCGCCGCGCCGCGCGTGGCGGTCCAGGGGGCGCCGAGGTCGGTCTGCGTGATCAGCGCGGCCTCCGCCTGCTCGTCACTGAGCGAGGCACCGCCGGGCCCCGAGGGCTTCTTGGAGGTGACCGCCGACCGGTCGATCGTGGGCAGGGGCTGCGGCGCGCTCTCCGGGTGCCGCAGTCCGAGGGCCGCGACGGCACCGCCGGAGAGGAGACCGGTGGCGAGGAGGGGGAGGAGGACGGCACGGGGCAGGCGGGATATGCGGGCGCGTATCTCGGGAAGCATCGGTTCCTCCTGGGCTGCGTGCGGCCGACGGGGTGCCTGATCTCACGGCACCACCGGCCCGACCCGCCCACCAGCGCTCCGGGCCGTACGGGTGAGGGGCGGCCACGGAACGGGGAGGCGGTGGCCGGAGGACGGCTCCGAGGACGGCCGGGGGAGGGGACGGGCGGGCGGCGAAAACGCGTGGCGCGGGCCGTGCGGGCCCGGTACCGTCCCGGTCATGCAGCGCGCCCAGCAGTGCCCGTCGAGCACGACGACGCCGGAGACCGTCCCGGCGCGCTGACACCTGACCAGCATCGAAGCCCCGGGGCGAACGCCCCGGGGCTTTCGCGTGCCGTGGGGCGTCCGCCTCCTTCAGCGAGGAGAGCCCCCATGTCCGCTCACGACCACCGCCGCCTCGGCCGGGAACTCGGCCTCTTCGACACCGACCCCCTGATGGGCGCCGGACTGCCGTACTGGCTGCCCGACGGGGCCGTCGTCCGGCACACCCTGGAGGAGTACGTCCGGGACGCCGAACGCCGGGCCGGCTACCGGCACGTGTACTCGCCCGCCCTCGGCAAACGCGAGCTGTACGAGACCTCCGGGCACGGGGACCACTACAGCGACGACATGTACCCGCCCATGAGACTCGGCGCCGAGGAGGTCGTACTGCGCCCCAGCCTCTGCCCCCACCACGCCCTGATCTACCGCTCCCGCTCCCACAGCCACCGCGAACTGCCCCTGCGCATCGCCGAATTGGGCACCATGTACCGGGCCGAACGGTCCGGCGTGCTGGGCGGCCTCACCCGGGTCCGCGCCATCCAGCTCAACGACGCCCACATCTTCTGCACCCCGGACCAGGCGGTGGCCGAGGCCCGCGCCGCCCTGGAGCTGATCGCCCGCGCCTACGCCGACCTCGGCATCGAGGCCGTACGCCACCGCCTCTCCCTGCCCGGCGCCGGCGGCAAGTACGTCGCCGACCCCGCGCTGTGGCGGCGGGCGACCGGACTGCTGCGGGAGGTCCTCGCCGAGTCCCCGGTGGCGTACGAGGAGGCCGAGGGTGAGGCCGCGTTCTACGGCCCCAAGATCGACGTACAGATCGCGGACGCCGCCGGCCGCGAGTCCACCCTGTCCACCGTCCAGATCGACTTCCACCAGCCCGCCCGCTTCGACCTGCACTACATCGGCGCCGACGGCGCGAAGCACCGGCCGGTGATGGTGCACCGGAGCATCATCGGCAGCGTCGAACGGGCCGTCGCCCACCTGATCGAGACCCACGGCGGCGCCTTCCCGGCCTGGTTGGCCCCCGTCCAGCTGGCCGTGCTGCCGGTCGCCGAGGAACAGGTGGAGCAGGCGGCGGAGCTGGTCCGGGACGCGGTGGCGCTCGGCCTGCGCGCCGAACTCGCCGGACCCGGCGAGGGCACCCTCGGCGCGCGGATCCGCGCGGCACGCCTGGTGCCGTACCAGGCGGTGATCGGCGCGCGGGAGGCCGGCGCCGGACTGGCCGCCGTACGCCTGCGGGACGGGCGGCGCCCCGACGCGCTCCCGGCGCCCGAACTGCTGCGCCGGATCGCCGCCCGGGTGGCGGCACGCGGCCCGGCTCTCTGGGACTGACCGCACGGCACCGGAACCGGCCGCACGGAACCGGCCGCACGGCACCGGAACTGATCTAAGGTCGGCACGACGGAAGGAGTCCGCCGTGACCGGTCAGCCCATCCCCGTGATCATCGACTGCGACACCGGCGTCGACGACGCCCTGGCCCTGCTGTTCGCCGTACGCCACCCGGGACTCGACCTGCGGGCGGTGACCTGCGTGGCCGGCAACACCGATGTCGACGGGGTGGTCCGCAACACCCTCGCCGTGCTGGAGCGGGCGGGCGCCCCCGACATCCCGGTGGGCCGGGGGGCCGAGCGCCCGCTGCTGGAGCCGGCCCGCCCGGCCCGGCACGTGCACGGCGCCGACGGCATGGGCGACCTCGGCCTGCCCGCCCCCACCCGGGCCCCCGCCGCCGTCGACGCCGTCACCCTCCTGCGGCGCGAGATCCTCGCCTCCCCCCGCCCGGTCACCCTGATCCCCACCGCCCCCCTGACCAACATCGCCCTGCTGCTGCGCACCCACCCCGAGGTGACCCGGAACATCGAGCGGATCGTGTTCATGGGCGGGGCCGTGGCCACCGGCAACGCGACGCCGGTCGCGGAGTTCAACGTGTGGCACGACCCGGAGGCGGCGGCGATCCTGCTCACCGCCGGAGTACCGATCACGATGTACGGCCTGGACGTCTTCATGCAGGTCGTCGTCCCCAGCCCCGAGGTGCACCGGCTGCGCACCAGCAGCGAGCCCGGCACCCGCCTGGCCGGCGAACTCCTCGCCCACCGGCCGACCACCCAGGGCGAGGAACCGGAGGCCGAGGAGGCGGGCGGCCTCGGCGACGCGGGCGCGGTGTGCGCGGTCGCCGACCCGGCCGGCCTCACCACCCGTCTCCTCCCGGTCGAGGTCTCCCTCGCCCCCGGCCCGTCCCGCGGCCAGACCGTCGTCGACCGCCGCCCCCGCCCCGGCGAGTCCGAGATCCACGAGGGCGGCCGCGAACGGACGCTGGTGGACGTCGCGTTGCAGGTGGACGTGGACCGGTACGTGAAGCTGTACCTGGAGACGGTGGCGCGCTAGCCAGGGCCTCTCGTTTGGATCATGCCGGGCTCGCGGGGTCTGATCCAACCGAAAGACCCTAGTCCGCGGCGGAGGCGGAGGCCGTCCAGCGCTCCTCCACCCGGGCGAAGCGCCAGTACGACAGCGCCACCGCCCACACCGCCACGAACAGGCCGACGATGAGATAGCCGACGTTGTCCAGGTCCAGGCCGGCGATCCAGCCGGTGACGTCGTCGTGCAGGTCCAGCTTCTCGTGCAGGACGCCGACCAGCTCGATCGTGCCGATGAAGAAGGCGACCGCGATGGACAGGCCGGTGATGGCGAGGTTGTAGAAGACCTTGCGCACGGGGTTCGCGAACGCCCACTGGTAGGCGAAGTTCATGAACGTGCCGTCCAGGGTGTCGAACAGGCTCATCCCGGCGGCGAACAGGAGCGGCAGGCAGAGGATCGCGTACCAGGGCAGACCGGCCGCCGCGCCCGAACCGGCCATCACCATCAGCGACACCTCGGTGGCCGTGTCGAAGCCGAGGCCGAAGAGGAAGCCCAGCGGGTACATCTGGCCCGGCCGGGACACGGACCTGGTGAGCCGGCCGAGGACGCGGTTCATGAACCCGCGCGAGTCCAGGTGCGCCTCGAGTTCCCGCTCGTCGTACGCCCCCGCGCGCATCGCGCGGAACACCTTCAGGATGCCCACCAGGGCGACGAGGTTCAGGGCCGCGATGAGATAGAGGAACGTGCCGGAGATCGTCGTACCGACGAAGCCGAGCACCTGGTGGGTGGTGGAGCCCTCGTTCATCACCTTCCCGGCGAGGGAGGTGCCGCCCGCGATCAGCAGCGCCAGCAGCACCACCACGCTGGAGTGCCCGAGCGCGAACCAGAACCCCACCGACACCGGCCGCTTGCCGTCGGCCATCAGCTTCCGGGTGGTGTTGTCGATCGCGGCGATGTGATCGGCGTCGAACGCGTGCCGCATGCCGAGGGTGTAGGCGGTGATGCCGAGCCCCACACCGAAGACGTCACCGCCGACCTTGTAGTGCCCCGGCGCGACCAGCAGGAAGAGGATCCCGAAGGCGACGACGTGCAGAGCGACGATCACCACCATCAGCCCCGCCGTCTTGACGGTGTCCTCTCGTCGCCAGCGGAAGGAAGCGGGCTCGGACTCGGGCAGGGACGTCCCGGGCAGGTTCATGCGGTCAGCTCCAGCACCTCGTGGATCTTTTCGTGCGCTGCCGTGGCCGGTCTCCTGGCTTACGGGTCGTGCGTCCGCCGTCCCTGCCTTCCCGGTCGTACGACCAGTGGCCCGGCGGTGCCGGACGGGACGGGAACTCCCCGATCACAGTGGCGAGGGCCGCGTCGACCTTGCATCGACTTCCCGAACACCACGGCCCGCCCACGGTAGAGGGACACACGGTTTCCTGCATAGCTGCGCACCTGCGCAGGTATTCAAGATCACAAAACGGGGCCTGCGAGGATGGCGGCATGCATCTCGTGCCTGCCGACCGAGCCGACCGTCGGACCATCGACGGTCACCGGGTGTGCGAGGCGATCGCCGCCATCGGCGACGCGGACCGCCTGCGCACCTGGGCCGAGCGCTTCTCCCTGCTGGCCGACGCCAACCGGCTCGCGCTGCTGCTCGCCCTGCACCGCACCGGCCCGCTCGCCGTCTCCGACCTGGCGATCGCCACCGGAATGAACGACCCCGCCGTCTCCCAGGCCCTGCGGCTGCTGCGGGCCGCGGGGGTCGTGGCGGGCGAGAAGGAGGGGCGCGTGGTGCGGTACCGCGTGGTGGACGCGGAGATGCGGGGACTGCTGGAGCACTGCGGAGACTGACCCGCACGGCCGTGCGTCGCCCGGCCGGACGTTTCCGATTCCCGGCGATGTGGACAGAGTCTGTCCATGGCAGACCTTTCGTCCAGGAATCCCGACTGGTGGCGCCAGGCCGTCATCTACCAGGTCTATCCACGCAGCTTCGCCGACGCCGACGGCGACGGCCTCGGCGACCTCAGGGGCGTCACCGAGCGGCTGAACCACCTCGCCGCGCTCGGTGTGGACGCCCTGTGGCTGAGCCCCTTCTACCCCTCCGAACTCGCCGACGGCGGCTACGACGTCGCCGACCCCCGCGGAGTCGACGAGCGCCTCGGCACCCTGGACGACTTCGACGCCCTGGTCGCCGAGGCGCACCGGCTCGGCCTGAAGGTCGTCGTGGACATCGTCCCCAACCACACCTCCCATCTGCACCCCTGGTTCCAGGAGGCACTGCGCGCCGGCCCCGGATCCGCCGCCCGGGAGCGCTACGTCTTCCGGCCGGGCCGCGGCGAGCGGGGCGAACTCCCGCCCACCGACTGGCAGTCGGTGTTCGGCGGCAGCGCCTGGCGGCGGACCCCGGACGGCGAGTGGTACCTCCACCTCTTCGCCCCCGAGCAGCCCGACCTGAACTGGGGCAACGAGGAGGTGCGGGCCGACTTCCGCACCACCCTGCGGTTCTGGGCCGACCGGGGCGTCGACGGCTTCCGGGTCGACGTCGCCCACGGCCTGGCCAAGGACCTCACCGAGCCGCTGCGGGACGTCGGCGGCATCGGCGCGACCGGCGAGGACGCCCTGCCGCTGGTCCCACCGGGCAGCCACCCGTACTGGGACCGCGACGAGGTCCACGAGATCTACCGCGACTGGCGCAAGATCTTCGACGCCTACAGCCCGCCGCGCACCGCCGTCGCCGAAGCCTGGGTCCCGGGCGCCCGCCGCGCCCTGTACGCCCGCCCCGACGAACTCGGCCAGGCCTTCAACTTCGAGTACCTGGAGGCGGGGTGGGACGCGACGGAGCTGCGTGAGGTCATCACCGGTTCCCTGGACACGGCCCGGTCCGCCGGGGCCTCCGCGACCTGGGTGCTGTCCAACCACGACGTCGTCCGGCACGCCTCCCGGCTCCTGCTGCCGCCCGGCACCGACCCCGCCGCCTGGCTGCTGTCGGGCGGCACCGCGCCCGCGATCGACCCGGCGGCCGGGCTGCGCCGGGCCCGTGCGGCCACCCTGCTGATGCTGGCGCTGCCCGGCTCGGCCTACCTCTACCAGGGCGAGGAACTGGGCCTGCCCGAGGTCGCCGACCTGCCCACCGAGGTGCTCCAGGACCCGATCTGGGAACAGAGCGGGCACGTCCGCAAGGGCCGCGACGGCTGCCGGGTGCCGCTTCCGTGGACGCGCACCGGACCGTCGTACGGCTTCGGGCCCGGAGCCGGCTGGCTGCCGCAGCCGCCGGTCTTCGCGTCGTACGCCGTCGAGGCGCAGGCCGGGACCGAGGGCTCCACACTGGAGCTGTACCGCACGGCCCTGCGACTGCGCCGCAAGCTGCTGGACGGCGAGGCGCTGGCCTGGACGCCGGGCACCCCGGACGGTGTGCTGGACTTCAGCCGCACCGAGACCTGGCGGAACGTCACCAACCTGGGCACCGAACCGGTGCCGCTCCCGCCCGGCGAGGTGCTGCTGGCCAGCACCCCGCTGCCGGACGGCCGGGTACTGCCCCCGGACACCACGGTGTGGCTGGCCTAGGGTCTTTCGTTTGGATCAGACCGGATCAGGGAGCGGGGTCTGGTGCCGTGCGTCGCAAGGCGGAGGAGGGCGCCATGGCAACCGACGACAACGCGGCGACGCGCGGTGCCGGGGCCCGCGAGCCCGGCATGATCCAAACGAGAGGCCCTAGCCGCCCGTCGGGCCCGGGCTCGCGCCCGCCCCGGCGTTGCCGCCGCCCGCGATGCCGTTGATGTCCACGGGGGTGGACGTGGCGGTCGGGGGCGGGGTGAGCACCACCTCCGGCTGGCCGGCGGCCGGCGGCGGCGGGGTGAGGTCGGAGTTGGGCAGCTTCGGCGGGGTGGTCTGCTGGAACAGGGTCTGGTCGAAGTCGACCAGGCCCGTCTTCTCCATCACGGTGATGTGGTCCAGCACGGTGTCGTTGGCCTGGTCGGCGAGGGCGCGCACCAGCGAGTTCTTCGTGGTGGAGCGGATCTTGGCGACCGTGTTGAAGATCGAGCCGTGCGTCATCCGCAGGATGTTGGCGAAGTCGGTGTCGAACTGCTTGCCGCTCTCACCCTTGAGCTGGTTGACGAAGCCCTGCTGCTGGGGACTGGCCAGGTTGGGCAGCGTGATGTTCAGCATCGGGGCGATCTTGCGGCAGGTGGTGTCCAGCGCCGCGTGCCCGTCGATCAGGTGCTGGCCGGCCGTGATCACCGCCTTCGACTGGCCCTTCTGCACCCCGATCTGCCCCACCGGGTACTCCCACAGCCCGGCCGCCCGCACCTTCACCACGAAGTCCCGGTCCTGCTCGGTGAGGGGCCCCCACTGGGTGTCGGCGATGACGCGGTCCTGGGCTGTGGAGACCTTGTCCAGTCCGAGCATGCCCGGGTAGGCGAGGGCCCCGAGGGTCAGGGCCATCGCACCGCCCACGAAAAGGGTTCCCGTCGCGTTCCGCGAAAAGCGCACCGTGCCTCCTGCCCGGTCGGGGGACCGCCCGCGGTGACGGCGCGGGCGGATCGGACGCACAGCAGTACGGACGGGAGCGCGATTCGTCTCTGTCCCGCAGGTAAAAACTGTGCATGGCGGCCCGCCGGACGCGGTGATCGCCCTGCACGGCGGCCCGCCGGACGCGGTGATCACCCTGCACGGCGGCCCACCGGACGGTGATTGCCATGTGTTGGTGTACATGACACACGGTTGCCGAAACGTTGACCATCGGCCGGGAGAAGGCGGACCCGCGGAGTCCTAGATTCGCCGCATGGCCCCACAGCCCCCGCCCCGCACACCGGCCGCGCTCCCCGTCCTGCCCTACCGCAAGCCCACCAGGGGCCGCGACTACTGGGTACTGGACGACGTCCTGCCCGACGTGGACGCCGTACGGAAGCGGTGCCTGGCCAAGGACGACTGGGTCCGGGGATACCCCCACACCTCCGAGACCTGGCCCGGACTGCGCACCATGCCCGGCCTCGAACCAGCCGAACTCGCCCGTGTCGAGAGGCTGGTGAAGAAGGCGACCGGGGCGAAGGACCTCTGGGTGCAGCGGGCGCCCGGCGGCGGCACCCTCAACCACAACTGCGTCCAGGTCGTCGGCGAGGGCGAGAGCGAGCCCCGCCCGCACACCGACTCCCGCGCCCTGTGCCGGTACGCGGCCGTGCTCTACCTCAACCCCGCCGCCCCCAAGGACTGCGGCACCGCCTTCTACCGCCAGTCCCTGCCCGGCGGCCGGCTCGGCGGCAACATCGTCCAGGCCCCGCACCACAACCTCGTCGAGGCCCTCGGCACGCGGTACGTCCCGGCTGACCACTTCGAGGAGGACGTCCGCGTCCCGCACAAGTACAACCGCCTGCTCCTCTACCACGCCAACCTGGTGCACAGCGCGACCGGTTACGCCGGGCGCACGCTGGAGGAGAAGCGCATGACGGCCGTCTTCTTCTGGATGGCCTGACCCGCACGACCGGCCGGGGCCCCCGCGGCGGCGACACGCCGCACGGAAGGAGGTGTGGGCCGTTCGGGTGAGTCAGGATGTGCCGGTGATCGAAAAGAGAGACGAGGCCGGGGAGCACGCGCTCGCGTACCGGCCCGTGCAGGTGGCGGGGCGACTGGCCGCCGGGGGACTGCTGCTCGCGGGGCTCGCCTGGGCCGTCCGGGGGGCGTGGGAAGTGCGGCTGGCGCTGGCGGGAGAGCCGGCGTCGGGGCCGCCGGACCAGGGGGAGGGGGTGCACCGGCCGCTCAACGCGCTGGAGGACTCGTACCACCTCGTCACCTCCCTGGGCGGCGGCGCCGGCGTGCTCTGCGCGCTGCTCTTCCTCTCCTGGCTGTGGCGGGTGCGGGACAACGCGCAGGCGCTGTCGGGGCAGCCGCCCCGGTACGCGGGGATCTGGGTGTACCTCGGCTGGATCATCCCGGTCGTCAACCTCTGGTTCCCGCGCGGGATCGTCGTGGACGCGTTCCGGCGCACGGCGCCGGAACGGAAGGTGCCCGTCTCCGTCGAGGTGTGGTGGGTGCTGTGGCTGATCGGCCTGCTCAGCGGGGTGGGGATCGTGTACCGCGACTCCACCGACGAGATCATCGCCCGCGCCTACACCGAGGTGTGGCCGCTGCTCGCCAGTGACGCGGCCGTCGTCGGGGCCGCCGTCGCGGGGGCGTACGCGGTACGGGCCGTCACCGGTGCGCAGGTGGAGCGCATACGGAAGGGACGGCAGGCGCCGGCGGAGGAGTAGTCCCGGCCGGTGTGAGGCACCGGCCGGTGCGGTACGGATGGTGGACATGAGCAGTGTCGCCATCGTGGGAGCCGGGCCGGGACTCGGGACCGCCGTCGCGCGGCGGTTCGGGCGCGAGGGGTTCGGCGTCGGGCTCGTGGCCCGGGACCGGGGCCGGCTGGACGCCATCGTCGACACCCTCGCGGACGAGGGGATCACCGCACGCGCCTGCACCGCCGATGTGCGCCGGCCGGAGGAGCTGGCCGTGGCGCTGCGCGAGATCGCCGACACCCTCGGGACCGTGGAGGTGCTCCAGTACAGCCCGGTGCCGCACCGGGACTTCATGCGGCCCGTGCTGGACACCGGACACCGGGACCTGGTGGGACCCATCGAGTTCTCCGTCTACGGTCCGGTGGCCGCCGTCCAGCAGGTGCTGCCCGGCATGCGGCGGCTCGGGCGCGGCACGATCCTGTTCGTCAACGGCGGGTCCGCCGCCGTACCGCACCCCGAGCGGGCCGGGACGTCCATCGCCTTCGCCGCGGAGAGCGCCTACGGCCATCTGCTGCACGACCGTCTGGCGCCGGAGGGCATCCACGTCGCGCAGCTGGTGATCCCGGGGGCCATCACGGCCGGGCACGCGCGCAAGGACCCGGGCGTGCTCGCGGAGACCCTGTGGTCCCTGCACCGGGACCGCCATGGGTTCCGGCACTACGCCGACGACCTGGACAGCTGACCGCCGGGCGCGGGCCCCCGTCCCGGGCCGCCCCCCCCCGCGGGGCCGCGCGGGGCGGCGAACGGTCACCCTGCGGGGAGTGGCTTTGTGGGCCAATATGGTGATGTTGGCCGCATTGCTCTCTTCAAAGGGGGCCTCCATGGCTGTAGACATCGCTCCGCTCATCAAGCCGTCCCGTCTCAGAAGCCGGGGCGGACTGCTGGGTGAGTGCCTGGCGGAGTTCCTCGGAACCCTCGTCCTCATCGCGTTCGGCTGCGGTGTGGTCGCGATGGCGGTCGCCGCACTGCCCGGCTCGGGCCGGGCGGCCACCACCACGACGATCTTCCTGGCGGCCGGAGACTGGCTGCTCATCACCTGGGGCTGGGGCCTGGCCGTCATGCTCGGCGTCTACGTCGCGGGCGGCGTCAGCGGTGCCCACCTCAACCCGGCGGTGACCCTGGCGATGGCCGTGCGCCGCGGGTTCTCCTGGGCCAAGGTCCTGCCGTACTGGTTCTCGCAGTTCGTCGGCGCGCTCACCGGGGCGGCGCTGGTCTACCTCGTCTACCACGACGCGATCAACGCCTACGACCGGACGGTGCCGGGGCCGAAGGTGAACGGACACACCAACGCCACCTTCTCCATCTTCGCGACCTTCCCCGCCCAGTACTTCCACGGCGGCGTCTGGGGCCCGCTGATCGACCAGATCGTCGGCACGGCCTTCCTGCTCATGCTCATCGCCGCCGTCCTCGACCTGCGCAACCAGGCCGTGAAGGCCAACCTCGGACCACTGATCGTGGGCTTCGTCGTCGCCGCCATCGGCATGTCCTACGGCGCCAACGCGGGCTACGCCATCAACCCCGCCCGCGACTTCGGGCCACGCCTGTTCACCTACGCGGCGGGCTGGGACAGCCTGGCCTTCCCGGGCAGCGTCGCCGGTTCCTTCAGCGCGTACTGGTGGATCCCGATCGTCGGCCCCCTGGTCGGCGGCACGCTCGGCATCCTGATCTACGACCTCGTCATCGGCGACGTCCTGCTCGTCCGCAGCGAGCTGGCCGAACTCCCCGGACCGGGCCGGGCGACACGGGTACGCACCACCGACGAGGAGTAGCCCCGGAGCGGAACGCGGGACCGGCGCCCCCCCACCCGTACCGCCCCCCACCCGTCCCCCCCACCCGTACGCGGCCCCCACCCGTACCGCGGCCCCCACCCGTACGACGGCCCCCACCCGTACGACGGCCCGGACGCCCGGAGGTCCTTCCCGGGCGCCCGGTCCGCCCGCGTTCCGCACGGTCTTCTGAAATAATCGCCCTCCATGCCGTGACGGAGTGTCAACTCGCGCACCACGAGGGGGGTTCGGGGACGATGAGCGCCGGTCGACGGCGGGCCCTGCTGATCGGGGTGCCCGCGTATCCGCAGCTGGAACAGGTACCGGAGCTGAGCGGGGACTTCCCGGGGCTGGCCTTCACCGCGAACGATGTCGCGACGCTGCGCACCACCCTGCTGCGCAGCGGCTATGCGGCGGAGCACGTGAGGGTGCTCGACGACGAGGACGCGACCGGTGAGCACAACATCCGTGACGAGCTGGGCCGGTTCCTGAACTCCTGCGAGGACGGCGACGTAGGGCTCGTCTACTTCTCCGGCCACGGAGTCCGGTTCGGCGAGACCGACTACCTCCTGCCCAGCGACGTCCGCGCGCGGTGGGGCGCCGACGGGGAACGCACCCTGGGCCCGAAAGGGCTCATCGAGATCGTGCCCGACGAACTGCTCGCGCCCCTGCGGTCCAGCGCCACGGTGATGCTCTGCTTCGACGCCTGCCGGAGCAGCGGGGACACCCCGCCGGCCACCTTCGAGGCGATGAAGGTCAGC
Organism: Streptomyces sp. NPDC038200; assembly: GCF_055600785.1. Classification (NCBI taxonomy): domain Bacteria; kingdom Bacillati; phylum Actinomycetota; class Actinomycetes; order Kitasatosporales; family Streptomycetaceae; genus Streptomyces; species Streptomyces sp. NPDC038200. The sequence continues at coordinate 408,254 of NZ_JBVJYH010000006.1, forward strand.
CGCCCCTGGGACAACGTCGTCCTGGTGAGCGCCTGCGCCCCCGGAGAGGAGGCTCTGGGGCACGCCGACGCCGGCAGCGTGCTGGCCATGGCCCTGAACGAGACTCTGGCGCCCGAGTCCTCGGCCCGTACCTTCGGCCAGGTGATCCAGCGCGTGGAGCTGCGCGCGGAGGAGATCGCGGCGAGCTACACGTACAGCAGACCGCCCAGGGCCCTCCCCCGGTGGCTGAGCATCGACGGAACGGGCGGCAGCCACGCCGACGTGCCGCTGTGCGACGCGACGGCGTCCTCCGGCCCCTGGACCGACGCCGTCATCCGGTCGAGCCTGTGGGAGTACACCGAGGGCACGCCCGCCCAGCGCGGCAAGGCCAAGGAGCACCTGGCGGAGGTCGTGAAGAAGACCGTCGCCATCCGCAGGCAGCGGGACCCCGAGTCCGACCCGTGGGACGACGACCGGGTCCCGCCCCGGTTGATCGAGCGGCTCGGCCACCTCGTCGAGGCGGCCGGCGCGCGGCTGAGCCTGGTCGAGACCGTGGTGCTGCTGGGCGCGCCGTTCCTGCGCGAGGCCGCGCTGTCCTGCGGTCTCGCGGCGCTGCGCACCGTCGACGGTGACGGTTCGGCCGATGCCACGGACGACCGGGAGCTTCCCGAGGACAGTTTCGCCGCCCATCTCGTCCGGGACATGGGCGACGTACGGCGCGCCCACCGGCAGATCGAGGCCACCCGCCGGACGCTGTCGCGCCGCCGGGAGAAGGACGATGCCCGCAGCGCGGAGTACTGGCTGCGGCACCGCTTCCTGGCCGACTGGGACCTGCTGTGGGAGCAGCGCGGGGACGCCGAGCTGGACAGCCTGCGCGCTGCCGTCGACCTGCTGGTCCGGGCGGCGGAGAGCGCCGCCGGCCTCACGCTGGGCACCCACGAGCGAGACGTGCTGCGGCATGCCGTCGTCAAGGTCGTCTCCCAGCTGGGCACGGGTACCCCGGCCGACACCGTCGCACCCGACGGGACGCTCTGGGACACCGAGGCGGGACTGTGCGCCTACTTGTGCGGGGAGGCGGACCGGTGGAGCTGGCGCCCCCGTGAGATGGCCACGCTGCTGCATCTCGCCGGGCGCCTCGCGATCGACCCGCGCATGCTCGACGGCGTGATCATCGACCATCTGGGTCCGCGCGAGCCGATGCAGGTCCGCCCGGAACAGATCAAGGCCGAGATCGCCCGGAACGACGGCTTCCTCCCCATCACCTCGCACTGGCCGGCGGAGGCGGGCGGACCCGGCCCTGCCTCGGGCACCCACTGGCGGCTGGTGTTCAAATGCGGCAGCGCGGCCCTGTTCACGGCACTGGACCGGCTCGCCTCCGGTATCGCCGCGGAATCGGGGGCGATACGGCGTGTCCAGAGCACCCTGCGCTCCGGTGACCTGCTCTTCGGGCTGCCGCAGATGGTCAAGACCGAGGGCCTGATCCCCATCAACCACGGCTTCGACAAGCCACCGCCCCGGTTCCGGCTCGCCGAGGACGAGGTGAAACCGCTCATCATGGGCACCCAGCTGTACGGGGACCGGATGCTGGCGGTGCGCGAGCTGTACCAGAACGCCCTCGACGCCTGCCGGGTGCGCCAGGCCCGCCGCCGGTACGCGGACCACGCGGGCGGACCCGACGGCCGGACCGAGCGGGAACAGCTCGCCGGGTGCAGCATCGTCTTCACCCAGGACATCGAGCCGACCACCGGCCGGATGTACATCCAGTGCGAGGACAACGGCGTCGGGATGAGCGCCGAGGAACTGCGGGACCTGTTCGCCCAGGCCGGCCGCCGCTCCGAACAGTCCTCGGCCCGGATGCGGGAGATGCGCCGATGGCGCCGTCGCGGGGTCACCACGGAACTCAACAGCCGGTTCGGCATCGGCGTCTTCAGCTACTTCATGCTGGCCGAGGAGATCGAGGTGACCACCCGGCCGGTCGATGTGCACGGCCAACGCCCCCTGGACGGCCACCGGGCCAGTGTCACCGCCGGATCCGGGCTGATGCATCTGGGCAGGGAGCCGCTGGAGCTGGCGGGCGGTGGCACCAGGGTCCGGTTGTACCTGCACGACGACCCCGACAAGGCGGACGAACAGCGCCCCTCTCTGATCCAGGCGTTGCGCGAGTTCCTGTGGTGCACCCCGGTGGAGGTGACCGCGACCGAACTGGGCGGAGATCCGGCCTACTGGCAACCGGGCGCTCTGTACGGCGACTCCTCGCTGCGCAGCGAGCGCATCGAGGCCACCGAGGGCGTCTGGTGGGTGCAGGGTCCGGGCATGCTGCTGGCGGACGGGCTGCTGGTCTCGGACGCCAAGCCGCCGGACGGGTACGTGGTGAATCTGCGGCGCCGGCACCGGCCGGAGCTGAGCGTCGACCGCAACCGCTTCCTCGGGTACGACCAGCGCGGTGTCGAGCAGGACCTCAAGGAGGCCGTGCCCGCTCTGGTCCGCAAGGCGTGGCGGCCCTTCCCGCTGGACTGGCTGTGGAGTCTCACCGAGTCCTGGCCCAGGCTCGCGCTGGAGGTCCTCGGCCAGATGATGGAGCACGACGTGCCCGTGAAGGTCCCGGTCGAGCTGCGGCCCGACGAGTGGGCACGGGAACGGGAGAAGCTGTCGCTGCGCACACTCGGCTGCCTGCCCGTCGACGACGCCGTCCTCAAGGAGAACCTCGTGGGGACCGCCATCGGCATGCGCTTCTTCGCGGCCTGGCGCGCCGGCGCCCTGGGCGTGAAGCGTCACCGGGAGGCGATCGGCTCGCACCCGGGCTTCCCCGAGCCGGAACCCCTGGACGCGGTTCTGTTCCGCGATGCGCCGGACGAGTCCCTCATGGCATTGATGCGCGCCGCCGCGGACACCGGGCGTCCGCTGCGGGAGGTGACCCGCCGCCTGCGCCGGTACGCGGTCACGGGTGTGTCGATCCCGGAGGTGGCGGACGTCCGCGCCCTGGACGACGTCGTACCGAGCCGTCTGACGACGGCGCTGTACGAAGCGCTGTACAGCAGGTTCAACCTGAAGGCGAGGATGCCGGGCGATGCCGCGCAGAGCGCCGTGCGGCGGATGCTGGTGCATCTGTCGGCCGCCGAGAAGGTGAGCCTGGGCAGCCTGGCGGAGCTGCTCGAACGACTGTCGGGGCTCGATCCGGTGATTCCCCGGCCGCCGGACCTCGGGGCCTTCGCCTCCCATCGCGTGGACGCGCGAGAACGACGCATCCTGCTGAACGACCAGCCGAACGGGAAGCGTTCCCTGCATCACACCTCCGCGCCGTTCACCGGGCTGGTGCGGCCCGTGGACGTCGCCTACCGGGCGCAGCAGACGGGGATCCCGCCCGCGGAGATCGAGGCGGTCGTACGCCGCTTCGAACCCCTCGGCTACCGGCTCGCCGGACCGGATCTGCCGTACCTCCTGGACGACACGCAGCTCACGGCCCTCAGCCGTGACCTGGACGCGCAGCCGCCCTTCTTCACCCCGGAACCCATCGGTCTGCCGCACCTGGTCCGGCTGGCGGCCCGGCGCGGGGAGGCCGTCGGGGCCACGGCGGCATGGCTCGCCGCATGGGGAGGCCCGCTGGGCGTCGAGGTCGCGGACCCGGCCCCGCTCGCCTCGTTCCGGCCGCCCGCCTGGTGTGAGGAGCTGCCGTTGGAGATGTCGCTCACGGGCACGATCGGGGAAGGGGACGTCCACGACCCGGAGCCGCTCTCCACCTGGGACGTGCTGGCGACGATCGAGGGTGTGAAGGACCCCACTTCGCCACACCGGCACGTCGCTGCCGTCGAAGCGCTGGCGGACGCGGGCCTGGTCGAGAGGCGGGCGGTCGGTGCGGCCCGGGTCCTGCTGGCCGTGCCCCGCTCCTCCCGGTCCTGGGGCATATGGCGGCACGGCTTCCCGGTGCCGGGGCTGCGCGAGGGGTACACCGAGCCGGCGAACGTCGGGGAGGACGACCGGGTGGAGCTCGCCTCGCTGGTGGCGATCGCGGCGGACCTGGGCCAGAGCCTCGCCACCACCGCGGAGACGTTGCGGAGCCAGATGGCCGCCTACGGTGTCGACATGCCGGACCTCCCCGACGAGGTCGCCGGGCTGACGCCGGACCGTTCGCTGCGGAGCGTCCTGTACACCGCCGGATGGTGGCGGGAACGGATAACCCTGCACGAGCTCGTCGGCTTCGCCGATGACAACGAGGTCAGCCTCCCCACCGCCGCCGCCCAGCTGAACGCCTACCGCTCCCTCGGCGCCCCCACCGTCCCCGTCCCCCCGGACTTCGTCCCGCCCGCGGCCCCCCAGGAGCGGGACCTGGCCGCCGAGCACGCGCTGCTCCAGGAATCCCTGGAGGAGTCCTGGACGCTCACCCCGCTCGCCCTGGTCGTCGCGGCCGGGCGGCTCGGAGCCGGGCTGGGGGAGACGTACCGGAGGCTGGGGCCGTTCACCCTGATCGGACTGGAGATCCCGTTCGCCGAGCCCGTCTGCGACCGCGTCCCGGACTGGCGTGACGTCGTCCTGCTCACCGCCCGGCTCACGGGGCGGGAGCCCGTGCTGGCCGGAGACGTCTCCGCGGACCATCTCCGGCTGGCCGCCGAGGAGACGGAGCTGACCGTCGACGACGTCCGGGCCCGGCTCGCGGACTACGCGCCCCTGTTCGCCTTCCGGCTGCCGCCCCACGAGAGGACCTGACATGCCGCCCCACACCCCGCACAGAGCCAAGGCCTACGAGCCCAAGTACCTGCCCGATCAGACCGGGTTCGTCTGGGACTTCTCCAGCGGCCGGCTCGTCGTCACCGGCACCTGCCCGGAGTGCGAGGGCGAGACCCGGCACGCGCCGCCGAACGTCATGCCGGGCGCGGTGGTCAAGGGGCCGGGCAGGCGCACCGGGGACGACGAGGTGCCGGGCGAGGTCTACATGCGGTGCAAGTGCCGCCAACCCCACTCCGGGGACGCCCAGGAGACCGGCGGCTGCGGTGCCAGGTGGACGGCCGTGCGTCCGGCGGGCGGCGGCTCGTGACCGCGTCGGGACGGTACGAGCCCGAGGAACTCGAACGCGCCCAGCAGCGGCTGGACCTGATGGCGCAGGAGCAGCTCCAGATCGGCCGGGCGCAGGCGGAGGGCTGGCGGAACTTCCTCACCGTCGCCACCGGACTGCTCGCCGCGGTACTGGTCCTCAAGGGGCGCGAGAACGTCGCCGAACTCCCCGACCGCTACCGGGTGTGGGTCTTCGCGCTGATGGCGGCCGGCCTGGTCCTGCTGCTCCTGGCCGCCTACCTCGCGGTGTCGGCGGCCCACGGCAAGCCCGGTGACGTGCTGAAGAACGCCACCGCCGCGAAGCTGCTCGACTGGGAGGAGGACGAGCGGGACCGGATCGCGTCGCGGATCCGCGGTACCCGGTGGGCGACCGTGCTCGGCGTGCTGGCCACCGCCGCGGGCATCCTGCTGACCTGGGTGGCGCCGGGGCCGGACGAGCCGGCGCGGACGGTCCGGGTGCACACCCCCCGGGAGACGCTGTGCGGGGAGCTCCTGGCGGCCGACGGCACCGGCGTCACACTCAGGATCGAGCCCTCGGGCGAGAAGGGCGAGAAGGGTGACAAGGGCGAGAAGGGTGACAAGGGCGAGAAGGGGGGCGCGGCGGTCCGGCATCTCGGCTGGCAGCGCGACGCGGTGAGCGTGGCCCCCGTCGACACGTGCTGACCGGCCCGGGAACCGGTCCAGTTTTTGATCACCGTTGACCGCCCTGTGCCCCCACCGTCACCCCCCTCGCCTACGCTCCCGCCATCCCCTGATCCAGTAGGGGCTCCTTCCGTATGCGGGGGTTCGAAACCACCGTGCGTATACGCACTCTTCCGGCCGCGACGGCGCTCGCGGTCCTCTTCAGCTCGGCCGCGCTCGCGGTCACCTCGGCCGCGCCCGCGCTGGCCGACACCAGCGCCGTGCTTCCGATCACGTCCACCGGTGACGTCGTCGTGGACGGCGTCCACCAACGGGTGTTCATCAGCGATCCGGCCGGCGGCAAGGTCGTCGTGACCGACTACAGCGGCACCGTCGTCGGCACCGTCGGCTCACTCCCCGGCGTCCGGGGCCTGGAACTGTCCGCCGACTCCGGCACGCTGTACGCGGCCGTGGAGAAGGCCGACGCGATCGTCGCCATCGACACCGGGACGGCCACCGAGGCCCACCGGTACCCGACGGGCGACGGCACCGGTCCCGAGTACCCGGCCCTCGCCGGCGGCAAGCTCTGGTTCGGTTACGGCGCCTCCGGCGACGGCAACATCGGCTCGCTCGACCTGAGCGGCACCGACCCGGTGGTGACCCTCCGGCAGGACACCACCCGCACCTGGTACAGCGCCCCGGTGCTCGGCTCCTCGGCCGGTGCCCCGGGCACGCTCGTCGCGGGCGCGCCAGGACAGAGCCCGGCCGAACTCGCCGTCTACGACGTGTCGTCGGGCACGGCGAACCGCACCGCCTACGTCTTCGACCCGGGCGACAGCAGCAACCTGACCGACCTCGCCGTCACCCCGGACGGCAAGGACGTCGTCACGGCCAGCGGCGCGCCCTACCGGCACGAGGTCTTCAAGCTCGCGGACCTGTCCGAGGACGGCAGCTACCCCACCAACCCGTACCCCAACGCGGTCGACATCGCCCCGGACGGCACGGTCGCCGCGGGCACCTTCTCCTGGTACGACCCCGACGTCCACGTCTTCGCGCCCGGCGGCTCCACCCCGGTCCGGGAGTACGACTTCCCGAACACCGGCACCAGCAGCGGCTCCGACACCCTCGCGGCCTCGGGCCTGGCCTGGGCACCGGACGCCGGCAGGCTGTTCGCGGTGTCGTACAACGACTCCGACGTGTACTCCCTGCGGGTCCTCACCGACCCCGCCAAGGCGGACACCACCCTCACGGCGACCGCCCCGGCCACCGCGCCCCGCGCCAAGCCCCTCTCGGTCACCGGCAAGCTGACGTCGTCCGCCGCGCTCCCGGCCGGCACCACGGTCTCCGTCACCCGCACCGACGCCGAGTCCCCGGCCGGCAGGAAGCTCGGCACGGCCACGGTCGGCGCCGACGGCTCGTACACCTTCACCGACACCCCGCAGGCACGCGGCGAGGTCACGTACACGGTCGGCTACGCGGGCGACGCGTACCACGCCGGTGCCACCGCCACGAGCACGGTGAAGGTCTCCCCCGGCACGGCCGCGCTGTCGCTGGACAACGGCGGCAAGGTGTACGCGTACGACAGCGCGGTGAAGTTCACGGCGCACCTGGGCACGACGTACAAGAACCGCGAGGTCGACCTGTACGCCGACCCCTACGGCGGCGACAAGCCGGAGAAACTGGTCAAATCCGGCACGGTCGACTCCGCCGGCAACCTGTCCGTCACCCTCACCCTGACCCGCGACACCAAGCTCACGGCGAAGTTCGCCGGGGACACCCGCTACGCGCCCGCCACGGCCACCAGCACGGTCGGCGCACGCGTGAAGGTGTCGTCCGCGCTCAGCGGCTACTACACGTCCAAGAAGGCGTGGAACCAGACGTACCGCTACTTCCGCAAGTCCAAGGACCCGGTCTACGACACCACGATGACGGCGTACAAGGGCCGCAGGTACCGGGTGGAGGTGCAGCGTTACGCGCAGGGCGCCTGGCGTGCCACCGACTCCGAGTTCCTCGCCCTCGGCTCCGGCGGCAAGGACACCCTGGAACTCACCGGCACCCCGCCGACCGGCGTCCGCTTCCGGATCCGCTCCGCCTACATCGACACCAAGTCGGGCGACAACGTGAACTCGACGACGTACGGCAGCTGGAAGTACTTCCTCTTCACCAGCTGACCTCCGGGTCGGCCCTCGCTCACCGGCGTCAGGTCCCGTCGCCGGTGAGCACGATCTTGGCGCCGACGACGGTGTGCTCGTACAGCCAGCGGGCGTCGGCGGTGCGCAGGCCGATCAGGCCCAGGGTGGACGGGCGGCGGCCGGGCGCGTCGGCCGTGCTGCCGGCGCCGTAGACGAAGTGCCGCTCGCCGCGCCGGCCGACGAAGGCCAGCACCCAGTCGTGCCGCTCCACCACACCCGTCGGCGAGGAACTGAACCGCACGCGGCGCATGCGCTCGGTGACACGGCCGACCGCGTCACCGCGGAACGGCTGGTTCATGCCGGGCGCCGAGACGGGGAACGTCCGTCCGCCGGCGCGGAGTTCCAGTGCGGTCAGGTCGACGCGGATGTCGTGCACGACGGCGCCGTCGTCGGGGGACGGGGGCGGTGCCGGCACGGTGGTGGAGGCGGTCGCCGCGGGCGGGCGCGCCGGCCGGCCGTCGGGGGCCAGCAGGGTCGTACCGGCGAGCACGGCCGTGGCCGCGACCACCAGCCCCGCGCCGGCCAGGCCGGCCCGTCGGGTACGGCGGCGCAGCACGGCCCGGCGCCGTACGGCGGCGCCCGGCACCGGGGCGGAGCGCCGGCCCTCGGCGGCCACCTGGCGCAACGCCGCGGTCAGCCGGTCGGACCGCTCCTCGGGCGCGGCCGGGCCCGACGGGTCATGAGGCATGCGTGGCCTCCTTCGTCCCGGTCATGGTCTCAGCCTCCTCGGGCGACAGATGGCGGGCGAGCGCGGCGCGGCCCCGGGCCAGTCGTGCCTTGACCGTCCCGGCGGGCGCGCCCGTCTCCGCGGCGATCTGGTCCACGCTCAGATCGCAGACGTGATGGAGGACCACGGCCAGCCGCTGGGCCGCGGGCAGTTCGCGCAGGGCGGCGACCAGGGCGACGTGTTCGGGTCCGGGGCCGGGGGTCCGGTCCGGCGGAGTGTCCTTGCGGACGAGTTCCAGCCAGCGTCTGGCCCGCCGGAAACGGCTGACCGCGAGCCGGGTGGCGACCGTGCGGAGCCACGCCTCCGGCGCCTCGGCCGCGTCGAACGACGCCCGCCGGTCCCAGGCCCGCACGAACGCCTCCTGCACCACGTCCTGGGCCTCGGCGTGGTCGCCCGTGAAGGCGTACAGCTGCCCCACCAGCCGGGGGAAGGCGGTCGCGTAGAAGGCGTCGAACTCCTCCTCGGTCATCGGCCCCCCGCCCGTGTCCCCGTCCCGGAGAAGCGATCCTACGGCCCGCCGCGGACTGCCCCGCCCTCCTGCCGCGGGGCAGCGGAATTCCCCGGAACCGGATGCAACCGGCCCCCGACGCGGTGCGTACAGACGATGTCCGTCCACATGTCAGGGGGAAACTTCCGTGTTCACGCACGACTTCACCGAGCGCGCGCCCGGCGGCCCGGCCCGCCGCGCGATCCGTCGCACGACCACCGGCCCGGCCCCTCGCCCCGCTCGTCCCGCACGCCGGAGCGGTGTCCTCGGCGGCCTCGGCGCCCTCGCGGCGGCCTGCGCGCTCGTCCTCTCGGCCACCGGCTGCGCGGCCACCACCTCGTCGGCCGCGACGAAGCCCACCGGCCCGGCCGCCCCGGGCCCGCACCGGCCCGGCCCCGCGCCCAGCCGGACCGCGCCCGCCGTCCCGGAGCCGGCCGCCCTCGCCGGGGCCAGGGTCAATGTCGGCGAGGGCGCCACCGTCGGCGTCGGCATGCCGATATCCGTCACCTTCCCGCGCCCGGTCCCCGAGGAGCAGCGGGCGGCGGTCGAGCACTGGCTCGGCGTCGGCACCGAGCCGGCCGTCACGGGCGCCTGGAGCTGGGTGAAGGACCGCAACCTGAACGACGGGCAGCGCGTCGACTACCGCCCCCCGACGTACTGGAAGCCCGGCACCCGCGTCACGCTGCGCCTGGGAAGTCACGCGGTACGGCACTTCTCGATCGGCCGTTCGCTGACCGCGACCGTCGACGTGCGCGGCCACACGATGACCGTCACCGAGGACGGCAAGCCCACCACCCGCATCCCGGTCACCGCGGGCCGACCCGGGCTGGACACCTGGAACGGGACCATGGTGGTGATGGACAAGCAGCCCAAGGTCTACATGGACTCCCGGACCGTCGGTCTCGGCGACGCCTACCACGGCTACTACGCCTGGGCCGTGCACATCACCGTGTCCGGCACCTACGTCCACCAGAACCCGAACGCGAACACCTACGCCGGCCGGTCCAACGTCACCCACGGCTGTGTCGGCCTGGCCACCGACGGCACCGCCGAACGCTTCTACCAGCGGGTCATCCCCGGGGACGTCATCAGCGTCACGGGTTCCAAGGACACCGTCGAGGCGGGCAACGGCTACGGCGACTGGAACCTCAGCTGGTCCCGGTGGCTGGCGGGCAGTGCGGCCCGGCACGGGACGAGCGAGCCGCCCGCGAGTTCGTGACGGGCCGTCACGCCGCTTGGTCCCACACGTTGAAGAGGCGTGAAACTGATGTCTTCGTCCGCCGAGGGAACGCTCTCGCCGGACTCCGTTCTCAGCCTCTGCCCGCTCCGCTTCGCCCAGCTCACCCGTGGCTGGGCGGTGGAGGTGACGGCGGCGGACCTCGCCCGGCTCGCCGCCCCCGCCGACGCCGCGCGCCGGCTCTGGGCCGGCCGGGGCCACCTCGGGCCGACCGAGGCGAACAGGGTCCTGGCCCGGATGCTCGCGGAGCGGCCCGAGGACTTCGGTGCCGCGGGACACCTCGTGCTGGGCGCGGAGGCGGTCGAAGTGCGCCCCGAGGGACGGCTGTTCGCCGAGGAGCTGCATGTCATCGGACCCGAGTGCATCGACGGACTGCAGCGGCTGCGGATCATCGCCGAGATGCGGGACCGGCTGCCGGAGGAGCATCTGCGGCGTTCCGTCATCCGGCTGGAGATCTACTGCGGCGCCGAACGGGACCGCGCTCGCCGCCTGTACGACGTCGCGGACCGCTGTCTCAACCTGTCCACGGCCCAGGACCGGCTGATCCGCTGCCCGAACATCACCCGCCTGATGCGGGCGGACTGGGAGAAGGGCGGCTTCGATCCCCGCCGGGGCATGACGGCGGGGCCGCACGCCCTGCGTTCCCCGATGGCCGAGGTGACCGCCGCGCTGGCCTGCCTGTCGGCCGACCCGCGGCCGGTCGCGGCCCATCTCGCCGCCACCCCGGCCGGGCGTGAGGTGCTGTGGGGGGACGTGACCTCCCCGGTCTACCGGAGCCTCTTCCACGGCCGGATGACGCCGGTCGGGGTGATGCGCGCCGTCGAGGCGTGGACCGCCGCGCGCCGGGCCCTGGCGGCGGTGCCGAAGAAGTCCCGTCAGGCGCACGGTCATCTGATCGAGTACGCGCCGGAGCTGATCTGCTGGCAGGCGTGCCGCGGGCTTCCGCTGCGGACGCTGCACGACGCCAGGTCGTCGTACCCCTGGGACAGGGTGATCGAGCACGAGCTGCCCGGCTGGACGATGCGGGCGGCGGGCGAACTGATCGCGCGGTACGAAGAGGCGCGTCCCGGGCGGCGCACCTACAAGGCGGAGGCGCCCGAGCTGGACCTCTGGCTGCGCCTGACGGCGGCCAACTTCCGTTGACCCCTTGCCGTTTGGCGGCACCGCTCCTAAGTTAAGCGCTCTGTTAAGTCCACTTAACCAGAGACTTGAGCGAGGTTGCCGTGCCGCACCGCGCAAGACCGCGTACCCGCTGGATCACCGCTGCCGCGGCCGTCCTCGTCACCGTGGCGGCGACGGCCGGCGGGGCGCCGGGGCAGGCCGCGGCGGCCGTCCCGCCGGAGCGCACCCAGCGCGTCGAGTACTTCCCCGGCCCCGCGGCCGAGCCCCGCCGGGTGACCCTCCCCGCGGACACCCCGGCGCCCCGCCCCGCCGTCCGCGCCCCCGCCGCGTCCGGTCCCGGTCCCGCGGTCCGGCCGCTCCAGCGCACCGGACCGGTGTCCGGGCGGCTCGACCTGGTGGTGATGGGCGACGGCTACACCGCCGGTGAGCAGGACGAGTTCACCGCGGACGCCGAGGAGAAACTGGACGCGATCTTCGGCGTCGAGCCGTACCGGAGCTACCGGGGTCTGTTCAACATCTGGCTGGTCGGCACCGTCTCCCCCGAGTCGGGTGTCTCCGGCGACCCGACCGCCGACGACAGGAAGGACACCGCGCTGGGCTCCTCCTTCTTCTGCGACGGACTCGAACGCTTGCTGTGCGTCGACACCGGCGCCGTCACCCGGTACGCCGGCCGGGCCCCGGACGCGGACATCGTCTTCGTCGTCGCCCACTCCGCCAAGTACGGCGGCGCCGGCTACTCGGCCGCCGACCTGCCACCGGGCACGCCCTTCCACGGCGTGGCGACGATGTCCTCCGACAATGACCGGTCGTACCTCATAGGGGCCCATGAACTGGGCCACTCCATAGGCGGGCTGGCCGACGAGTACCAGTACCCCGGCTACGGCGCCTACCCCTTCGCCGAGGAGCCCGCCGCGGCCAACCTCACCCTCCACCGCGACCCGGCCGCGGCCAAGTGGCACCGCTGGGCCGGATTCCCGGACCCGACCGGATCGGCCGTCGGCACCTACGAAGGCGGCGGCTACTACGAGACCGGCGTCCACCGCCCCACCGACACGTCCCTCATGCGCACCCTGGCCTCGACCGAGTTCAACGTCGTCGGACGCGAGGCGATGATCGCCGGTTTCTACGCCGACGCGGACGCGCTGACCTCCCCCGTGCCCACCACCGCCCCGGTCCGCGCGGGCCGGCCGATCACCGTGCGCCTCGCCCCGCTGACCGGCCTCGCCGACCTCCGCCTCACCTGGTCCGTCGACGGCCGGGAGGTCCCGTGGGCGGCCGGTGCCCGTTCGGTGACCCCGCACGCGCTGGGCGTCCACGGCCACGGCCACCGGATCACCGCGACCGTGACCGACCGCACGGCCGCCCTGCGGGACCCGGCGGCGCGCGCCCGGACCGGCAACTCGCTCACCTGGCAGGTGCGGTGAACCACCGGGTTCACAGGACCAGCAGCAGCGTGGTCAGCGTGGCGAAGCCGGCGCACACCGCGAGCACCATGCCCACCAGGCGCCGCCGCAACAGCTCGTAGCGGTTCTCGTACTCGGCCCGCAACGACACACAGCGGGCCGCGACCCGTTCGAGGTCCGCGCGGGCCCGGCACAGGCTGTCGGCGACGTACCGGCGCTCGATCTCCTCGCGCTGCGCCGTCGTCAGCCAGTCCAGGCAGCCGGTGAACTCCCGGGCGCGCCGCTCCGCCTCGGCGACCCTGGCCTGCCACAGCAGGTAGCCCTCCACCTCGTTGCCGAGGTCGCCGGAGGCTCCGGCCCCCCGCTGGGGCAGAGCGTTCACTCCTGGCCCCGGCCGATCGGCGCCGTGAGCCCGCCCTCGTGCTCGCGCAGTGCGATGTCCGGGTGGTGCAGGTCGAAGGCCGGGCCCTCACTGCGGATCCGGGGCAGGGTGACGAAGTTGTGCCGCGGCGGCGGGCAGGAGGTCGCCCACTCCAGGGAGCGGCCGTAGCCCCACGGGTCGTCCACGCCGACCGGCTTGCCGTACCGGGCCGTCTTCCACACGTTGTACAGGAACGGCAGCATCGACAGGCCGAGCAGGAAGGAACCGATGGTCGAGATCGTGTTCAGGGCCGTGAAGCCGTCGGTCGCCAGATAGTCGGCGTACCGGCGGGGCATGCCCTCGGCGCCCAGCCAGTGCTGCACCAGGAAGGTGGTGTGGAAGCCGACGAACAGCGTCCAGAAAGTGATCTTCCCGAGCCGTTCGTCCAGCAGCTTGCCGGTGAACTTGGGCCACCAGAAGTGGAACCCGGCGAACATCGCGAAGACGACCGTGCCGAAGACCACGTAGTGGAAGTGGGCCACCACGAAGTACGAGTCGGAGACGTGGAAGTCCATCGGGGGCGAGGCCAGGATGACACCGGTCAGACCGCCGAAGAGGAACGTCACGAGGAAGCCGGCCGCCCACAGCATCGGTGTCTCGAAGGAGAGACTTCCCTTCCACATCGTGCCGATCCAGTTGAAGAACTTCACCCCGGTCGGCACGGCGATCAGGAACGTCATGAAGGAGAAGAACGGCAGCAGCACACCGCCGGTGACGTACATGTGGTGCGCCCACACGGTCACCGACAGACCGGCGATCGCGATGGTCGCGGCGACCAGGCCCATGTACCCGAAGATCGGCTTGCGCGCGAAGACCGGGATGATCTCCGTGACGATGCCGAAGAACGGCAGCGCGATGATGTACACCTCGGGATGGCCGAAGAACCAGAAGAGGTGCTGCCACAGCAGGGGTCCGCCGTTGGCCGCGTCGTACACGTGGGCGCCGAACTGACGGTCCACCTCCAGGGCGAACAGCGCCGCGGCCAGACAGGGGAAGGCCAGCAGGACCAGGACACCGGTCAGCAGCACGTTCCAGGTGAAGATCGGCATGCGGAACATGGTCATGCCGGGGGCGCGCATGCAGATGATCGTGGTGATGAAGTTGACCGCGCCGAGGATGGTGCCGAAGCCGGAGAAGGCCAGACCCATGATCCACATGTCGGAGCCGATACCCGGCGAGCGGATCACGTCCGACAGCGGGGCGTAGGCGAACCAGCCGAAGTCGGCCGCGCCGTCCGGGGTGAGGAAGCCGCCGACCGCGATGAGCGAGCCGAACAGGTACAGCCAGTAGGCGAACATGTTCAGCCGCGGGAACGCCACGTCGGGCGCGCCGATCTGCAGCGGCATGATCCAGTTCGTGAACCCGGCGAACAGCGGGGTGGCGAACATCAGCAGCATCACGGTGCCGTGCATCGTGAACAGCTGGTTGTACTGCTCGTTCGAGATCATCTGGATGCCCGGGCGGGCCAGCTCGGCGCGCATGACCAGCGCCATCAGACCGCCGAACAGGAAGAACGCGAACGACGTCGACAGGTACAGCGTGCCGATCGTCTTGTGGTCGGTGGTCGTCAGCCACTTCACCACCACGTTGCCGGGCTGCTTGCGCCGGACCGGCAACTCGTTCTCGTACGAGTCCTCGGCCGCCTCGGCGCCGCCCTGGGGTTCGTTGAGGATGCTCACAAGTCGTCCGTCTCCCGATGCTCGCCGTCCGCCCTCGGCATGACGCCCGTCACCCGCCATCCTCGCCGGGCGGGGGCGGCAGCGGGCCCCTGAGCGGCCGACGCGCGGCCGTCCGGATGACGGATACACCTGGACGGAGCAACGGACGGGGGCGGCGGGCCCGTGTACGCCGCCGCCCTCGCTCCGCTGCCGGAGAGCGAGGGCGGCGGCCGTCCTCCGGCGGTGCCGCGGACGAGGGGGACCGCGGGGAGGCCGGTGGCCGGAACGGTCAGGAGGGCACGCAGCCGAACCAGTGCACCGTCTTCTTCTCGGAGATGTGGCCCAGGCACTTGACGGTCCGGTCGTGCACCGTCCTGGTCCGCGCCACCCCTCCGTCCAGATACTCGGTCTTGTAGTAGGTCTTCACCAGGGTGTCGACCCTGACCCGGTACCAGCGGTGGTCGTCGTCCGGGATGCTGCACCCATGACCGATCACGTCGGTGCCGGGCCTCTCGCTCCACATGTCCCGTTCGGCACGGTCGCAGTGCGCCCCCTGGGCGGCCCCGGCGGTGCCGGCACCCGGGCCTATCAGGGCCGCCGCACCCGCGGCCACCGCCGCGGTGACACCCGCCAGGCGCTTCAGCGCGAGGTTCGTCATCGGTCCTCCTGTCCGCCGTGGTGACGAGGAGAGTCACCAGGTCATGGTGACGGGGAGAGTCACCAGGTCGTTCAGGAGCGATGTTCACACCCGCCCGCGGTGTCCGGCCTGTTGAGTCCCCCGACCCGGTGACACACGTGGCGCCGATGCAGCAACCGCCGCCCGAAGGCCGACCCGTCGCGTCGGCCCCGGCGCGCCGGCGCTCCGCGCACCGGCCAACTGCCGTGCGGGACCGAGCCGCAGCCGGGAGCGCGGCCGGTCGTCCGCCGAGCGACCGGGTTCTCGGATGGCTTCCCCGATGAGCGGCGTGCGGGAGGTCGATCTAGCCTCCGAAAGGAGCGCTCAGAGGATCTTTCGGGCGTGCGCTCCACCCGGTCCAAGGAGGAGAAATGCGCAGACTTCGCAAGGCCGCCGTCGCGGCGGCCGTCATCGGCGGCGTCGGATTCGCGGGTGCCGTTCCCGCCACCGCCCAGGCCGCGCAGAGCATGCGCGGTGGTGGCGGCGGATGCGATTCCCACGACATGAACATCGACATCCTGGGCGAGGTCGGCATCCTCAACGGTCTGGGCGGAAACCTGCTCAACGGTGAGGGCAATCCGGGCGCGCAGTACACCGACATGGGCTCGGACTGCCGCTAGCGCCAGGTCGTGTGTCGTACCGAACGGCGTTCCGGGGCACGGGCGATGAGCCCCTTCCCTCCGGCCGCCGGTGATCACGTGTGCTCGTCCCGGAGTGGGTGCCGAAGGCCCCGGACCATGACCGGTCCGGGGCCTTCGCGTTGGCGCCCCGGCGAGAACGTTCCCGGATCCGATCACCCCGGGGTGTAACGCGGAGGCGCCCCCACCGCGTGTAAGGGATGACGTACGACCACGAAGGGACACACGGTGAGGCAAGCACCCGCGGACTACCTGGAGTTCGCCGCCGCCCGCAGCGGGCCGCTGTTCCGGACGGCCTGCCTGCTCACCGGCGACTGGCACCTCGCCGAGGATCTGGTCCAGGAGACGCTCGCCAAGATGTACCGCTCCTGGCGGCGGATCAGCCGCGCGGACTCCCCGGTGGCCTATGCCGACACCGTGCTGGTGCGCACCTACATCTCCCAGCGCCGCCGCCGCAGTTCCACCGAACGCCCCAGCGACCGGCTGCCCGACACGGCGGGACCGGCGCCGGACGCGGAGCTGCGGATGGCCCTGCTCGACGGCTTGGCCCGGCTGGCGGCCAAGGACCGTGCGGTGCTGGTGCTCCGCTACTGGGAGGACCGCTCGGTGGAGGAGACCTCCCAGGTCCTCAAGCTGTCCCCCGGAGCCGTCCGCACCCGGAGCATGCGCGCACTGCACCGGCTGCGCGCCCTGCTCGGCGCCGACCTGGCCGACCTGGCGGCATGACGGCATGCCCTGACGCCTCCCCGCCACGACGACACCCCCGGACCGCGCCCCTCGGGCCACCGGTGCCGGATCACCCGGCACCGGACCACTCACGTGCGCCCCTCCACGTCCAGGTGCCGGTGGAACGCCCCGGAACGCCCCGACCATCCCAGCAGAACGGAGACCGGCCATGCCTCGCGACGAGGACTTCGAAACCCTGGTGACCCGCACCATGGGCAGCGCCGCCGACGACTTCCCGCCCCACTCCGCCGATCTGGTACGGCGGTCCGTCGCCCGGGGCCGCCGGATGCGGCTGTTCGCCGCCACCCGCGTCGCCGGCGTGGCCGTCGCGGTGGCCGCCGTGGGCGGAACGCTGATGGCCACGGGCGCCTTCGGCGGCCACGGTGCCGGCGCCCCGGACCAGGTGCGGGCCGGTGCCCCGGGCCGCACCGCCGGGCAGCCGTCCTCCCGGGTGCCCTCGTCGGTCAGCGGCGAGGACATGGTCCGCACGCTCAGGAGTCTGCTGCCGTCCGGCGGCACCGTCTCCGCGGCCACGGGCCGGGCGTCCCAGGCGGGCCCGCCCGTCGTCTGGCCGATGGCCAAGCTCACCTACTCCACCCCGAAGGGGTCCTCCGGCATCGACATCACCCTCACCCGCCTGGAGCCCGGCGCTCCCGGCGAGCAGCGGGGCCAGAGCGGTTGCCTGCCGGTGGAGGTGCGCCCGTACGACACGTGCACCACCCGGAAACTCCCCGGGGGAGCGGTGCTCGACACCACGGAGTCCTTCACCTACCCCGGCAGCGACACCGGGCAGAAGCGCTGGTACGCGGTGCTCACCACCGCCGACGGGGTGCAGCTGACGGCGCAGGAGTTCGGCGGGGGCGACGAGAAGGGATCGTCCGGCGGGGCCGACCCCCAGCTGTCCCTCGCCCAGCTGACCTCGATCGTGCGCAGCGCGGCATGGAACGAGGCGGTCGACGCGCTGCCGGCCCCGGAGGGAGCCCCCGCCGGTGCCGTCTCCACCAGGAAGCACGTGTCCGGCGCACGCATGAACGAGGTGCTGACCTCGCACCTCCCCCGGGGCGGCACGGTCTCCGACCGCAACGCCGGCGACGGCCTGGTCCAGCTGGTCCACGACGACGGCCGGGGGAAGAGCATGGTCGAGGTCGACGCGCAGTACGACATGACCGCCGCGCTGGCCGGGCACATGGGCTGCGCCGGTGTCCCCGGTCGCTGCACGGCCACGAAGCTGTCCGACGGCACCCGGATCAAGAGGGTCCAGGGGCCCTCGGAGAAGGGCGGCAAGGCCCAGGTGTGGCTGGTCGACGTCCTGTACCCGGACGGTCGCCGGGTGGCGGCCCGGTCGGTCAACTCGTACGCCGAGAGCGCCCCGGTGACCCGGCCCCGGCCGGTGCTGAGCATGGCCGAGCTGGAGAGCGTCGCGCTCGACAAGCGGTTCTTCACGGCCTGAGCGGCAGGCCCGGCGCCCCCGGCACGGGAGCGTCCCCGCCCAGGCCGAATACCACCGGTTTATGGGTATACGCGTGGTACGGGTCAGGAGCCCGGGCAGAGGACGGCAGGCAGGCAGCGGGTCGCCGACGCGGCGCGCTCCCACCGAAAGGGGAGAGGAGAACGGCCCATGGGCGGGACGGGCCCCTCGCGATCCGGACCCCCGGGCGGGCCCCTGCCCGGTGCCGGCTCGTCGCCCACCGGCCTGCTCGATCTGCTGAGCGTCGCCGCGGTGGTGCTGGACGCGAACGGGCGCGTGGTGTTCTGGAGCCCCCAGGCGGAGGAACTGTTCGGCTACAGCGCGCAGGAGGCGCTGGGGCGATTCGGGGCGCGGCTGCTGGTCCACCCGGAGCACTGGGACCAGGTGATCGCGCTGTTCGCCGAGGTCATGGAGTCCGGGACCGACTGGGCCGGGGCCTTTCCGGTCCGGCACAAGGACGGCGGCACGCGGCTGGTGGAGTTCCGCAACATGCGGCTGCTCGACGATCTCGGGGACACCTACGCCCTGGGCCTGGCCGTGGACCAGGCGACGGTGGCCCGGGTCGAGCGGGGCGTGGCCCTCTCCGCACGTCTGGTCTCCCAGTCCCCGATCGGCCTGGCCATCCTCGACCCCGACCTGCGCTACGTGACCGTGAACCCGGCGCTGGAACGCATCCACGGCCTGCCCGCCGCCGACCATCTGGGCCGGCGCGTCCGCGAGGTGCTGACCTTCCTGGACGCCGAGGCCGTCGAAGCCCGGATGCGGCGGGTCCTGGAGAGCGGGCAGCCGGTGTCCGACCGGCACGTGGTCGCCCGTACCCCCGCCGATCCGCACCGCGAGCACGCCTGGTCCGTGTCGTACCACCGGCTGGACGACGCCACCGGCCGGGTGATCGGTCTGGCCACGTCCGTCATCGACATCACCGAACGCCACGAGGCCACCCTGGCGGCGACCAAGGCCCGCAACCGCCTGGCCCTGATCGCCCACGCCTCCGCCTCCATCGGGACGACCCTCGACGTGGAGCGGACGGCGCGCGAGCTGGCCGGTGTCGTCGTGCCGGACCTCGCCGACGTGGCCTCGGTGCACGTGCTCGACAGCGTGCTGCGCGGACACACCCCGTCGGACACCGGCCCGGCCCGCTTCCGGGTCGCCGCCGTCGCCGCGGCACCCGCCCGCGAGGCGGCACGCGTGGCGGCCGACCTGCCCGGCGGAGTCGCCGCGTACGACAGCGACCGCCTGCTCACCCGCTGTGTCCGCACCCGCCGTCCGGTGCTGGTGGCCGAGACCACCCGCGGGGACCTGCGGCACATCGCCCGGACCAGCGAGGGCGCCTCCCTGCTGGAGGAGACCGGTGTGCACTCCTACCTCGCGGTGCCGCTCCTGGCCCGCGGGGAGATCCTGGGAGCGCTCGCCCTGGAACGCGTCCACACGCCCGCCCCGTTCGACGAGGACGACACGCTCCTCGCCTGCGAGCTGGCCGGCCGCGCCGCCACCTGCATCGACAACGCCCGCTGGTACCAGAGCGTGCGCGACACCGCTCTCACCCTCCAGCGCCGCCTGCTCCCCGAGCTGCCGCCCCGCCTGCCCGGACTGGAGATCGCCTGCCGCTACCTGCCGGCCGGAGCCGTCAGCGAGATCGGCGGGGACTGGTTCGACGCCATGCGCCTGCCGGGCGGCAAGACCGCTCTGGTCGTCGGGGACGTGATGGGCAGCGGCATCGACGCCGCCGCCGGCATGGGCCAGCTGCGCAGCGCCACCCGTGCCTTCGCCGAGCTGGACCTCGACCCGGCAGAGGTGCTCCGCCACCTCGACCGCCTGACCGAGGACGTCGAGCACACCATCGCCACCTGCGTCTACTGCCGGTACGACCCCGGGCGGGGCGAGTGCCGCATCAGCGTGGCCGGTCATCTGCCTCCCGCCCTGGTCCGCTCCGGCCGGCCGGCCGAGCTGCTCGACGTCCCCTCCGGGGTGCCGCTGGGCGTCGGCGGATGCGCCTTCGAGACGACGTCCTTCGCCTTCCGTCCCGGTGACCGGCTCGCGCTCTACACCGACGGGCTGGTCGAGACGCGCGGCGACCCGATCGACGCCCGCCTCGGCATCCTGCGCGACGCCCTGACCGCGACGGCCGACCGGGATCCGGCGGAGGCGTGCGACCGGGTGCTGGAGACGCTCCGGCCCCCGGCCGGCGACGACGTCGCCCTCCTCCTGGCCCACGCCCGGCACTGAACTCGCGCGCCCCTCCCGCGTCAGCGAGGATCTCAGGCGTCACTCACGCGTCGGGATCGTCGAACTGGTCGAGGAGGAAGTCGACCGGTGCGAGGCCCGTGGCGGCGGGCGCCCCGGCACCGAGATGCTGTTCCGCCCAGATGACCTTGCCGCGGGGCGTGTACCGCGTCCCCCAGCGCTGGGCGAACTGCGCCACCAGGAACAGTCCCCGTCCGCCCTCGTCCGTGGTCGCCGCCCGCCGCAGGCGCGGCGAGGTGCCGCTGCCGTCGGACACCTCGCAGATCAGGCAGCGGCCGTACAGCAGCCGCACCGCGACCGGCGGCGAGCCGTACCGGATCGCGTTGGTGACCAGCTCGCTGACGATCAGCTCCGTGGCGAACCCGTACTCCTCCAGCCCCCACTCCCGCAGCGTCCGCCGGCAGCGCGCCCGCACCGAGGGCACCAGCGCCGGGTCCGGCGGCACGTCCCACTCGGCCACGCGCGAGGGCGGGAAGATCCGGGTACGCGCCGTCAGCAGCGCGATGTCGTCGCAGGAGGGCGACGGCTTCAACGCGTCGATCACCGCCTGGCACGTCTCCTCCGGAGTGCGGTCCCCGGAACCGTCCAGCGCCCGGCGCAGCCGCTCCATCCCCACGTCGAGGTCATGGGTGCGGTCCTCCACCAGGCCGTCGGTGTACAGCACCAGCTGCGAGCCCTCCGGCAGGAACAGCTCGGCGGTCTCGAAGGGGTGGCCGCCCAGACCGAGCGGTGCCGAAGCCGGCACGCCGGGACAGACGACCGTGCCGTCCGGGCGCACCACCACCGGTTCCGGGTGTCCCGCGCGGGCCATCGTGCAGACCCCCGCCACCGGGTCGTAGATCGCGTACAGACAGGTCGCTCCGGTCACGCCCTCCCCCTCGCGGCCCAGCGCGGCGTCGACCGTGCCCTCCTCGCTGTCCATGCGGACGACCATGTCGTCCAGGTTCCCGAGCACCTCGTCCACGGGCAGGTCCAGGGTGGAGAAGTTGTGCACGGCGGTGCGCAGCCGGCCCATCGTCGCCGTCGCGTGCAGCCCGTGCCCCACGACGTCCCCCATCACCAGGGCCACCCGGGCGCCCGGCAACGGGATGACGTCGAACCAGTCCCCGCCCACTCCCGCCTCCGCGGGCACATACCGCCAGGCCACCTCCAGCGCGTCCTGCTCCGGCTGCGACCGCGGCAGCAGGCTGCGCTGCAGCGCCACCGCCATCGCGTGCTCGCGGGTGAACCGGCGGGCGTTGTCGACGGCCACCGCCGCCCGCGCGGCCAGTTCCTCCGCGAAGGCGAGGTCCTCCGGCCCGAACGCGGGGGAGTCCACCGTCCGGTAGAAGTTCGCCACGCCCAGCGGTACGTTCCGCGCCCGCAGCGGCACGGTCACCAGCGAGCGCAACCCGCACTCCAGGGCCTCGCGGGCGCGCTCGGGATCCTGTTCCCGCCAGCCGGGCGCCTGCCGCAGGTCCGCCTCCAGCAGGCCCCGGCCCTCCTGAAGCGTCCGCATCTGCGGGGTCCGGGCCGACAGCGCGATCGCTTCGCCCAGCGGGTACAACGGCATCGCCCGCCGCGCGCCGCCGATCGCCGCCCGGCGCAGCTGCCGCCGGCCCTCCGCCGTGGGTTCTCCTCCCCGCAGCACCGCGTCGAGCAGGTCCACCGTCACCAGGTCGGCGAACTGCGGCGTCGCGACGTCGGCCAGTTCCTGGGCCGTACGCTCCACGTCCAGCGTCGTCCCGATGCCCACCCCCGCCTCGTACAGCACCTTCAGCCGTTCCCGCGCGACCTCGGCCCGGCCGGTGACCGCCGCCAGCTCGGTGGTGTCGCGCAGGGTCAGCACGCTGCCTCCCGGGTCGGCCCCGGGGTACGTCGGCCGCTTGTTCACCGCCAGCAACCGGTCCCCGGCGCGATGCACCTCGTCGGAGACCGCCTCCGGCGACGACAGCAGCCGCGCGACGGGTTCCGGCAGCCCCAGCTCGGTCACCGGGCGTCCCTGCACGTCCGCCGGCAGCCCGAGCAGCCGCGTCGCCTCGTCGTTGGCCAGCAGCAGTCGTCCGTCGGCCCCGGTGATCAGCACCCCTTCGCGCACCGCGTGCAGCACCGCGTCGTGGTGCTCGTACAGCCGCGCCAGCTCCACCGGGGCCAGGCCGTGTGTCTGCCGGCGCAGCCGGCGGGCCGCCAGTGTCGTCCCCGCCATGGCCAGCGCCAGCGCGGCCGCGCCGCTGCCCAGGACGACCGGCAGCTGCGGCAGCCACAGGGCCGCCACGTTCCTGACCGTGATCCCGGCGGAGACCAGGCCGACCACCTTGCCGCGCGCGTCGGTCACCGGGACCACCGCCTGCACGGCCGTCCCCTTGCCCGTGGGCAGGGGCGGCCCGCCGGCCTGTTCGACGACGGTACGGCCCTCGAGCGCCGGCCCGATGGTGCCGACGAACTTCTTCCCGATCTCCCGCGGGTAGGGATACGTGTAGCGGATCCCCTGTGTGTTCATGGCGACGATGAAGTCGAGGCCCGTGTTCCTGCGCGCCTTCTCGGCCTGCGGCTGGAGCACCGCCGTGGGATCCGGGCTCTGCAGCGCCCTGGCCGTGCCGGGCGCGTCGGCGAACGACCGGGCCGCGACGACCGACTCGCGACGCCCTTGCCGCAGCGCGTCCCGTGCCGTCTGGAGCACCGTGGCCGCCATCGCGGCGAGGATCAGCAGGAAGACGATGACGACCTGGAGAAGGAACACCTGACCGGCCACACTGCGCAGGTCCAGCAGGGAATCCCGGCGTCGGCGCGGGCCCCCGGAGGGCGGATGGCGTTCCGGGCTCCGAGGCCGCCCGGAAAATACCTCCATACACCCTTGATAACACCGCTGGGGGGTGCACCGGCGCCGAGTTCCCGGACCGCCCGGCGGGCGGGCTTCAGCTCCGGGCGGGCGCCGACCCGGCGCCGACGCCGGGAGGGGCACTCATGGACGAGCCGGCCGGTCCCAGAAGCTGGTCACGGACATGAGGTTCGTCGAGCGCGCGGCCGACGGCCGGCCCCGCACGGTGGACGACCGGCACCACGGCGCGAGCGCGCATCACTCGTACGGCGGGCCTGGCGTGCCGCCGGATGACACACCCGGAAGCCTAGGATCCAAATCCGGACGAAGGGGGCATCTTCTGCTTTCCCGGCATGGCGGATTCGCCTCGTGATCGAAGGAGACGGGATGTCGCACCGTGCCGGGAGAACCCGTTGGAGGCGCTTCGCGGTGGTCCTGGTGCCGAGCGTCACGGCGTGCGCGGCGGTCGGCGTCGCCATGGCGCAGGGAGTGCTCGCCGCGTCGTTCTTCATCTCCGGCCAGAAGTTCCAGGTCACCGCGGACAGGCTGACCGCCCGCGGATTCAGCCTCTACGGCATGGTCGACACGACCAGGAGACACGAACTCGTACCCGTCCTGGTCACCGGTTTCCGGCGGGCGACGATCAGCGGCCTGTGCCAGTCCGCTCTCGTCGACGTTCCGGTACTGGGCCCCCAGACCCTGCGGCTCACCGGCGGTGACGACCGGCCCGCCGAGGCGTCGGACATGTTCATCGACGCGACGTCCGAGGCGGCCGGCGACGCGAATTTCACCGGTCTCGACATCGGTGTCGCCCAGGGCGCGATCACCAAGGGTCCGGTCAAGGCCGGGGACCGGGACACGCGGTTCTTCGATCCCGACGGCGTCGGCCAGCAGGCCCAGTCGGTCACCCTGACCGACGTGCGGGTGAGCGCGGTCGCGCTCTCCGCCGGCACCTTCCACATCCCCGGCCTGCGCGCACAGCTCCTGCACGGCGACCGCACATGCCCCTGACCAGGACGGGAAGCGTGATCACCAACCCCTTCGGCAGACGGCGTGAACCGCTCGTCCCGGCCCGGCGGCTCCGGTCCGGATTCCGCACCTGGCGCGGCGAACGCCCCTTCTGGGCCGCGGTGTTCACGGTCACCTCCGGTCTGCCCATCCTCTACTGGCCCTACGCGGACCTGGAACCAGGGGGGATCCCGCTCGCCCTGTCGACGACGTCCGGTACCGGATCCCTGGTGATCGGGATCCTGCTTCCGGTCGTGGGCGTCGCGCTCTGCCGACGCCCCCGCCTTCGTGTCCGCGCGGGGATCGCGACCCTTCTGCTCGCCCTCGTCTCCCTTCCCGTGGCGAACTTCGGCGGCCTCTTCCTCGGAGCGCTCGCCGCCCTGATCGGCGGTTCCCTGGCCTGTGCCTGGACGCCGCCGACGGCCGAAGGGGCGCCGCCGCCGTGCGATCCCGCGGTGGCGCCGGCACCGGCGGGGAAGGGGCCCAGTGGCACCTGACCACCGCCCCCGCCGGACCGCGCACTCCCGAGGGGGTGAGGCCGGGCGCGGTGCCCCCGGTCGTACGGGAGCGACGGGCCTCCGCGTCGGATGTCTGTCCCGGCCCCTCGCCTGCGCGCTGGCCGTAGCCGGCGTGTCGGCGGTCCTCCACCTCGCCGCACCGCGGACGGCCGGCACGTGGACCGGCGCCGGTGCGGCAGCCGCCCCGCTCGACCCGCCCCCGGCTCTCCCCGCGAAGGCCCCGTGGGTGCTGAGTGCCCGCCGGCTCGTCCTGAGCGGTGCCAGGTTCCGCGGGGTGGTCACGGTGCGTGCCGCGACCGGGTCCGTCCGGGCACTGAAGTTCACCGTACGGTCACTGGACGCCGTAGGTCTCGAACTGACCGCGGGCCGGGGCCGCACGGCGGTCCGCCTCCGGACCGGGGACACGACGACGGCCCACCTCAAGGGCCGGGGTGCGGACGGCGTGGTGACCTTCTACGTCCGCAGACTCTCCGGCACGGTCACGGGACTCGACGGCAGCCCGTTCCCGGCGGACCGCACCGTCACCCTCACCCCCGACGCCGTACCCGACCTGCTCTCCCACCCGGTGCACCCCCCGCGCACCATCACACTGGTCGCGGCGACCGTCTCGCAGGTCGCGCAGTTCGGCGGACGGCTGTCCGTCAGCGGTCTGCGCATGCGCCCCACGGCCGGCTGACCGACGCCCTCGGGAAGGCCCGGACGCATCGCGCGTGCCGGGGATACGCGGGACCTGCGGACCGTACTCCCGCTCGGTCGCCACAAGGCGTTCCGGGGCGGCCCGCACCCACGCGATCAGCTGGAATCG
The DNA here is from genome assembly GCF_055600785.1 of Streptomyces sp. NPDC038200. Taxonomy (NCBI): domain Bacteria; kingdom Bacillati; phylum Actinomycetota; class Actinomycetes; order Kitasatosporales; family Streptomycetaceae; genus Streptomyces; species Streptomyces sp. NPDC038200. The sequence goes on from NZ_JBVJYH010000006.1 coordinate 434,027, forward strand.
GAACCGGAGCTGCTCGCCGCCTCGGTCGCGGCACGGCGGTACTCGGCGTTGATGCGCTGGGCTTCCTCGAGCTGGTCCTCGAGGATGACGATGCGGCAGGCGGCCTCGATCGGAGTGCCCCGGTCGACGAGTTCGCGGGCGCGCGCGGCGATCCGCAGCTGGTAGCGGGAGTACCGGCGATGTCCTCCCTCCGAGCGGAGCGGAGTGATCAGACGAGCCTCGCCGATGGCTCGGAGAAAACCCGGGGTGGTGCCGAGCATCTCGGCTGCCCGGCCCATCGTGTACGCGGGGTAGTCGTCGTCGTCCAGACGATCACTAAGAGGGTTGTCCGCTGTCATGTCACCTCGCTGTGCAACGCGTCGAGGGGCCCTGGTGCCGTACGGCACCAGGGCCCCGAAGGGAATTCAACACCATCTGTCGGCCCTACTGCTGTGCCGACCTTCTGTTTCCGCTACCCGGCCCGGCAGAGCGGGGTGCGGGGGATCGCAGCTGCTTGACCGAGGACCACCATCCATTCCGGGGTCTTGCGGTACCCGGGCCGAGTGCTTCTCGGGTCCGGGCGATCCTGATGGCGTCTGCTCCTCCGTTTCCTCTCTGAACCAACCACTGGGTGAATCGGTACTGCGGTACTGCCGCGGCAGCTCCTCGACGTGCGAGCCGCCCAGTGCGGCCCTCGGCGCCGTCGCCGTCTCGGCAACACCTTGGCTTCGAGGCTCGAGAGCCGCACTGTCCTGCGAACTTCGTGTACAGCTACCCGCCAGTTCGTTTCTGCCGGGTCTCGTTCGACCGTGTCTACGAGATGTAGCGTAACCGTGCAGGGAAAGAATGTCTACTCTGACAAGAGCAGGTTTCACCCCTGTGGCAGAGGAGAAACCCTGCCACCTGCGACGATGGCCGCTTGATGGGTCGCGGGCGGCGCCACGGCGGGTCGTCGCGTGCAGCGCCACGGCGGACCGGTCGTGCGGCCGCTTCGCCCCCGCGGGGCGGCTCCGAGGCGGACAGCTGAATAGGATCTGCTCCCATGTCGAACCCCGATGAGCTGCTCATCGCCCTCTCCGCCGCGGTGGAGTCCGAGCGAAGCAATCAGATGTCGCTGACCGTGGTCGTCGGCGGCGCCGTCATCACCGGCCGGCTGGCTCCCGAGGCCGTGTGGAGGGAGCGGGTGGCGGAGGTCCTGAAGGACTCGGACCGCCTCGGCCCGTTCTCCGACGTCTTCGCCGGCGGCCCGCGAGGGGACCGGCCCGGCCGCGGCGAGGAACCCACGCATCTGCACTTCCATCTCGCCCGGATCCTGCAGGGCAGCCTCGGTATCCCGGAGACGGGCGGTATGTACCGAGTCGCGATCAAGGACGTCAGCGCATGGACCGTGGGTGATTTCAGCTACTTCGACCGGTGAGGCGCTGTCCCCGCCCCGCCGCTCGGCCAAGAGTGCGCGAGCGGACGAGGACACAGCGGTGGGGGCCCTGCCGACGCGCGTCGGCAGGGCCCCCACCGGGTCCTGAGTGCGGTTTCCCGCCCGTTCTCGTACGGTGCGGCGGTCTCCCCGTGCCGCACGGTCCGCCTGGCCCACCAGCCTTGCCGCGGGGGGCACCGTGCCGCCCGTTCGGACGCGGTACCGCGTGGCGGACCCGGCTGTGGGGCCCCGCCGGGCCTAGGCCGCCGAGTCGATGCCGGTGCGCCGCTGTGCCCTGCGGCGCACCGCCGCGCCGGCGGGCCGGCCCTGGCCGGTACGGCCCTGACGGCCGCGGGAGGGGGAAGACGCGCGGCGGGGACGTTCCGCGGCCGGCGCGGTGATGACGACCGGGACACCGGAGGGCGCCTGGGCACCGGTGATGCGGCTCAGCTCCGCCTCGCCCGAGCGCACCGGGGTGATGCGCGGGGTGATGCCGGCCGAGGCCATCAGCCGGCTCATGCCGCGGCGCTGGCCGGGTGTCACCAGGGTGACGACGCTGCCGGACTCCCCCGCGCGGGCCGTACGCCCGCCGCGGTGCAGGTAGTCCTTGTGGTCACTGGGCGGATCCACGTTGACGACCAGGTCGAGGTTGTCGACGTGGATGCCGCGGGCCGCGACGTTGGTGGCGACCAGGACCGTGACGTGACCGTCCTTGAACTGGGCCAGCGTCCGGGTGCGCTGCGGCTGGGACCTGCCACCGTGCAGGGCGGCGGCGCGTACGCCGCTGCTGAGGAGATGCGCGGTCAACCGGTCCACGGCGTGCTTGGTGTCCAGGAACATGATGACCCGGCCGTCCCGCGCCGCGATCTCGGTGGTCGTCCGGTGCTTGTCCGCGTCGTGCACGTGGAGCACGTGGTGCTCCATCGTGGTGACGGCACCGGCCGACGGGTCGACGGAGTGGACCACCGGGTCGGTCAGGTAGCGGCGGACCAGCAGGTCGACGTTACGGTCCAGGGTCGCCGAGAAGAGCATCCGCTGGCCCTCCGGCCGCACCTGGTCGAGCAGGGCGGTGACCTGGGGCATGAAGCCCATGTCGGTCATCTGGTCGGCCTCGTCCAGGACGGTGACGGCGACGTCCCGCAGTCGGCAGTCGCCCCGGTCGATCAGGTCCTTGAGCCGCCCCGGCGTCGCGACGACGACCTCGGCCCCGGCCCGCAGCGCACGGGCCTGCGCGCCGATCGACATTCCGCCGACCACGGTGGCCAGCCGCAGCCGGACGGCGCGGGCGTACGGGGTGAGCGCGTCGGTGACCTGCTGGGCGAGTTCCCGGGTGGGTACGAGGACCAGGGCCAGCGGCTGCCGCGGTTCGGCGCGCCGACCCGCCGTGCGGGCCAGCACCGCGAGGCCGAAGGCGAGCGTCTTGCCCGAGCCGGTACGGCCACGACCGAGTACGTCACGGCCGGCCAGGGAGTTCGGCAGGGTCGCCGCCTGGATGGGGAACGGAACCGTCACGCCCTCGTGGCCGAGCGCGGCCAGCAGCGGTGCCGGCATGGCGAGATCGGCGAACGACTCGACGGCGGGCAACGCCGGTGTGGCCGTCTTCGGCAGCGCGAACTCCCCTTGTGCGGCACGCCGGTTTCCCTGGCCCTTGGAGCGTCCGCGGACACCCGAGCGGCCTGCGGCGGCGCTTCCTCCGAAGCGGTCGTACGTGCGAGTCGTGCGTCCATGATTCATGCGGAACCTTCCTCGATGCGGGCGCGTATCAAGGAATTTCCGCAGTGAGGCGAACGGTGCAGAGAATCGCGAGAACGAGCCGAAAAAAACAGGGTCGAATCACCCTGAAAATGAAGCGAGCCGGGGCCCGCACCCCAAGGTGCGGGCCCCAGCTGTCACGTATGTGTCGGTGCCGACGCGTCAGGCGGGAACGATGTTCTCGGCCGTCGGGCCCTTCTGGCCCTGCGCGATGTCGAACGACACCTTCTGGCCCTCCAGCAGCTCGCGGAAGCCCTGGGTGGCGATGTTGGAGTAGTGGGCGAAGACGTCGGCGCCGCCGCCGTCCTGCTCGATGAAGCCGAAGCCCTTTTCCGCGTTGAACCACTTCACGGTACCGGTAGCCATTTTGTTCTCCTTCGGAGGCGGTGCCAGGAATGCGCCCTGTGCGCATTCCGTGTCGCCGTGATGATCAGCCGTCGGAAAACCTTCTGGCAACCACACCTGCAACTGACATCGACAGTAGCACGTCAGGAACGGCCCCGCGCGGTAAATAATTCGCGGCCGCCTGTCGCCTCAGGAATATTTCTCGCGCGCGGTGTCGATTTCTCATTTCCCGACCACAGGAATTGCTCTCCGGGGCCGCACCGTTGCCGTCGGGGCGCGCCCGGCGGAGGCCCCCTCGGCGGCCCGGCCGGCGCAGCAGCCGCCGCCGACGGCACCGGCGTCGGCGGCGGCACCGGCAACGGCGTCGGCGCTCCTGCCGAGGGTGTCGGCGTCCGCCTCCCTGAGCCGGGCGGTGGCGGCGTTGATGTCGTCGGCTGCTGAATCGAGGGCTGTCAATATAGAGGCATGTCGAATCAAGAGTGGGTGGTCCTCGGTCAGGCCGACGACACCGACGCGTGCTGTCCGGGGCTGCTGACCGCTCCCCTCGACGAGGACCAGGCGGTGGAGCTGGCGAAGGTGTTCAAGGCGCTGGGCGATCCGGTGCGGCTGCGCCTGCTGTCGATGATCGCCTCCCGGGCCGGCGGTGAGGTGTGCGTCTGTGACCTGACCCCGGCCTTCGAGTTGTCCCAGCCGACGATCTCGCATCACCTGAAGCTGCTGCGGCAGGCCGGCCTGATCGACTGCGAGCGGCGCGGCACGTGGGTGTACTACTGGCTCGTTCCGGAGATGACCGACCGTCTCGCGGGCGTCCTGACCCGTCCCGCGGGTGCGCCACTGCCCGACCGCGCCACGCCGGCCGGAGCCGCCTCGTGAGCACCGCCGTGTCCGAGGGGAACGTGGCGGGACGCCTGCCCTTCGTCGACCGCTACCTGGCCGTCTGGATCCTCGTCGCCATGGCCGCCGGGCTCGGCCTGGGCCGTCTGGTCCCCGGCCTGGGGGACGCGCTGGCCGAGGTGACCGTGACCGGGGTGTCCCTGCCGATCGCGCTGGGCCTGCTGGCGATGATGTACCCGGTGCTGGCCAAGGTCCGCTACGACCGCCTCGGCACCGTCACCCGCGACCGCCGTCTGCTGCTGCCGTCCCTGCTGCTCAACTGGATCGTCGGCCCGGCGCTCATGTTCGCCCTGGCGTGGCTGTTCCTGCCGGACCTGCCCGCCTACCGCACCGGCCTGATCATCGTCGGTCTGGCCCGCTGCATCGCCATGGTCATCATCTGGAACGACCTCGCGTGCGGCCACCGCGAAGCCGCCGCCGTCCTGGTCGCCCTGAACTCCGTCTTCCAGGTGCTCGCCTTCTCGGCGCTGGGCTGGTTCTACCTCTCCGTCCTGCCCGGCCGGCTCGGCCTGGAACAGACCGGCCTCGACGTACCGGTGTGGGAGATCGCCCGCAGCGTGCTCCTCTTCCTCGGCATCCCGCTCGTGGCCGGCTATCTCACCCGCCGCATCGGCGAGAGGGCCAGGGGCCGCACCTGGTACGAGACCGTGCTCGTCCCGCGCGTCGGCCCCTTCGCCCTGTACGGGCTGCTCTTCACGATCGTCGTCCTCTTCGCCCTGCAAGGCGACGCCATCACCTCCCACCCCCTCGACGTCGCCCGCATCGCCCTGCCGCTGCTCGTCTACTTCGCCGTCATGTGGGCCGGATCCATGGCCCTCGGCCGCGCTGTCGGCCTCGACCACCCGCGGGCCACAACGCTGGCCTTCACCGCCGCGGGCAACAACTTCGAACTGGCCATCGCCGTCGCCGTCGCCACCTTCGGCGCCACCTCCGGCCAGGCCCTCGCCGGCGTCGTCGGCCCCCTCATCGAGGTCCCCGTACTGATCGGCCTCGTGTACGTCGCCCTGTACGCCCGCCGCTACTTCACCACCCCCGCCGTCCCCGCCCCACAGGAAGACCCCGCCCGTGCCTGACACCACCGTGCCGTCCGTGCTGTTCGTCTGCGTCCACAACGCCGGCCGCTCGCAGATGGCCGCCGCCTTCCTCACCCACCTCGCGGGCGACCGCGTCCAGGTCCGCTCCGCCGGCTCCGCCCCCGCCGACACCGTCAATCCGGCCGTCGTCGAGGCCATGGCGGAGGTGGGCATCGACATCGCCGCCGAGGTGCCCAAGGTGCTCACCGTCGAAGCGGTCCAGGCGTCCGACGTCGTGATCACGATGGGCTGCGGCGACACCTGCCCCGTCTTCCCCGGGAAGCGCTACCTCGACTGGGAGCTGCCGGATCCGGCTGGGCAGGGCGTCGAAGCGGTACGCCCGATCCGCGACCAGATCGAGAAGCGCATCCGCGGCCTCGCCGACGAGATCGCCCCGGCGGGCTGACCCCGGCCACGGCCGACGCGCACGGCGGCACCCCATGGGCGCGGGCGGCCTCTCAAGCACTCAACGGCGCGGTCGTCCTGCGCCGGTAGTACGCGAGCGTCGTGGCCGCGGGGAGAGGCGCCCAGGCCGGCGAGACCGGGGGCCCCGACGAGCGGGTCAGGACCCGGCTTCCGGCGCGGGGGAGAGGGTCACGCGTCGAGCACACGCTCGTTGGCCTGTGCGCCCCAGTCCGGCGGTGCGACCGGGCGCGCGTCGTGGCAGGCGAAGCCGAGGCGGGTGAGTGCCCGGCGCATCTCACTCGACGTGAAGTCACGTCGGCTCTGCCTGGTGATCACTTCCCCGACCTGCATCACGGGGTAGACGCGGCGGCCGATGGCCACGCACACGCCGGTGGCGGGTTCGGGAGTGATACCGCTCATCGACTGCTCGACCTCGCTCTTGGCCAGGTCGAAGGGGAAACGGGCGATGACACAGCGCATGGATGCCTCCTGGGAGCGGTCAGGGAGTGAGGACGAGGACGCCCAGGGCGTAGCCGTGTTCGTCGATCACGGGGGACACGTCCAGAGTCCGGTCCCGCATCGCGTCCTCCGCCTCGCCGAGCGCGGCGACGGAGGAGGTGAACGGTCCGCGGTCGAGCGGGATGTCCCGCAGCCGGGTCCGGTCGCTGTACCAGGAGCCGCCGCGGTGTGCGGCGAGCTGGGCCCTGGTGACCAGTCCCGCGCACCGCCCGTCGTCGTCCTGGAGGAGCAGGTGCGGGACACGGGCACCGATGAGCACGGACAGGGCCACATCGACCGTCATGTGGTCGTCGACCTGCGGCCCGGGAGCGTGCATGGCGTCGCAGGCGGTCAGACCGGTGTCGTGGGCGCTGTCGGCCCGCTGTGTTCGGGACGGGAACTGCGTCAAGGGCTTCTCCTCTTCGTCGGGGCGGGGGGACGGGCGACGGATCTGCCTGACTGCCGGGAACACGGTCCCCGTACGGGGACTACGGGGTGTTCCTCGGGGCGGAGCGACGGGATCGGGCGGCGGACCGGCCGCCCCCGCCGCGGCCGGCGGCTCCGCGCTTCCGGCCGGCGGATCCCCTGCCCTCGCGTGGTCCGGCGACCGGCGCGGCGAGGGTGACGGGCACGCCGGAGGGGGTCCGGGCGCCGGTGATGTGCTGCAGTTCGGCCTCGCCGGGACGGATCCGGGCGGTGCTCGCAGCGATCCCGGCGTCGGCCATCAGACGGTCCACCGCGCGGCGCTGGTGCGGCAGGACGAGGGTGACGACGGTGCCGGACTCGCCGGCGCGCGCCGTACGGCCGCCGCGGTGCAGGTAGTCCTTGTGGTCGCCGGGCGGGTCCACGTTCACGACGAGGTCGAGGCCCGAGACGTGGATGCCGCGGGCGGCGACGTTGGTGGCCACCAGGGCCGTGACCCGGCCGTCCTTGAACTGGGCGAGCGTCCGGTTGCGCTGCTGCTGGGACTTGCCGCCGTGCAGGGCGGAGGCGCGCACCCCCACGGACAGCAGGTGCTGGGCGAGCCGGTCCACCGCGTGCTTGGTGTCCAGGAACATGAGCACGCGTCCGTCGCGGGCGGCGATCTCGGTCGCGGCGGTGTCCTTGTCGGCATCACGCACGTGCAGCAGATGGTGCTCCATGGTGGTGACGGCTCCCGCGGACGGGTCGACCGAGTGCACCACGGGGTCATGGAGGTAACGGCGCACCAGGAGGTCGATGTTGCGGTCCAGAGTGGCCGAGAACAGCAATCGCTGGCCGCTGGAGGGGACTTGGTCGAGCAGTGCGGTCACCTGCGGCATGAAGCCCATGTCGGCCATCTGGTCGGCCTCGTCCAGGACGGTGACGGCGACCTGGTCCAGCCGGCAGGCTCCCCGCTCGATGAGGTCCTTGAGGCGGCCGGGCGTGGCGACGACGACTTCGGCGCCGCCGCGCAGGGCGCTCGCCTGCCGGCCGATCGGCATGCCCCCCACCACGGTGGTGAGCCGCAGCCGCAGGGCGCGGGCGTAGGGGGTGAGCGCGTCGGTGACCTGCTGGGCCAGTTCCCGGGTGGGGACGAGGACGAGGGCGAGCGGCTGCTTGGGCTGGGCCCGCTGCCCGTCCAGGCGGGCCAGCAGAGGCAGGCCGAAGGCGAGCGTCTTGCCCGAACCCGTACGACCCCGGCCCAGGACGTCCCGGCCCGCCAGTGCGTTCGGCAGGGTGGCCGCCTGGATCGGGAAGGGAACGGTCACGCCCTCCACGCGAAGCGCGGCCAGCAGCCGTGCGGGCATGTCCATCTCGGCGAACGTCTCGACCGCGGGCAGCGGTTCGGTGAGGGTGACCGGGAGGGCGAACTCCTGTGGGCGCGCGGTGGAGCGGGCTCGCCGGCCGCTCTTGTACCGGGGGTCGGGACCGGAACCCCGACGGGGTGGTTGGTGCGTCCGGGGGCGGCCGGAACCGCGGGAGCTGCTGGAACGAGCGGAACGGGCGCGGTCCACGACGGGGCCTTCCTCGATGCGGCACGTATCGAGGAATTCCCTGAGGGGGGAATCACTGGAATGAGCCGAGGGAAATCCGAAGACCTTGGGGTCACGTTCCTGACGTTCCGCGCGGCCTGGTCGGAGTGAAAAAAAATGAGACTGGGGCCCGCACCCCAAGAGTGCGGGCCCCAGCCACATGATGCGCGAGCCCGTGGCTCGCGACGTTCGCGTCAGCGTCAGGCGGGAACGATGTTCTCGGCCTGCGGGCCCTTCTGGCCCTGCGTGACGTCGAAGGTAACCTTCTGGCCTTCCTGAAGCTCGCGGAAGCCCTGGGTGGCGATGTTCGAGTAGTGGGCGAACACGTCAGCGCCGCCGCCGTCCTGCTCGATGAAGCCGAAGCCCTTTTCCGCGTTGAACCACTTCACGGTGCCAGATGCCATATTGAATCTCCCTTGAGGGGCAGTGCCGGACTCCGCACTTTACGGAGCCGAGTCGCCGCGATGATCACCCCTCCGGAAGGATCCGGAAAGCTCTGCAAAGAATAAAATCTCTGGTAACCAAAACTGCAACTGCTATCACGTTAACACAGGGCGGGTGAGGGCGGCCATGCGTTTCCGGGCCATCCGGAAATTGTCATCCCACGGGGGTGCGCATTTCTGTATCGGCGAGACTAGGTATCCGCACCGCGCTCATCCAGCTTCCGGCGCATGTCCCGGTTCAGCCGGAGGGCGTCGTCGAGCTGGTTCTCCAGGGCGATGATGCGGCAGGCGGCCTCGACGGGGGTGCCCTGGCCGACCAGCTCCCGGGCGCGGGCGGCGATGCGCAACTGGCGGCGGGAGTACCGGCGGTGACCGCCTTCCGAACGCAGCGGAGTGATCAGCCCCGACTCACCGACGGCCCGGAGGAAGGCGGGGGTGGTGCCGAGGACGTCGGCGGCCCGCCCCATGGTGTAGGCGGGATAGTCGTCATCGTCGAGGGTGCCGCCGACCGGGGCGTTCTCAGCGGGCATGGCACCTTCGTCTCGGGGGCGCGGCGAGGCGCGCGTGACACCCGTGCCGCGAAGGATTCGGCGCCATCCGCCTCGTGCGACAACCCTAACTCCGGCGGGTGCGCAGATGTGGTCCCGCCGTGACAGCTATCTGCCCCCGCGCACGGCCGGACGAGCCGCCGCACGGTCCTCGGCCGGAGGGTGCGCCTCGGCGGCGAGGCCGCGCTCACGATGAGCCGGAGGGCGGGTCCGCAGGTGTCGGCCGTTCGTCCCCGTCATGGGCCCCCAGGGACCCCGTGCCTCATTCGGCCTCCCCGGCCGTGCCCACCGGACGACCCGTTTCGGCGAGTGCCAGCATCCGTGCGGCGGTCAGCGGGTTCTCGGGGTCGGCGGCGGCGGCCAGCAGCCGGGCAGCCGCTCCGGCCGGCTCCCCGGGCGGGACGACCAGCAGCGCCCAGCGTCCCACGGTTCCGCAGTCCAGGGTGATGACGTGCGCCTCGCTTCCCGGTCCGGCCGGCTCCACGGCGATCACCCGGCCGGGTGCCATGACCGTGTGCGGGGTGTCGGGCCATTCGGCGGGATCCACCGTGACCCGTATCGCGGCGGCCGTGTCCGGCTCCAACAAGTCGACGAGCGAAGGGAGTTCGAGTTCCAGCTCATGGCAGCGAGGCCACCAGGCCCCGTCCAGCGGACCGTGGCTGACGTCCGGGGTGAGGGTCAGCCGGGGCAGGGGCATGCGGTACGTGTGCGCGTCGGCACCGGAGGCACTCGGGGCCGGCGTTCTGCTGGGTTCCATCGTGCGGCCCCGTCCCGGGAGTCGTGGGACGACTGCCCGTCTGGTCACTCGCCGGGAACGGCACCGCCTGGCGCGCTGCGCGAAAAGCCCTCGGTACGGTCAGGCTATCGCTGGTCGACCGGGAGCGCGGCTGGATCAGTCGGCCGGCGGTGCCTCACCCGTCCCGCCGCGATCCCCCTGTTCCCCATGGTCCTTCGTGTTCCCGCTGTTCCTCCTGTTCCTCCTCCAGCTCCTCCATCAGGCAGACGCCCTCATGCGTCAGCGAGACGGTGGCCGGGGTCCGGTGCGAGGTCCAGTCCACGTTGATCAGGCCCTCGTCGGACAGGTAGACACAGGCGGCGAAGAGGTCCTCGTCGGGCAGGCCCAGCTCGGCGCGGAGCACCGACCCGCTGACCTCGGGGCGATTGACCTCGGCGGCCCCGTACAGGGACCGCAGGACCGCCTGCCGGTTGTTCTTGCGTTCGCGGAGTTTCGTCATGGCTGTCGTTCTCCGAGGTGACGGCCGCGCGGGGACGGACACGACGGCGGATCCTCGTGGCCGAACGGACTCCCGGGTCATACCTCGTCGGTGTGTGACCGGCCCTGATCCGTCGACTCGCTGGTCGCGAGCCAGGACCGTGCGGGTTCCGCCGCGCTCGCGGTGTCGAGGGTGAGATGGAGCCGGGTCCCTCCTTCAGGGCCGGCGGGGTAGCTGCGCTGCTCGGTCGAGTCGAAACAGTGCCGGAGCACTTCGGCGACGCGACGGGCGACCTCCGGCGTCGCGGCGACGACGCGGACCTCGGCGTGCTCCTCGGCGGGCAAGGGCTCGTGCTCCATACGGACCTCCTGGCGGCGACGGGTACGAACCACGAAAAACCTGCCCCCCGACACACCGGGTGAGCGCGAGGGCTGCGGCGCGTTTCCACGGCGGCCCTCCCCTGAAGGGTATGCCGGGCAAGGGTGGCCGTGCGTGCCATCGGCCCACCGGCGGTCCGGCAGGTCGCCCGGGCCCGGCGGCCGTGCGCGCCGGGCCGGGCCGCCGAGGCGGGGCCGGCCGGGAGTACGGTGGAGACACCGAGGGCACGCCGCGCACCGCCTCAGGCACCGGTGCCGTCCTCGGGGATCGACGACGCCGGGGCGGCCCGTGTCCGCGCCCGGGGCAGGGTTGGTCATGACCACGCAGGTGTTCCTCCCGACGACCCTGGCCCTCCCGGCGCTCCGGCCCGCACGGGGCAGGCCGCGTACCCGTCTGCCCGGCCCGCCGAAACGGGAGCGCAGGTCCTCGCCCCCGATCGCGGAACGCGTCCGCCCGCTGACACGGGGCCAGGTCGCGGACCGCCTGCAAGAGCTGGGCGACCTGTACGCGCAGACCTCCGGAGGCGACCCGTGGGCGTGGAACCAGGCGCGCGCCGCCTTCCTGCGCCATCTCGCGGCGGACGCACGACGACCCGGGTTCTCGCTCCTGATCGCGGAGACCACCGCCCTGGCCGGATACGCCTACGGCTTCCCCACGGGCGGCTCGGGCCCGTGGTGGGCGGGGTCCGACGGACGCGTTCGGGGGAGTCTGCTCCGCCGCGCCGGCTCCGGGCGGCTCTTCGTCGTCTCCGGGATCGTCGTTCCGCCTCGCGTGCGCCGCGAGCACCAGGACCACGTCTGGAACCTCGCCCGGCGCCTGCAGCGACGCCTGCTCGCCGACCACGGCGCCGCGCTCGGCGTCACGCTGGTGGACGTCCGGGACCACAGGACCGTGGAGACGATGCGGTCCTGGGGCTGGCGGTATGCGGGAGACGACAACCTCCCGGCCACGCCGCCCGGTCCCTTCCGCATTCTGGTGCTGGCTCCGGAGACGTGAGCGACCCCGTCACGGATCACGCCCCGGCTCCGGCCAGGGGCAGGCGCAGCGCGAGCAGGGCGATGTCGTCGGTGCTGCCGGGGGGCATCCGGGCCGACAGCTGGTCGCACAGGGTGTCCAGTGGTTCATGGGCGAGGGCGAGGGCATGGCGGCGCAGTCGGCCGAGCCCGCTGTCCAGGTCGCTGCCGGGTATTTCGATCAGGCCGTCGGTGTAGAGCAGGAGCGTGGACCCCGGCGGCAGGGCGTGGGCGGCGCTCGGCCGACGGCCGCGGGCGCCCAGGTGGGTGCCGAGGAGCAGCCCCTGCCCGGCTTCGAGGTACTGCGCGTTCCCGTCGGGGGTCAGCAGCAGGGGCGGTGGATGCCCGGCACTGGTCCAGTGCAGCGTCCAGGGGCCGGTGTCCGGGCCTTCCACCCGGGCGAGGACGAGGGTGGCCATCTGCACGGTGGTGATGGCGTGCATGGCGTCGTCGAGGCGGTCCACGACGGCACCGGTCGGCCCCGAGCGGTCCCAGACGAGGGAACGCAGGATGCCGTGCAACTGCGCCATCCCGGCCGCGGCGGTCAGATCGTGGCCCACGACGTCGCCGATGACGAGGGCGAGCGTGCCGTCCCTCAGCGGGAACGCGTCGTACCAGTCGCCCCCCACCTGCGAGCCGGCCGGAGCGGGCTGGTACCGGGCGGCCAGCTGGAGCCGGCCGTGCTCGGGCAGCGGAGGGAGGAGGTTGCGCTGCATGGCCTCGGCGACCGCGCGCTGCCGGCCGAACCGGCGGGCGTTGTCGATGACCAGGCCGACCCGGCGGCCGATGTCGCTCACCACGTCCAGATCGCCGGGGCCGAAGGGCCGTGCCGCGTCGGTGCGTACCAGTGTCAGCGCACCGGCGACCTGCCGTCTGCCGCCCAGCGGCACCGTGATGACGGATGCCGCGCCGGTAGCTGCGAGGAAGGCGCTGTGGACGGTGGCCAGCGGGGAGTCGGGCAGTGCGTCCGGGGCCGCCCGGTCCTGCAGGACGGGACCGCCTCCGTTCAGTACCTGGACCAGGGGCGAGTGGGCCGCCTCCCCGGCCGGGGGCAGGTGGCCACGCCAGTCCTCCTGCCCGGCGTCACGGCCCTCGGGGCCGGTCACCGCCACCCGGTGCACCTGACGGGAGCCGACCAGCAGGTCCACCGCGGCCCAGTCGGCGAGGCGGGGAACGAGGAGCCGGCTCAACCGGGCGAGGGCCTCGTCCACCTCCAGGGTCTGACCGAGCACGTCGGTGATCTCCGCGACGAGGGTCAGACGTTCGGCGAGACTCTCCAGAGCGCTCGTGTGAGCGGCTCGTTCCGCCCGTTCCACGCGCTCCGACTGCTCCGCGCGTTCCGCGCTTTCCCTCCGGGCACGGCGGTCCGCCGCGGTCTCGACGATCAGCAGGACCATGCCACCGGAGCCACCGACCCTGCCGGAGCCGCCGGAGCCGTCCTCGCCCGTCAGAGGCGTGGCCGACCAGGCGATCGGGATCAGCCGGCCGTCGCCCCGCAGGCATCTGTCGTCGTCCCCGCGCGCCGACCGCCCCTCGGCCAGCGCCCGCAGCAGCGGGCAGCGCTCGCGCGGGATGCGGGCGCCTCCCGGGTCCCGATGGCACAGGTCGTGCAGATCCTGCCCGTGCACCACCGCCGCCGCGCGCCCCAGCAGCCGTTCGGCGGCCGGGTTGACCGCGACGATCCGCCCGCCCGGGTCGATCACGGCAACAGCCGTGCCCAGCTGCTCGACCACCTGCTGCCACAGACCAGGGTCCGCTGCCGGCAGCAGCCTCTCGCGCTCTTCGCCGGACCTCGAGCCCTGCACCACGCCGCCGCCGTCCTTTCCGCACAGACCAACACCGCGACCCGGGATCGGATCCCCGGGCCGCCGGGTCACGGAGACTTCGGTGCCCCGATGAGTCCCTTTCCGAGTACCCAGAGGCACGGCGGCCACCGCCCGGCCTGGGCGGCCGACTCCGGGGCCGTCCTGCCCACACCTGATCCGCAGGGTGCTCGGCAGTCCCCCGGCGGGTCAGGCGGGTCAGGCGGGTCCGTCCGGGCTCCGGGAGAAGGCCGTGTCACCGGCCGTCGCCACGATCGCGTCCCTGACGAACAGTACGCGCGGCGGGTAGCCCTGCGCCTTGTCCCCGGGGTCGTCCAGGGCGGAGGTGCGCCAGACCTCCGCTCCGGTGCGGCTGTCCAGTGCCAGCAGACGGCCGAAGCGGTTGGAGAAATAGACCCGCTCGTACGTCGCCGACACCGCGGGCGCGGACAGGCTCTCCACGTCCGTCACCTTCCGCCAGAGTTGCTCGCCGCTGTCCGCCGACACCGCGGTGACCGACCCGTCGGACCGGACGAAGTAGACGACGCCGTCCACCAGGGTGGCCGCGCCGGTCAGCGGATGCGCCAGCGGTATCCGTCTGACCTGCCCGGTTTCCGAGGCCACCCGCAGCAGCGCGTTGTACGGCCGTTCGTACCCGGCTTCGTACACGTCCTTCGCGGTCTGGGGGGCGAGGAACAGGGGTTGCCCGCCGACAGCACCGAGCGCTTCCGCCTTCCGGGGCAGAGTGGCGACTGCGGTCAGGCTGCCGGGTCCGAGTCGCATCAGCTCGACCGGGGCCCGGCCGGGCTCGGTGCCGTCCGAGCACAGGGCGTAGGGGACGCCGCCCGGCGCCGACGGAGCGCAGTACTCGTCCAGCGAGGGCGCCTCCCACACCTTCCTGCCGGAAGGACCGTAGGCCACGAACGACGAGGAGTCGGGAGACAGGGTCAGCAACCCGCCGTCGTACAGGACCGCGTCCTCGGACTTGCTGATGTCACGCCGCCACCGCCGGTGCCCGGTGGCGGCGTCGAGGGCCACCACGCGCCTGGTGTTGTCGTCCGGATCCTCGTACACATAGACCAGCCCGTCGCGAACGCCGATCGGCTGCGCTCCCTGAGGGCGGGTGCCGGCCCGCCACAGGGTGCGGCCGGAGGACGCGTCGATCCTGGCGGCCGTGAAGCCCGTACCTCCGCAGAACAGGGCGCTTCCCTCGGTCACGCATCCGGGGCTGCCGTAGTCGAGGGGGACACCCTTCACGTCGTACCGCAGCTCCTTCCGCCACGGCCGCCAGCCGGCGGGCAGCGATGCGGCACGGGCGGTGGCCGTGGCGGTGGCGCCGGAGGCGGTGGTGCTGTCCGGACCGGACACGGAACCCCCCACTCCGATGCCCAGCCCCGCGACGGCCAGCACCGCACCGAGGCCGGTGAGCAGCAGCCGGGCCCGGCGTCGCCTGCCGGTGCCGGCACCGGCCGCGGCGCCCGTGGAGGTGGTGGCCGCGCTCCGGGAGGCGGGGTGGACCGGCGGTTTCGAGGACTTGCTCCTCGGGAGCCCGGTGGCCTCGGATTCCGGCAGCGCCTGGAGCATGCGGTGGACGTCCGTCAGTTCCGGCCGGGCGGCGGGGTCCTTGTCCAGGCAGCGCTCGACGATGCCCAGGAGGGCTTCGGGCACCCCGCCGAGGTCCGGGGTCCCGAACACCACCTGATAGCCGGTGATGTACGGGCTGTCGGCGTCGAAGGGTCCTGTGCCGACGGCCGCGAACACCAGCAGCGAACCCAGCGAGAACACGTCCGAGGCGTGGGTGACGTCCCGGGGAGAGGCCAACTGTTCCGGTGACATGAACGGCGGAGTGC
Source organism: Streptomyces sp. NPDC038200 (assembly GCF_055600785.1). NCBI lineage: Bacteria > Bacillati > Actinomycetota > Actinomycetes > Kitasatosporales > Streptomycetaceae > Streptomyces > Streptomyces sp. NPDC038200. The sequence continues at coordinate 449,629 of NZ_JBVJYH010000006.1, forward strand.
CGATCATCCGCCCGGTCGTGGTGAGGCGCTGGTTGTCGGAGGCGCGCGATATGCCGAAGTCGATGACGCGCGGCCCGTCCTCGGTCATCAGGACGTTGCTCGGCTTGAGGTCCCGGTGCACCAGGCCCGCCCGGTGGATGTCGCGCAGTGCCTCGGCGAGCCCCAGCCCCAGCGCGCGCAGCTCCCGCTGGTTCAGCGGGCCGTCCTTCTCCACGACTTCGGCCAGGCTGAGCCCCGGCACGTAGAGCGTCGCCATCCACGGCCGGTCGGCGTCCGGGTCGGCGTCCACGACAGGCGCGGTGAAGGCGCCGCTCACTTTGCGCGCTGCCGCGATCTCCTGCCGGAAGCGCGTCCGGAACTCCTCTTCCTGGGCGTACGGCGCATGTACGAGCTTGACCGCGACCTGCCGTCCCGAGGCGGAGACCCCCAGATAGACGACTCCCATGCCGCCCGCCCCGAGCCGGCCGAGGAGGGTGTACCCGCCTATGGACTCAGGGTCCCCGGTGCTCAGGGGCGTCATCGCCGATCATCCCTCCCAGCGCCTGCCTGCCTCACGGGGCCCGGCGCCCTGCCTGCCTCACGGGGCCCGGCGCCCTGCCTGCCTCACGGGGCCCGGCGCCCTGCCTGCCTCACGGGGCCCAGTGCCTGGCTGCCTCACGGGCCCGGCGTCTGCCTGCCTCACGGGGATCAGCGTAGATCCTGCCGCCCCGGGGACGGAGCCGCGCCCGTCACGCGGGGGTGTCGCTGTGCGCCTGAGCCGCGCGGCGGGTCATCCGTCCGGGTGAGGGCCCAACTCCTCAGCGTCCGGACCGGGGTCGATGCCGACGCGGAAGTGCGCCGAGGCGTTCCTGGGTGCCCGTCAGACCGGAGCCGGCACCGGGAGCCGGAGCTGTCGTCAGCCGCCCCCCACAGTCCGCCGTTCCATCCGGCATCCCAGGAAGGCGGCGTTTCCGCAGGTCAGGGCCGGTGCAAGCATTCCAGCATCCCGAAACTCCCGAGGGGCATGGCGGACGGAACGCCCCAGGGCACAGGCTGGGGCCATCCGAACGCGGCGCCTCGCCGGACACGGTGATCGGACCGGCCCAACCAGGCCGTCAGGGCCCCCACTTCCGGCGCCTCCGCGTACACCACACGCGGCGCGACCAGGACAAGCCCGCCCGACACAGCCCACAAGCGCAGGCCCGACCGGAACAGCCCACAAGTGCGGGCCCGACCGGCACACCCCACAAGTGCAGGCCCGACCCGCACGACCCACAAGCGGAAGATCACCTTCCCAATACCCGGAGAAAGAAGCCCACTCATGCGTATCGCCACTCGTTTCGCCTCCCGAGCCACCGCCTCCTCCATGGTCGTCGCCGCAGCCCTCGCGCTCGTCGGCTTCCAGGCGACCGAGCAGACCGCCTCCGCCGCCACCAAGAAGGCCACCTCGGTCGTCACCTGCACCACGGCGAACACCGCGCTGACCGTCACCGAGGTGTCCCGCCCGATCAACCACCTGCTGCTCAAGGCCACCAACACCGGCACCAAGCCCTGCTACGCCTACATCGCCCCCTTCCTGAGGGCCGGCGCCGACGCCCAGGCCCCGCTGCCGTGGGCCGAGGAGACCACGCCGCAGTCCGTGGTGACGCTCGAGCCCGGCCAGTCCGCGTACGCGGGCATCACGACGTCCACCCCCGAGGGCGAAGGCGGGGCGACGGAGAAGACCCTGGGCGTGTTCTTCACCGACCGGGACGGCAACGCGATCAGCAAGGAGAAGACCCTGAAGCTGCCGAACGGTGGCGTCTTCTTCAACAGTGCCGCCACCGTCACCTACTGGCAGGACAACGCGGCGGACGCCCTCTCCTGGTAGCCACTCCGGCGCCCGCCGCCGACCGGCGTCACCGCTGACACCGACGACACGGCGGGCGCCCCCGACGCGGACCGGACGACAGACAAACCCCAGGGCTCCGCCTTGGGGTTTCTTCCTGGCACGGGCGGCGAGAACCCTCCGCCGGTCCGGTGGTGCCCTTGCCCCAGGCCGCGAGTTTGGTGCTCTACTTCGGCGAGGACCGCGAGATGTACCGACAGACCAACAAGCCGGGAACAGCGTTCTGGGAAGCGAGGAGTTCGCCCGGACAAGGCGTCATCGACCGTCGCCGCTTTCGCCGTCGTTCTCCGTTGTTCCCCGTTCGATCTGATGCGCTTGCGGTGCGGCGGTCGTGCCCCCGCCTGGCGCGGTCGAACCGTCCGCTTCGCCGTAGAGGTCCGCGCGGAGGCGCTTCTTGGCCGCTTCGAGCCGCGGACCGTAGTCAGGCACGAACATCTCGCTCAGCGTCGTGTCCAGCGTTCCTGAGATCGAGTAGATCGGCGACCATACAGCTCGGTCGTGCACGATCCCTTCGAGAGCGTCGGACCGGAACATGACCTGGTAGAGCCAGTCCGACAGTACGAACGCTTGATCGCGCGTGAGTCTGATGGTGATCGCGTCCTCATCCACGTGCCCAACCTAGCCCTCGACTTGCCGTGTCGAGTGTCGGGCACCGGCAGTGGCCACCACGCTGTCCATGTCTGTCGGCTTCTCACCGGGCCACGTACGACTGCGTCCACCTGCCTCCATGGGCGGACCGTTCGTAGGTTGCAGCCGACTCGTGGTCTCGCCTGAACGGCCGTGAGGGGGCTGAATGAGACGGGAACCGAGACGGGGCCCGCGCAGAACTCGGGTGACGGTTGGCCGCGGTCGGGGCTAGCGTGCGGCGGTGATCGGCAATGAGGGAGTACGCCTGGGTGCGGAGGCCGCAGATCGCCTGGCACAGACGGGCCTCTACGAATTCGAGGCAGGGCTGACGGAGGCCGAGTTCACGCGCCTCGAGCACGAGTACGGCTTCGAGTTCGCGGACGATCACCGAGCATTCCTTGCGGCCGGGCTCCCGATCAACGTCCCTCCCGAGGACGGGCAGACCTGGTCCAGGCCCTGGCCGGAGTGGCGCGGCGGCGATGCGGACAACTTGCGTCGCCGGCTCGACTGGCCGGTCGAGGGTGTTCTGCTCGCCGTTGAGCACAACGGGTTCTGGTGCGAGGGCTGGGGTGAGCGTCCAGCCGACGGAACGTCGGCACTGGATACGGCGCGGCGTCATCTGGCGGAGGCGCCGGTGATGGTGCCCGTGTACGCCCACCGCTACCTGCCTGCCGGCCGGGGAAGCTTCGGGCATCCCGTGCTCTCGATGTGGCAGACCGACATCATCTACTACGGTCTGGACCTGGCCGACTACATGCACCAGGAGTTCGACGAGGAACGGGGCGAGGTCGACGACAGCTGGAACCCGCGAGCGACGGTCCCCTTCTGGCGGGACCTTCTCTGACTCGTCGAGGAGCCCGGGCAAGCGGCGGACGCTCTCAGCTTGGGAAGCGACGGCGCGCGAATGGCCGCTGACCTGCGCGGATTCGTCGTGTCGGCACCGCTGCGCGGGCTTGTTCGCACCGCTGTTGACCGTGGTTGTCCGTTCCTACGGGCACGCTCTGGGCACGGGAGCCACCATCTGTCGAGCTGTACGGCGCGCGGCGCTTCGCGCCGTCCGGCGGGCATGGCCTGCCGGACTGATCTGGAGTTTCCGTTGCGATTGCACATCTGACGTTCGGATGTGGCGCCATCAATGTTGGTGACATACGCTTCTATGTACATCACCAACATTGCGTAGGAGGTGCTCGTATGTCTGTGACCCAGATCGACATCGATGATGACGCCCTGGAGCGTGCCATGGCTCTGGCCAAGGTCAGGACCAAGAAGGAGGCGGTCAACCTGGCTCTGCACTTCTACGCCGAACAGCAGGAGCGTGCGGCGCGCATCAGCCGTCACTTCGAACGTGCGCGTGAGTGGGGTGCCGTCGAGGACGCCGAGCGCCTGCACCGGGCGGAGAAGCACAGCCGTTGATCTACTTGCTCGACACCTCCGGCCTGGTCCGGCTGCTCCGCGAACCAAAACTGCAGTCGGCCTGGTACGACGCGGTCGACGCCGGTGTCATCGCATCCTGCTACGTGCAGCGAACCGAGTTCCTGTACAGCGCCCGGAACGGCCGTGAGTACGACGAGATCGCGGAGATGTTCACCGACCTCTATCCCGACGTGTCGGTGCCGAAGAACGCGGGGCGTTGGATCAGCGCGGTGCAACGCCGTATGGCCCAGGCCGGGGAGCATCGCAGCGCCTCGGCGGTGGACCTCGTCATCGCCGCCACCGCCGCCCACCACGGCCTGGCTGTCCTCCACGACGATGCCGACTACCGGGCCATCGCCCGGCACGCAACCGATCTGCTCGAGCACAATGTCCACGACATCACCTGAGGTGCTTTCCTCCACAGGTTGTGGACGGGAACTTGCGAAGGTCGGCCGTCGGGGCCTGAAGCGTCACTTGACGTGTAGGGCGTGCCTGGCAATACGCCAGCCGTCATCGGGGCGCCGCAGTTCGTCCTCGTAGACGGCGCTGATGGCGGCGCCGCCGTCCGCGACGCCCAAGCCCTCGGACCGGACACGGGCCTTGTCGCCCGGGCCCTCCGACACGACGACGTTCGTCGTGTGGTGGGCTCGCGCGTGCCCGTCGGCGCTCAGGACGGAGGCGATCGCGTCCAGCCCGACGACCGGGTGGAAGCCGAGGGCGCCTGCGTCCCATACGGCGTCTTCGGTGAGAACGTCGCCGAGGCGGCTCAGCTCGTGGTCGTCCATGATGGGGCCCCACAGAGCCAGGGCTCTCGATGTCTTGACTGTGTCTTCGAATGTGGGTTTCCCCGTCGGTCCTTACATGGTCAGGAGCGGTTGGGGGCGGTGTCGCTCAGACGCCGTTGAGCAGGGCCAGAACCTCGTCGTAGGTGCCGCTTGCCGCCGCGTCGCGGACGAACTTCGCTCGCTCCACGACGAGTTCCTTGCCATCGGGGTCCGCGGACAGGAGAGCCAGGCTTTCGTCGAGTTGCCCTCGCGCAAGCGCTCACGAAGCTGAGGCACGGGCTGGCTGCGGCCGGCTCTCCCTGGGGCGACGACGAGCAGGGCGAGAAGTTCCACAAGGCGTACGGCCCGCACGTCAAGCAGATCGAGCAGTCCACCCAGATCCTGGCCGACGGTCTGGCCAGTATTCGAGAGGCCATGGCCGACATGGCCGACGGCCACATCGACAACGAAGAGCTGATCCGGGGCATGTTCAGCCGGATCCGCGTCGATCGCGACACCAAGGGCGACGGCAAATGAGCGTCGCGGACAAGGCCCGCAAGGTCGTTCAGGACCTGACGGGCATGTGGTGGCCCGACGCCGATGAAGACGGGTTGCGGGATGCTGGGAGGAGGTGGAGGGACTTCACCGATGATGTCGACGATGTCACCTCCGGTGCCAACAAGGCGGCGCGCTCCATCATCGAGCACAACAAGGGCGAGGCCATCTCCGCCTTCGCCGACCCCTACTGGCGTCGCTACTACCTCGACGGACACGGGTGGCTGAAGGATCTGGCCGACGCCGCCCGCGACATGGCCAAGGCGCTGGACGCATACGCGGACGCCGTACACAGCGCGAAGAAGAAGCTGGAACACGAGCTGGAGATCGTCGGTGCCACACTCGTCGCCGGCACCGCCCTGGCCATCTTCACCGCGGGCATGTCGGAAGGTGCGGCCGCGGCGGCCGCGGCCACTGTCGCGGACATGGCCGCCGGACTGGGCATCGCGGTGACCGAGGAGATCGCCACCACCGCGGGCACCACCGCGGCCACCGCGGCCTTCGCCGGCGTCGAATCCGTCACGGTGGATCTCGCCGTAACCCAGCCCGTGTCCATCGCCCTGGGCGAGCAGAAGTGCGGGCTCAGCCTGGACGAGGCCCGCCAGGCCGGCGTGTACGGCGCGCTCCTGGGCGGTGGCTTCGGCGGCGCGGGTACCGGACCTGGTAAGGGGCCGTGGCCTGTGGTCAACGGCGTCAAGGGTCCTGCGGCTGGGAGGTGAACAGTGTCATCCTGCGGGGCTATGAGCGGCACGTCAATCAAGACCTCGCTGATATTCGCTGATGGCAAGGCCACCTGGAGGGCGCAGGTCAGCCGCTACGAGATCAACGGCCGCACGTACGAGGTCGAACCCTCCGGCAGGGTATTCCCCGACAGCGGGGAGGGCATCGTCAAACTCGACCGGAACGAGTACGCCGCGCTCCAGCAGATCGTCAAGGCGAAGGGTGACATCGGTGCGGCCCCGCAGCTGACCCGTGCCCCGCGCTTCGTGAACAACCCACAGGCCGTGCAGAAGGCTTTGGACATCTACAACGGGACCTATCCGTCATGACGTACAACTTCCTCACCGTCGAACCGCTGAGCGCCGACGTTGTCGCTGCGGTACTTGCGCAGTGCCTGGATGTTAGCGTGCAGGACGTTGACGTCGCTGACGAGGACACTGACCAAGAGCTGCGCAACTGGGATGCCCTGGTGTTCTGCGACGAGGTCACGGTGCTTGGCGACGTGTCCACGTCCCTGGACATCTACGTCCAGGAGTCCGTGCAACCGCAACCCAGCGAGCGCGACCTGGCGTCCGCCTTCGCCTCCGCGGCAGACACCGTGGTCCTCTTCCCCGCCGAGGAAGCGCCGCCGAGCGCGTACTGGTTGGCTACGGAAGCTGGGCTGGTCACGCGAGCACGCCTGTACGGTTCCGACGACGAACCTCGCTACACGATCGACAGGGTCGAGGCTCCCGTCGGCCGACTGCCTCATGTCACGGTGGCCCGCATTCCGGAAGTGGTCCGCGAGCTGAAGATCGCCACGCCGCTTACCGACGCCTTCGCCGCGCACCTGCGACGCATGCACCCGGACGAGGCCGGGACCTTGGGATCGTCGGCCTGGACGGCAAGTGATCGCCTCGGTGCCTGGGAGAAACTCGTGCGCCACATGGAAGCCGGGTGGGCGCCTTCCGGCTGGTTTCCTCCGGACCTCTATTGCGAGCGTCTGGAAGTGCGCGACGAGCTGGAGCAGGTGTGCACTCAACTCCCCAAGGATGCGACTGTCTTGCTCCGGAACTCGCTTGGCTCTCTGGATGCCCTCTTCGCCGAGCTGACAGTCGATGACACTGGAGGTCTGCTCCGCAAGGAGCTGCTTCCAGCGTGCGCTGCCTCGCCCCATGGATGGTGGTGGAACCGCCGCCCTGAGCCGCTGCCCTGGTGATCAAACGCTCTCGACCCGTTCCGGCGCCACCCTCAAGGAAGCGATGGTGCGCGCCGGCCAGTCGTCAGAGAAGGCCGCGCTGATCTTCCAGCTCTCCGACGAGGATCGGCAGCGTGATGTTGCCGCCGGGCTGGACGACATGGTCCGCGCCGAGCGTGCGAAGCCCCACACGAGCGCGAACGCGCAACCACAAGAAAAAGCCCACCGAAAGTTACTGAAGCCGCTGCTTATGGTGCGGACCTGGAGGCACAGCCCGCGCACTGGTCTAGACAACAAACAACCCCCGGGCCTATGACCTGGGGGTTTCTCATGGAGCGGGTGACGAGAATCGAACTCGCGCTCTCAGCTTGGGAAGCTGATGTTCTACCATTAAACTACACCCGCGTATGTACGGACATGGTCTCCGTGGATCCCTTGTCCGGACGCTCGCTCACTGTACATCATCGCCGGCCCCCGGTGCTGCGACCCGGGGTGTTTCGGGGTGGGATCCGGCTGCGGGCGCGGTGAGTTGGGGCGTACCGTGGGGGACCGGAGTGCCGCCTGGAGTGCCGTCTCTTTGATCCCGTAATGTGGCTTTTGTCGTCCGGGCAGCAACGCCGGACGAGGCTCTTGGGGAAGGGACTTGAGGGACTTGATGGAACGCACCGTCGTCCGATGCGCGGACGGGCACGTCTTCAGCACCGCTTCGTTCCCGATGCAGATGGCCGGTCGGCTCGGCCCCGGTCGGCTCGTGCGGTGTCCGCGGTGTGCCCGGCTCCGCAGCGCGGTACCGGTGCCCGTCGCCATGGAGAAGCGGTGACGGGAGCCGTAGGGGACCGTCTGTAGTCGGAGTGTGACAGCGGGCGCGCGGAGCCGTCGTGATTGCCATGGCTCCGCGCGCCTTGCGTATCCTCGCTACGTGCTTCTCTCAGACAAGGACATCCGGGCCGAGATCGACGCCGGGCGGGTGCGGATCGATCCCTATGACGAATCCATGGTGCAGCCGTCGAGCATCGACGTACGGCTGGACCGGTACTTCCGGGTGTTCGAGAATCACCGGTACCCCCACATCGACCCCTCCGTCGAGCAGGCCGATCTGACCCGGCTGGTCGAGCCCGAGGGCGATGAGCCGTTCATCCTGCATCCCGGGGAGTTCGTGCTGGCCTCCACCTACGAGGTCATCACGCTGCCCGACGATCTCGCGTCGCGACTCGAGGGGAAGAGTTCGCTCGGGCGCCTGGGCCTGGTCACGCACTCCACCGCCGGGTTCATCGATCCCGGGTTCAGCGGGCATGTGACCCTGGAGCTGTCCAATCTCGCCACGCTGCCGATCAAGCTGTGGCCGGGGATGAAGATCGGGCAGCTGTGCATGTTCCGGCTGACCTCGCCCACCGAGCACCCGTACGGCAGTGAGCGCTACGGCTCCCGGTACCAGGGGCAGCGCGGGCCGACCGCCTCGCGGTCCTTCCTCAATTTCCATCGGACCCAGGTGTGAGGGCTACGACTACATGAGCGACGCAAGCGTGCGCGAGAACCTGACCTACGAGCGGTTCGGGGTCGCCATCCGGGAGCTGGCGCAGACCATCGCCGACGACGGGTACGAGCCCGACATCGTGCTCAGCATCGCGCGTGGCGGGGTTTTCGTCGCCGGTGGGCTCGCCTACGCCCTGGACTGCAAGAACATCCACCTGGTGAACGTGGAGTTCTACACGGGTGTGGGCACCACCCTGGAAATGCCGGTCATGCTCGCCCCCGTGCCGAACGTGATCGACTTCTCCGACAAGAAGGTGCTGATCACCGACGACGTCGCGGACACCGGCAAGACCCTGAAGCTGGTGCGCGACTTCTGCCTCGACACCGTCGCCGAGGTGCGCTCCGCGGTGGTCTACGAGAAGTCCCACTCCCTCGTGAAGTGCGAGTACGTGTGGAAGCGGACCGACGACTGGATCAACTTCCCGTGGAGCGTCGAACCGCCCGTCGTGCGGCGGGCGGGGCAGGTCCTCGACGCCTGAAGGAAACGGCTCAGGCCACGCGGCGCACGGTGACGCCCAGGCCACGCGGTGCACGGCGAGGGCCCTCGGCAGTACTGCCGAGGGCCCTCGCCGTGTCCGGTGCCGGGCGGCCGTCAGAACGTGCCCAGCTTGACGATCGACAGCAGCGCGACCAGCTGGATCGCCGACGCGCCCAGGGCCTTCGGCCAGGGCAGGTCGTGGGAGCGGGAGACCATCAGGGTCAGCAGGACGCCCGCGCCGATCCAGGTGGCCCAGCCCAGGATCTGGACGAAGCCGGCGTCGCCGCCGAAGAACATGGCGACGATCAGGCGGGGCGCGTCCGTGAGGGCCGTGATCAGCATGGACAGGCCCACCGTGGGCTGCCAGGCGCCGTCACCGCCGAGCTGGCGGGCCAGGGTGTGGGTGACCACGCCCAGGACGAACAGGCCCAGCACCATCACGATCGCCGTCACCAGCACGATCGGCACCGCGTTGGAGAGCGTCGCGCTGATCGCGTCCTTGCGGGCACCGTCGAAGCCGAAGACGGCGAGCAGGCCGTAGAGGAAGGTGACGACGAGCGCGGGGATCCACATCGTGTAGTCCCGCATGCGCAGGAACGTCTGGTCCGGGGAGAGGACGATCCCCTTCAGGAGTTCCTTCCAGTGCAGCGGCGGGCCGACCGGGCCGGCGGGCGCGGCGGCCGAGCCGGCGTGGTAGGTCGCGCCCTGGGTGTAGCCGGCGGCCTCGTCGACCGAGAAGGCCTGGGTGTGACCCGGGTTGTTGGCCGCGTAGGGATCATGCCCGCCGGGCCCGCCGTGGCCCCCGTGGCCGCCCTGCCCGGAGCCCGCGTAGCCGCCGTCGCCGAAGTACTCCGGCCCGTCGTCGGCGGGTCCCGGGTGTCCGTACTGCTGTCCCTGCTGCGGGTACGGCGGCTGCGGCGCCGAGGGGTAGCCGTACGAGGGGCCCGACGGGCCCGGCCGGCCGTGCGACGGCTGACCGTGCGACGGCTGACCGTGCGACGGCTGACCGTACGACGGTCCTCCGGGGCGAGCGGGGCCGCGCCCGTGTCCGTACGACGGTCCCTGGGGCGCCTGCTGTCCTTGGGGGGTGCGGTTGTCTCGGCCCCCGCGTCCGATCCTGAATCCAGCCACGTCATCGAACGTACCTGGTCCTGGCGGCCGATGTGCCGGGCCCGGTGGTCCGGGCCCGGCTTTGCGGCCGACCTGTGACATCCCCTAAGGGACCGTCAGGACGGGCACCCGGGGTTCCTGAGGGGTTTCCCGGGTTTCCGCCCGGGGCGCCGGTTCGGTCCGCCGCCCGCGGCGCCGGCTCAGTCCGCGAAGACGGCGCCGAACTGCGGGGTACCGGTGGTCGAGACGCCCACGGTGCTCGCGCCGAAGGCCCGCGAACCGGACGCGGTGATCTTCGTGCCGTTGGACGGCAGGTAGGTCAGGGCGCCGTCGCCGCCGTTCTCGTACGAGCCGATCACCAGGTCGGCCTTGCCGTCGCCGGTGACGTCGTCGAGCTTGACGTCGGCGCCGAACAGGTCGGACTTCTCGTCGCCGCCGGGCACGCCCGCGGTGCTCTGGGCGAAGGACTGGGCGCCGGAGGCGGTGTTCACGCCGGACTCGGAGCCGTACAGGACGGTGACCTGACCGGCGTTGGCGACGCTGCCGAGGTCCTCGTTCGGGGAGCTGACGACCAGGTCCTGGCGGCCGTCGCCGTTGATGTCACCGAGGTCGATGTCCCAGCCGAAGCCGTCGCCGGTCTCGGAGCCGCCGGGCACGTTGCCGGTGTCCTGGTTGATGGACGTGGTGCCGGCCGGGCCGGAGGCGGAGCCGTAGGTGACGCTCACCCTGCCGCCCTTGGCGGAGTCCGGGATGGTCTCGCCGTCGCTGGTTCGGGTGTCCCAGGAGGCGCCGGAGACGATGTCGCCGAAGCCGTCGCCGTTGACGTCGCCGATGCCGGTGATGATGCCGGACTTCAGGGCCTTGGCGGAGCCGGCGCTCAGGCCGCTCGTGGTGCCGGGCAGCCAGTAGTTGGTGTTCCAGTGCGACGACGTCTTCGTCTCGTAGCCGTCGACGACGAGATCGGTGCGGCCGTCGCCGTTCACGTCGCCCGCGGTCAGGTTCATCGGGCCGTACGGGTAGTCGTTGGAGCCCGTCTCGATGGGCGGCTTGACCGTGGTGCGGCCGGCCGGGGTGCCGGTGCTGCCGAAGCCGCCCTTGTACAGGTAGAGGGTGGCGGCGGAGCTGCCGACGACCAGGTCGGCCTTGCCGTCGCCGTCGAAGTCGCCGGCGGCCAGGGTCTGGCCCCAGAAGTCGTGGGAGCCGGTGGCCGGGTCGGGGAGGTCCACGCCCTTGCCCGTCAGGCCGCTCTTGGAGCCCCACAGCAGGGCGACGCCGCCGCCGTTGGTGTCGGTGCCGACCTTCTCGCTCGGGGCGCCCACGGCGAGGTCGTCGTAGCCGTCGCCGTTGAAGTCGGCGTACGCCAGGTCGGCGCCGAACATGTCGCCGGTCTCGGCGGTGCCGGGGACGCCGGCGCTGTTCTGGCTGAGGGTGGTGCGCTTGGCGGAGGAGATTCCGGTCTTCGTGCCGTACACGACGACGACCTGGCCGGCGTTCTTGTGACCGCTGACGTACGCGGTGGCCGCCGAGGTGGCGATGTCGCCGATGCCGTCGCCGTTGAAGTCGGCCTTGGCGACCTTGAAGGAGTCCGCGGCGGTGGCGGGCGACGCCGCGAAGGTGAGCAGACCGCCGGTCAGCGCGGCGGCCACGGCCGTCGCGAGGGCCAGTCGCGGAGGGAGTCTGTGCATGCGGTCTCCTGCGGCATGCGGGGGATGCCTGGCGGGGCATCCGCAGTGGTTGGGGTGCGGTCCGCCCTTGTTCATCACGGGTTGTGCCGTGGTTCACCGGGCGGTCGGCGATCAGGAGACCAGCGGTGATCCTCAAGGGTTGTACGTGCGTACGTGCGTACGTGAACGGACGGGAGCCGGGCGTGGGGCCGGCTCTGTTCGCCGGGGGGGGGGCTTCGTACTGGTCCTCTTGGTGTACGCCTTCCCGACCGGCTTCCGAGAACGGCGGCGGTGTGGGCCAGGATGGGTCCATGAGCGTAGTGAAGATCAACGTGCTGACCGTTCCCGCCGAGCAGCGGGAGGTGCTGGAGAAGCGGTTCGCCTCGCGGGCCCACGCGGTGGAGAACTCCGACGGCTTCGAGTGGTTCGAGCTGCTGCGCCCCGTGGAGGGCACCGACACGTACCTCGTCTACACGCGCTGGCGCGACGAGGCGTCGTTCCAGGCGTGGATGGAGGGGCCGATGAAGTCCGCGCACCAGGGCGGCGGCGAGGGCGGCGAGCGCCCGAAGCCGGCGGCCTCCGGCTCGACCCTGTGGTCCTTCGAGGTGGTGCAGCAGGCGGCGCCGAAGGGCGCCTGACCCCGGGACAGGCGCCGCAGGGTGCCTGACCCCGGGACGCGACGACGCCCCCTGCCTGTGCGGGTCAGGGGGCGTCGTCGGGTCTTTCAGGGGGCGGTCACTTGACCGGTTCCGGCTCCGGCGCGGTCTCCGGCTCCGGCTCGCCCGCCGGGTCGGCCGGGGTCCGGACGGAGTCCAGCAGCAGCTGGGCGACGTCCACGACCTGGACGGACTCCTTGGCCTTGCCCTCGTTCTTCTTGCCGTTCACGGAGTCCGTGAGCA
>NZ_JBVJYH010000007.1:0-297998 GCF_055600785.1 Streptomyces sp. NPDC038200
CAGGGGGGACCCTGTGGGAGAGTAGGACGCCGCCGAACAAATATTGGGAAAACCCCCGCATCGATTCGATGCGGGGGTTTTCTGCGTTCCGGGGGCCTTCTGCGTCCCCGAAGGGACGACGGCGGACAGCAGCCGCGCGGGTAGCAGCCGCTCAGAGCCGGCCCGCCGCTTTCAGAGCCAGATAGGCATCCGCCAGCGCCGGCGCCAATTCCTCGGGAGTCGCGTCCACCACGGTCACTCCGTGACGGCGGAGTTGTTCCGCGGTACGCCGACGCTCGCTCTGCGCCTGAGCCGCCGCCGCTGCTTCGTACACGGCCTCTGTCGCGCCCCGGGCCCGCGCCATGAGAGCGATACGCGGATCGGCCACCGAGGCCACCAGGACAGTGTGGCGGCGCGTGAGCTGAGGGAGGACCGGCAGCAGACCCTGCTCCACCGGCGCCGCGTCCAGTGTCGTGAGGAGCACGATGAGAGAGCGCCGAGGGGCGCTTCGAAGAACGGTGGCGGTGAGGCCCCGGGCGTCGGTCTCGACGAGTTCCGGTTCGAGCGTGGCCATCGCGTTGACCAGGGAAGGCAGTACATCGCCCGCCGAGCGACCCTGGACCAGGGCGCGGACCCGGCGGTCGAAGGCCAGCAGGGCCACCCGGTCGCCGGCGCGCGAGGCGAGGGCCGCGAGCAGCAGTGCCGCGTCCATGGAAGCGTCCAGGCGAGGGGCGTCGCCCACCCGTCCCGCCGAGGTACGCCCGGTGTCCAGGACCAGCAGGATGTGCCGGTCGCGCTCCGGGCGCCAGGTGCGGACGGCGACGGCGGACTGCCGGGCCGTGGCACGCCAGTCGATCGAGCGGGTGTCGTCCCCCGGGACGTACTCGCGCAGACTGTCGAACTCCGTTCCCTCGCCACGGGTCAGCACACTGGTGCGTCCGTCGAGTTCACGCAATCGGGCGAGCCTCGACGGGAGATGCTTGCGGCTGGTGAACGGGGGCATGACTCGTACCGTCCAAGGCACCTTGTGGGCGCCCTGACGGGCGAACAAGCCGAGAGGGCCGTAGGAGCGGATCGTCACACGGTCCGCGTGGCGGTCGCCGCGGCGGGTGGGACGCAGCCGGGTCGTCACGCGTCGGCGTTCGCCCGGCGGGATGGACAGCCGGTGCCGGGAGTCCACGATCTCGGTGCCCCGCTGCCAGCTGCTGGGTGGCCAGGCGTCCCGCAGCGCCGCCCGCAGGAGGCGGCGGGACGGGTTCGTGATCGTGAGCGTGACGTCCGCCGTGTCTCCGAGGCGGGTGGAGGTGTCACCGGAGCGCGTCAGCAGCAGACGGCGCACCGGCGCGGCCAGCGCGTAGTCGCAGGCGCAGGCCAGGGCCAGGGGGCCGTTGACCGCGAGGACGCCCGTCCAGCTCGGTTCCAGGATGCCGACGGGGATCGAGCCGAGGGCCGCGAGGAGGGCGGCGCGTCCGGTGACCGCCATCAGCGGGGCACCGGGACGTGGGCGAGGACGGCGTTGATGACCGCGTCCGCGGTCACGCCCTCCATCTCGGCCTCCGGGCGCAGCTGGATGCGGTGGCGCAGAGTGGGCAGAGCGAGGGCCTTCACGTCGTCCGGGATGACGTAGTCGCGTCCCGTCAGCCACGCCCAGGCGCGTGACGTCGCGAGCAGAGCGGTGGCGCCGCGCGGGGAGACGCCCAGGGTGAGCGAGGGCGACTCGCGGGTGGCGCGGCAGATGTCCACGACGTACGCGGTGATCTCGGGGGACACGGTCGTGTTGGCGACCGCGGTACGGGCCGCCGCCAGATCGGCGGCGCCGGCGACCGGGCGCACACCGGCGGCGCGCAGGTCGCGAGGGTCGAAGCCCGAGGCGTGCCGGGTGAGGACGTCGATCTCGTCCTGGCGGGAGGGCAGAGGGACCGTCAGCTTGAGGAGGAAACGGTCCAGTTGGGCTTCGGGGAGGGGGTAGGTGCCCTCGTACTCGACCGGGTTCTGGGTCGCGGCGACGAGGAAGGGGTCGGGCAGCGGGCGCGGGGTGCCGTCGACCGTGACCTGGCGCTCCTCCATGGCCTCCAGAAGAGACGACTGCGTCTTGGGCGGGGTCCGGTTGATCTCGTCCGCGAGAAGCAGGTTGGTGAAGACCGGGCCGGGCTGGAAGGAGAACTCCGCGGTGCGGGTGTCGTAGACGAGGGACCCGGTGACATCGCTCGGCATCAGGTCCGGCGTGAACTGGACGCGCTTGGTGTCGAGTTCGAGGGCGGATGCGAGGGCGCGGACGAGCAACGTTTTGGCGACCCCGGGGACTCCTTCAAGCAGTACGTGTCCGCGGCAGAGAAGGGCGACGACGAGGCCGGTCACGGCGGGGTCCTGGCCGACCACGGCTTTGGCGATCTCGGCACGCAGGGCTTCCAGGGAGGCCCGGGCGGTTCCGGGGTCCCCGCTCTGCCCGGCGTTGTCGGTGGTCGGGTCCATCATGAACGGCGTACCTCTCTTTCGAGGGCGTCGAGTTGGTCGGTGAGTGCGATGAGGGCCGCGTCGTCGCCGGGCGGCGGTCCGAAGACAAGGGCGTGCAGGCTCTGTCCGTCGGCGGCGAGGTGGGCGGACAGGGCGGGAAGCAGGGCCTCGGGTGCGTGTGCCTGGGCGGCGGGGACGCCGACGAGGGGGGCGAGGCGGGTGCGGGTGGCGGAGCGAAGAGCGTCCGCGGCGCGGTCGCGGGCCCTGGCCTTGAGGTAGAGGCGGGCGCGGCCTTCGGCGGTCTCGGAGGCGCGGATCGCGACGGGAAGTCTCTCGGGCACGAGCGGGCCGAAGCGGCGTGCCCGCCAGAAGGCGGCGAGAGCCGCCGCGATGAAGAGCTGCAGGGTGGCCCAGAGCCATCCCGGGGGCAGCAGGTCGAGGAAGTCCTTCCGGTCGCCGGTTCCGGTGGCGGAGGCGTCTGACAGCGAGGGGAGGTACCAGACCAGATGGGGGCGGGAGCCGACGAGTTGCAGGGCGAGCGAAGCGTTGCCCTGCTCGTCGAGACGGTCGTTGTAGAGGATGTCGGGTGCGCCGAGCACGACGGTGTCGCCGCCGCCGGAGGCCGCGGGGACGCGCAGGAGGGTGGCCAGGCGCGCGCTGGGGTAGCAGGAGTCGGCGTCGAGGTGGCTGGTGGTGTAGCGGATGCCGCCGGTGTCCGCGGAGCCCGCGCGCCGCGCCTCCGGCAGCGCGCAGTCCGGGGCGAGCGTGGAGCCGCCACTGGTGGCCGGGTCGGCGGTGACGCCGGGGGCGAGTCGTTCGACGGACCAGCTGCCGGCCGCCACCAGGACGGTCCGGCCGCCGGAGGACGCCGTCGCCGCCCGCAGTCGCGTCTGCTGGCCGTGCGTCAGCCGGTCGGGTACGGCCACCAGCAGGGTGGTGTCCGGGCTCGCGGAGGTGCGCGCCGCGTCGAGTGTGGTGACCACGCGGGTGGAGACGCCCCGTTCGGCGAGCAGCTCGGCGACGGCGCGGCTGCCGTAGGGGTCGGGCGAGCGCGGGTCCAGGGCGCCGTGCCGGGTGGTGGAGCGTACGGCGGCCATGGCGACGGCCGCGGCCAGGATCAGTACGACGGCGAGCGCGATGCCCCGCGTCCGGGTCCACACCTGGCGGCCGGTGCGGGCGGTGGAAGTGCTCGTCGGCGTGGCCTCGATGGTCACTCGGCTGTCCCCTGGCGGGTGCTGTGGGCCGCGCTGGTGGCGCTCGTGGCGAAAGTCGGCCTGGTGCGTTCCACGTCCCGGTCGAGTTCGGCGAGGCGGTGGTACGACTGCTCGCCGGCCCTGCGTCCACCGTATGTGACGTCGTCGAACTCGCGGGCCGCGGCGCGCAGTCGGTCCGCGTGGGCGGGGAGGACACGGCCGGCCTCGGCAGTCGCTTCGTCGGCGGTGCGGCCGGGGCGGACGTCGAGCAGGGCTCGTTCCTCCAGAGCGCGGACGAGGGCCCGCATGCGCTCCTGGACGGCCTGGTTCCAGTGGCCCTGGGCCGCGTGCGCCTCGGCGGCCGCGCGGTGCTCGGCGGCGCTGCGGGGCCGCTCGTCGAACAGGACGGCGGCGGAGCGGGGTTGGCGTCGGGGGGTGCCGAGGCGCCACCACAGGGCGGCCAGGACGGCGACGGCGAACAGGACGACGACGATCAGGCCGACCACGCCGCCGGGAGTCGCCGAGGCGGCCGCGCCGAACAGCCGGTCGAGGAAGTCCCAGAACGCGTTCAGGGCGCGCTGGAGCAGGCCGGGATCGTTCTCGTGGTACATCCGCTTGGACAGTTCCCGCCGGGCCGCTTCCCGCGCGGGGTCGCGCGGGACGGTCACCGGCGGTTCGTCGCCCGAGCCGCCGGACGCCAGGACGGCGCGGTCCGTCGCACCCAGCAGCCGTCGTACGACCGTGGCGGCGGCACCGGATGGCGCCGCCGCCGTGAGAACTCCCCCCGCGAGGCTCACCGCATCAGCTCCCGGGGACGGTACCGGGGGCGCCGGTGCCGTAGCCCTGCACGCCGGCGGCGCGGGCCAGTTCGAGGTCGAGGGCCTCGCGGCGGATCCGCTGGTCGATGTAGAGGAGCACGGTGACGCCGGCGCTGATCGGAAGGGTGAGCGTGGTGCCGATCAGGGAACCGATCCCCCGGATGATCAGGAACGCCCAGCCGACGTGTCCGCCGTCGGGGCCGAGGAAGTTGTCCATGCTGTCGCCGCTCACGGCGGATCCGATGAGGGCGAACGGGATGGTGACGATCGCCGAGACGATGCCGGCGATGAGCCAGGCGAGCAGCTGGATGCCGAGGACGCGCCACCAGGCGCCGCGCACCAGCTTGGCGGAGCGGCCCATGGCCTTGAGGATGCCCTGGCGTTCCAGCATCAGGGCGGGCGCGGCCAGGTAGTAGCGGATCGCCAGCCACACCGCGACGACGACCCCGGCGAGGATGCCCAGGCCGAACAGCGCGGACCCGCCGGCGTCGCTGCCGCCCCCGGCGCGGACCAGGATGCCGGGCAGCGCGCCGGCGACGATCACGCCCACGGTGATCAGGCCGAGCAGGATGAGCAGACCCGCCAGCTTCGGAATCTGCGTGCGGGCCTCACGCCAGGCCTCGCCGGCGCTGACCGGTTTGCCGAGCACGGCGCGGCTGGTGACGGTCGTGAGCAGCGCGGTCGCGACGACGACGGCGGCTGCGGAGATCACCGTGACGATGCCGCTGCCGATCATGGAGTCGCGCAGGGCGCGGTACACCTCGTCGGGGGTCGCGGTCCGGCTGTCGAGAGAGGTGCGGGAGAGGACGTCGTTGAGGACGAAGCCCTGCACGAGGACCAGGCAGGTCTCCGTGACCACGGCGACGGCCAGCGCTATGCCGAGGACCGTGCGCCAGTGGGCGCGCATGGTGGACACGGCGCCGTCGAGGATCTCGCCGACGCCGAGCGGGCGCAGCGGGATGACACCGGGCTTGGCGGCGGGGGGCGGGCCGCCCCAGCCACCGCCCCAGGAGGGATGACCGCCGGGGGAGCCGTATCCGCCGTAGCCCGGGGGCGGGCCGCCGTGGCCGCCGGGTGGGCCCGCGTATCCGCCGCCGTGGCCCGGGCCGCCGGGATGCGGGGCGCCCCAGCCTGCGCCGGGCGGCGGGGGCGCCTGGTGCGGGCTGGGGGCACCGGTGGGCGCCGACCACTGGCCGGGTGGCGGCTGCTCCTTGGACCATTTCCCGCCCGGGCCCTGCGCGTCCGCGCTCGGCTGCGGCGCGGGCTCGGCGGGGCCGGGGCGGTCGGCGGGTTCGGCGGGGCCGGACGCACCGGGTTCCCGCCCCTCGGACGACGGGGCGGATCCGGGCGAGGCCCAGCCCGGAGTGTCTGTCATCGAAGCTCCTTCTCGGTGCCCGTCCGCCGACGCGGCGGCAGGTTGGCAGTAATCGTGCCATGGGCCGGTCATCGGGGGACCGGCCGCGGTAGGGGCTGGACACCTTCAATTGTCCGCCGGATCCGGGGCAGACTGACGGCATGGCTGATCAGCAGGCGCGAACCGGCGGGGAGAAGCGGTCGACCGAGATACCGGTGATCCGATGGGAGGAACCACCAGAAGGTCCCGTACTGGTCCTTCTTGATCAGACAAGGCTGCCGGCCGAAGAGGTCGAGCTGGTGTGCACCGACGCGTCGGCGCTGGTGGAGGCGATCCGTTCGCTCGCCGTGCGGGGAGCGCCGCTGCTCGGGGTCGCGGGGGCGTACGGGGTCGCGCTCGCCGCCGCGCGTGGCTTCGAAGTGGCCGAGGCCGCGCGGGCGCTCGAGGAGGCCAGGCCCACTGCGGTGAACCTGTCCGTCGGCGTGCGCCGGGCCCAGGCCGCGCACCAGGCGGAGCTGGCCAGGACCGGCGATCCCACCGCAGCGGCCGTGGCGACGCTGGCCGCGGCGCGGGCGCTGCACCGGGAGGACGCCGAGGCCAGCGCCCGGATGGCGGCCCATGGCCTGGCGCTGCTGGACGAGCTGATGCCCGGTGGCGGGCACCGGATCCTGACCCACTGCAACACCGGATCGCTGGTCTCGGGAGGGGAGGGCACGGCCTTCGCGGTGGCTCTGGCGGCGCATCGCGAGGGGCGGTTGCGGCGGCTGTGGGTGGACGAAACGCGTCCGCTGCTCCAGGGCGCTCGGCTGACGGCGTACGAGGCGGCCCGTACCGGCATGGCGTACACCCTGCTCACCGACAACGCGGCGGGCTCCCTGTTCGCGGCGGGC
Organism: Streptomyces sp. NPDC038200; assembly: GCF_055600785.1. Taxonomy (NCBI): domain Bacteria; kingdom Bacillati; phylum Actinomycetota; class Actinomycetes; order Kitasatosporales; family Streptomycetaceae; genus Streptomyces; species Streptomyces sp. NPDC038200. The sequence continues at coordinate 6,689 of NZ_JBVJYH010000007.1, forward strand.
GAGGTGGACGCGGTGCTGATCGGTGCGGACCGGATCGCGGCCGACGGTTCGGTGGCGAACAAGGTGGGCAGTTACCCGCTCGCCGTGCTCGCCCGGTACCACCATGTGCCGTTCATCGTGGTGGCGCCGGTGACGACGGTCGACCCGGGCACCCCCGACGGGGCGTCCATCGAGGTCGAGCAGCGTCCCGGTTACGAGGTGACCGAGGTCGCGGCCCCCCAGGGGCCGGTGACGGGTGCGGGGGGCGGGATTGCGGTGGCTCCTCTGGGGACCCAGGCGTACAACCCGGCGTTCGACGTGACGCCGCCCGAGCTGGTGACGGCCGTCGTCACCGAGGAGGGAGTCGTTTCACCGGTGACCGCCGAGGCTCTCGCGGAGCTGGGCGCCAGATCCCGCCGGGCGGCGCTCGGCTAGGGACGACATCGGCTCGACGGCCGGCAGCGGCCCCTCCGCCCGCGGTGATGCGCGGAGAAGAGGGGCCGGGCCCGGAAAGCGGGCAGCGGAGCCGGAGCGCGGGGGCGAAAACGGGCCGGACGGGGGCGGGCCGCCGCGCGGCCGGAGACGTCCCGACGGACAGGGGCAGACAGTGACGGCTTCCTACGGCTAGGGTCACCGGCCAGTGACCTCCCTCACCAGGGCGCCTGTCGCTGTTATGAGAATGGGATGATGTCGTTTATGAAGGGACGAGTCCTTGTCGTCGACGACGACACCGCACTGGCCGAGATGCTCGGCATCGTGCTGCGTGGTGAAGGTTTTGAGCCGTCTTTCGTAGCCGACGGCGACAAGGCGCTGGCCGCTTTCCGGGAGAGCAAGCCCGATCTGGTGCTGCTGGACCTGATGCTGCCCGGCCGGGACGGCATCGAGGTGTGCCGGCTGATCCGGGCCGAGTCCGGGGTGCCGATCGTGATGCTCACGGCCAAGAGCGACACCGTCGATGTCGTCGTGGGCCTGGAGTCGGGCGCTGACGACTACATCGTCAAGCCGTTCAAGCCAAAGGAGCTGGTGGCCCGGATCCGGGCACGGCTGCGGAGGTCGGAGGAGCCGGCGCCGGAGCAGCTCACCATCGGTGACCTGGTCATCGATGTCGCCGGGCACTCGGTGAAGCGGGACGGGCAGTCGATCGCGCTGACTCCGCTGGAGTTCGACCTGCTGGTCGCGCTCGCGCGCAAGCCGTGGCAGGTGTTCACGCGCGAGGTGCTGCTGGAGCAGGTGTGGGGCTACCGGCACGCGGCCGACACGCGGCTCGTCAACGTGCATGTCCAGCGGCTGCGCTCCAAGGTCGAGAAGGACCCGGAGCGGCCGGAGATCGTGGTGACCGTCCGCGGTGTCGGTTACAAGGCCGGACCGAGCTGACATGTCCGGGGACAGCGCCGCTTCGGCTCCCGGCGGGTCCGGGACCCGTCCGGGGCGGTCTGTCGGCCGGAAGGCGGCTGGTGCGCGTTTCCGGAACCTGCTCGAGGGCGGGCTGCTGGAGGGCGGTGTTCAGGGCAGCCCGGTCCTGCGGCTGTTCCTGCGCTGGGTGCGCCGTCCGCTGCTGCCGGTGATGCGGCTGTGGCGGCGCAACATCCAGCTCCGGGTCGTCGCCACCACCCTGGTGATGTCGCTGGGTGTCGTCCTGCTGCTGGGCTTCGTCGTGATCGGGCAGGTGCGCAACGGCCTGCTGGACGCGAAGGTGAAGGCGTCGCAGAGCCAGGCCACGGGCGGATTCGCGGTGGCCAAGCAGAAGGCGGACGAGGCGGCCGGTGGGACCGGTGCGGCCGGCGACGCCGGTACGAGTGACGGCACGGCGACCGCGGACGGGCGGCAGTCCCAGAACGTCATCCAGTGGATGAGCGACCTCGTGGAGTCGCTGTCCAGCGGTGGCGCGGGCGCCTTCGACGTGGTGACGCTGCCCGTGGGTGACGACAGCGGCGGCGGGCGCAGCCCGCGCGGCTCCGGGAACGTCAACCCGACCTCCAGCGTGCCCGCCGACCTGCGCGAGCGGGTCAACAGCGGTACGACGGCCGTCCAGAGCAACACGCGGATCATCTACTACGGCGGCAAGGAGTCGCAGCCGGGGCTGGTCATCGGCAAGCAGGTCAACGACCCCAACGGCCGCTCGTACGAGCTGTACTACCTCTTCCCGCTCACGCAGGAGGAGAAGTCCCTCAGCCTGGTCAAGGGCACTCTCGCCACCGCCGGGCTGTTCGTCGTCGTCCTGCTCGGGGCCATCGCCTGGCTGGTGGTGCGGCAGGTCGTCACGCCGGTGCGGATGGCGGCCGGGATCGCGGAGCGGCTGTCCGCCGGGCGGCTGCAGGAGCGGATGAAGGTCACCGGCGAGGACGACATCGCCCGTCTGGGCGAGGCCTTCAACAAGATGGCGCAGAACCTCCAGGTCAAGATCCAGCAGATGGAGGACCTGTCGCGGATGCAGCGGCGGTTCGTCTCCGACGTCTCGCACGAACTGCGCACCCCGCTGACCACCGTCCGGATGGCCGCCGACGTCATCCACGAGGCGCGCGAGGACTTCGACCCGGTGACCGCGCGGTCGGCCGAGTTGCTCGCCGACCAGCTGGACCGTTTCGAGTCGCTGCTCGCGGACCTGCTGGAGATCAGCCGGTTCGACGCCGGGGCCGCGGCGCTGGAGGCCGAGCCGATAGACCTCAGGGAGGTCGTCCGCCGGGTCGTCAGCGGCGCCGAGCCGCTCGCCGAGCGCAAGGGCACCCACATACGGGTGCTCGGGGACCAGCAGCCCGTCGTCGCCGAGGCGGACGCCCGGCGCGTGGAGCGCGTGCTGCGCAACCTCGTGGTCAACGCCGTGGAGCACGGCGAGGGCAGGGACGTCGTCGTCAAGCTCGCCGCGGCGGGCGGGGCCGTGGCCATCGCGGTGCGGGACTACGGCGTCGGGTTGAAGCCCGGTGAGGCGACCCGGGTCTTCAGCCGCTTCTGGCGGGCCGACCCGGCACGCGCGCGTACCACCGGTGGCACCGGTCTGGGGTTGTCGATCGCCCTGGAGGACGCGCGGCTGCACGGCGGCTGGCTGCAGGCGTGGGGCGAGCCGGGCGGCGGCTCCCAGTTCCGGCTGACGCTGCCCCGGACCGCGGACGAGCCGCTGCGCGGTTCGCCGATACCGCTGGAGCCCAAGGACTCGCGCCGCAACCGCGGCCTCGACGAGGCCGGACTGCCCCGCGGGAGCGAGGAGAAGCGGGCGACCGTTCCGGTGCAGCCGGCGGGTGCCCAGGGGCCGGCGTTGCCGCCGCGGGCGTCGATCGCGCCGCGGCTGGCCTCGGCCACGCCCGCCGCCGGCCCGACGGCGCTGCCCGGCCACGGCAATGGCGCGCGCGTGGTGCCCCGGCCCACCGGTGGCGTACGCCGTCCGGGTGACGGGCCCGCCGCACGTCCGGCGCCCGAAGCGAGCGAGGGCGGGTCCGATGCCGTCGCGCCGGAGGACTCGACCGAGCCAGGGGAGGCATTTCGTGGTCGCTGACCGCGAGGGGGGCGCACGGCGGCGGCCGGGGCGTGCGGTGGCGTACGCCGCCTTGGGTGTCGTACTGCTGGCCGGTTGTGCCTCGATGCCCGACAGCGGGGACCTGCGGGATGTGGAGTCCACGCCGCGGCAGGACACCGGGGTCCGGGTGTTCGCGATGCCGCCGGCCGACGGCGCCGGTCCGGGCGAGATCATGCAGGGCTTCCTGGAGGCGCTGACCAGTGACGATCCGGAGTACGACACGGCGCGCAAGTATCTGACGGCCGACGCCGCGAGCAGTTGGCGGCCGGAGCGGTCGGCCACGGTCCTGGCGAACGGGCCGACCATCGAGACCGACTGCGGTCCGAGCGGCCGGGAGGAGGCCAACAGCGTCACCTGTGTGCTGGCCGGTACCCGGGTCGCCACGGTCGACGCTCAGCAGGCCTTCCAGCCCGCCGGCGGCTTCTACCGCAAGAAGCTGCACCTCACCAAGAGCCCCAAGAGCGGGCAGTGGCGCATCGACGGACTGCCCGACGGTGTCGTCATGGGTAAGTCGGACTTCCAGCGCAACTACACGTCCGTCGACAAGTACTACTTCGCGTCCGACGCGGCGGTCGGGACGGGCGGGCAGCCGGTGGCGGTGGCCGATCCGGTGTTCGTGCGCAGCAAGGTCGACCCGATGACCCAGCTGGTCCGTTCGCTGCTGCGCGGGCCCACCACCTGGCTCGGGCCGGTGGTCAGGTCCAGCTTCCCGACCGGTACGGCGCTGCAGAAGGACGTGTCCGGGCTGGCGCCGGACGACCAGAACAAGCTGACGGTGCCGCTGAACCTCAAGCCCTCCCGGGTAGCGGCGGGCAAGTGCACCGAGATGGCGACGCAGGTGCTGTTCACCCTGCGGAACCTGGCGCCGACGCTGGAGTCCGTGGAGCTGCGGGGGACCGGCGACGACCGGCTGTGCGAACTGACCGAGGAGCGCGCCGAGTCCGTCGCCTGGCACGGGTCGTCCAAGCGTCCCGAGTACCTGTACTTCATCGACGGCAAGCACCGGGTGGTGCGGATGCCCGCCGGGAGCACCGGCACCGGCTCGGTCCCGGTACCGGGTCCGCTGGGCGAAGGCGGCAAGGGGCTGCAGTCGGTGGCGGTGTCGCGCGACGAGCACACCGCGGCCGGGATCGGCGACGAGGGCCGGTCGCTGTACGTGACGTCGCTGGCGTCGGGCGGCTCGCTCGGCGAGGCGCTGGTGACCAGCGTCGGCGCCACTCCCGAGGAGCGGTTGACCACGCCGAGCTGGGACGCCCGCGGCGACCTGTGGGTGGCCGACCGCGACCGGCACCGTCCTCGGCTGTTCGTCGTGGACCCGGACACCGGCAAGCCGGAGCAGGTGGCCGTCCCGGATCTGTCGGGCCAGATCAAGGACGTGCGGGTGGCCGCCGACGGGGCGCGGATCGCGCTGGTGGTGGAGAAGGACGGCAAGCAGTCCCTGCTCATCGGCCGGATCCAGCGCGACGACGGAACCGGGCAGGGCATGTCCGTGGACGGGCTGCGGTCGGCGGCACCGGACCTGGAGCAGGTCAGCGCCATCTCCTGGGCCGGTGACAGCAGGCTGCTCGTCGTCGGACAGGAGCAGGGGGGCGTGCAGCAGATGCGGTACGTCCAGGTCGACGGGTCCACGCTCGACGGCCCGGCGCCGGGCGCGCTCACCAGCGTCAAGGCCATCGCCGCGTCCGAGGACGAGCGGGTGCCGCTGGTGGCCTACTCGGAGGACGGGATCGTACGGCTGCCGTCCGGGGCGCAGTGGCAGAAGGTCGACAAGGACGGGACGGCGCCGGTCTATCCGGGCTGAGGCCAGGCGGTACGGCCGGCAGCTTGCGGCCTCCCCTCGGGGCGAGCGGGCCCCGCCGCCCTCCCCGGGCGAACGGGTCGGCCGCACGGCGCTGTCCACAGGCGGGTCGGCCCCGCGGCGTCGTCCACAAGCGGGTCGGCTCCGCGGCGTCGTCCACAAGCGGGTTGTCCACAGGGGTGGCCGGTCGGCGGCGGTGTGGGCACAGTGGTGGTCATGCGGGGGTGGTGGCAGGACCTCACCGACCTGGTGCTGCCGGCCGACTGCGCGGGCTGCGGTGCACCTCGTACGGCGCTCTGCCCGCGGTGCCGGGCCACGCTGGAGGAGGCCGCGCCGCGGCGGGTGCGGCCCGTGCCGGAGCCGGCCGGGCTGCCGGTGGTGCACGCGGTGGCGCCGTACGCGGCGGAGGTGCGCGCGCTGCTCCTCGCGCACAAGGAGCGGGGTGCGCTGACGCTCGCGGGAGCGCTCGGCCCGGCACTGGCGAGGGCCGTGCGCGCCGGTCTGGGCCACGGCGGCGGCACGGGGGCCGGCGGCCGGGGCGCGGGTGCCGGGGGAGGGCCGGAGGGATGGCCGTGGCGCGGGCCGGTGCTGCTGGTCCCCGTGCCCTCCGCCCGGTGGGCCGTGCGGGCACGCGGACACGATCCGGTGCGGCGGATGGCGCTCGCGGCGGCGGGGGAGCTGCGGCGCACCGGCACGCCGGCCCGGGTGGCGGCCGTGCTGCGCCAGCGGCGGCCCGTGGCGGACCAGGCGGGGCTGGACGCGCGGCGGCGCCTGGAGAACCTCTCCGGGGCGCTGGAGGTGACCGCGGGCGGCGGGCGGCTGCTCGACGCCGGTCGCATCGTGCTCCTCGACGACCTGATGACGACGGGCGCCAGTCTCGCGGAGGCGGCGCGGGCCCTGCGCCTGGCGTCGGTATCCCGTCGGGATGACGAAACGGCCGTGTATCGGGCCATAACTCGGGAAGGTAGGGGGGAACGGAACGACGTACGGACGGAGAGGAGGAAGTGGGTGCACAGTGCACCGGAAAAAGTGGTGCCGAACGCCCTCCCGCGGGTGCTCCATGCAGCCGTGATCGCGGCTCCCGCTGATTCTTTCGAAATAAACAGGAACTGACTGTCAACTTGCATCGTTGCAGGTAGTGACGGGGGCAATTCACTTGAACGGAGGTACGGCGCAGTAGAGGGTGACGACATCCGTCCGGGCGAGATATGTTCGGTTGTGAGGAAAGGCGCAGGCCAGGGCCTCGCATTCCGAATGCCGTGCTGCGGGTTTTCCCGCAATCACCCGCACTGGTGGGGTGGAGATCTCGTCCATGGGGGAGGAGGAGGTGGAAGTCACCGAGTCCGAGGTCCGGTGATCACCGGACCTGGTGCAAAAGGGAGATGCTCCGCCGATGGAGCGGAGCGATCCGGGAACGGAGTTCTGCGTGGACATCGTCGTCAAAGGCCGCAAGACCGAGGTGCCCGAGCGGTTCCGCAAGCACGTGGCCGAGAAGCTGAAGCTGGAGAAGATCCAGAGGCTCGATGCCAAGGTGATCAGCCTCGACGTCGAGGTGTCCAAGGAACCGAACCCCCGACAGGCCGACCGCTGTGACCGAGTGGAGATCACGCTCCGCTCCCGCGGTCCGGTGATCCGGGCGGAGGCGGCGGCGAGCGATCCGTACGCGGCACTGGATCTGGCGGCGGAGAAGCTGGACGCCCGGCTGCGCAAGCAGCACGACAAGCGGTACTCGCGCCGAGGCGCGCGCCGGATCTCGGCGGCAGAGGTCCCCGACCACGTCCCGGGCGCAGCGACCCTCGACGGCAACGGTCTCCTCGTCCAGGAGGAGGAGACGGACGGAGTGCCGACCAAGAAGATCGGCCCGCTGGAGGTCAAGGGCGAAGGCCCCCTCATCGTCCGCGAGAAGACCCACGTCGCCGCCCCGATGAGCCTCGACCAGGCTCTCTACGAGATGGAACTGGTCGGCCACGACTTCTATCTGTTCGTCGACTCCGAGACGAAGGAGCCGAGTGTCGTCTACCGACGGCACGCCTATGACTACGGCGTGATCCATCTCAGCACGGACCCGATGGTCGCCGAGGCGCAGCCACCCGCGGCAGGTGGCACGCTGGGTGGCTGACCCGCCCGGCTGAAGCTGAGCCGGTGCCCCTGGAGCGCGTGTGCGCCCCCAGGGGCACCGGTGTGCGACCACTTCTCGCCCCACACGTCACCTCGGTGTCGCCCAGGCATGGAATCATGGCCGCACCGGCCCAACCGGTGGGCCGCTGCCTTGGGTTGGCGATGGCACAGGACCACAGGCCACAGCCTTCAGGGGGAGGAACGATGGCGGACACCTTCGGACCGATGCGGGACGGGGACGCCGACGACGATGTCATCGGCGCGGGCCCGGACACGGGCGCTTCACGCAACGAGCCGATCAGAGTCCTGGTGGTGGACGACCATGCCCTCTTCCGGCGCGGCCTGGAGATCGTGCTCGCGGCCGAGGAGGACATCCAGGTCGTCGGCGAGGCGGGTGACGGGGCCGAGGCCGTCGACAAGGCCGCCGATCTGCTGCCCGACATCGTGCTGATGGACGTCCGCATGCCCAAGCGCGGCGGGATCGAGGCCTGCACCTCGATCAAGGAGGTCGCTCCCAGCGCGAAGATCATCATGCTGACGATCAGCGACGAGGAGGCCGACCTCTACGACGCGATCAAGGCGGGTGCGACCGGATATCTCCTCAAGGAGATCTCGACCGACGAGGTGGCCACCGCCATCCGCGCGGTGGCCGACGGACAGTCGCAGATCAGCCCGTCGATGGCGTCGAAACTCCTCACCGAGTTCAAGTCGATGATCCAGCGCACCGACGAGCGCCGGCTGGTGCCCGCGCCCCGGCTGACCGACCGGGAGCTGGAGGTCCTCAAACTCGTCGCCACGGGGATGAACAACCGGGACATCGCCAAGGAGCTGTTCATCTCGGAGAACACCGTGAAGAACCACGTCCGCAACATCCTGGAGAAGCTGCAGCTGCACTCCCGGATGGAGGCCGTGGTCTACGCGATGCGGGAGAAGATCCTGGAGATCCGCTAGTGCCCGTCCCCGGCGCCTAGCCGAGGAGGCCGGCGAGTTCCCTGGCGAGGGGCTCGCGCAGCTCGGGTGCGTCCACCCGCTCCACGCGCACGTTCGTGCAGTTCACCCAGGTCGCCGCCTCGACCAGGGCCTGGGCGACCGCCGGGACCGCCTTCGGGCCGTCCAGGGTGGCCTGCTTGGCCACCAGCGTGCGGCCCTCGCGGGCCGGGTCGACACGCCCGACCAGCCGGCCGCCGGCGAGCACCGGCATGGCGAAGTAGCCGTAGACCCGCTTCGGCTTGGGCACGTACGCCTCCAGCCGGTGGGTGAAGCCGAAGATCCGCTCGGTGCGTGCCCGCTCCCAGATGAGTGAGTCGAACGGCGACAGCAGCGTCGTGCGGTGCCGGCCGCGCGGCGGCGTCGCCAGGGCCGCCGGATCGGCCCAGGCCGGCTTCCCCCAGCCCTCGACCTCGACCGGCACCAGACCCGAGTCCGCGATCACCGCGTCGACCTGGTCGCCCTTGAGGCGGTGATAGTCGGCGATGTCCGCGCGCGTGCCGACGCCGAGCGACTCGCCCGCGAGCCGGACCAGCCGGCGCAGGCACTCGGCGTCGTCCAGCTCGTCGTGCAGCAGCGCGTCCGGGACCGCGCGCTCGGCGAGGTCGTACACCCGCTTCCAGCCGCGCCGCTCCACGCACACCACCTCGCCGTACATCAGCGCCCGCTCCACGGCGACCTTCGTGCCCGACCAGTCCCACCACTCGCTCGTCTTCTTCGCACCGCCCAGCTCCGTGGCGGTCAGCGGGCCCTCCGCGCGCAGTTGCTTGACGACCTGGTCGTAGGTGCCGTCGGGAAGCTCGTGGTTCCAGTGCGGGCGGTTGCGGTAGGCGCGGCGGCGGAAGGCGAAGTGCGGCCATTCCTCGATGGGGAGGATGCAGGCCGCGTGCGACCAGTACTCGAAGGCGTGCGTCTGCGTCCAGTACGCGGCGTCGACCGTCTTGCGCCCGACCGCGCCCAGACGCGCGTACGGCACCAGCTCGTGGGACCGGGCGAGCACCGAGATCGTGTCGAGCTGGACCGCGCCGAGGTGGCGCAGGACCCCGCGCACACCCGCGCGCCGGTCGGGCGCGCCGAGCAGGCCCTGCGCCCGCAGAGCGATCCGGCGGGCGTCGTCCGCGGTGAGGGTGGTGGCGGGGCGCGGAAGGGTCGTCATGCGTCGGACGATAGAGGGTGCCACTGACAACCCGCGAGGAGCTGCGCGTTCTTCAGGCCGCCGACGGTGCCGGCCGGCACGCGCGGGTTCTCCGGGCCGCCGGCGGTGTCACCCGGCACGCGCCGGTTGTTCGGGTCCCGGACGGTGCCGGCGCCGGCACGCACGCGCCGTCCCACCGGCACGCGTGCGTGCGTGCCTCAGACAGGCGCGGGCAGATAGGGGGCCGTGGAGGGCAGGCTCAGATCCGAGGGGAGGAGGGAGCCGATCCAGCAGTCCCGGCGCACCCCCTTGTTGTTGATACCGGAGCGCAGGGTCCCCTCGACGGTGAAGCCCGCGCGTTCGGCCACCGCGCGGGAGGCGTGGTTGCCGACCTCGGCGCGCCACTCGACGCGGTCGACGCCGACGTCGGTGAAGACCCAGCGGCAGGCGGTGAGCGCGGCCTCCACGACATGCCCCCGGCCGCGGTGCTCCTTGGCCGCCCAGAAGCCGATCTCGGCGGTGCCCAGCGAGCGCATCGTGAGGGCGAGCATCGCGGCCAGCTCCCCGCCGGTGAGAAACACGCCGAAGGTGAACATCGACCGCTGCGCCCAGCCGTCCGGCACGATCTGCTCCGTGAAGCTGATCGCGTGCTCCGGCAGATAGGGCGAGGGGACCGTCGTCCAGCGCTGGATCTCCGGGTCCTGCACGGCCGCGTACACCGCGTCCGTGTCGTCGGGGCCGACCGGGCGCAGTACGAGACGGTCGGTGGTGAGCGTGACGGGTTCCATCGCCCGATTCTGCTCGGGACGTCCGTCCGGAGCCATGGTTTTTGCGATGTGTGAGCGGGCGATCACATTTCGCGCAAATCCTCGCGCCGATGCGGCACCATCCGGATGCCCCGGCCGTTGTCCCGGGTGAAGCAGCCGTCGGGCCGCCAGGCCTCCCGGCACGGCCGGGTCCTCGCATACGATGGCCGTTGCTCAGTACGTCAAATGGAAACCGACCGTCCCAGGCCCGACCGGCAAGGAGACAAACCCCCGTGTCCGTCCTCTCGAAGATCATGCGTGCAGGCGAAGGCAAGATCCTGCGCAAGCTGCACCGCATCGCGGACCAGGTCAACTCCATCGAAGAGGACTTCGTCGGCCTCTCCGACGCCGAGCTGCGGGCCCTCACCGAGGAGTACAAGCAGCGGTACGCGGACGGCGAGACCCTGGACGACCTGCTCCCCGAGGCGTTCGCCACCGTCCGCGAGGCCGCCAAGCGCGTCCTCGGCCAGCGCCACTACGACGTGCAGCTGATGGGCGGTGCCGCGCTCCATCTCGGCTATGTCGCCGAGATGAAGACCGGTGAGGGCAAGACCCTCGTCGGCACGCTGCCCGCGTACCTGAACGCCCTCTCCGGAGACGGCGTCCACCTGATCACGGTCAACGACTACCTGGCCGAGCGCGACTCCGAGATGATGGGCCGCGTCCACAAGTTCCTGGGCCTGGACGTCGGCTGCATCCTGGCCAACATGACGCCGGCCCAGCGTCGTGAGCAGTACCAGTGCGACATCACGTACGGCACGAACAACGAGTTCGGCTTCGACTACCTGCGTGACAACATGGCGTGGTCCAAGGACGAGCTGGTGCAGCGCGGCCACAACTTCGCCATCGTCGACGAGGTCGACTCCATCCTGGTCGACGAGGCCCGTACGCCGCTGATCATCTCCGGCCCGGCCGACCAGGCCACCAAGTGGTACGGCGACTTCGCCAAGCTGGTCACGCGCCTCAAGCGCGGCGAGGCCGGCAACCCGCTCAAGGGTGTCGAGGAGACCGGCGACTACGACGTCGACGAGAAGAAGCGCACGGTCGCCATCCACGAGTCCGGTGTCTCCAAGGTCGAGGACTGGCTGGGCATCGACAACCTCTACGAGTCGGTGAACACCCCGCTCGTGGGCTACCTGAACAACGCCATCAAGGCCAAGGAACTCTTCAAGAAGGACAAGGACTACGTCGTCATCGACGGCGAGGTCATGATCGTCGACGAGCACACCGGCCGTATCCTCGCCGGCCGCCGCTACAACGAGGGCATGCACCAGGCGATCGAGGCGAAGGAAGGGGTGGACATCAAGGACGAGAACCAGACGCTCGCCACGATCACCCTGCAGAACTTCTTCCGCCTCTACTCGAAGCTGTCCGGCATGACCGGTACGGCGATGACCGAGGCCGCCGAGTTCCACCAGATCTACAAGCTCGGCGTGGTCCCGATCCCGACGAACAGGCCGATGGTCCGCAAGGACCAGTCGGACCTGATCTACCGCACCGAGGTGGCCAAGTTCGAGGCGGTCGTCGACGACATCGCCGAGAAGCACGAGAAGGGCCAGCCGATCCTCGTCGGCACGACCTCCGTCGAGAAGTCGGAGTACCTCTCGCAGCAGCTCAGCAAGCGCGGCATCCAGCACGAGGTGCTCAACGCCAAGCACCACGAGCGTGAGGCGTCGATCGTCGCCCAGGCCGGCCGCAAGGGCGCCGTGACCGTGGCCACCAACATGGCCGGCCGTGGTACGGACATCAAGCTCGGCGGCAACCCCGAGGACCTCGCCGAGGCGGAGCTGCGCCAGCGCGGCCTCGACCCCGAGGAGCACATCGAGGAGTGGGCCGCGGCCCTGCCCTCCGCCCTGGAGAAGGCCGAGCAGGCCGTGAAGGCGGAGAAGGAAGAGGTCGAGGAGCTGGGCGGCCTCTACGTCCTCGGCACCGAGCGGCACGAGTCGCGGCGGATCGACAACCAGCTGCGCGGCCGTTCCGGCCGTCAGGGCGACCCCGGCGAGTCCCGTTTCTACCTGTCGCTGGGCGACGACCTGATGCGTCTGTTCAAGGCCCAGATGGTCGAGCGCGTGATGTCGATGGCCAACGTGCCCGACGACGTGCCGATCGAGAACAAGATGGTGACGCGCGCGATCGCGTCCGCGCAGTCGCAGGTCGAGCAGCAGAACTTCGAGACCCGTAAGAACGTCCTGAAGTACGACGAGGTGCTCAACCGGCAGCGCGAGGTCATCTACGGCGAGCGCCGGCGCGTCCTGGAGGGCGAGGACCTGCACGAGCAGATCCAGCACTTCATGGACGACACGATCGACGCGTACATCCACGCCGAGACCTCCGAGGGCTTCCCCGAGGACTGGGACCTGGACCGGCTGTGGGGTGCCTTCAAGCAGCTCTACCCGGTGAAGATCACCATCGAGGAGCTGGAGGACGCGGCCGGCGACCGGGCCGGTCTGACCGCCGAGTTCATCTCGGAGTCCATCAAGGAAGACATCCACGAGCAGTACGAGGGCCGCGAGACGCAGCTCGGCTCCGAGATCATGCGTGAGCTGGAGCGCCGGGTCGTGCTGTCGGTGCTGGACCGCAAGTGGCGCGAGCACCTCTACGAGATGGACTACCTCCAGGAGGGCATCGGCCTGCGCGCGATGGCGCAGAAGGACCCGCTGGTCGAGTACCAGCGCGAGGGCTTCGACATGTTCACCGCGATGATGGACGGCATCAAGGAGGAGTCCGTCGGCTACCTGTTCAACCTGGAGGTTCAGGTCGAGCAGCAGGTCGAGGAGGTCCCGGTCGAGGAGGCCCAGCCGGTCGGCGAGGGCGTGCAGGACACGGTGCCGGCGCAGGCGGGCGCGCGTCCCGAGATCCGCGCGAAGGGGCTGGACGTCCCGCAGCGGCGGGAGCTGCACTTCTCCGCGCCGACGGTGGACGGTGAGGGCGGCATCGTCGAGCGGGACCTGGAGGACGACGACGAGCCGGTGCGCTCCGAGTCGGACGGCCTGACGCGGGCCGAGCGGCGCCGGCAGGCCAAGGGCGGGCGACGCCGCAAGAAGTAGCGGGGCGCCTGCGGCGCTTCAGCCGTTCGAGAAGGGCCGGGTCTCCTTGCGGGGAACCCGGCCCTTCCCGTGTCGCCGTGCGCGGGCCGCGCGGGCCGCGCGGGCTGTGTGGCGGGGCTGTGCGAGGCCCGTGCTGGTGCTGGTGCTGGTGCTGGTGCTGGTGCCGGCACCGGCGCCGGCGCTCGGTTACGGCGTGCCCGTTTCCACCGCGGTGCAGCGCCAGCGGAGGTCCTTGCCCAGTTCCAGGCGGAAGGCCATGGCCCGGAGCCGGTCTCCGGCGGCGATGCGGGCGAAGACCTCCAGGGCGCCCTCGCTGGGGACGTAGTAGCCGATGTCGTGGACGACAGGACGGCGGCCGGGGGTGCGCAGCGGGCTGAGTTCGGCGAGGCGGGCCAAGTCGTCGTAGGCACGGCCCGCGGTGTGGCGGAGCATCCAGTGGACGGGCCTCTGGCCGCTCAGGACGGCCAGCAGGCGGTCGGCGAAGAGGTCGGTCGGACGTTGCTGCCGCACGCCCGGCACAGGCGCCGTACGGGGCGTCTCGGCGCGCGCGGCGGCTGCCGGCCGGCTGGGCGTGCGGGGCGGTGCGCCGCCGGGGCGGCGGGAGTCGCGGCGGGTCGGCGGACGGTGCCGCGGGCGGGACTGGGCGGCGCGGCTCATGACCTTGTTCATGGGGGTCCCCCGTTCGGCGGGCCCGGCGATACCGGGCGGTAACTCGCTGGTGGGGATCTTGTACGGGGCGCGGGAGGGGCTCGCAAGGAAAGGGCGGGGGCCGGCGAGGGGGCGGGAGGTTCACCTATCCGAGGGGCTCGGTGGGCCCCCGGCCCCGTGTCCAAGCGGCCGGGCAGGGTGAATCGACGGCCCGTGGTGGACGCCTCCGGGGGAGTGGGCAGGGCCCCGAAAGGGGACGGGCGCACGTATCCTGAAGGCCCTCCGGGAGACGGCGCCAGCCGCCCTCCCCGGGGCCCCAGCGGAGCCTTTGACCAGGAAAGAGCGGCCAGCATGCGCGTCTACGTCCCCCTGACCCTCCCCGCTCTCGCCGAGGCGCACAAGACGGGTGAGCTGGGGAGCGGCCCGTTCGTCGCGTATGCCGTCACGCCCGCGCTGCGCGAGTGGTACGTCTCCGAGAACATCGAGGAGCTGGAGTACGCGGCGCTCGGCCGGGCGGCGCTGGCCTCGCTGCGGCTGCTGGCGGCGGAGCCGGGCGCGGTACGGCGCCGGGTCGTGGTCGCCGTGGACGTGCCCGACGGCGCCGTGAGCGTGGACCCGGACCGCGGACGCGCATCGTCCGCCCTCGGCGAGGTGACCGTGAAGGTGTCGGTGCCGCTCGCGAAGGCGGCCGCGGTGCACGTGGACGCGGACGACGCGGAGGCGGACGTGGCCGCGGCGGCCGACGCGCTGGAGGCGGCGGACGGCGGGGACGACGACGCGCGGTTCGTCGTGGACGAGGCGGACGACCAGGAGCTGCTGTGGTACGCCACGCAGGAGATCCCCCACCTGGTCGGGCAGGGCTGACCTGACCCGTGCGGGAGGACGGCCCGGCCCGGACCCGGCGGGAGCCGGGCCGACCTGGGACGCGCACTGATTGTCAGTGGCGGCGGGTACGGTCTTCGACATGGGGATGCACGGAAGCGCGCACATCGTCTGGGACTGGAACGGGACCCTGTTCCACGACAATGACGCGATCATCGGGGCGACGAACGCGGCCTTCGCGGAGCTGGGGCTCGCCCCGATCACGCTGGAGCAGTACCGGTCGCTGTACTGCGTGCCGGTGCCGAAGTTCTACGAGCGGCTGATCGGGCGGCTGCCGACCGACGCCGAGTGGGAGCTGATGGACGGGGTCTTCCACCGGCACTACGCCAGCCACCGCGTGCGGTGCAGACTCACCGAGGGCGCGGAGGAGCTGCTCGCGGGCTGGCGGTCGGCGGGGCACAGCCAGTCGCTGCTGAGCATGTACGGGCACGAGGAACTGGTGCCGCTGGTGCGGACCTTCGGCATCGAGGCGCACTTCCTGCGCGTCGACGGGCGCACCGGGCCGTCCGGGGGCAGCAAGGCCGAGCACATGGTGCGGCATCTGGAGGCGCTGGCGCAGGCGGTGCAGCCGGCGCGGACCGTGGTCATCGGGGACGCGGCGGACGACGCGGTCGCCGCGCGGTACGTGGGGGCGAAGGCCGTGCTGTACACCGGGGGCTCGCACAGCCGGGCCAGTCTGGAGGAAGTCGGGGTGCCGGTGGTGGACACCCTGGCCGACGCCGTGGCGGAGGCACGAAGAATCGCCGGTAAGGGCTGACCCCGCAGCGGGGGCGGTGAGGGCAGGGGGCGGCGAGCCGGGTGGGCGTGCCCGGCCGCGGCGGGACCCTTCAGTTCACCGGTGCCTTCGTGCGCAGGACGTTCAGGAACTCCCGCATCCAGGCCGGGTGGTCCGGCCAGGCGCGGGCGGAGACCAGGGTGCCGTCGACGACCGCCTCGGCGTCCTGGAAGCCCGCTCCGGCCGCCTGCATGTCCGGCTCCAGCGCGGGGTAGGCGGTGACCCTCCGGCCCCTCAGGGAGTCGATCGCGGCGGTGAGCAGCGGGCCGTGGCAGATCTGGGCGACCGGCTTGTCGGCGTCGAAGAACGCCTTCAGGATCTTGCGCAGCTCGGCGTCGTTGCGCAGATACTCGGGGGCCCGGCCGCCGGGGATGACGAGGGCCGCGTACTGCCCCGGGTCGACCTCGGCGAAGGCCAGGTCGGCGGGCCAGGTGTAGCCGGGTTTCTCGGTGTAGGTGTCGTAGCCGGGTTCGAAGTCGTGGACGACGAAGCGGAGCGTCTTGCGGGTGGGGGCCGCGATGTGGACCTCGTAGCCTTCCTCGCGCAGCCGCTGGTAGGGGTACAGGACCTCCAGGGACTCCGCTGCGTCGCCGGTGACGATGAGGATCTTGGTGGGCATGTGGGCTCCTCGGGGCGGACTCCGGGCTCTGCGGGGGGAACTCTGGGCACCGTGCCCCGGCCGGGCGCGCTTGCCAAGAGGGCCCGATGCTTTTCAGCGTGCGGCCAAAGGCCCGGGGCCGCGACCGGGTCGGCGACCGCCGCGTCCCGGGCCGGGGCACCCGTCGGCGGATACGTCACTCCGCCCCGCACCACCGCTGTGCAGAACGTCAAACTTCACCCCTCGGTTTTGTACACATACGGCTCATGACGGGCCCCGGGTAAGTGGCGATAGCCTTGTGGCGTGATCAGCGCGATATCTCGCGGGGGCGATCCTGCTCCTGCCCTGCGCCCGGGTTGCACGGAACGCTTCCGTGACCGGGCGGCGGTCGCTGGTCTTCGCGGGCGGGGCGGGGGCGCGGAAGCCTCCGGAGCGCCGGGACCGGTCCGGACGGCGACGGTGCCGAGAGCAGCGTCACACCCGACGGACATCTCGACAATGGCCGAATACCCCCCGCTCATCTCACCTCGCGGCATACCGTCGGAACCGACCGGACACCCCGGGCCGTGGCGTTATGTCGCAAGGGAAGAGACCGTACTTCCTTCTACGTCACGCAACGGCGCGCGACAGGAGCCAGAGGACAATGCAGACCAAGCTGGACGAAGCCAAGGCCGAGCTGCTCGAAAGGGCCGCACGGGTAGCTGAGAACAGCCCGGTCGGGGGGCACCTACCGACCGGGACGACGAGCGAGGGCACCCCCGGCACCCCGGACAGCGAATCCGTGCTCGCGTTCCTCCAGCGCTACTACCTGCACACCGCCCCGGAAGACCTCGCCGACCGCGACCCGGTCGACGTCTTCGGTGCCGCGGTCTCGCACTACCGTCTCGCCGAGACCCGCCCCCAGGGCACCGCGAACGTCCGGGTGCACACCCCGACGGTCGAGGAGAACGGGTGGACCTGCAGCCACACCGTGGTGGAGGTCGTCACCGACGACATGCCCTTCCTCGTCGACTCCGTGACGAACGAGCTGACCCGGCAGGGGCGCGGCATCCACGTCGTCATCCACCCGCAGTTCGTCGTCCGGCGTGACCTGACCGGCAGGCTGATCGAGGTGCTGCCGACCCCGCCCAGCGGCGACCTCCCGCACGACGCGCACATCGAGTCCTGGATCCACGTCGAGATCGACCGGGAGACCGACCGCGCCGACCTGAAGCAGATCTCCGCCGACCTGCTGCGCGTCCTGTCCGACGTCCGTGAGGCCGTCGAGGACTGGGAGAAGATGCGCGACGCGGCGACCCGGATCGCCGACGGCCTGGAGGACGAGCCCGTCCCCGACGACCTGCCCCGGCCCGAGGTCGAGGAGGCCCGCGAGCTGCTGCACTGGCTGCACGCGGACCACTTCACCTTCCTCGGCTACCGCGAGTACCAGCTGCGCGACGACGACACGCTCGCCGCCGTGCCCGGCACCGGTCTCGGCATACTGCGCTCGGACCCGCACCACGCCGAGGCCGACCAGCACCCCGTCAGCCCCTCCTTCGAGCGTCTCCCGGCCGACGCCCGCGCCAAGGCCCGCGAGCACAAGCTGCTCGTGCTGACCAAGGCCAACAGCCGGTCCACCGTGCACCGGCCGTCGTACCTGGACTACATCGGCGTCAAGAAGTTCGACGCGGCAGGCAACGTCGTCGGCGAGCGCCGCTTCCTCGGCCTGTTCTCCTCCGCCGCGTACACCGACTCGGTGCGCCGGGTCCCGGTGGTCCGCCGCAAGGTCGACGAGGTGCTGGACCGCGCCGGCTTCTCGCCCAACAGCCACGACGGCCGCGACCTGCTCCAGATCATGGAGACCTACCCGCGCGACGAGCTGTTCCAGACGCCGGTCGCCGAGCTCCAGTCGATCGTCACGAGCGTCCTCTACCTCCAGGAGCGCCGCAGGCTG
This sequence comes from Streptomyces sp. NPDC038200, assembly GCF_055600785.1. Classification (NCBI taxonomy): domain Bacteria; kingdom Bacillati; phylum Actinomycetota; class Actinomycetes; order Kitasatosporales; family Streptomycetaceae; genus Streptomyces; species Streptomyces sp. NPDC038200. Next base: position 24,903 of record NZ_JBVJYH010000007.1, read on the forward strand.
CGGCTCTACCTGCGCCAGGACGAGTACGGCCGCTACTACTCGGCCCTCGTCTACCTCCCGCGCGACCGCTACACCACCGGCGTCCGCCTCAGGATCATCGACATCCTCAAGGAGGAGCTGGGCGGCACCAGCGTCGACTTCACCGCCTGGAACACCGAGTCGATCCTGTCCCGACTGCACTTCGTCGTCCGCGTCCCGCAGGGCACCGAGCTGCCCGAGCTGTCGGACGCCGACAAGGACCGCATCGAGGCGCGCCTGGTCGAGGCGGCCCGCTCCTGGGCCGACGCGTTCGCCGAGGCACTGACCGCCGAGTGCGGCGAGGAGCGCGCGGCCGAGGTGCTGCGCCGCTACAACCACGCCTTCCCCGAGGGCTACAAGGCCGACCACAGCCCGCGCGCCGCGGTCGCCGACCTGGTCCACCTGGAGCAGCTGAGCGAGGACAAGGCGTTCTCGCTGAGCCTGTACGAGCCGGTGGGCGCCGCGCCCGACGAGCGCCGCTTCAAGATCTACCAGAAGGGCGGCACGGTCTCCCTCTCCAAGGTGCTGCCGGTGCTGAGCCGGCTCGGCGTCGAGGTGACCGACGAGCGGCCGTACGAGCTGCGCTGCGCGGACCGCACCACCGCCTGGATCTACGACTTCGGTCTGCGCATGCCGAAGTCGCTCGGCGGCGGCAACGGCGACTACCTGGGCGACGACGGCCGTGAGCGGTTCCAGGAGGCGTTCGCCGCGACCTGGACCGGCAAGGCCGAGAACGACGGCTTCAACGCCCTCGTGCTGAGCGCCGGGCTGACCTGGCGGCAGGCGATGGTGCTGCGCGCCTACGCCAAGTACCTGCGGCAGGCCGGCTCGACCTTCTCGCAGGACTACATGGAGGACACCCTCCGCAACAACGTCCACACCACCCGGCTCCTCGTCTCCCTGTTCGAGGCCCGGATGTCCCCGGACCGGCAGAAGGCCGGGCTGGAGATCACCGACGCCCTGCTGGAGGAGCTGGACGCCGCCCTGGAGCAGGTGGCCAGCCTGGACGAGGACCGCATCCTGCGGTCCTTCCTGACCGTCATCAAGGCGACCCTGCGCACCAACTTCTTCCAGGAGGCGCACGGCGGCACGCCGCACGACTACGTCTCCATGAAGTTCGACCCGCAGGCCATCCCGGACCTGCCCGCGCCCCGCCCGGCGTACGAGATCTGGGTGTACTCGCCGCGGGTCGAGGGCGTGCACCTGCGCTTCGGCAAGGTCGCCCGAGGCGGCCTGCGCTGGTCCGACCGGCGTGAGGACTTCCGCACGGAGATCCTCGGCCTGGTCAAGGCGCAGATGGTGAAGAACACCGTCATCGTGCCGGTCGGCGCCAAGGGCGGCTTCGTCGCCAAGCAGCTGCCGGACCCGAGCGTGGACCGCGACGCCTGGCTCGCCGAGGGCATCGCCAGCTACAAGACGTTCATCTCGGCGCTGCTCGACATCACCGACAACATGGTGGCCGGTGAGGTCGTGCCGCCGCAGGACGTGGTCCGGCACGACGGCGACGACACCTACCTGGTGGTCGCCGCCGACAAGGGCACCGCGACCTTCTCGGACATCGCCAACGGGGTCGCCGAGAAGTACAACTTCTGGCTCGGCGACGCCTTCGCCTCCGGCGGCTCGGCCGGCTACGACCACAAGGGCATGGGCATCACCGCGCGCGGCGCCTGGGAGTCCGTGAAGCGGCACTTCCGTGAGCTGGGCGTGGACACGCAGTCCGAGGACTTCACGGTCGTCGGCATCGGTGACATGTCCGGTGACGTGTTCGGCAACGGCATGCTGCTCTCCGAGCACATCCGCCTGGTCGCCGCCTTCGACCACCGCCACATCTTCATCGACCCCGTCCCGGACGCGGCCACCTCCTACGCCGAGCGCCGCCGCCTGTTCGAGCTGCCCCGCTCCAGCTGGGCCGACTACGACACCGCGCTGCTGTCGCCGGGCGGCGGGATCTTCCCGCGCAGCGCCAAGTCGATCACGCTGAACAGCCACATCCGCGAGGCCCTCGGCATCGCCGACAAGGTCACCAAGATGACCCCGGCCGACCTGATGAAGACGATCCTCAAGGCGCCGGTGGACCTGCTGTGGAACGGCGGCATCGGGACGTACGTGAAGTCGTCGGCGGAGTCGAACGCCGACGTCGGCGACAAGGCCAACGACGCCATCCGCGTCGACGGCGCCGACCTGCGGGTCAAGGTCGTCGGCGAGGGCGGCAACCTGGGCCTGACCCAGCTCGGCCGCATCGAGTTCGCCATGCTCGGCGGCAAGATCAACACGGACGCGATCGACAACAGCGCCGGCGTGGACACCTCCGACCACGAGGTGAACATCAAGATCCTGCTGAACGGCCTGGTCGCGGACGGCGACATGACCGTCAAGCAGCGCAACAAGCTGCTCGCCGAGATGACCGACGAGGTCGGCGCGCTGGTCCTGCGCAACAACTACGCGCAGAACACCGCCCTCGCCAACGCCCTGTCCCAGGCCAACGCCATGCTCCACGCCCAGCAGCGGTTCATCCGCCACCTGGTGCGCGAGGGCCACCTGGACCGCGCGCTGGAGTTCCTGCCGACCGACCGGCAGATCCGCGAGCGCCTCGCACAGGGCCAGGGCCTGACCAGCCCGGAGACGGCCGTCGTGCTGGCGTACACGAAGATCACGGTCGCCGAGGAGCTGCTGCACACCTCGCTGCCGGACGACCCGTACCTGCGCACCCTGCTGCACGCGTACTTCCCGACGGCCCTGCGCGAGCGCTTCGCCGAGGCCATCGACAACCACCCGCTGCGGCGCGAGATCACCACGACCGTGCTGGTCAACGACACGGTGAACACGGGCGGTACGACGTACCTGCACCGTATGCGCGAGGAGACCGGCGCCTCCCTGGAGGAGATCGTCCGCGCCCAGACCGTGGCCCGCGCGATCTTCTCCTCGGCACCGGTGTGGGACGCGGTGGAGGCCCTGGACAACAAGGTCGACGCGGCCGTCCAGACCCGCATCCGGCTGCACTCGCGCCGCCTGGTCGAGCGCGGCACCCGCTGGCTGCTGAACAACCGGCCGCAGCCGCTCCAGCTCGCCGAGACGGTCGAGTTCTTCGTCGACCGGGTCGAGCGGGTCTGGCAGGAGCTGCCGAAGCTGCTGCGCGGCGCGGACCTGGAGTGGTACCAGCACGTGTACGACGAGCTGTCCGCGGCCGGCGTCCCGGACGAGATCGCCACCCGCGTGGCGGGCTTCTCCTCCGCCTTCCCGGCGCTCGACATCGTCTCGGTGGCCGACCGCATGGGCAAGGAGCCGCTGGACGTCGCCGAGGTCTACTACGACCTCGCCGACCGGCTCAGCATCACCCAGCTGATGGACCGGATCATCGAGCTGCCCCGCGCCGACCGCTGGCAGTCCATGGCCCGCGCCTCCATCCGCGAGGACCTGTACGCGGCGCACGCGGCCCTGACCGCGGATGTCCTCGCGGCGGGCAACGGCACCTCGACGCCGGAACAGCGGTTCGAGGCCTGGGAGCAGAAGAACTCCGCGATCCTGGGCCGGGCCCGCACCACCCTGGACGAGATCCGCAGCTCGGATTCGTTCGACCTCGCCAACCTGTCGGTGGCGATGCGCACGATGCGGACGCTGCTGCGCACGCACTCGTAGCCGGACGCGCACACCTGCGCAGCCGTCAGGCACGAAAGGCGCCCCGGGCCGACTGCGGTCCGGGGCGCCTTCGTCGCTGCCCGCCCCGACCGGGCTCTCCCGCCCTCCCTCGGCGAGAAACCCGCGACCCGCGTCGCGAGGAACGCGCGTCGCGCGTCCTGACGAACACGCGGCACGCGTCCCGACGAACCCGCGTCGCGTGCAACTCGCGGTGGAATTACCGTTTCCTGCGGATAGTGGAGCTTCGGGTAGGGTCGGTGCACCATGCACACCGCGTCGCCTGAGACCCAGCCGGAGCGCCGTACGGCACCGTCGCGCGGCACGGTGTCCCGCGTCGGCCGGGCGGCGGCGCAGGCCGCCGCCGCGCTCGTGGTGGTGCTGCTGCTCCTGGTGGTGATCCGCCTGCCGTGGGCGGGCGACCTCGGTATGCACGCGGCCACGGTCCAACGTCTCCGGCACAGCCTGCTGCACCCCGGCAACCCACTGGTCGACGCCGACACACCGAGCCCGTACTACTCGCCGTGGATGCTGGTGCTCGGCATCGTCGCCAAGCTGACCGGCCTGTCGGTCTTCGTGGTCCTGCGCCTGGCCGCGCTCGCCGGGCTGGGCCTGCTGGTCACCGGGGTGTGGCGCTACGTCCGCACCCTCAGCGCCCACCGTGCCGCCCCCGCCCTGGCCCTGCTCGCCCTGCTCCTCCTCTGGGGGCCGCGGCTCTTCGAGTGGAGCGGCTTCCTCGGGCTGAACTCCCTCGCGCTGACGGTGTCGTACCCCAGCGTGTTCGCGCTCGGGCTCACCTTCCACTTCTGGGCATGGCTGACGCGCTCGCCGCTCGTGGAGACCGGCCGGCCGGGGTGGGTCGGGCTGGGGCTGCTGTGGGCGGTGATCCTGCTGTGTCACCAGTTCACCGGGGTCGTGGCCTCCCTCGGTGCCCTCGCCGTGCTGCTCGCGGCCCGGCCGGCCCGGACGGTGCTGCTCCGGCTCGGCGCCGGGCTGTCGGCGGGGCTGCTGGTGCTGTGGCTCTGGCCGTACTACGACTTCTTCGAGCTGTTCGCCGCGGGCGCGGACCTGGAGGCCATCCACCGGCCGCTGTACCAGGACCTCGCCGGAAGGTTCGGACTGGTGTCGCTCGGGGTGGTGGCGCTGGCCTTCCGGTGGCGGCGGAACCACCGGGACCCGCTGGTCCTCTTCTTCCTCCTCGGCGCGCTCGTGTGCGCGGCGGGCGGTCTGACCGGCCACTACTCCTGGGGCCGCGCCCTGCCTGCGGCGCTGATCCCGGCACAGCTCGCGGCCGCGCTGGAGGTGGTGTCGGCGGGGCGGCGGGCGGTGCGCCAGGGGTGGGCGTGCCTGCTGCTCGCCGCGCTGGCGGTGGGGGCGTGGACGCAGGCCGGGACGCTCGGGTACGTGGTGGGGCGGGACGGGCTGCCCGGGGTGGTCGCCGCGAAGTACCGGACGCCCTGGGCGGGTTATCAATGGATCATGCGGGCCGGGGTGGAGTACGGGGACGTGGTGATGGCCCGCACGTTTCCGGCTCGGCAGATCCCCGCGTACGGGCCGTACACCGTGGCGCCCGGGTATCCGGACGTGTTCCTGGCGGACGGCGCGCGGCGGGAGGCGGCGGTGGAGCGGTATTTCGCGGCGGGAGCGTCCGGGGAGGAGCGGCGGGGGATTCTGCGGGAGTACGGGGTGCGGTGGGTCGTCGGCGGTCCGTCGTCGGCGGCACCGTGGCTCCGGAAGGCGGCCGTGGGTCCGGGCCACCAGGTCCTGTACCGAGTGCTCCGCTGAGCGGCCCGGGGCGGACGGCCGACCCGCTCAGCGCAACGCACTCGCCACCAGCCGCACGGCGTTCCGCACCCGGGGGCGGGCCAGCCGTCGGACCATCGGACGGATCACCCGGGCCGTCGCTCCGACCGGATGCCAGCGAAGCTGGAGACGCCCGGGGTTGCGGGACTCCGGTTCGACCGTGAGTTCGTGGGCGCCGACCCGGATCCTGCGGGGCGGGATGTCGAGGGGCGCCAGCAGCAGGCCCGAGTGGGACAGGCCCTGCTGGTCGAGGCGGATCACGGGGTGGCGTACGCCCTCGAAGCCGTGGAGGGGGAGCGAGGCGGCGGCGAGGTCGAGGCGGACCGTGCCGTCGAAGACGCCGGGACGGACCGGGTCCAGCCGGAAGGGGATCGTCATCCGGCGCCGGCCCGGAGTGAGGAGCAGGGACGCGCGCTGCGGGCCCACGGGCAGGCGGAGGCCGGGGTCGTACGTGCGGATCGCGAGGGTCAGCGACGCACCCGGGCCGGGCGTCAGCTCGGTGATCTCGTGGCGGAACTGGGCCGCGGAGAACGGCCGGGTGTCCAACTCCAGCTCGGACAGGTCCAGTTCGCGGCGGGCACGGTCCGTGGCGGGCGGCGTGTCACCCCAGTACGGGGTGCCCGCGGCGTCGGTCGTCACGTGCCGTGGCGCCACCCCGTGTCCCAGCCCGCGCGCCGCCAGCCGGGCCTCGGCCGTGCGGCCGTCCCGCACCAGCTCCAGCACCACCCGCTCCGGCCGCGGCAGCCGTTCGTACGCGCCGGGGGACAACGTGTCCAGGTAGGGGTTCATCAGGTCCGCGAAGGAGGCCAGCCACTCCTCGTCCCGGTACGGCAGGTCGCCGGCGTACATCCGGAAGTCGTGCTTGAGGAACTTGTAGTCCTTGTCCTCCCGCAGCCCCGCGTGCCCGCTGCTCACCAGGAACTCGTCGATCAGCCGCTGCACGTGCACGCGGTCGCGGACGTTGGAGAGCCTGTGCCGCTGGTTGGAGATGGAGGCGGCGGACGCGGCGGCGAACGGCTCGATGTACCAGACGTACACCGGGTCCGGAATGATCGTGAACGCCTCGGCCAGGCAGTACGCCTGCGCCGAGAACAACTGGTCCTCGTAGTGGATGCCCTCGGGGAAGCGCAGCCGGTGGCGGTCCAGGAAGGTGCGGGCGTACATCTTGCTGGTCGCCAGGTGCTCGAAGAGCAGCCGCGGCTCCTCCTCGATGCCCGCCAGCGTGCGGCGTTCGGCGACCAGGTGCGGCATCCAGGTCGAGCGGCGGCCGTTGTCCACCCGGACCCGGCGGACCGCGCCCATGGCGAAGTCCACCTCCTGGGCGCGATGCGCGGCGAGCAGCAGTTCCACCGCTCGCGGCGGGAGTTCGTCGTCGCTGTCCAGGAACATCAGGTACGGCGCCCGGGCGATCTCGATGGCCCGGTTGCGCGGGGCGCTGCACCCGCCGCTGTTGTCCGGCAGGCGGATGCAGCGGATGCGGTGGTCCTGCGCCGCCAGCGCCCGTGCCACGGACGGCGTGTCGTCCGTGGAGTGGTCGTCGCTGATGATGATCTCGATGTTCGTGTGGGTCTGCGCGCGCAGGGAGGCGACCGCACGCGGGAGGCGGGCCGCGTCGTTGTGGACGATGACCGTGACCGTGACGTCGGGGAGGGTCATGCCGTGGCCTCCTCGGGGGTGGGGGCGGGGGTGCGGTCCTCCACGGGGAGCACCGGTGGCAGTACCTCCTCCGGTTCGCCGAGGAACACCCGCCGGACGACCCGCTCGGCGGCGCGCCCGTCGTCGTACTCGCAGAACCGGCGCCGGAACGCCGCCCGCGCCTTGGCCGCGCTCTCGTCGCGCCAGGCGCCGGAGACGAAGATCTCCGTGAGTTCCTCCTGGGTGCGGGCGACCTGGCCGGGGTGTTCGGCCATCAGGTCGAAATAGACACCGCGGGTGGTCCGGTAGGTCTCCCAGTCGTCGGCGTGGATCACGATCGGCCGGTCCAGGTTGGCGTAGTCGAACATGATCGACGAGTAGTCCGTGACCAGCGCGTCGGCGGCCAGGCACAGTTCCTCGACGGGGTCGTAGGAGGAGACGTCGATGATCCGGCCGGAGCGGCGCAGGCCGGTCAGCGGGGAGGCGGTGCCGCCGTAGAAGTAGTGGGCGCGGACCAGGAGGACGGTGTTCTCGCCGAGGCGGTCGGCGAGGGCGGCGAGGTCGACCCGGGGGGTGAAGCCGGCCTCGTAGTCGCGGTGGGTGGGGGCGTACAGGACGGCCGTCCGGCCGGGCGCGATGCCGAGGCGGTCGCGGGCCGCGCGGACGTCGGCGGCGGTGGCCGTGTAGTACACGTCGTTGCGCGGATAACCGTGGTCCAGCGAGGTGTAGCGGGACGGGTAGGCGCGCTCCCACATGCGGGTGGAGTGGCTGTTGGCGCTGATGCTGTAGTCCCACTTGTCGATGCGGGCCAGCAGGGCGGCGAAGTCCAGGCCCTGGGCGGCGGCCGGATGGTCCATCTGGTCCAGGCCCATGCGTTTGAGCGGGGTGCCGTGGTGGGTCTGGAGGTGGATGGCGTCCGGGCGCTTCACCACACCGTTCGGGAAGTTGACGTTGTTCGTGAGGTACTTGGCGGTGGCCAGGGTCTCCCAGTAGCGGCGGGTGCCGGGGATCACGTGGTCGGTGCCGGGCGGCAGCAGGGCCGCCTTCTCCTTGTTGACGACCCACACGGGGTGGATGTGCGGGGCGAGCTCGGCCAGCTTGGCGGCGATCGCGGCCGGGTTGCAGGCCACGCCGCGGTCCCAGTAGGCGGCGAACACGGCCAGGCCGGGGTCCACCGGGCGGCTCAGGGCGCGGCGGTACAGGTGGTCGCGGACCTTGACGCCCAGTTGCCGCTTGCGGGTCCGTACGGCCGCGCGGGCGGCGCGGCGGGTGCGGTTGGCGGCCTGGAACGCGCGGTACCTGGCGTAGGCGCCCTCCTCCAGCAGCCCGTGCCGCACGCCCTCGGGACCTGCCGGGCGCCGGTGGCCCTCGGGACGCCAGCGGACCGCGGCCAGGGAGGCGCGGCGGAAGAACTCGCGGGCCAGCGGCTCGGGCAGGTCCTCGCGGGCGAAGGTGCGCACCAGGTCACGCACCATGAGGTCGTACAGCACCGCGCGGGGGGCGCGGCGGTCCCGGGTGAGCGGGAGCAGGGACTCGTAGCGGTCGATGAGCGCGAGGCGGTCCTCGGGGGCGCGCGGGGGCAGGCTCTCGGGGCGCAGCACGCGGTGTTCGTAGGCGGGCTGGTTCAGGCAGGCGACGCGGTCGGCGCACAGCAGGGCCGAGTGGGCGGCGCACGGCTCGTCGTCGGTGGTCAACTGCTCCTCGTGGGCCTGCCAGAACGCGGCACGCAGGGCGCGGTTGCCGAGCAGCGGGGTGAGCCGCAGCAGGTCGGCCGCCTCGGCCAGGGGGAGACCGGCCCGGCCGACGGCGGCGAGCCGGCGCCCGTCCCGGGAGGGGACGGCGGCGGTCTTCCAGGTGGTGGTGACGTGGTCGAAGAGCAGGACGTCCACCGGGGGGCCGACGGCGTCCAGTTCGGCGGTCCGTTCGGCGATCAGGCGGGGCGCGCCGGCCGGCAGGCCGTCCTTGGCGTGGACGAAGTGCAGCCAGCGGCCGGTCGCGCGGGCGGCGCCGGCCGTCCGGGCCGCCGCGTCACCGGTGCCGTCCGGCAGCGGTACGACGATCGTCTCGGTGGTGTGGCGTTCGGCCGTCTCCCGGGCCCAGTCGCCGACGGCGGCGACGATCACCTCGGCATCGGGGAGGGGGTGGGCCGCCAAGGAGTCCAGTAGCTCGGCCAGATGTCCCTGCGTGTTCGGTCCGTGGACGATCACGCTCAGCTGGGGCATCGCAGGGACTCCTTCGGCTCGTCGTCTCCGAGTACACCTTTCATAACATACTGCTACTAAACGGATGAAAGGGATAATCGTGTCTCGGGTAAGAGCTGGGCTCAGGAGGGAAGAGGGACTTTCGGCGCCTCCGGGTTCCCCGCGGTCTTCGCCTCCGGGTTCCCTCCTGTGTTCGCCTCCGGGTTCCCCGCGGTTTTCGCCTCCGGGTTCCCTCCTGTGTTCGCCTCCGGGTTCCCCGCGGTTTTCGCCTCGGCCTTGGGTGCGGGGCTCTTCGGGGCGGGCTTCTTCGGGGCCGGCTTCTTGTCGCCGGTGAAGGCCTCGTACTCCTTCATGACCTCCTCCGTCGGCCCGTCCATGCGCAGCTCGCCGCGCTCCAGCCACAGGACCCGCTCGCAGGTGTCGCGGATCGACTTGTTGTTGTGGCTGACCAGGAAGACCGTGCCCGCGTGCTGTCGCAGCTCGCGGATGCGTGCCTCGGAACGCTTCTGGAAGGAGCGGTCGCCGGTGGCCAGCGCCTCGTCGATCAGCAGGACGTCGTGGTCCTTGGCGGCGGCGATGGAGAAGCGGAGCCGGGCGGCCATGCCGGAGGAGTACGTGCGCATCGGCAGGGTGATGAAGTCGCCCTTCTCGTTGATCCCGGAGAAGTCGACGATGTCCTGGTACCGCTCCTTGACCTGCTCCCGGGACATGCCCATGGCGAGCCCGCCGAGGAAGACGTTCCGCTCGCCGGTGAGGTCGTTCATCATGGCCGCGTTGACGCCCAGCAGGGACGGCTGGCCGTCGGTGTAGATGTGCCCGTTCTCCACCGGGAGCAGCCCGGCGACGGCCTTGAGCAGGGTCGACTTGCCGGAGCCGTTGGTGCCGATGAGTCCGATCGCCTCACCCTTGTAGGCGACGAACGACACCTTCTTGACCGCGTGCACCTTGCGCACGCCGGCCGCCTTCTCGGCCTGCTTGCGGCGCAGGATGCGGTTGAGGGCGGCGGTGGCGGTGCCGCGGCCGGCACCGGTGCCGTTGACCCGGTAGACGATGTCGACGGCGTCGGCGACGACGGTGGGGGCCTTCTCGGTGTTCTCGGGGGTCTGCTCAGCCACGGCCGTACGTCTCCTCAGCCTTCCAGAAGTAGATGAAGCCGCCGATGCCAGCGAGCAGGGCCCAGCCCGTGGCCGCCGCCCACACGTGCGGGGGCAGCGACGCGGCGTGGAAGCTGTCGATCAGCGCGAACCGCATCAGGTCGATGTAGACGGCGGCCGGGTTCAGCTCCAGCAGGACCGTGACGACGCGCGGCAGCTTGTCGTGCGAGGTGATCTTGTCGATGCTCCACATCACACCGGACACGTACATCCAGGTGCGCAGCACGAAGGGCATCAGCTGGGCGATGTCCGGGGTCTTGGCGCCCATCCGGGCCACGATCATCGACACGCCCGCGTTGAACGTGAACTGCAGAACGAGCGCCGGGATCGCCAGCACCCACGAGACGGCGACCGGCACGCCGAAGACGAGCAGGATGACGATCAGCGCGGCCATCGAGAACAGCAGCTGCTGGAGCTGCTGGAGCGCGAAGGAGATCGGCAGGGCGGCGCGCGGGAAGTGCAGGGCGCGCACCAGGCCGAGGTTGCCGGAGATCGCGCGGGTGCCGGCCATGATCGAGCTCTGCGTGAACGTCCAGATGAACACGCCCGTGACCAGGAAGGGGACGTAGTCCGGCACGTTGTGCTTGGTGCCGAGCAGCACGCCGAAGATGAAGTAGTAGACCGCCGCGTTCAGCAGCGGGTTCATGACCTGCCAGATCTGGCCGAGCTTCGCCTGGCTGTACTGAGCGGTGAGCTTGGCGGTGGCGAAGGCGCTGATGAAGTGGCGCCGGGCCCACAGCTGGCGGACGTACTCCGGCAGGGAGGGGCGGGCGCCGCTGACCGACAGGCCGTGCCGGGCCGCGAGCGCCGCGAGATCGTCGCCGGCCGGGGCCCGGGTGGGGGGCGGTGTGTGGAGGACCTGGCTCACATCCGCTGCTTTCGCTCGGGGGAGGGGGTGCTGCGCCCGGCTCTCGCCGGGTTCGCCGTGTCCGAGCCCGTCGTCCGGCGTTTCCTTACGCTTCTCTTCATGTTCTCTTACGTCGGGACGGGACCGTATCGTCGCAACGTGAGACTAGGCCCAAGGGACGTCGGAACGCAACCGTTTCGTCGTGACGGCCTATGCTGTGCGGTATGACGACGAACGCCGCCGAGTCCGCCGACGAGCCGCCGGCGCGTCCGCGCCGCCGGGCGCCCGCCGGGGCGGCCGTGCTCCGGGAGGACGTGACCGAGGCCATCCGGGCGGCCGTCTTCGAGGAACTGGCGGCCGTCGGCTACGCGCGCATGTCCATCGAGGGCATCGCCCGCCGGGCCGGCGTCGGCAAGACGGCGGTGTACCGGCGCTGGCGTTCGAAACTCCACCTGGTCCTGGACGTCGTCTCCGCGATGGCCGTGACCGGCTTCCCGGTCCCCGACACGGGCTCTCTGGAGGGCGACCTGCGCCTCCTCTACGAGGTCACCTCCCGTGCCCTGCGCCACCCGGTGGCGTCCCAGATCATCCCCGATCTCCAGGCGGAGGCGGCCCGCAACCCCGAGATCGCGGAGGCGCTCCAGAAGGCGCTGCGGGACGGCCAGGAGGGTGTGGCCAGCAGGATCGTGGCGGCGGCGGAAGCGCGGGGGGAACTGGGTCCGGGCGTCGACCCCGACCTCGCCCTGGACCTGATCTCGGGCCCCCTCTACTGGCGCTCGGTGGTCATCCGCTCCCCCAAACTCCCCAAGGGCTACCTGGAAAAGCTGGCCCGGGCCACGGCAGGGGCGCTCAAGGCACTGTGACACCCGCTGGTCGCCCGCCCGCCGCCGGCCGGGCGGCGGGCGGGACCGGCCGGCGCAGTGAGGCCGACGGGGTCCGCCAGGGTCCTTCGTTTGGATCAGGCCGGATCAGGGAGCGGTGCCAGGGCCCGCGAGCCCGGCATGATCCAAACGAGAGGCCCTAGGAGCGTGCCGCCTCCGGATGGCCGAGCAGCCAGCCCTCCCAGGCCGACGCGACCATGTCCTGGACGTCGTACTTGGCCCGCCAGCCGAGTTCCGTGGCGATCCGGGTGGCGGAGGCCACGACGCGGGCGGGGTCGCCGGGGCGGCGGGGGGTGACCGTCGGGGGACGGTCGTAACCGGTGACCGCGTTGACGCAGTCGATCATCTCGCGGACGGAGACACCCTCGCCGCGGCCGATGTTGAGGGTCAGATCGGTGCCGGGGGAGGAGCGCAGGGCGCGGGCGACGGTCACATGGGCCTCGGCCAGGTCGGCGACGTGGATGTAGTCGCGCACGCAGGTGCCGTCGGGGGTCGGGTAGTCGTCGCCGAAGACACGTGGCGCAGCGCCCTCGCCGAGCCGTTCGAAGACCATCGGGATCAGGTTGGACACGCCGTTGTCGGCCAGCTCGGGGTCGGCCGCGCCCGCCACGTTGAAGTAGCGGAGCGATGCCGTGGCGAGGCCGGTCGCCCGGCCCGTGGCACGGACCAGCCACTCGCCGGCCAGCTTGGTCTCGCCGTAGGGGGACAGCGGGTGGCAGGGGGTCTCCTCCGTCACCAGGTCGACGTCGGGCATGCCGTAGACGGCCGCGGAGGAGGAGAAGAGGAAGGAGCGGATCTCCGCCTTCGTCACCGCCTCCAGCAGCACGCGCAGACCCTCGACGTTCTCCCGGTAGTAGTGCAGCGGGCGGAGCACCGACTCACCCACCTGCTTCTTCGCCGCCAGATGCACCACCCCGGTGATCCCGTGCCCGGCGAGGGCGCGGGCCACCGCGTCCGCGTCCAGGACCGAGCCGCGCACCAGGGGGATCTCGGCCGGTACCCGCTCGGCGACACCTGTGGACAGGTCGTCGTAGACGACCGCGCGCTCGCCCGCCTCGGCCATCGCCCGTACGACGTGCGCCCCGATGTATCCGGCACCGCCGGTGATCAGCCAGGTCATGTGCGGGGCGTCTCCTCGTCAGCTGGTCGGTGGGCCCGGGTGTCGTCCGCCGGGCCCCGGTCCCGTGTCCCAGTGAAGCAGGCGGCGGAGCCGGCCGCGGGCCACCCTCAGCACTCCGCGCGGGCCGGTCGCCACACGCACCGCCAGCGCGCCGGAGTGCGTGGCGTACGGCTGCACCAGGATCACGCCGTGCACGGCGCTCGGCACGGCGCGTCGGCGCAGCCGTCCGGCGCCCGCGAGGGCGTGCGCCGTGACCTCCCGTCGCGCGCCGTCCGCGAAGCGCAGGGTCAGCCGCAGGTCCCAGGTACCCGAGCCGAGTGCCGCCGGCTGGACGGGCACCTGCGCCGACCAGACGTCCGCGCCGGCGGGCGTGAGCGTCACCGTCGTACGCCCGCCCGTGCGCTCGTCCTCGCGCGCGTGCCACTCCACGTCCACCTCCCGCGGGCCCGCCCCGGCCACCCTTCCGTACAGCTCGTGCAGCCGCAGACACAGCAGCGAGGCTCGCGCGCGCGGGCGCAGTTCCGCGTCCACCGCGAGGGGGAGCGCGGAGACGGGTCCGGTCAGCAGCGGGGCCAGGGAGACCTGGGGGAGGCCGGGGGACCAGACCGGGGTGCCGTCGGCGGCGCGGGCGTAGGGCGGGAGCAGCCGGGCGGGGCGGGCGGCGAGTTCGCGCAGGCGGGGCAGGTCGCGGGGCTCGGGGGAGGTCAGGACGACCCGTGCGAGCAGGCGGCCGGGGGCGGCGGGGTTGGGATTCCAGTCGGCCGCGTCGTAGCGCGCGAGGTACTCCCGGGTGTGCGCCCACCACGCGCGCTGGTAGTCCGCGTCGCGCAACCCCAGTTCGCGCGCGTACATACGCACCTCGTGGTCGAGGAACTTGGCCCGTGCCGCCCGCGCCAGCTCCTTCTGCCCGGCGCCCAGCAGAATGTCGTACGCCAGCGCGCACGCCTCGACGCGCGCCGTCCAGTTCTCGATGCGCTCGCGGTCCAGTGAGAGCGACAGCCGCTCGGCCGACCGGCGCACCTGCCACACGTAGACCCGGTCGGGGACGAGTGCGACCCGCGGGCTCGCGGCCAGCACGCGCGCGGTGAAGACGAAGTCCTCGTAGAGGAAGCGGCCCTCGGGGAAGCGGATGCCGTGTGCGCGCAGGAAGTCGGTGCGGTACAGCTTGTTGACGCACAGTGTGTCGTGGACCAGCCGGGGGCGCTGGGAGGGGTGCGCGAGGACGGTGGGCGCCGTGTAAAGGGGTGCCTGCCAGGGCTGTTCGCGCCCCGAGGGCAGCTCCCGGCGCACGCACAAGCCGCTCGCGACCTCGGCGCGCGCCCCCGTGGCCGCCGCCCGCAGCGCCTCCACCGCACCGGGCGGCAGCACGTCGTCGCTGTCCAGGAACATCACGTACGGCGCCGTCGCCGCGTCGATCCCGGTGTTGCGGGGGCTGCCGCAGCCGCCGCTGTTCACACTCCGGCGCAGCACCCGCAACCGCGGTTCGCCGGCGGCCAGCTCGCCGAGCAGTCCGTCGCTGCCGTCGGTGGAGCAGTCGTCCACCGCGATCACCTCGGCGACCGCGGGCCCCTGCGCCAGCGCCGAGCGCACGGCGTCGGCCACATGGGCGCGGTCGTTGTACCCGATGACGACGACGGCGACCCGAGGCTCCGGCTCCGGGGCCGGTTCCGCGTGCGGTTCTCGCGGTGGTCGGGGTTCTGGATGCATGGGGTCCATGGGTCGGCGGCGGAGAAATGTCCGGTGACGCCCCGTCAAGAGACGCTCAGCGCTCGACCGGGAAGACGGTCGGAGCCGGGTCGGGGTTCCGTCGCCGGCACGCTCTTGGCGGCCGGTGGCCGCGCGGCCCGCCACAGCCGCGTGAAGGACAGCACGGCGGCGGCCGTCAGCAGCCCGTTCCGGCCCAGCATCAGCAGGCACCCGGTCCAGGTGCCCTGGACCACCTCGTGGTAGTTCAACGGGTACGCCACCGTGCTCAGCGCGCACGCCGCCAGGACCAGCACCGTCACCGGCCGCTGGCTGGTGTGCCGCGAGGTCAGGCACACGGCGGCCAGCCCGACCAGCCAGATCATGTACTGCGGGCTGATGACCCGGCTGGTGACCGTGAACAGCAGCACCGCGCTCAGTGCCGCGTCGTAGGGCGTGGCCGCGCTCCAGTGCCGCGCCCGCACCCGCCACAGCACCAGCAGCCCGAAGGCCACCGCCGTCAGCGCGAGGGAGGCGGTGGCCACGGCGTGCACGTGCGGGCCCACCATCTCGATCGCCCCGTACCGGTAGCGGGACCGGCCCGGCCACCCCGCGTGCCGGGCCAGGTTGAGTGCCGTACCGCCGAGCGACTCGATCTGCACGCCCCGGCCGCCCTGCTCCCGCAGGAAGGACAGCGGGTGGGTGAAGAAGGCCGCGCACACGGCGAGGCACGCGATCCCGGTACCCGCGGCCCACGTCCACGCCGTCCGTGCCGGCCGGCCCCGGGGCGTGCCCAGCAGCACCAGCGCGGGCCACACCTTCACCAGCGCGCCCAGCGCCCCGAACACGCCGCTCGCGCGCGGGGAGCGTGCCGTGCCCAGCAGCGACAGCACGGCCAGGGCGGTGACCTGCACGTCGTACCGGGCGAGCGGCAGGTGCAGCAGCAGCGGCAGGCCGCCGGTCCACAGGGCCGCGCCCAGCAGGCTCCGTCCGGGCCGGGTGCCCGCGCGGACCAGCGCGGCCGTGGTCAGCGCGTCCACGGCCAGCGAGAGCAGCACGAACGCCTGAAAATACGTCAGGCCCGGCAGCAGGCCCGGCGCCAGCAGCACCGCGCCCGCGCCCGGCGGGTACTGCCACAGGCTGTCGTGCACCGGGAAGGAGCCGTGCGCGAGGACGCCGTACCAGTGGAAGTACAGCCGCCACACCTCCCGGGTCACCGAACCGCCGCCCAGCGGCCGGGCACCGCTGTGGGCGATCAGCCACAGCATCAGGGCACGGGTGATGAGCCACATGGCGGTGACGGTGAGGACCGGACCGGGGGTGACGCGGAGACGGTTCATCACATGGGAGCCTAAGCGGTGTGGATGGGGTATCCATGCTGATACTCCGTCAATGACTGCAAATGCTGGTTAATCCCAAAAGATCGGTCCATGGTGAACGTCGGGCTTCCTGCGAAACCGCGGTCGCGTCGGGCGGCCGGAGCGACCACTGCCGTGCCGACCGGTGCAACGAGGCACACACCCCGCCGGGTACCGGGGCACCTCCGGGAGCGGCTCGCGCGGACCGCCGCCGCGGGTGTGCCCGCGCTGGTGATGCTGACGCTCGGACTCTGGGGGCTCGACCGGGACGGCATGTGGCGCGACGAGGCCGTCAGCTTCCAGGTGGGGCGCCGTACGGTGCCCCAGATCTGGCACCTGCTGCACGGCGTGGACGCGGTGCACGGCCTGTACTACCTGCTGCTGCACGCCGTCCTCGCCGTCCATCCCGGCGAGGTCGTCCTGCGCCTGCCGTCGGTGCTGGCGGCGGCCGGCACGGCGGGCCTGGTGGCCGCCCTCGGCACCCGGCTGGTCCGGCCGCGCGTCGGCCTGTGGGCCGGACTGCTCTACGCCGTCACGCCGATGGCCGGGCACTACGCGCAGGAAGGCCGCTCCTACGCCCTCGTCGCGGCCGGTGCCACCGGGGCGACGCTGCTGTTCGTGCGGGCCGTGCGGAACGGCTCCTGGTGGCCGTACGGCGTCGTCCTCGGTCTCACCTGCTGGCTGCACGAGTTCGCGGTGCTGCTGCTCCTCGCCCACGCGGTGTCGCTGGCGCTGGCCCGGGCCGGGGCGCGGGTGTGGCGGGGCTGGGGGTGCGCGGCGGCGGCGGTCGCGCTCGCGCTGCTGCCGATGGTGGTGGTGTCGCGGCGGCAGGCGGCACAGCTGGCGTGGCTGCGGACGCCCACGACGGAGACGGCCGAGGGGCTGCTGCGAAGGTTCCTGGGGCCGGCGGACGCGGTGTTCTGGGTGTGTCTCGGGCTGGCCGTGGTGGGGCTCGTGACCTTGGTGGGGCGGCGCGGGGAGGTGACGTGCGCGGGCGTGGCGGTGCCGATGGCGGTGGTGCCGCCGGTGGCGCTGATGCTGGCGTCCCAGCTGTCGCCGCTGTACGTCGACCGGTACGTGCTGTTCGCGCTGTCGGGCGCGCCGTTGGCGGTGGCGTGCGGGGCCGAGCGGGTGGCGGGGGCGGTGGCGTGCGGGGCCCGGCGGGCGGCCGGGACGGTGCGGCGTCCGGGGCCGCCCGGCCGGCCGGCGAGGCGCCTCCTGTCGTGGTCCTCCTCCGTCACCCTCACCGGTGTGCTCGCCCTCGCCCTCTCCCTCCTCCACCAGTTCCCCCTTCTCCAGAAGGACCGGGAGCCGGGGTCGCGGGCCGATGATCTGGCCGCCGTCTCCCGGTCCGCCGCGCGGCGGCTGGGACCCGGTGACGCGGTGCTGTTCCTGCCGGCGTCCCTGCGGAACGCGGCGCTCACCTATCCCCGGGCGTTCCGGGGGACCGTGGACGTGGCGCTGGTGACGGGGGCGGCCGAGTCCGGGACGCTGTACGGGCGGGAGGCCGGCGCGGCCGAGCTGCGCCGCAGACTGGCCCGGCTGGACCGGGTCTGGGTCGTCGCGGACCGGAGGCTGCTCGCCGGCCGCGCGGCCCCCGCCGACCCCGTCGAACGCGCCAAGGCCGCCGTCCTCTGGCAGCAGTTCACCGGCCGTGAGGCGGCCGTACGGGGCGGGGCGGCCGTCCGGCTGTACGTCCGCCCGGTCAGCGGGCGGACCGGGCCTCCGACTGTGCCGCCGCGTCCAGCGCGGTCGTGAGCTGGTCGAGCCGGGCGCGCAGCTCGCCGATCTCCGCCAGGTCGAAGCCGGTCGCCGACATGATCCGGCGCGGCACCTCCAGGGCCCGCTCGCGCAGCGCCGCGCCCTCCTCGGTGAGGTGGACCCGGACGGACCGCTCGTCCTCGGCGCTGCGCTCGCGCCGCACCAGACCGGCCCCCTCCAGCCGCTTGACCAGCGGGGACAGCGTGCCCGAGTCGAGCCGCAGCTGTTCGCCGAGCTTCTTGACCGGCAGGTCGCCCTGTTCCCACAGCACCAGCAGCACCAGGTACTGGGGATAGGTGAGCCCGAGGTCCTTGAGGATCACGCGGTAGACGCCGTTGAAGGCGCGGGACGCGGCGTGCAGCGAGAAGCAGATCTGGCGGTCCAGGCGGAGCCAGTCGGCGTCGGGGGAAGCGGTGGCGGTCATGACTCCAGGGTAGCTCCAGCGGGCCATTTAGTTGTGCACAACTTAATTGTGTGCTCTACTTGGGCCGTGCGGCGGTCGGGACAGGGGCCGCCGGAACACCGACTTCGTACAAGGGATGGTCTCCATGGACGCGCTCTACACCGCCGTCGCCACCGCCACCCACGGCCGTGAGGGCCGTGCCGTCTCCTCCGACGGCAAGATCGACCTCAAGCTGGCCCCGCCGGTGGAGCTGGGCGGCAACGGAGAGGGCACCAACCCGGAGCAGCTCTTCGCCGCCGGTTACGCCGCCTGCTTCGGCAGCGCCCTCGGGCTGGTCGGGCGCCAGGCCAAGGTCGACGTCAGCGACGCGGCCGTCACCGCCGAGGTGGGCATAGGCAAGCAGGGCGAGGGCTTCGGGCTGAAGGTCGTCCTCCGTGTCGAGCTGCCCGACACCGTGGACCAGGAGACCGGCCGCAAGCTGGTCGAGACCGCCCACCAGGTCTGCCCGTACTCCAACGCCACCCGCGGCAACATCGAGGTCGACCTCGTCATCGAGTAGTCGCCGAGGGGAAGTCGGGGGCCGGTCCGGGACGGGGCCGGCCCCCTCGGGCGTTCCGGGACCGGGCCGGCCCCGGGCGTTTCCGGGCCGGCGGTTACGCCGACGTGAGGGCGTCCGGAGCCGCGGACTGGCCCACGATCCGTACCGACGACTGCGGCATCGGCTCGCCGAGCAGCAGCGTCCGCACCACCCGCTCGGCCGCCCGCCCGTCGTCGAACTCGCAGAACCGGGCCCGGAAGTCCGCCCGCAGCCGCTGCGACTCCTCGTCCCGCCACGCACCCGAGCCGAACAGCCAGGCCAGCTCCCGCCCCGAGTACGCGACATGGCCCGGCGGCTCGGCGGTGATGTCGAGATACGTGCCCCGGCTCGCCCGGAACGCCGCCCAGTCGTCGGCGTGCAGCACGATCGGCCGGTCCAGCACGGCGTAGTCGAACATCAGGCTCGAATAGTCCGTGACCAGCACGTCCGCCGCGAGCAGCACCTCCGCGACCCGCGGCTCGTCGGTCGCGTCGACCACGACCCGGCGCCGGGCCAGCTCCGTGAGCCCCATGCCCCGCGCGGGGCCGGCCGCCAGTGTCGGATGCAACCGGACCACGAGCGTGTGCCCCTCGCCGAGGTCGGCCGCGAACCGGGCCAGGTCGATCCGGTCCACGTGCCCGCCCCGGCGGTAGTCCCGGCGGGTCGGCGCGTACAGCACGACCCGGTGGTCCGCCGGGATGCCGTGCCGCTCCCGGAAGTCGCCGGCACCGCCGTTCACCAGCACGTCGTTGCGGGGGCTGCCGGTGCGCGCCGAGGCGAAGTGACAGGGGTAGGCCCGCTCCCAGACCAGCTCGGAGTGGCGGTTCGCGACCAGGCTGTGGTCCCAGCGGTCGGCCCGGCGCAGCATCTGCGGCACGTCGAAGCCGAGCCGGGCGCCCGGCTTGTCCAGCAGATCGGCGCCCGCGTACTTCAGCGGGGTGCCCTGGTGGGTGTGGATGTGCACGCTGCCCGGGCGCTTGGCCAGAGCGCCGGGCCAGTTGACGTCGTTGACGAAGAACTTCGCGCGCGCGGTCACGTCGAGATAGCGCCGCGAGCCGACGATCACGTGTTCGACGCCCGGCGGCAGCCCCGCGGCCGTCTCCGCGTCCCGCACCACCCACACCCCCCGCAGCCGCGGGGCGATCTCGCACGCGGCGGCGTAGACCGCCGCCGGATCGCCCAGCAGGCCGCGATGGGAGGACGCCGAGTACACCACGAGGTTCTCGTCCAGCGGGCGGTGCGCCCGCACGGCCGCCCAGCCGGTGCGGGCCCGCGCGGCGGCCGCCCGGCGCGCCCGCTCCGCCCGCCGGGCCGCCTCCCGCCCGGCCCGCACGGCCTGCCGCCGCAGCCGGTACCCGGTCCAGGAGCCCTCCAGCACCGCGACCTCGCCGTCCACCACGGCGTCCACGGGCCGGTGCCGGCGGAACATCTCCGCCGTACGCCGGAAGAACTCGGCCTTGTCGGCGGGCGGCAGCCGGTCCGGCTTGGCGAGGATGTCCAGGCAGTGCTCACCCATCTTGCGGTGCAGGTACGGCCGCCAGCCGGCCAGCTCCGGCCGCCCGGCGACGAACGCGAAGACCCGCTCGTACTGGTCGTGGATGTCGAAGTGCTTGCGGCTGGTGGTGGACAGGATGTTGCCCTGCCTGCGCTGCCGGTAGAGCACGCAGATCCGGTCCAGGGCGGCGATCCGGCGGGCGCTG
The DNA here is from genome assembly GCF_055600785.1 of Streptomyces sp. NPDC038200. Lineage (NCBI taxonomy): Bacteria > Bacillati > Actinomycetota > Actinomycetes > Kitasatosporales > Streptomycetaceae > Streptomyces > Streptomyces sp. NPDC038200. The sequence continues at coordinate 45,677 of NZ_JBVJYH010000007.1, forward strand.
AGCATGACCGGGAAGGTCCAGGGGGTGTCCTCGTAGTAGCCGGGCGGGAACGCGAAGCCGTGCTCCGCGACGAACCCCCGGCGGTAGACCTTGTTCCACACCACCATCAGCAGGTCCAGGACCTGCGGATACTCCGAGGCACTGAACGTGTCCTCGCGGGCCAGCAGGTCCGCGAGGACGTTGCGCCGGGTGCCGCCCCACCAGTAGGTGCGCGCGTAGTCGAAGACGAGCACGTCCGGGTCGGCGGCCTCCGTCAGCCGGTCGGCGATCGCCCGCAGCGCGCCCGGGGTGAGCGTGTCGTCACTGTCCAGGAAGAACAGGTAGTCACCGGTGGCCTCGGGCAGGCCCGCGTTGCGGGCCCGGCCGAGGCCCACGTTCTCCGGCAGGTGCAGCACCTTCACGCGCGGGTCGCGCTCGGCGTACTCGTCCAGGATCGCGCCGCAGCCGTCCGGGGAGCAGTCGTCCACGGCGATCAGCTCGAAGTCGCCGAAGGACTGCTGGAGCACCGAGTCCAGGCACTCGCGCAGAAAGCCCTGCACCTTGAAACAGGGCACGATCAGACTGAAGCGGGGCACGGCGGGTCAGCTCCTCACGAGGGTCGCGGCGGTGGGGGCGGGGATGCGCTCGGCGAGCGGGATCACGGGCGGCACCGCCTCCGGGGGCTCGCCGAGCAGTACCCGCCGCACCACCCGCTCGGCGGCCTGCCCGTCGTCGAACTGGCAGAACCGCTCCCGGAACGCGGCCCGCAGCGCCCCGGCCTCGCGGCCCGCGTAGGAACCGTCACGGAAGACGGCGGCCAGTTCCTCCGGGGTCCGGGCGACCAGCCCGGGCGGCTCGGCCGGCAGGTCGAAGTAGACGCCCCGGGTCTCCCGGTAGACGTCCCAGTCGTCGGCGTACACGACGATCGGCCGGTCCAGGTTGGCGTAGTCGAACATGATCGACGAGTAGTCGGTGACCAGCGCGTCCGCGGCCAGGCACACGTCCTCGGCGGAGCGGTGCGCGGTGACGTCGATGATCCGGCCGGAGCTTCTCGCGGGCCCCCGGTCGTAGAAGTAGTGGGCGCGCAGCAGCACGACGACGTCGTCGCCGGCCGCCGCGCAGAACGCCTCCAGGTCCAGGCCGGTCTCGAAGCCGGTGTGGTGGTCGCGGTGGGTCGGCGCGTACAGCACGGCCGTCTTTCCCTCCGGCACGCCCAGTGCGCGCCGGATCCGGGCCACGTCACGGGCGGTCGCCGTGTAGTAGACGTCGTTGCGCGGATAGCCGTACTCCAGATGCTCGTAGGAGCCGGGGAAGGCGCGCTCCCACATCTGGGTGGAGTGGCGGTTGGCCGACAGGTTGAAGTCCCAGCGGTCCACCCGGCCCAGCAGCTTGGTGAAGCTGCCGGACTGCGCGGCCACCACCGGGTACGTCGACTGGTCCACGCCCATCGTCTTCAACGGTGTGCCGTGCTGGGTCTGCAGGTGCACGCTGCCGGGCCGTTTGACGACGCCCTCGGCGAAGTTCGCGTTGTTGACCAGGTAGGTGGCGCGGGACAGCACCTCCCAGTAGCGACGGGAGCCGATCACCGCGTACTCGACGTCCCGGGGCACGGCGTGTTCCTGGCCGGCCTCGACGAGGAACACCGAGCGGATGTGCGGGGCGAGTTCGCGGGCCTTGGCGTGGATCGCGGCCGGGTTGCAGGTGTAGCCGCGGCCCCAGTAGGCGCAGTACACCGCCAGCTCGGGGTCGAGCGGGCGGCGCAGGTCGCGGGCGTAGCGCAGCCGGGTGCGCAGCATGTGCGGGCGGGGCAGCCGCCGGGCGGCGCCGCCGGCCGCCCGGTTGACGCCGCGCAGGGACCGGAAGGCGGCGTACGCGCCCGCTGCCAGCAGCCGGTGCTGCACGCCCAGGCTGCCGGCCGGCACCCGGTGGCCGGCCGGCCGGAACCGCCGGTGGAGGCGGGCCGCGCGGCGGAAGAAGGCCCGGTGCCCGGCGGGCAGCCGCTCCGGCCGGGACGCCGTCTTCAGCACCACCGCGAACAGCTGGTCGAACAGGGGCCCGGTCCGCTGGACGGGCAGAGCGCGCTCCGCCGCCCGCGTCAGCACCCGTTCCACCTGGTCCAGCAGGTTGTGCTGGTGCGGCCCGGGCAGATTGAGCCGGCTGCCCTGGCGGCGCAGCCGGTGCCGGACGACCGGCCGGCGCAGCACCGCGATCCGCTCGGCGGCGATGCCGGCCAGCCCGCCCCAGCCGAGGTCGGTGAAGCAGCCGTCCGGGAAGGTGAGCCCGTGCTCGACCAGGAAGGCACGGCGGTGGACGGCGCTCCACGCCGGCAGGAGCACGCCGGTCAGCTCCGGCAGGTCGGCGGGGGCGAAGACGCCCTCGGGGGCCCCCTTCAGCAACGGCGCGGCCGGGTTCGTCGGCTCGCCCTCCCACCAGGGGGCGCGTTCGTGCTCGGCGTACAGCACGTCCACGCCACCGGTCTCGGCGAGCCGGGCGTCCAGCGCCGCGAGCGCGCCCGGCAGCAGCAGGTCGTCGCCGTCCAGGAACAGCAGATACGCGCCGGTGGCCGCCCGCATCCCGGCGTTGCGCGCCCCGCTCAGACCGGCGGACGGGGGGGAGTGGACCGGGGTCACCCGGGAGTCCCGCTCCGCGTATCCGGCGGCCACGGCGGCGGCCGGGGCGTCGAGGGCGTCGCAGACCGGAATCAGCTGGAGGTCGCCGAAGGACTGGCCGAGGACCGAGTCCAGGGCCTGGGACAGCCGGCCGGCGACCCCGTGGGAGGGGACGATGATGCTGAAGCGGGGCATGTGGTTCTTTCTGTCGTCTTGCGGACGCGGCCGGGCCGTCCCGCCGGACGCCAGGTGGACGGCCGGCTCGGGGCGGGCCGCGTCGAGCCGAGGGGCACAGGAACTCCCGGGAGGACCAACGGTGTTCAACTGCTCTCGGTGACGGGGAGGGGGCCGGAAGGTTGCGGCACGGTGGCCAGCGGGGACCGGGCGCAGGCCGACGGCACCGGCCGCCGCTCCGCGAGCGGCACCACCGCGGGCAGCTCTCTCTCGCCCAGCACCACGCGCCGTACGACCCGTTCGCCGGCGCGCCCGTCGTCCCACGGGCAGAACCGCTCCCGGAACGCCGCCCGCAGCTCCTCCGAGCGCGAGCCGCGCCAGTGGCCGGTGGCGAAGATGTCGATCAGCTCGTCCTCGCTGCGCGCCACCGCGCCCGGCGGGAAGGCCCGCGGGTCGAAGTAGGCGCCGCGGGCCGCCTCGTACGCCGCCCAGTCCTCGGTGTGCACCACGATCGGCCGGTCCAGGTTCGCGTAGTCGAACATGACCGGCGCGTAGTCGGTGAGCAGCGCGTCCGAGGCGAGGCACAGGTCGGACAGGTCCGGGTGAGCGGAGACGTCGATGATCCGGGTGCCCCGGACGGGACCGTGCGTGCGGGCCAGGAGCACGAAGCGCGGGCCCAGGCGGCGCAGGATCCGCTCCAGGTCGAGCAGGGGGCGTTGGGTGCGCCGGTAGTCGCGGTGCGCGGGCACGTACAGGACGGCGACCGCGCCCTCCGGGACGCCCAGCGCGGAGCGCAGCCGGGCCACGTCCGCCGTGGTCGCCCGCTGGAGGACGTCGTTGCGGGGCAGTCCGTACTCCAGGGTGGTGTAGCGGCCCGGGTGGACCCGCTCCCAGGTCAGGGTGGCGTGCCGGTTGCCGGACAGGACGTAGTCCCACTGGTCGACGCCCCGCAGCAGCTCCGCGAAGTCGGTGTCCCGGGCCGCCGCGGGGCGCTCCTGCAGATCCAGGCCCGCGTGCCCCAGCGGGGTGCCCTGCTGGGTCTGCACGAAGACCTGCCCGGGCCGCTTGCGCAGCCGCCGCCCGAAGCCGGCGTCGCTGACCAGGTAGCGGGAGCGGGCCAGTGCCGTCCAGTAGGCGGCCGTGCCGGGCGTCAGCCGGCGCGGGCCCGGCGGGACCGCGTGCTCCTGCCCGGGCCCGGCGATCCACGCCGTGCGCAGGTGCGGGGCGTGCGTCCGGAAGGCCTCCTCCAGCGCGGCCGGGTCGCCACGCCCCTCCTGGGCGGTGAACACCGCCCGGTCCGCCCGCAGCGGCAGCCGCAGCTGGATGCGGTAGTGCAGCCGGAGCGCGCCGGCGCGCAGGGCGCGGGCCGGCTTCACCGCGGACTTCACCGTCCTCCGGCGGACGGCCGCGGCCAGCTGGAGGGCCCGGAACGTGCGGTGCAGTCCGAAGCGGACCAGGGTGTGCCGCAGCCCGGCGGGCCCGCCGGGCACCCGGTGACGGGCGTAGTGGGCGCGGGCCCGGCGCAGGAACTCGCCGTGGCTGCCGCGTGGCAGCCGGTCCCGCCGGGTGAACACCGCGATGTGGTGGTCGACCATCCGCCGGAACAACTCCGGCCGCCAGTGGTCGAGTTCGGGTCGCTCCGCCAGGTACGCGAACACCCGGTCGTACTGCTCGAACAGATCGAAGTGCCGACGGCTGGTGGTGTCCAGGATGCTGCCCCGGCGCTGCCGGTAGTGCACGCACACCCGGTCCAGGGTGGCGATCGACCGGGCCGTCAGCAGCACGGGGAAGGTCCACGGGGTGTCCTCGTAGTAACCGGGCGGGAAGGCGAAGCCCTGCTCCGTGACGAACTCCCGCCGGTACGCCTTGTTCCAGGCCACCATGAGCACCCGCAGCAGCCCCGGCCGGTCCGCCAGCCGGAACGGTGCCGGGCCCTGCTCGGTGAGCTGGGCGGCCAGTTGGTTGCGCACCTCCCGGCCGTCCCCGTAGGTGCGCGCGTAGTCGAAGACGAGCACGTCCGGGTCGCCGGTCTCCTTCAGCCGGTCGGCGATCGCCCGCAGCGCGTCCGGGGTGAGCGTGTCGTCGCTGTCCAGGAAGACCAGGTAGTCACCGGTCGCCTCGGCCATGCCCGCGTTCCGGGCACGGCCCAGCCCCCGGTTCTCGGGGAGGTGCACGGGCTTCACGCGGGCGTCGCGGGCCGCGTACTCGTCGATGAGCGCCCCGCAGGCGTCGGGCGAGCAGTCGTCCACCGCGATCAGTTCCAGATCGGACCACGACTGCGAGAGCACCGAGTCCAGGCACGCGGGGAGATACGCCTGGACCTGGTACGCGGGGACGATGACACTGAACCTGGGCAAGGGACATCCATGGGTCGGTCGGCGCGGGCGTTCTGCCCGGCAACGGCCGATGGAGTGACGTGGTTACGGGCCCGTACGGCATTCGGGCTACATCAGGTGAACGCGAAGGGGCGGGCCCCTGAAGACCCGCCCCTCGAAAGGTGTCCTTTTCGTGGCTACTTGACCGCGCCGGCCATCACCCCCGACACGAACTGCCGCTGGAACGCGAAGAACACGGCCAGCGGGATGACCATGGAGATGAACGCACCGGGTGCGAGCACGTCGATGTTGTTGCCGAACTGCCGTACCTGCGTCTGGAGGGCGACCGTGATCGGCTGGGTGCCCGACTTGGTGAACACCAGCGCGACCAGCATGTCGTTCCACACCCACAGGAACTGGAAGATGCCGAGCGAGGCGATCGCCGGGCCGCCCAGCGGCATCACGACCCGTGCGAACAGCCGGAGTTCCCCGGCGCCGTCCAGCCGGGCCGCCTCCAGCAGCTCGCGCGGGATCTCCGCGAAGAAGTTCCGCAGCAGGAACACCGCGAACGGCAGTCCGAAGCCGGTGTGGAACAGGATCACCCCGAAGATCGTCCCGAACAGGCCCAGGTCACCGAAGAGTTCGGCGATCGGGATCAGCGCCACCTGCACGGGCACCACCAGCAGGCTCACCACACCGAGGAACCACCAGTCCCGGCCCGGGAACTCCATCCACGCGAACGCGTACCCGGCCAGTGCCCCGATCACCACGACGAGGACGGTCGCCGGGACCGTGATCAGTACCGTGTTCACCAGGGAGTGGGTGATGTCGGAGTTCTCCAGCAGCTTCTGGTAGCTGTCCACGGTCAGCTGGGAGGGCTTGGAGAACACCGTCCACCAGCCGCTCGCGCTCATGTCCTGGGGCGCCCGCAGCGAGGACACGAGCAGGCCGATCGTGGGCACGAGCCAGAACAGGCCCACGACGATCAGGACCACGCGGACCAGTCCGCCGCCGAGCTTCCCGGTGATCCGGGCACCGACCGACCGCCCGGCCCCGACCGCCCGGACCGACTCGGCCTTCCCGACCCTTCCGGCGGTCGCCGTCATCGCCTGACCTCCCGCCGCAAGCGCCGAATATTGAACAGCATCACCGGGATCACCAGGAGCAGCAGGAACACCGAGATCGCGCTCGCGATGCCCGGCTGGCTCTCCGCGAAGCCCTTGCGGTACAGCTCCAGCGCCAGCACGTTCGCGTCGTCCTGGGAGGAGCCCGGCGCGATGATGAACACCAGGTCGAACACCTTCAGCACGTTGATCATCAGCGTCACGACGACGACCGCCAGCACCGGCGCCAGCAGCGGCACGGTGACCTTGCGGAACACCTGCCACTCGGTGGCGCCGTCCACCCGCGCCGCCTCCAGCAGTTCCCGTGGCACGCCCGCCAGCCCGGCCGCGATCAGCACCATCGCGAAGCCCGCCCACATCCACACGTACGCCCCGATGATCGACGGGGTGACCAGCGCCGGGCCGAGCCACTCGACGCCGTTGTAGGGCTCCCTGAAGTTGCTCGCCGGCAGCCTGAGCCGCGCCCCGTCGGCCGCCGCGGGCAGCGTGAACGTGCCGTCGCCGGCCGCCGTCGCCGAGGCGACCACCTTGCCGTCCTTCACCGCCTCGATCCGCATCCCGGCATAGCCCACCTCGGACGGATCGGGCGCGCCGAGTCTGCCGACGCCCTTGCCGCGGGTGAAGTCCTGCCAGGTGGTGCCGGTGACCTCGCCCGGCTCCGGCCGGGCGGCGGCGGCCTTCCGCACGTCGTCCGGCAACTGGTCCGGAGCGACCCCGACGAGGGGCAGGGCGACCGGCCGCCCGGCGTGCACGGCGTCCTTGGTGACGAAGCCGCCGCCCTCCGCCACCAGCGGCGACTCACGGCCCGGGTGGGCCTTGGGGAACGCCGACGCCTGCGCGAACGTGTCGTGCACGCCCACCCACACCGCGTTCGCGACCCCCTTGTCCGGGTCCTGGTCGTACACCAGCCGGAAGATGATCCCGGCGGCCAGCATCGAGATCGCCATCGGCATGAAGACGACCAGCTTGAACGCCGTCCCCCAGCGCACCCGTTCGGTCAGCACCGCGAAGACCAGACCGAGCGCGGTGGAGACCGTCGGCGCGAACACCACCCAGATGACGTTGTTCTTCAGGGCGGTCCGGATGCCGTCGTCGGTGAACAGGGTCGTGTAGTTGTCGAACCCGGCGAAGCCGTCGCCGGAGGCGTTGGAGAAACTGCGGACGATCGAGTACCCGATGGGGTAGACCACGAGCGCGCCGAGCAGCACCAGCGCGGGCAGCAGGAACAGGGCTGCCACGGTCCTGCGGGTGCCGGTCACGCTCTTGCGACTGCGGGGCGCGGCGGGGCCCGGTGGAGCCCCGGCCGCCGCTGCCGACGCCATGGCCGGATCAGCCCCCGTTCCCGTACGCCGCCGCCGCGTCCTTCTCCAGCTTCGCCTGGGCGCCCGCGATGTCCTTCGGGTTCTTCAGGAAGTCCTGAAGGTCCTTCCACTCGCCCTTGCCGGGCGTCCCGCCGAATGCCTGCGGAGCCTGGTCGGACATGTCGAAGCGGAAGTCGTCGCCGGACGCGATCAGCGCCTTGGCGATCTTCTGCTGCACCGCGTTCGGGTACGCCGAGACCGGCACGTTCTTGTTCGGCGAGAGGTAACCGCCGAGCTTCGCCTGGATCGTGGCCGCGTCCGGGGAGGCGAGGAAGGCGACCAGGGCCTGCGCCGCCTTGGAGTCCTTCAGGATCACGGCCGCGTCACCGCCGGAGACCACCGGCGCGGCCGAGCCGACGGCCGGGAACGGGAACACCTTCGCGTCCGTGCCCACCTTCGCCTTGGTCTCACCGATGTTGACCTGCACGAAGTCGCCCTCGTAGACCATCGCGGACTTCGGCTGGTCGCCGCCGGTGAAGGTCTGGGTGACAGACTGCGGGAACTCCGTCTGCAGCGCGCCGCTCTGGCCGCCCGCCAGGTAGTCCTTCTTGCCCCAGATCTGGGCGAGCGTGGTCAGCGCCTGCTTCACCGACGGATCGGTCCACTTGATCTTGTGCTGGGCGAGCTGGTCGTACTTCTCCGGGCCCGCCTGGGAGAGATAGATGTTCTCGAACCAGTCGGTCAGCGGCCAGCCGTCCGCGCCGGCCACCGAGAACGGCGTGACCCCGGAGTCGTACACCGCCCGCGAGGCGGTCAGCAGGTCCTGCCAGGTTTTCGGCTCCTGGGCGCCCGCGTTCTCGAAAACCTTGGTGTTGTACCAGATCAGCGACTTGTTGGCGGCCTTGTAGTAGACGCCGTACTGCTTGCCGTCGACCTTGCCGATGTCCTGCCAGCCCTGCGAGTAGTTCTTCGCCAGCTCCTTTCGGCCCTCCGGCCCGACGGGCTTGGCCCAGCCCTTCTGCACCGCCTGCTTGATGGCGCCGGGCTGCGGCAGCAGCGCGACGTCCGGCGGCTGGCCGCCCGCGACCTTCGAACCGAGGAAGTTGATGATCGGGTCCTGCGCGGGCACGAAGGTGACCTTCGCGCCGGTGCGCTTCTCGAACTCGGCGAGAACCTTCTTGAAGTTGGCCTGCTCCCCACCGGTCCAGACGGCGGCCACCTCCAGCCGGGCGCCGTCCAGTTGCGGCAGGGTGACGGTGGAACCGGTGGGCGCGCCGGTCTTCCGGCCGCTGCCCTTCTTGTCGTTGTCGCTGCCGGAGCAGGCGGTGAGCGCGAGGGCTCCCGCGAGCAGTGCGGCGAGTGTGGTGACGGCCCTGTCTGTGCGGAACGTGCTGCTCTTGCTGCGCATCACTTCCCCGTTCGTCGTTCTCCGTTGAACGTCGTTGAACGTCAGAACTCTGTCCCGTGCGGTCCGGTGTACGCCGGGCCGCTCCGGGTGGGCAAGAGCGCCTGCGGTGTCGACCGGCGCATCGTGACCGGCTCGTGACCAGGGGTGTATGCGCGCCGTTTTCCGGCGATCGCCGGACGGCAGGATCACTCAGAGGAGCGACGGCACCTCCGCCGCCGAGACCTGCCGGGCCGCCCGCTCCACCGCGCTCGCCAACAGGGCCAGGTCGGTCGGGCCGTTGCCCAGCTCCCGCACGGGCCGGCGGGTCGGCGGGTCGCCCATGCGCTGCCAGTCCAGCGGGACGACCGTGGGCCGCTGGGTCGCCGTACGCGGGATACGGCCGGTCACCCGGCCGCCCTGGAAGCCCACGGCCCGCCCGTCCGCGCCCACCAGCGTGCCGCGCCCCGGCGCCGGCTGGTCCGGCCCCGGCTGCGGGGCGTCCAGCCCGACCCGCAGGGCCGCCAGGCGCGCCGGTTCCGTCTCCGCCGTACGGCCGTCGGCCCCGGCCGCCGCCACCAGATGCACCCCGAGCCGCTCGCCCTCCCGGGCCACCGCCTCCAGCGCGCGTACGACCGAGCCGGCCGCGGGCCGCCCCGGAGAGCCGAGCGGGGGAGAGACCAGTGCGTCCAGGTCGTCGACGACCACCACCAGCCGGGGCAGCGGCGGCGCCGCCGCTGCCCGCCGCCGGGCCGCCGCGCCCGGCCGCAGCCGCAGGGTGGAGCTGGGCGGCGCCTCTATGTCACCGGAGCCGGAGGAGGGGGAGGCGGCGCGCTGGGCGACGATCCGGCCGGACACCTCGTGTCCCGCGTGCCACTGCGCGAAGTCCGTGCGGCCCAGCAACTCCGCCCGGCGCTTCAGCTCGGAGGTCAGGGACTGCGCGAACTCCCGCATGCGCACGGGGTCGTTGGCGATGAGGTGCGTGGTCACATGAGGTATGTCCGTGCAGACGCGCAGGCCCTCACCGTGCCCGGCGCCCGCCCCGGTCCCGTCCCGGCCGTCGAGCAGCACCACGGCCAGCCGGTCCGGCCGTTCGGCTGCGGCCAGCGAGGCGACCACGGTCCGCAGCAGCTCGGTACGGCCGCTGCCGGCCGGCCCCTCGACCAGCAGATGCGGCCCGTCGGCCACGAGGTCGACGGTGACCGGCCCGCGCGGCCCGGCACCCAGCACCGCCCGCGCCCGGCCGCCCGGCGACTCCGTGTCGTCCGCCGCGTCCGCCCAGCGGGCCATCAGCGAGGCCGGGGTGGCGCGGGCCAGCCCCAGCTCGTCCAGCAGCCGCGCCGACTGCGGCAACGGCGTGGCGACGCGCGCGTACGGCTCACCGGGCGGGCCGTCCGGGCGCAGCGGCGCCAGCGCCCGCGCGAACCGCTCCGCCCAGGCGGCGGAGACGGCGTCCACGGTGGCGAGCGTGCCGGGGGCGACGGGACCGCCCGGCGCGACCCGCAGCAGTTGCAGCGCGGCGGCGACGTCCCCGCTGAGCAGCGCCACGGCACCGCAGTGCCGGAACGTCGGCGTCACCGCGCACGCGTCCTCGTACGTCCGGCTCGCGGAGCCGGTCGCGGGGGAGCCGGGCGAGTGGGGCGAGCCGGTGGAGGGGGCTGCGGCGGGCTCGGTCTCGGCCAGGCACAGCACGTGGATCCCGGCCCGCGGCCCGGCCACGGCCAGCCGCGCGAGAGAGTCCCGCAGCGCGGCCCCGCCCGGATCACCGTCCACGACGACGACGGTGAAGGGCCCCGCGAAGCCGCCCCCGCCCGCGTCCTCCCTGGCCCAGGAGGGGCGACGGGAGGCGGAGAGGTGAGCGGGAACGCCGGTCCCGGCGTGGGGGCGGGCGGCGGCGTACGGGGCGGGGGGCGCGCCTTGACCGGGCGGGCCCGGGTTTCCGGCGGGCGGTGTGTGCCCGGGGCCGCCGGACGCGCCGCGGTGAGCACCGGCACCGGGGAGACCGGAGGAGCCGGAGAGTCCGGGGGGCCGGGAGGAGGGAGCGGTCGGCGAGGTCATGCCGGGGGCGCCGGGGTGGGGGGACCCGGGGAAGCCCGGGGTGCCGGGGTGCGGGTCCGGTACGGGGTGCGGGGGGTGTCCGGGAGCGCCGGAGCCGCCGGGGCGCGCGCCGGCTTCGGGGAAGCCGGGGGGCTGTGAGGGCGAACCGGACGCGAGGGGCCGTCCCTCGGCGCCGGGTGCCGTCGCGGGGTACGCGTCGCGGGCCGCGCCGGGGTGGGCCGCGGTCCGGCCCGTCGCCGCGTGGTCGTCCACCCGGCGCAGCAGTTCCTCCGCGCGGGCCGCCGCCTGCTCGCGGTCGTAGGCCAGCAGCAGGCGGCAGTCCTGGCCGTGGCCCGGCCGCACGTGCGGCAGCCAGCCCAGCCAGGCCCACTCGGCCGTACGGTCCGCCACCGGCCGTGCGCGGTCCGCGCTGATCAGCACGATCTCCAGCAGGTCGGGGGAGTGCAGCGCGGCGAGCTGGGCCAGCACCGCGCGCGCCAGCCCGGACAGCCGGGGGCGCGGACCGGCCAGGCCCAGCGCGCCCACCTCGCGCAGCGCGGTGGTCACCGGGACGGCCGGCAGCAGACCCGAGCCGTCCGGTGCGCTCCGGTCGGCCGTCCCGAGCCGCACGGTCAGCGCCTCGGAGTGTCCGGGCCCCCGCTCCCACAGCCGGGGCCCGGGGCCCAGGGCCGTCAGCAGCAGGGCGGCGGGGTCCGGCCAGGTCTCCGGCTGCCGCGGGGCACCAGCGGCCGGGACGCCGCCGGGACGGGCGGCCGTACGGTCGTACGCCTCCGGGCCGGCCGGCTGCTCCCCGCGTCCGCCGGCCAGCCGGCGCGCCCAGGCGCCGAGCCCGCGCCGCCGGGCGCCCTGCGGGGCCTCGGCGCCCCCGAGCGGAGTGTTCCCACGTCCGTCCGCCCGCGCGTCCTCGGCGTCCGTCGCGGCGGAGTACGGAATGTCGGTGTGCGGGGTGTCGGTGTACGGGGTGTCGGTGTACGGGGTGTCGGTGTACGGGGTGGCGGACGCGGCCCGGGGCGTCCCGCCCGGCCCGCCGACGCCGAAGCGCCCCGCGTGGGTGTCCCCGCCGGACGCCGTCCCCCGTCGGCTCTCCACACTCGGGGCCCCGGCCTGCCCCGGCACCACCGGCGACCGTCCGCGCCGGTGCTCCTGGGCGTCCACGCCACCGCCGGAGGAACCCCAGCCGGCGGAGTCGTGGGAGCCGTAGGCATGATGCGGGCTCCCGGAGGGCCCCGCCACGGCGCCGCCCGCCCCGCCGGCGCGCCCCGCACCGGCCGAAGGCGCCGTCGCCCCGCCGAAACGGTCCTCGCCGCCGAAACGGCCCGCACCGGCCGAAGGCGCCGTGGCCCCGCCCCGGCCTCCCGCTCCCGCCGACGGCGACCGTCCACCGCCGGGGCTCCCGGGGCCGACCGCACCCGGCGACGCCTCCCGCGCGTGCGGCGCGGCCGGGACGGCGGATCCCGCTCCCGGCGCACCCGGGGCCGACGAGCCACCGTCCCCGTCCCCCGGGGCGACCCGCACACACCCCTCGCCGTCGGGCACCGTCCGCACCCGCGTCCCGGGGCCCGCGCACGGCGTGACCCGCAGGGCGGACTCGCCGATCCGCAGCAGGCCCCCGGCGGGGACGCGCACCGGCCGGTCCGTCACCCGTGCGCCGTCGAGGGAGGTGCCGTTCGTGGAGCCGAGGTCGGCGACCGAGACCCGGCCGTCCGCGCCGACGGTGACCACGCAGTGCAGGCGCGAGACGTCGGGGTCGTCCAGCGGGACGTCCGCGTCGGCGGAGCGGCCCACGGTGATCCGGCCGCCGTGCAGCAGATGGACCCCGCCCGCGTCCGGACCCGCCACCACGTGCAGCTGGGTCGGGGCGTCGTCCAGCTCGGGATGCGGCTCGGGGGCCGCCGGGGCGCCCAGGGACAGCACGACGCCGTCGACCAGCGGCGGCTCGCCGAGGGTGCTGCGGCGGGGGTCGAGCCGCTCCCCGCCCGTGTACAGCACCACGGACGCGCCGCCCGCCTCCCGGCCCGCGCCGGTCTCGCCGGTGACCGCCCCGGCCAGCGCCGACGCGACCGCGGCCAGCTCCGTGCCCGCGGGCGCCGTGACCAGCACGTCGCGGCTCGCGGCGCGGCCCCGCTGCGGGGACGGGCCGAGCGGGTCTACGACGGTCAGCCGGATCTGCATCGGCGTCAGCGGTCCCTTCTGCGCGGGTCTGCGCGGGCGCGGACTTCCCCCCACCCCCACGAGCACGTCGGCCAGCAGCCGTCGGAGCCGTCCCGGCGAGCTGCTGGAGGCATCCTCGCACCTGCCGCCGACAACGCGCCCGGGACCCGGGCAGAAGTGATCTTGATTGGTCGGCTCTGCCCCCAAAAGTGCCTGACCAGTACGCCACAGGCGATCAGTTGAGATCGGTCACGTCCGGCTCCGGCAACCAGGAGACGGGCACGCGCGTCTTTCCGTCGAACTCCCCGAACATGCTCGGGAACGCGTACGTAGTGCCTTGAAGCACGGCACTAGAGTTGGGTCGGAACACCGGAACACCGGAACACCGGAACACCGGAAATGCAGGAAAGCAGCAACAGCAACCAGCAGGGAGCGCGTGACGTGCGGCCAGTCGGCAGCAAGTACCTGCTTGAGGAGCCGCTCGGACGCGGCGCCACAGGCACCGTCTGGCGTGCCCGCCAGCGCGAGACCGCGGGCGCCGAGGCGGCCGTGCCCGGCCAGCCGGGCGAGACCGTCGCGATCAAGGTCCTCAAGGAGGAGCTGGCGAGCGACCCGGACATCGTGATGCGCTTCCTGCGCGAGCGTTCCGTCCTGCTCCGGCTCACCCACCCGAACATCGTCCGGGTCCGCGACCTGGTCGTCGAGGGCGACCTGCTGGCCCTGGTCATGGACCTCGTCGACGGTCCCGACCTGCACCGCTACCTGCGCGAGAACGGCCCCCTCACCCCGGTCGCCGCCGCGCTGATGACGGCCCAGATCGCCGACGCGCTCGCCGCGAGCCACGCCGACGGCGTCGTGCACCGCGACCTGAAGCCCGCGAACGTGCTGCTCATGCAGCACGGGGGGCAGATGCACCCGATGCTGACCGACTTCGGCATCGCGCGCCTCGCCGACTCCCCGGGCCTGACCCGCACCCACGAGTTCGTCGGCACGCCCGCGTACGTGGCACCGGAGTCCGCCGAGGGCCGCCCGCAGACCTCCGCCGTCGACATCTACGGCGCCGGCATCCTGCTCTACGAACTGGTCACCGGGCGCCCGCCGTTCTCCGGCGGCAGCGCCCTGGAGGTCCTGCACCAGCACCTGAGCGCCGAGCCGCGCCGCCCCTCCACCGTCCCGGAACCGCTGTGGACGGTCATAGAGCGCTGCCTGCGCAAGAACCCCGAGCAGCGGCCCAGCGCCGAGAACCTCGCGCGCGGGCTGCGGGTCGTCGCGGAGGGCGTCGGCGTGCACGCGAACGCCGCGCAGATCGCCGCGGCCGAGGGCGTCGGCGCGCTGCTCGCGCCCGACCCGGACCCGGCCGCCGTCCCGGGCGTGCCCGGCGCCGCCGACCCCACCCAGGTGCTGCCGACGAACGCGCCGCAGGGGGCGTACGACCCGAACGCCGCGACCAGCGTGCTGCCGCACACCAACGGCCCCACCGGCGCGGCCGACCCCACCGCCGTGCTGCCGAACACGGGCGCGGCGGACCCGACGGCCGTCCTGCCACCCGTACCGCAGGGCCAGCAGGGCCAGCAGGGGCAGTACGGCCAGCAGGGGCAGCAGCCGGACCAGCCGCACCCCTGGCAGTCGCAGCTGCGGGCCGCCCGCGACCGCAACGAGCAGACGCAGATCCAGTACCTGGACCCGGACGAGGACCCGCTGCGCCGCCGGCCCCAGCGCCAGGTCGCCCGGCCCCAGCAGCAGCCGCGCCCGGCCCCGCAGGGCCGCCCGCAGCAGCCCCAGCCCCGCGGCCGGCACCCGCAGCAGTCCCCCGGCTACGGCTATCCGCAGCAACAACCCCAGCAGTACGCCCCGCCGCAGCAGCCCCAGCAGCCCCAGCAGCCGCAGCGGTACGCCCCGCCCGCCCCGCCCGAGCCGCAGCGGCCCGCGCGGGAGCCCAGGGCGCCGCGGCAGCGCGGCGCCAACCCGATGAAGATCCCCGGTCTGGGCTGCCTCAAGGGCTGCCTGTTCACGATCGTCATCCTGTTCGTGGCCGGCTGGCTGATCTGGGAGCTGACTCCGCTGCAGGACTGGATCGGCACCGGCAAGGGCTACTGGGACCAGCTGACCGACTGGGTGGGCACGGCGGCCCGCTGGATCAAGGATCTGGGCGGCTCGTCCGGCAGCGGAAACTGATCGCTGGTTTAGGGATTTGTCGACATCTGGCGGGTGATTTCCGTCTCCGCGGTGAAGGTTGGCTCCTCGGACGCGTAGTTTTAACGACAACACGCGTCTGTAGGAGCAGTCTTGGCACGGAAGATCGGCAGCCGGTACACCGCGAACCAGATCCTGGGGCGGGGAAGCGCCGGCACGGTGTGGCTGGGCGAAGGGCCGGACGGCCCGGTCGCCATCAAGCTGCTGCGTGAGGACCTCGCCTCCGACCAGGAGCTCGTCGGACGCTTCGTGCAGGAGCGCACCGCGCTGCTCGGCCTGGAGCACCCGCACATCGTCACCGTGCGCGACCTGGTGGTCGACGGCAACGACCTGGCCCTGGTCATGGACCTCGTCCGCGGTACCGACCTGCGCACCCGGCTGGAGCGGGAGCGGCGGCTCGCCCCCGAGGCGGCCGTGGCGATCGTCGCCGACGTCGCCGACGCGCTGGCGGCGGCCCACGCGGCCGGGGTCGTCCACCGCGACGTCAAGCCCGAGAACGTCCTGCTCGACATGCAGGGCCCGCTCGGGCCGGGCGGCGCCCACCCCGCCCTGCTCACCGACTTCGGCGTCGCCAAGCTGATCGACTCGCCGAAGCGCACCCGCGCCACGAAGATCATCGGCACTCCCGACTATCTCGCCCCGGAGATCGTGGAGGGCCTGCCGCCCCGCGCGGCCGTGGACATCTACGCGCTGGCGACCGTCCTGTACGAGCTGCTGGCCGGCTTCACGCCCTTCGGCGGCGGACACCCCGGCGCGGTCCTGCGCCGGCACGTCACCGAGACCGTCGTCCCGCTGCCCGGCATCCCCGAGGAGCTGTGGCAGCTCCTGGTGCAGTGCCTGGCCAAGGCCCCCGCCTCCCGGCTGCGCGCCTCGGAGCTGGCGGCGCGGCTGCGCGAGCAGCTGCCCCTGCTGGCCGGGATGCCGCCGCTGGACGTGGACGAGCCGGGGCCCGCCGACGAGGAGGCGGCGGAACCGGCCCCGGCGGCGCCGACGGGCGACGAGCCGGTACGGCGCCGGGGCGCGGTCTCCCTGGTGCCCGGCGCCAAGCCGGACTCCAACCGGGACACGCACACGTCGATGCGGGTGCCGGCGCCGGACGAGCTGGCCGGCGGGGCCCACGGGACCGCGCGCGCTCCCCGGACCCCCGGTACGCCCCGGCCGGGCTCGGCGCGGCACCGGGCCACCGTGCGGCGGCGCCGGATCACCCTCGGCGTGGCCGGGGTGGCGGTGGCCGCGGCGGTGGGCGTCGGCGCGTGGCTGGCGTCCGCCGACGGGGACGACCGGCCGGCACCGGCCAACCACAGCACGTCGGCGCCCTGAACCGCTTCCCGGCCGGTCGGGACGGGCGGCCGGGGCGGCGAGGAGGCCGGCGGCACCGCGGCTCCGGGCCCCCTGCCGGCAAGGGCTCACTCGCCACTCGGCGGAGCCGTTAGGCTTGAAGCGTGGCAGTCGTCGATGTATCCGAAGAGCTGAAGTCCCTCTCCTCGACCATGGAGTCGATCGAGGCCGTTCTGGACCTCGATGCGTTGAGGGCACAAATCGCCGTGCTTGAGGAGCAGGCGGCGGCCCCGTCCCTGTGGGACAACCCGGACGAGGCGCAGAAGATCACCAGCAAGCTCTCCCACCTCCAGGCCGAGGTGAGGAAGGCGGAGGGGCTGCGCGGCCGTATCGACGACCTCGCTGTCCTCTTCGAGATGGCCGAGGAGGAGAACGACCCGGACACCCGTGCCGAGGCCGAGTCCGAGCTGGTCTCGGTGAAGAAGGCGCTGGACGAGATGGAGGTCCGTACCCTCCTGTCCGGCGAGTACGACGCCCGTGAGGCGCTCGTCAACATCCGCGCCGAGGCCGGTGGCGTCGACGCCGCCGACTTCGCGGAGAAGCTCCAGCGCATGTACCTGCGCTGGGCCGAGCAGCGCGGCTACAAGACCGAACTCATCGAGACCTCGTACGCGGAAGAGGCCGGCATCAAGTCGACCACCTTCTCCGTGCAGGCGCCCTACGCCTACGGCACCCTCTCCGTCGAGCAGGGCACGCACCGCCTCGTGCGTATCTCGCCCTTCGACAACCAGGGCCGCCGCCAGACCTCCTTCGCGGGTGTCGAGGTGCTGCCGGTCGTCGAGCAGTCCGACCACGTCGAGATCGACGAGTCCGACCTGCGCATCGACGTGTACCGCTCCTCGGGCCCCGGCGGCCAGGGCGTCAACACGACCGACTCCGCGGTCCGTATCACGCACCTCCCCACCGGCATCGTGGTCTCCTGTCAGAACGAGCGGTCGCAGATCCAGAACAAGGCGACCGCGATGAACGTCCTCCAGGCCAAGCTGCTGGAGCGCCGCCGGCAGGAGGAGCAGGCCAAGATGGACGCCCTCAAGGGCGACGGCGGCAACTCCTGGGGCAACCAGATGCGTTCCTACGTGCTGCACCCCTACCAGATGGTCAAGGACCTGCGCACCGAGTTCGAGGTGGGCAACCCGGAGGCCGTGTTCAACGGCGAGATCGACGGGTTCCTGGAGGCCGGCATTCGCTGGCGCAAGCAGCAGGAGAAGTAACTTTGTCGACATGACAACTGCCGCCCCCGAGGCGGCAGTTGTTCTTTTGTCTGGGTTTTACATCACACTCACAGGCTTCAACTCTCCGCAAACACCTCCCCACCGGACATTGCGCCCGCAACGCCCTTGACGTTGCTTTGAAAAATGGGAAAGGTGAGCCGCGGCATGCGTACTTGCGGGGCGCATGTGAACCGGGGGATCGAGTTGACGCCACTTCGTCACCAGCTGCCTCCGTCGATCACGGCACGCCCCACGCGAAGCCTCATTGACGTACAGCTACTGGGGGTAGCAACCATATGACGAAGAAGACGCGGATCCGGGTCGCGCGGATAGCCGCCGGCGCCGTGATCGCGGCCGGTGCGTCGCTGACCGCGGCCGGCGCGGCCTCCGCCCTGGACCTCGACGTCCAGGCGGGCCCGATCAGCCTGGGTGTGAGCGGTGTCGGCGCCGACGGCGGCAACACCGACGGTGGTACCGACGGCGGCTGCCCGATCGGTATCTGCACCGACGGCGGCACGGACGGCTCGGGCGGTGCCGCCGCCAGTGGCGGTGACGCCTCCACGGGCGGTGACGCCTCGACCGGCGGTGACGCCTCCATCGGCGGTGACGCCTCCATCGGCGGTGACGCTTCCATCGGCGGTGACGCTTCCATCGGCGGCGACAGCGGCACCGATGGTGGCACCGGCACCGATGGTGGCAATGGCACTGACGGTGGCAACGGCACTGACGGTGGCAACGGCACCAACGGCGGTAACGGCACTGACGGTGGCAACGGCACCAACGGCGGTAACGGCACCGACGGCGGCAATGGCACCGATGGTGGCAACGGCACCGACGGCGGCAATGGCAACTCCGGCGGTAACGGCACCGACGGTGGCAACGGCAACTCCGGCGGCAACGGCAACTCCGGCGGCAACGGCACCTCGGGCGGCAACTCCGGCGGCAACGGCGGCACCAGCGGTTCCAGCACCGGCGGTGACTCCGGCAGCACCAGCGGTTCCACCGACGGCGGCTCCGGCGGCACCGGTGGCAACCACACCACCCCCGACGGCGGCAACGACAACGTTCCGCAGGACGAGGGCTCCTCGCAGCTGACCGACACCGGCTCCGACACCACGGCCCAGGGCGGCGACAAGCAGCTCGCCGAGACCGGTGCCGGCCAGACCGCGTTCCTGCTCGTGGGCGCCGCGACGATGATCGCCGGTGGCATCGGCTTCCGCGTTCTCCCGCGCCTGGTGAACGGCCGGGGCGGCGCCGCGGCCTGAGCGTAGCCATACGCTCACGCATCGCACGCACAGCATGAACGTAAGGGCCCGGAGCTTGGCGCTCCGGGCCCTTACGACGCTTTCGCGGGCTACGTCACACGGTCTGGTGCGCCAGCAGCGCCACCGCGGCGATCAACAGCGCCAGCAGCGCGATCAGCGCCATCGGGTTCAGCCCGTTCAGGCCCCCGAAGAAGCCCTCCTGCTGCAGTCGCTGGCGGTTGGCACGGCACACCGGGCACCGGCCCTCGCTCACGGGCGCCGCGCAGTTCGCGCACACCAACCGGTCGTACGTCATGCGCTCGCCCTCCTTGCACCGGCCATCACACGTACAACGCTCACGGGAACGAGAACGTTCCCCTTCGCTTCCCCTTCCACTGTGCCAGGTTCCCGCCCGGCGTGCGCGGGGCCCGTGCGGAGGAGGCGCGGACAGGGGGCGGTACAAATAGGCACAAGTCTTGCCCAACCTCAACCTGCGACTGCACTTGCACACCCGGTTCGCGTATGGTCACGCTCATCTACCCCCGGCGACCCGTGGTGCATCCGTGATCCGATTCGACAACGTCTCCAAGGTCTACCCCAAGCAGACCCGGCCCGCGCTCAGGGATGTCTCCCTGGAGGTGGAGAAGGGCGAGTTCGTCTTCCTCGTGGGGTCCTCCGGCTCCGGAAAGTCCACCTTTCTGCGGCTCCTCCTCCGTGAGGAGCGGTGCAGCCACGGCCAGGTGCACGTGCTGGGCAAGGACCTCGCCCGTCTCTCCAACTGGAAGGTGCCGCAGATGCGCCGCCAGCTGGGGACCGTGTTCCAGGACTTCCGGCTGCTGCCGAACAAGACGGTGGCGGAGAACGTGGCTTTCGCGCAGGAGGTGATCGGCAAGTCCCGCGGCGAGATCCGCAAGTCCGTGCCGCAGGTGCTCGATCTCGTCGGGCTCGGCGGCAAGGAGGACCGGAGGCCGGGCGAGCTGTCCGGCGGTGAGCAGCAGCGCGTCGCCATCGCCCGCGCGTTCGTCAACCGGCCCAAGCTGCTGATCGCCGACGAGCCCACCGGCAACCTCGACCCGCAGACCTCCGTCGGCATCATGAAGCTGCTCGACCGCATCAACCGGACGGGCACCACCGTCATCATGGCGACGCACGACCAGAACATCGTGGACCAGATGCGCAAGCGCGTCATCGAGCTGGAGAAGGGCCGCCTCGTCCGCGACCAGGCCCGCGGCGTCTACGGCTACCAGCACTGACCGCACCCAGTTCCCGAAAGGCCTGAAGAACCCGCCATGCGCGCCCAGTTCGTCCTGTCGGAGATCGGTGTCGGTCTCCGCCGCAATCTGACGATGACCTTCGCCGTCATCGTCTCCGTCGCCCTGTCCCTGGCCCTGTTCGGCGGCTCGCTGCTGATGAGCGACCAGGTGAGCACCATGAAGGGCTACTGGTACGACAAGGTCAACGTCTCGATCTTCCTGTGCAACAAGCACGACGCGGAGAACGACGTCCACTGCGCCAAGGGCGCGGTCACCGACGACCAGAAGAAGCAGATCCTCGCGGACCTGAAGAAGATGCCGGTCGTCGAGAACGTGACCCAGGAGTCGCAGGACGAGGCGTACAAGCACTACAAGGAGCAGTTCGGCAACTCCCCGCTGGCCGGCTCGCTGACGCCGGACCAGATGCAGGAGTCGTACCGGATCAAGCTCAAGGACCCGCAGAAGTACCAGGTGATCGCGACCGCGTTCAACGGGCGGGACGGCGTGCAGTCGGTGCAGGACCAGAAGGGCATCCTGGACAACCTCTTCCAGCTGCTGAACCTGATGAACCGGGGCGCGCTCGGCGTGATGGCGATGATGCTGATCGTCGCCCTCCTGCTGATCGTCAACACCGTGCGCGTCTCCGCGTTCAGCCGTAGGCGCGAGACCGGGATCATGCGCCTGGTCGGTGCCTCGGGCTTCTACATCCAGGCGCCGTTCATCGCCGAGGCCGCGGTCGCCGGACTCATCGGCGGCGGTCTCGCGTGCGTGGGCCTGGTGGTCGGCCGGTACTTCACCATCGACCACGGCATGGACCTCTCCCACAAGCTCACCCTCATCAACTTCGTCGGCTGGGACGCGGTGTTGACCAAGCTGCCGCTGATCCTCGCCACCAGCGTGCTGATGCCGTCGCTCGCCGCCTTCTTCGCGCTGCGCAAGTATCTGAAGGTGTGACGCATGCCAAGGGGGCCGCACGGACTTCGGGCCGTGCGGCCCCTTCGCGTTCCCCTAGACTCACCGCCATGTCAGGCCGCGACCTGTTCTGTCAGCCCCGCCGCATCCGCCGCGGGGCCGCCCTGACATTGGTCTTCGCCGGGGTGCTGATCACCGGCGCCGCCACCGGCTCGTTCCCGGAGCCCACCGGCCCCGCGCGCGGGGCCGCCGCCGGTCCGGTGGGTCCGGCCAGCCGGCACGAGGCCGTCGAGAGGGCCGCCGCCGAGGCGATGGCCGACGGCAAGTCCCCCATGGAGGCCGCCGAGCGGGCCGTCAGCCGCAGCGGCGACCGCTGGGGCGCGGTCTACTCCGAGGACGAGTACGAGGAGTTCCGGGACGCGCTCGACGGCCGGTACACCGGCGTCGGACTGTGGGCGCGGCAGGAGGCCGACGGCCGGATCGCGGTCACCAAGGTGCGGTCCGGCTCCCCCGCGGCCGCCGCCGGGATCCGCGCCGGCGACCGGCTGCGCAGCGTCGACGGAGGCAAGGTCGAGGGGCGGCCGGTCACCGACGTGATCGCCTTACTCCGCGGCGACGCCGAGGACGCCCCGGCCGGCACGACGGTCACCCTCGGCCTGGAACGCGGCACGCGCGCGTGGACCGAGACCTTGCGCCGGGCCCGGCTGTCCACCGACTCCGTGACCGTGCGCCGGCTGCCCGACGGCGTCACCGTCCTCAAGGTCTCGGCCTTCCCCAAGGGTTCCGCGGACGCGGTCCGCGAGGCGCTGCGCGCGGCCCCCGCCGACGGCCGTACCGTCCTCGATCTCCGGGGCAACTCCGGCGGCCTGATCACCGAGGCGGTGGACACCGCCTCCGCCTTCCTGGACGGCGGTCTGGTCGCCACCTACGACGTCGACGGCGACCAGCGCGTCCTGCACGCCGATTCCGGCGGCGACACCACCCGTCCCCTGGTCGTCCTCGTCGACGGCGGCACGATGAGCGCGGCCGAGCTGCTCACCGGCGCCCTGCAGGACCGGGGCCGCGCGGTGGTGATCGGCTCCCGCACCTTCGGCAAGGGCTCCGTCCAGATGCCGACGAACCTGCCCGACGGCTCGGTGGCCGAGCTGACCGTGGGGCACTACCGCACCCCCAGCGGGCACGCGGTGGACGGCCGGGGCATCACCCCCGACCTGGAGGCGGGGGCCGGGGCCCTGGAGCAGGCCGAGAAGGTCCTCGCCGGCCTCGGCGACCCGTCGTGAGCCCCCGTTAAAGCGCTTCCCTCACACCCCCTCCGTGGTGCGAAAATAGTCGGCACTATGAGCAAGGGAATGTACGTACCCAAGGAGTCCCAGCCCAAGCAGGGCGGCGGGGCCGCCAAGGCCAGGGACGGCGAGAAGGGCGGCAAGCGCAAGATCGTCGCCCAGAACAAGAAGGCCCGGCACGACTACGCGATCATCGACACCTACGAGGCCGGGCTCGTACTCATGGGCACCGAGGTCAAGTCGCTGCGCGAGGGACGGACCTCGCTGACCGACGGCTTCGTCCAGATCGACCGGGGTGAGGCGTGGCTGCACAACGCCCACATCCCCGAGTATCACCAGGGCAGCTGGACCAACCACTCCGCGCGCCGCAAGCGCAAGCTGCTCCTGCACCGCGAGGAGATCGACAAGCTGGAGTCGAAGTCCCAGGAGACGGGTCACACGATCGTGCCCCTCGCCATCTACTTCAAGGACGGCCGGGCGAAGGCCGAGATCGCTCTCGCGCGGGGCAAGAAGGAGTACGACAAGCGGCAGACGCTGCGGGAGAAGCAGGACCGGCGGGAGTCGGACCGGGCGATCGCGGCGGCGAAGCGCAGGCAGCGTGGCGTCTAGCGGGCCGACCGCCCGGGAATAGGCTGGCATGGTCGTGCGTTGGTCACGTACGATGGCACTGCACTCCACAGAGGGTGCGTGACCCCTCCACGGAGGGATTGAAAAATCAACATGGGGATGATCGGTTTCGACAGCGGTTGTCGAAGCAGGGGAAGCGTGTCGAGGAAGCGGCAATGATCTCGTAAACCATATGTCGCAAAAAATAATCGCCAACACCAAGCGCGATTCCTTCGCCCTCGCTGCCTAAGTAGCGACTTGCGAAGTGTCAGCCCGGGGCTGTTCCCGACCCGGATCCTGGCATCAGCTAGGGAACTAAACCTTGATCCCGGTCACGGGGTGAAGAGGGAAATCTAACAGTGACTGAGCCCGTCGGCGACTTGTTCGCGTGATCGCCGGGGCTGAGAAAAGCACAGCGAACTGCACACGGAGAAGCCCTGATTCCGCACCGTTGGACGCGGGTTCGATTCCCGCCATCTCCACGATCGGGAGGCTCCCGAGCCTCCTTACCCATGTGGGCGAAGGCCCCGTCGCTTCGAGCGGCGGGGCCTTCGTCATGCCGCCGCGGAGTCGGCCGTGGCATCGGCCGAGCCGTCCGCCGTGCTGATGAGCAGGGCGAGAGCCGCCGCCGCGGCCGGTACGGCGAAGGCGGTGACGGGGGAGAGGCGCTCCGCCGCCCAGCCGCCCGCCGCCGAGCCGCAGGCGACACCGGCGAGCAGCCCGGTCACCATCAGGCTCATGCCCTCGTTGAGCCGGTCGGCCGGGGTCCGCCGCAGCACCAGCGTCATCGCCGTGACCATGGTGGGCGCGGTCGCCATCCCCGCGATCAGCAGCGCACCGGCCAGCACCAGGAGCGAGCCGGTGGTGGCCGTCGCCCAGGGCAGGGTCATGAGCACGGCCATGGCCGCCAGGCACCGGGTCAGCCGGGGCCCGGCCGGCTTCCGTGCCCCGTACACCAGCCCCGCCGCGCACGAGCCGGCCGCCTGGAGGGCGAGCACGGCACCGGCCGCGGCCCGCTGCCCCTGTGCGTCGGCGTAGGCGATCGTGACCACCTCCATCGACCCGAACACCGCTCCGGTGGCCACGAAGCAGACCAGCAGCGGCGGGATGCCGGGGCTGCGCAGCGGTGACGGCGCCTGTGAACGGGCCCGGGTGGGCGGCTCGGTCGCCCGCTGGGCGGTGAAGACCAGCATGCCGACGAGCAGCAGCAGTGCCCCCGCGAGCGTTCCCGCCTCCGGGAAGAGCGTGCCGGCCAGGAAGGACGCGAGCACCGGCCCGAGCATGAAGCACAGTTCGTCCGCGGCCTGCTCGAAGGAGTTCGCGGTGTGCAGCGCCCCGGGCTCGTCGCGCAGCAGATGGGCCCAGCGGGCGCGGGACAGCCCACCGATGTTCGGGGTGGCCGCGGTGCCGGCGTAGGCGGCGAACAGGGTCCAGTCGGGGGCGTCGTAGCGGACGCACAGCAGCAGGGCGAGGCTGCCGAGCACGGAGACGACCGTGGCCGGCAGCGCGATCCGGGCCTGCCCGTTCCGGTCCACGAGACGCGCGAGGAAGGGCCCGGCCAGCGCGGTCGCCGCGAGGCCGGTGGCGGTGACGGCGCCGGCGAGGGCGTACGAGCCCCGGGAACCGGCGATCATCACGACCGCGCTCACGCTGAACATGCCCATGGGCAGCCTGGCGAGCAGGTTGCCGGCGGTGAAGGCGCGAGAGCCGGGCAGGGCGAAGAGACGGCGGTATCCGGTGTGCCGGTGTCTTTCTTCCGGTATGCGGCTGTTCTGTATTTTGCTGTCCTGTATCCGGTCCGGCATCCGGCTGTCCTGTATCCGGCTGTCCTGTATCCGGCTGTCCTGTACCCGGCTGTCCTGGGAGGTCTGTTGCGGCATGGCTCCACGGTCGCCCGAAGTGGATCACCGGGTCCAACACCTGCCGCGTACCGATTGACGCACTCGCGTTGTAAGTTCTCCGTCATGCCCGCTCCCGCCCACCTCGATCCCCGCCTGCTGCGAGCCTTCGTCGCCGTCGCCGAGGAACTGCACTTCACGCGGGCCGCGGCCCGCCTGTACATCGCCCAGCAAGCGCTCAGCCGGGACGTACGGCGACTGGAACGGGAGCTGGGCGCCGAGCTGTTCGTGCGGACCACCCGGCAGGTGACGCTGACCCCGGACGGCGAACGCCTGCTGCCGCACGCGCGCCGTGTCCTCGCCGCCCAGGACGACCTGCTCGCCGCGTTCGCGGCCGGCCAGGCCCGCCCCCTGCTGGTCGACGTCAACACCGCCGGCCTGGGCACCGGCCGCAGGGTGCTGCACCGGGCGCGGGAACTCGCCCCCGACTGCGAGCTGATGGCCCGCTACGAGAGCGGCCTGACCGGAGCCGCCGCCGAACTGCTGGCGGGCCGCCTGGACGCCTCCTTCGGCCGGTTCGCCGGCCTCGACCCGGCGCTCCGCTCCGGTCTGGAGCAGCAGCCGGTGCGGTACGAGCCGATGGCCGTCGTACTGCCCGAGAGCCACTCGCTGGCCGGGCTGCCCAGGGTGCCGGTGGCGGCGCTGGCGGGAGAGACGGTGTACGCCGGCGCCGGCAATCCGCGGACCCGGGAGTGGACCGACCTGGCCCTGCGGCTCTTCGAGGGGTGGGGGGTCCGGTCGGCCCCGGCCCTCCCGCCGGCCGTCGGCGACGAGGAGTTCGGCCGCATCATGGCGAAGACCGGGAACCCGGTGCTGGCCGTCGTGGACTACCCGCCCCTGCCCGGCACGGTGTGCCGTCCCCTCGTCGACCCCGTCCCGCTGTCGCCCGTCTCCCTGGTGTGGCGGAAGGGGCTGGTTCATCCCGGGCTGACCGCGTTGCGCAGGGCGGTGGCCGAGATCGCTCGGGTGGAGGGTTGGCTGCGGCGACCGGCTGATGGATGGATTCCGGACATGGACGAGGTGGCGATGAGCGCCCGCGTGTGACGAGGCGGCGCACGGCACTCCTGGGCGTGCGCTACATTCATGGCCCGGGCACAGGGTGGTAGTGGGGGCGCTCGGGCCGGGTGGGGGCCTGGTTCGATCGACGGGCCCGGGATCGTGAGCGCGCCCTGAACTGTCCCGTGGGGGGATGCACGCGCGTGAAAAAGTGGCCTGAAGACGCCCAACCGGAAGGGCAAGAGATGACGTCCGCGGAACGCGGTCTGCCGGTGGGCGAGGGCGACGAGCGGATAGATCCGGACACGGAACCGGAGACGAGTCCGGCCATGGACACGGAGCCGGCACGACCCGCACACGTCACACCGCCCACCGAGGCGGCCTCCTCCGCCCATACCGGTTCCACCGAGACCGGTTCCACCGATACCGCTTCCGCCGAGACCGGGTCCACCGAGACCGACGCTGTCGAGACCGGTTCCGTCGAGACCGAGGCTGTCGAGACCGGTTCCGTCGAGACCGACGCTGTCGAGACCGGTTCCGCCGAGACCGAGGCTGTCGCGACCGACTCCGCTGTGACCGTCGCGTCCGCGGTGTCCGCCGAGGCCGGCCCGCGGGGGTCCGGGGGGCCGGTGTTCGTGGACGCGTCGGGCCGTCGCAGCCGCCGTTTCCGTCGCCTCGGCGTGGCCGTGGCCGTCGCCTGCACCGGTTACGCCGCCCTCATCGTCGCCACCCTGCTGTCCGGGAACTCCGCCGCCCCCTGGCTGCCGGTGCCGGGCCAGCACGAGGACAGGCCCGCCGGCAAGATGGAGACCTCGCCGCTGCCCAGCGCCTCCACGACCCCGGTCCCGCCGGGTACCGGCACGGTGACCGCGCCGGCCGTGGGTGTCGCGGCGACCGGCGCCGCCGTACCCGGCAGCAAAACGCCCGCCGCCGGTACCGGTGCCTCCGCGTCGGCCCCGCCGGTGGCGGGCGACTCCACCCCGCCCGGCGCCGAGGACGGCACCACCGGCTCCCCGGCCCCGTCGGCCCCGGCCGGCGAGTCCCCGGCACCGTCCGCGTCCGGTACCGCCGGCGCCACCGCCACGGCGCCCACCCCGACCCTGCCGGGCCGTACCCACACCCCGCCGGGCCGCACCCGGCACCCACACTCCAAGCTCCCCCTCTGACCAGGCGGAACACCCTCAGATGGCCTCACACCCCCGGCGCCGCCCCCGGCTGCCGCTGCGCTACCTGCTGCCCCTGCTGGTCCTGGGCGCGACCCTGGCGATGCTGATGCTGCGCGGCTACGTGCACAACGAGATCCTCGCGGACCACCGCGTCAGCCCCGCCGCGGCGAACGACGAGGTGCCGCGGCGGATCCTGGACGGCGGGCCGGTCGTCGACACCCGCGACGGCCGCAGCGACAGCCTGCGCATACCGGACCACCGCATCGTCCTCACCTTCGACGACGGCCCCGACCCGACCTGGACCCCGCGGGTCCTCGACGTGCTGAAGAAGCACCACGCGCACGCGGTCTTCTTCGTCACCGGCACCATGACCTCCCGCCACCCGGAGCTGGTCCGGCGCATGGTCGCCGAGGGACACGAGGTCGGCCTGCACACCTTCGGCCACCCCGACCTGTCGTACCACTCCACGCGGCGCATCGACTGGGAACTGTCCCAGAACCAGCTGGCGCTCGCCGGAGCGGCCGGCATCCGCAGCTCGCTGTTCCGGCCGCCGTACTCGTCCTCCGCCAACGCCATCGACAACAGGTCGTGGCCGGTCACGCAGTACATCGGCAGCCGCGGCTATCTCACCGTCGTGGACGACACCGACAGCGAGGACTGGCGCAAGCCGGGTGTCGAGCGGATCATCCGCAACGCCACGCCCCACGGCGGCCGGGGCGCGGTCGTCCTCCTGCACGACTCGGGCGGCGACCGGCACCAGACCGTCCAGGCGCTCGACACCCTCCTGCCCCGGCTCCAGCAGCGGGGCTACACCTTCCAGACCCTCACCGGCGCACTGCGCGCCCCGAGCGCGGACACCCCCGTCACGGGCCTCGACCTGTGGAAGGGCAGGGCGTGGGTCTTCCTGGTGCGGGCGGCCGACGACATCACCGGCGTCCTGGTCGTCGGCCTCGCCGTCGTCGGCGCTCTCGTCCTCGCCCGCTTCGGGCTGATGCTGCTGCTGTCCGCCGCGCACGCCCGCCGCACCCGGCGCCGCGACTTCCGCTGGGGCGACGAGCCGGTCACCGAACCGGTGTCGGTGCTGGTACCGGCGTACAACGAGGCCAAGTGCATCGAGCACACGGTCCGCTCGCTGACCCGCGGCGAGCATCCGGTCGAGGTGCTCGTCATCGACGACGGTTCCGCCGACGGCACCGCGGACATCGTCGAGGCGCTGGACCTGCCCGGTGTCCGCGTGGTCCGCCAGGAGAACGCGGGCAAGCCCGCCGCCCTCAACCGGGGCCTGGCGGAGGCCCGCCACGATCTGGTCGTGATGATGGACGGTGACACCGTCTTCGAACCGGCCACCGTCCGCGAACTCGTGCAGCCCTTCGCCGACCCGCGGGTCGGCGCGGTCGCCGGCAACGCCAAGGTCGGCAACAAGAACCGGCTCATCGGGGCCTGGCAGCACATCGAGTACGTGATGGGCTTCAACCTCGACCGCCGGATGTACGACGTCCTGCGGTGCATGCCGACCATCCCCGGCGCGGTCGGGGCGTTCCGCAAGTCCGCGCTGGAGCGCGTCGGCGGCATGAGCGACGACACGCTCGCCGAGGACACCGACGTCACGATGGCCCTGCACCGGGACGGCTGGCGCGTGGTGTACGCCGAGAAGGCCCGCGCCTGGACGGAGGCGCCCGAGTCGGTCCAGCAGCTGTGGTCCCAGCGCTACCGCTGGTCGTACGGCACCATGCAGGCCATCTGGAAGCACCGCCGCGCGGTGTTCGAACGGGGTCCGTCCGGCCGCTTCGGCCGGGTCGGCCTGCCCCTGGTCTCCCTCTTCATGGTCGTCGCCCCGCTCCTGGCCCCGCTGATCGACCTGTTCCTCGTCTACGGCCTGGTCTTCGGCCCGACAGGAAGGACGATCGCGGCCTGGTCCGCCGTCCTCGCGGTCCAGGCGATCTGCGCGGCCTACGCCTTCCACCTCGACCGGGAGCCGCTCACCTCCCTGCTGTCCCTCCCCCTCCAGCAGCTGCTCTACCGCCAGCTCATGTACGTCGTCCTGCTCCAGTCCTGGATCACCGCCCTCACCGGCGGCCGGCTGCGCTGGCAGAAACTCCGTCGTACGGGAGGGGTGGCGGCGCCTCCGCCGGCACCGGCCGGGCGGCAGCCCGCGTCTGCGGGGAGCCCGGCGGGCTGACCGGCGGCGGCCTGCCCTACGCGGGGTGGGCCACCGCCTCCTTCTGCAACCGGACCGCCGCCAGCAGGCTCAGACCGGGCTCCGCCTGGCGCAGCGCCTTCACGGCGGCGACCGAGGCGATGTCCCCGGTGAAGCCGGCGTCGGCCAGCCGGGCGCGGACCCAGTCGGCCCGCAGCCGGCCCTCGCCGGCGCCCGCGGTGGCGGTGACGAGCGCGGCGGCACGCTCCAGCCCCGGCCGCTCCTCGTCCCCGGCCGCGGCCAACGCCTCCCGCAGCGCCGCCGCGATCAGGTCCGAGTCCCGGATGACCAGCACGGTGTCGTTCTTCTTGCTCAGGTGCGTGAATCCCTTCATGTGGATCATGGTGACGCGCCGGTGTCGCCGTCCGCACGTGACTTGAGGGGTTTCAGAGCCGGCGGCCGCGGGGCGGGCATGCCTCACCGGCCGCTTCCCGGGCGAGTGAGAGCAACGTTCCCTTGCGGTCACTCACAGCCACAGGCCGGAAACGAGCCCTCCCTACCTTCGGGGTCAGTCAGTGGTTGGCAGACCGAGCAGCCGGAGCCCCGTGGAGGCGTGATGACAGCCCCAGCCCCAACCCGTCGCAGTGGCCGCTGGATCGAGCGCTGGGATCCGGAGGACGAGGAGTTCTGGCACGCGACCGGGGAGCGGATCGCCCGCCGGAACCTGTGGTTCTCCGTGCTCTCCGAGCACATCGGGTTCTCCGTCTGGACCATGTGGTCCGTGCTGGTGCTGTTCATGGGCCCCGAGTACGGGCTCACCCCGGCCGACAAGTTCCTGCTGACCTCCGTGGTCACGCTGGTCGGCGCGGTCGTCCGGGTGCCCTACACCTTCGCCGTGGCCGTCTTCGGCGGGCGCAACTGGACGATCGTCTCGGCGAGTCTGCTGCTCGTGCCGAGCGTCGCCGCGTTCCTCGTGATGAAGCCGGGGACGTCCTTCTCCACCTTCCTGCTGGTGGGGCTGCTGGCCGGCATCGGCGGCGGCAACTTCGCCTCCTCCATGACCAACATCAACGCCTTCTTCCCGATGCGGAAGAAGGGATGGGCCCTCGGGCTCAACGCGGGCGGCGGCAACATCGGCGTGCCCGTCATCCAGCTGGTCGCGCTCGCCGTCATCGGCGCGAGCGGCGGCCCGCGCGTGCTGCTCGGGATCTACATCCCGCTGATCGTCGTGGCCGCCGTGCTGGCCGCGCTGTTCATGGACAACCTGGCCACGGTGCGGAACGACACCGGCGCCGCCAAGGACGCGGCGCGGGACCCGCACACCTGGATCATGGCCTTCCTCTACGTGGGCACCTTCGGTTCCTTCATCGGCTACAGCTTCGCCTTCGGCCAGGTGCTGACGAACGAGTTCGGCCGGACCCCGCTGCAGGCGGCGTACCTCACCTTCATCGGCCCGCTGCTCGGCTCCCTGATCCGCCCCGTCGGCGGCCGGCTCGCCGACCGCTACGGCGGCGCCCGCATCACCCTGTGGAACTACGTGGGCATGGCAGCCGCCACCGCCGTGCTCATCGTGGCCGGCATGCGGAAGTCGCTGCCGCTGTTCGTGTCCGTCTTCGTCGTCCTGTTCGTGCTCAGCGGCCTCGGCAACGGCTCGACGTACAAGATGATCCCCGGCATCTTCCAGGCCAAGGCGCTGGCCGAGGGACTGACGGGGGAGGCGGCCGTCGCCCACGGCCGGCGGCTCTCCGGCGCCTCGATGGGCCTCATCGGAGCGGTCGGCGCGCTCGGCGGCGTCGGCATCAACCTCGCCTTCCGCCAGTCCTTCCTCTCCTACGGCTCCGGCACGGGCGCGTTCGTGGCGTTCCTCGCCTTCTACGGTGTCTGCTTCGCGGTCACCTGGGCCGTATACCTTCGCCGCCCGGCCGGGCAGGTCACCGTCACGGCGGCGGCCTCGGAGGAGAAGGCCCAGCTCAGCTACGCCGAGGTATGACGTAACACCGGCGACATAGAGTCGAACCGAGCCTGTCACGGATCGTTGACAGGCTCGATCGGCGTGCCGGTCAGCTAGGAGAGCCCATGTACGACGAAGAGCAGCAACCCGAACACGGTCCCCTCGCCGGGTTCACCGTGGGTGTCACCGCCGCGCGCCGGGCCGACGAACTGGGCGCCCTGCTCCAGCGGCGCGGCGCCACCGTCCTGCACGCACCCGCCCTGCGGATCGTGCCGCTCGCCGACGACAGCGAACTGCTGGCCGCCACGAAGGAGATCATCGACCAGGTGCCGGACGTCGTCGTGGCCACCACCGCGATCGGCTTCCGGGGCTGGGTCGAGGCCGCCGACGGCTGGGGGCTCGGCGAACAACTGCTGGGCCGGCTGCGCGGGGTGCGGCTGCTGGCCCGCGGTCCGAAGGTCAAGGGCGCCGTCCGGGCGGCCGGACTGACGGAGGAGTGGTCGCCGTCCTCGGAGTCGCTGGCCGAGGTGCTCGACCGCCTGCTGGAGGAAGGCGTCGACGGCGACCGCATCGCCGTACAGCTCCACGGCGAACCCCTGCCCGGATTCGTCGAGTCGCTGCGCGCCGCCGGGGCGGAGGTGGTCCCCGTCCCGGTCTACCGCTGGATGCCCCCGGAGGACATCAGCCCCCTGGACCGGCTGCTGGACGCGGCCGTCACCCGCGGCCTGGACGCCCTCACCTTCACCAGCGCCCCCGCCGCGGCCTCCCTCCTCTCCCGCGCGGAGGACCGCGGGCTGCTGGACGACCTGCTGTCGGCCCTGGCCCACGACGTCCTGCCGGCCTGCGTGGGCCCGGTCACCGCGCTCCCCCTCCAGGCCCGCGGGGTGGACACGATCCAGCCGGAACGCTTCCGTCTCGGTCCCCTGGTCCAGCTCCTGTGCCAGGAACTCCCGGCTCGTGCCCGCTCGTTGCCGGTCGCGGGCCACCGGATGGAGATCCGCGGCCACGCGGTCGTGGTGGACGGCGAGCTGAAGCCGGTCCCGCCGGCCGGCATGTCCCTGCTGCGCGTCCTGTCCCGCCGCCCCGGCTGGGTGGTGGCCCGCGCGGACCTGCTCAGGGCCCTGCCCGGCGCGGGCCGTGACGAACACGCCGTCGAGACGGCGATGGCCCGCCTGCGGACGGCACTCGGCGCGCCCAAGCTGATCCAGACGGTGGTGAAGCGGGGGTACCGGCTGGCGCTCGATCCGGCGGCGGACGCGAAGTACGCCGACGCGTAGGGGCCGCGCGCGGAACACCGACCGGTACGAGGGGTTCCGGTGCCCCCGGCGAGCAGGCACTGTGAGAGGCGAGGAAGGCGACGGTTCCCCGGAACGGTTTCCCCGCACACTTCCGCACGGTTCCAGCCCAGGCGGTGACTCGCACATGGCATTCGGTGGCGCCACGCCCGCGTACGAGCTGCGATTCGATGCCGGGCGGGTGTGCCTGGACCTGCTCGCCACCACGCATCCGGGCGAACGGCTCGACGGCACGGGGGCGTTGCGTGCGTGGATCGCGGGCGCGGGACTGGTGCCGGCCGGTACGCCGCTGGACCACGCCGACGGGTCGTGGCCGGCGGGCTTCCGGGAACTGCGGGGGGACGTGGAGCTGTTGGTGCGAAACGCGCGGGGCGTTCCGGCACCGGCCTGCGGGCATGCGCTGGACCGCGTGAACGAGGTCGCGCGGGCCGCGCCCCCGGTGCCTCTCGCCGTGCGCGGGGCGGACGGCCGTCTCGTGCGGGAACTGGCCGGTCCGCCCGGCTGCGCCGCGCTGCTCGCCGTCGTCGCGCGGGACGCCGTCGAGCTGCTCACCGATCCCGTCGCGTGGGCCGCCGTGCGGGAGTGCGAGGGGGACAATTGCCCTCTGGTGTACCTCGACACGTCCCGTGGGCGGCGTCGGCGCTGGTGCTCCAGCGAGGTGTGCGGGAACCGGGAGCGGGTCGCCCGGCACCGGCGACGGGCCGCGCTGACGCGGGCGTGAGGGTGGGGGGACGTCCGGGGCGGGCGTGATTTCCGTAACACCAGGTTTAGTTGGCCCATACACGGGCATTTCCAGGCGTCTTCGGCGGCGTGTCGGAAATGTAAAGATCACGCGGTGGGAATGTGCACGCATGTCCCGCTCGTCACGTCATCCTCGAGAAATCTGTCACTCCGGTTTGAACACGCGGGCACCCCGGTCCGTACGGGTGGGCGAGCGACCGACTGGGGGAACCCCCGGACACCGGAGGTGGGCGTGCGCAAGGATGCGGCCGTGGCCAATGAACGTGGAGCGAGGGCCCGACATCGCATGTCCTCATCACAGCCCTCCGAACCCGACGAGGAGCTGATGCGTGCCCTGTACCGGGAGCACGCGGGGCCCCTGCTCGCCTATGTCCTGCGGCTGGTCGCCGGCGATCGGCAGCGCGCCGAGGACGTCGTGCAGGAAACACTCATCCGTGCCTGGAAGAACGCCGGTCAGCTCAATCGGGCGACCGGTTCGGTACGCCCCTGGCTGGTGACGGTCGCGCGCCGCATCGTCATCGACGGCCACCGCAGCCGGCAGGCCCGGCCGCAGGAGGTCGATCCGTCGCCGCTGGAGGTCATCCCCGCGGAGGACGAGATCGACAAGGCGCTGTGGCTGATGACGCTGTCTGACGCGCTCGACGACCTGACCCCGGCCCACCGGGAGGTGCTCGTCGAGACGTACTTCAAGGGGCGTACCGTCAATGAGGCGGCCGAAACTTTGGGCATACCCAGCGGAACGGTCCGTTCCCGGGTGTTCTACGCCCTGCGGTCGATGAAGCTGGCACTGGAGGAGCGGGGGGTGACGGCGTGATGAGCAACGGGTACGGGGGGATGCAGGGATTCGGACCGGGTGGTCCGGGTATGTCTGGGCCCATGAACCCCAGTCAGGGATCTTCGGTGCCGAGCGAGCACGAGACCGTCGGCGCCTATGCCCTCGGGATTCTGGACGACGCCGAGGCAACCGCTTTCGAGGCGCATCTCGCCGGCTGCGAGTGGTGCGCCCAGCAGCTGGACGAGCTGGCCGGGATGGAACCGATGCTGGCCGCCCTCGCGGACCTGCCGGGCTCCGGCAGTACGCCCGCGATCGGCGACTCGCTGTCCGCCAGACCCAGTCCGCGGCTGGTGGAGAAGCTGGTCGACGAGGTCGCCGAGAAGCGCGCCCAGAAGCGCCGGCGCAGCTTCTACATGATCGCCGCCGCGGCGGCGCTGATCATCGCGGGCCCGCTGGCCGCGGTGGCCGTCAACGGCGGCTCCGACGGGGGCAAGCAGGTCACGGCGACGCCGGCCCAGGCGACGTTCGAGACGATGGCCGACAAGAAGTCGGCCACCGACCCGGCGTCCCACGTCAGCGCCACCGTCGGCATGGCGCAGAAGGACTGGGGCACCCAGGCCGTCCTGGAGCTGAAGAACGTCAAGGGCCCGCTGAAGTGCTCCCTGGTCCTCGTCGCCAAGAACGGGCAGCGCGTGACCATGTCGTCGTGGTCCGTGCCCAACTGGGGGTACGGCATCCCGGACGCCACGACCGAGACGGCCAAGAACCCGCTCTACATCGGCGGTGCGGCGGCCTTCCAGCCGAACGAGATCGACCACTTCGAGGTGGTGACCTTCGAGGGCAAGAAGCTGGTGCAGGTCGACGCGTAGCGGGTGCCGCGCCCGGAGTCCGCGGCCCCCGGGCCTCCCGCCGGACCCCGGGCGCGGGGCGTGCCGCGTTCGCCCGCCGGTGTGCCGCGGCTCGGCGCACGGCTCCCCGCACCCCCCGGGAGTCGCGGCCCCGTAGCTTTGACGGGCCCCCTTCGCGTACGGTTGACGGCTGCCCAGCACGTCAGAAGGGGGCCCGGTGGCCGCTCAGGTTCAGCAGTCCGCGGTCGGCTCGGTACACGACGCACAGGATTCCGTCCGTGACCGGGAGATCAGCGTCGAACAGGAACACCTGGACCGGGTGTACCGGCGGCTGGAGGAGAAGATCCACGAAGCCGAGTTCCTGATGCGCGACGCGGCCCAACGCGGCCAGGTCGGCACCCCCGGCGCGCTCGCCGAGCGGGACGCGCAGGTCTTCCGGGCAGGTGTCCACCTGAACCGGCTGAACAACGAGTTCGAGGACTTCCTCTTCGGCCGGATCGACCTGCTGCTCGGCAAGGACGGGAAGAAGGGGCCCGACGGGGCCTACACGGCGGTCGAGCCGGCGGAAGGCGCCGTGCGGCCGGACCACACCGCCGACATCGCCGAGACCCTGCACATCGGCCGGATCGGCGTCCTCGACGAGGACTACTCCCCGCTGGTCATCGACTGGCGCGCACCCGCCGCCGCGCCCTTCTACCGGGCCACGCCCGTGGAGCCGGGGCGGGTGGTGCGGCGCCGGGTCATCCGGTCCAAGGGGCGCCAGGTGCTCGGCGTCGAGGACGACCTGATGCGGCCCGAGCTGACGGCCTTCCTCGACGGCCGCGAGCTGCCCGTCATCGGCGACGGCGCCCTGATGGCCGCCCTCGGCCAGGCCCGCGGCCACACCATGCGGGACATCGTCTCGTCCATCCAGGCCGAGCAGGACATGGTCATCCGGGCCCCCGCCGCCTCCATCACCTACGTGGAGGGCGGACCGGGCACCGGCAAGACGGCGGTCGCCCTGCACCGCGCCGCCTACCTGCTCTACCAGGACCGCAGACGCTACGCGGGCGGCATCCTGATCGTCTCGCCGACCCCGCTGCTCGTGGCCTACACCGAAGGCGTGCTGCCCTCGCTCGGCGAGGAGGGCCAGGTCGCGATCCGGGCGATCGGCTCGCTCGTCGACGGCGCGGAGGCCACCCTGTACGACTCCCCGTCCGTGGCCCGCGCCAAGGGCTCGTACCGCATGTTGAAGGTGCTGCGGAAGGCCGCCCGGGGGGCCCTGGAGCTGGGCCCGACCGCTCCGGCGGGGCAGCTCGCCCTGGACGAGGACAGCGAGCGGCCGGCCTTCGCCGGCCCGCCCTCGCGGCTGCGTGTCGTCGCCTTCGGCCGCCGGCTCGAACTGGAGGCCGGTGAGCTGGAACGTATCCGCCGTACCGCCCTCGGCGGCACCGCGCCCGTCAACCTGCTCCGCCCGCGCGCCCGCAAGCTGCTGCTGGACGCCCTGTGGGCCAAGTCCGGCGCCGGTTCCCGGCACGCCGACCCGGAGCTGGCCGCCGAACTGCGCTCCTCCTTCGACGAGGACGTCACCGGCGAGGACGCGTTCATCGGCTTCCTCGACAGCTGGTGGCCCGAGCTGACCCCGAAGGGCGTGCTCACCGCCATGGCCGACGAGAAGCGGCTCGGCCGCTGGGCCCGGCGCATCCTCAACCCCGGCGAGGTCCGCAAGGTGGCCCGCTCGCTGAGGCGGGACGGCCACACGGTGCACGACATCGCCATGCTCGACGAACTCCAGGCGATCCTGGGCGCGCCGGCCCGGCCGAGGAAGAAGCGCGAACTCGACCCGCTGGACCAGCTCACCGGTCTGGAGGAGCTGATGCCGGTGCGCGAGGAGTCGCAGCGGGAGCGGGCCGAGCGCCTCGCGCAGGAGCGCACCGAGTACGCGCACGTCATCGTGGACGAGGCGCAGGACCTCACGCCGATGCAGTGGCGCATGGTCGGCCGCCGTGGCCGGCACGCCACCTGGACGGTCGTGGGCGACCCGGCGCAGTCCTCCTGGTCCGACCCGGACGAGGCGGCCGAGGCCCGTGACGAGGCCCTCGGCACCCGGCCCCGGCGCCGCTTCCAGCTCACCGTGAACTACCGCAACCCGGCCGAGATCGCCGAGCTGGCCGCGAAGGTGCTCGCGCTCGCCATGCCCGGCTCCGAGGCCCCGTCCGCCGTTCGGTCCACCGGGGTCGAGCCGCGCTTCACCGTCGTACGGGACTCGTGGGAGAAGACCGTGCGGTCCGAGGCCGAGCGGCTGCTCGGGCTGGTGGACGGCACGGTCGGCGTGGTCGTCGCGATGAACCGGCGCGAGGAGGCCCGGCGCTGGCTGGCCGGGCTCGGTGACCGCGTGGTGGCCCTCGGCAGCCTGGAGGCCAAGGGCTTGGAGTACGACGCGACGGTCGTCGTCTCGCCCGCCGAGATCGCCGACGAGTCGCCGGCCGGGCTGCGGGTGCTGTACGTGGCGCTGACCCGGGCCACCCAGCAGCTGACGGTGGTGTCGGGGGAGCGGGACGAGCCGGACGAGGCGGGGGTCGCGGACCTGCTGCGGGATTAGCGCCCAGGAACTCTCGGCAGGGGGAATGGGCCTACGGCATCCGTTTGTTAGCCTTGGTGTGGCACCGGCCCGATCCAAGCCCCCGGGCCCAACCTTCGTCCCTCAGAGGGACCACTTGCCGCGAGGCGAGCATGGCGGGTCGGTGTCATGAACGTGGGAGGCCCACGTCACGCATGTGACGTGGGCCTCTTTCTTTGCCCTGACGGCCTCTTTCCCTGCTCGATCGATTCTCGTATGGTGGAATTAGTTTTCCGAAATCGCGCACCTCGGGCAGTCTCGTGTGAACAAAACGTCCGCAACTCAGGGCGGCTACCACGTACTGAGCGGTAGGTGCGACGATCGGACGGCACAACTCGCGACACGGTGAAAGCAGAGGAAGTCGGCCATGGCAACGGCGCCCAGCGTCTCCTACTCGATGACGATCCGGCTGGAGGTGCCCGCGAGCGGAACCGCCGTCTCGCAGCTCACCACCGCCGTGGAGTCCTCCGGAGGCTCGGTGACCGGCCTCGACGTCACCGCGTCCGGGCACGAGAAGCTCCGGATCGACGTCACCATCGCGGCCACCTCCACGGCCCACGCCGAGGAGATCGTCGAGCAGCTGCGCGGCATCGAGGGCGTCACCCTCGGCAAGGTCTCCGACCGTACGTTCCTGATGCACCTCGGCGGCAAGATCGAGATGGCGTCGAAGCACCCCATCCGCAACCGTGACGACCTCTCCATGGTCTACACGCCGGGCGTGGCCCGGGTCTGCATGGCCATCGCCGAGAACCCCGAGGACGCCCGCCGCCTCACCATCAAGCGCAACTCCGTTGCGGTCGTGACGGACGGTTCCGCCGTGCTCGGCCTCGGCAACATCGGCCCCAAGGCCGCGCTGCCCGTCATGGAGGGCAAGGCGGCCCTGTTCAAGCGCTTCGCCGGCATCGACGCCTGGCCGATCTGCCTGGACACCCAGGACACCGACGCGATCGTGGAGATCGTCAAGGCCATCGCCCCGGGCTTCGCCGGCATCAACCTGGAGGACATCTCCGCGCCGCGCTGCTTCGAGATCGAGGCCCGGCTGCGCGAGGCCCTCGACATCCCCGTCTTCCACGACGACCAGCACGGCACCGCGATCGTCGTCCTCGCCGCCCTGACCAACGCCCTGCGCGTCACGACCAAGGCGATCGAGAACATCCGGGTCGTCATGTCCGGCGCCGGCGCCGCCGGTACGGCCATCCTCAAGCTGCTGCTCGCCGCGGGTGTGAAGAACGCGGTCGTCGCCGACATCCACGGTGTCGTCCACGCCGGCCGCGAGGACCTGGTGAACGCCCCGGCCGACTCGCCGCTGCGCTGGATCGCCGACAACACCAATCCCGAGGGCCTGACCGGCACCCTGAAGGAGGCCGTGCACGGCGCCGACGTCTTCATCGGCGTCTCCGCCCCGAACGTCCTGGACGGCGACGACGTGGCCGCCATGGCCGAGGGTGCCATCGTGTTCGCGCTCGCGAACCCGGACCCCGAGGTGGACCCGGCGATCGCCCGGCAGACGGCGGCCGTCGTGGCCACCGGCCGCTCCGACTTCCCCAACCAGATCAACAACGTGCTGGTCTTCCCGGGTGTCTTCCGCGGTCTGCTGGACGCGCAGTCCCGTACGGTGAACACCGAGATGATGCTCGCCGCCGCGAAGGCCCTCGCCGACGTGGTGAGCGAGGACGAGCTGAACCCGAACTACATCATCCCGAGCGTCTTCAACGACAAGGTCGCGGGCGCGGTGGCCGGAGCGGTCCGCGAGGCCGCCAAGGCGGCCGGCGCGACGGCCTGATCACGGCGTGGCGTACTGTGCGAGGGGCTGTGAGCATCACCACGGCAGCCCCCGCACCGGCGCGTCGTGGAACCACGCGATGCCGGGCGCGCTCTAGGGTGACGGCCGAGCGGGCGCTTTTCGTGTGACTCCCCAGGGTGTTCTCACGACTCCTACGGGTGCCGGATTGGCTTTCCCGCCGCAGGTAGGGGCAGGATGCGTCCCTGGGCGCGAGCGCATCGGCATCGCAGTGCCTCGGGCGGCTCCGCCGCGTGGCACACCCCAACGGCAAGAAAAACACGGGAGTAACAACATGAACCGCAGTGAGCTGGTGGCCGCGCTGGCCGACCGCGCCGAGGTGACCCGCAAGGACGCCGACGCCGTGCTGGCCGCGTTCGCCGAGACCGTCGGCGAGATCGTCGCCAAGGGCGACGAGAAGGTCACCATCCCCGGCTTCCTGACCTTCGAGCGCACCCACCGTGCCGCTCGCACCGCGCGCAACCCGCAGACCGGCGAGCCCATCAACATCCCGGCCGGCTTCAGCGTGAAGGTCACCGCGGGCAGCAAGCTCAAGGAAGCCGCCAAGGGCAAGTAAGCGCTCCGCTCCGAGCGCCGCGGGTGACTGCGGGCCGGCGCCGGCCGGCCGGGCAGTTCCCGCGCCTCCTCAGGGGCGCAGCCCAGCCTGAGACGCCAAAGGGGCGGCCCTCCTTCACCGGAGGGCCGCCCCTTCGTCGTACGGCCGTGTCACGGGCTTCTGGTCCCGTCCACCGGGCGCCTCGCCCGGCCACCTCACCGTCGCCCCCCGTTGCCCGTGTCTTTCCCCGCCGTGCCCGGCCGGGGCGCTCCGCGGGCCCCCGGCCGGGGGCGGTGCCGTCCTCGGCCGGGGAGTGGGGGAGCCGCCGGGGTCAGCCGAGGGCCTTGCCGGGCAGCTCGACCTTCGCGCCCAGTTCCACGAGCTTCTCCATGAAGTTCTCGTAGCCGCGGTTGATCAGGTCGATGCCGTGCACCCGGGACGTGCCCTCGGCGGCCAGGGCCGCGATGAGGTACGAGAAGCCGCCGCGCAGGTCGGGGATGACCAGGTCGGCGCCCTGCAGCCTGGTGGGGCCGGAGACGACCGCGGAGTGCAGGAAGTTGCGCTGGCCGAAACGGCAGTCCGAGCCGCCCAGGCACTCGCGGTAGAGCTGGATGTGCGCGCCCATCTGGTTCAGCGCCGAGGTGAAGCCGAGCCGGGACTCGTACACCGTCTCGTGGATGATGGACAGGCCCGTGGCCTGGGTCAGGGCCACGACCAGCGGCTGCTGCCAGTCGGTCTGGAAGCCCGGGTGGACGTCCGTCTCCAGGGCGATGGACTTCAACTGGCCGCCGGGGTGCCAGAAGCGGATGCCCTCGTCGTCGATCTCGAAGGCACCGCCCACCTTCCGGTAGGTGTTCAGGAACGTCATCATCGAGCGCTGCTGCGCGCCGCGGACGTAGATGTTGCCGTTGGTCGCGAGGGCGGCCGACGCCCAGGACGCGGCCTCCAGGCGGTCCGAGAGGGCACGGTGGGTGTAGCCGCCGAGCTTCTCCACACCGGTGATCCGGATCGTCCGGTCGGTGTCCATCGCGATGATCGCGCCCATCTTCTGCAGCACGCAGATGAGGTCCTCGATCTCCGGCTCCACGGCCGCGTTGGACAACTCGGTGACGCCCTCGGCCAGTACGGCCGTCAGCAGCACCTGCTCGGTCGCGCCGACGGACGGGTACGGCAGCCGGATCTTGGTGCCGCGCAGGCCCTTCGGCGCCTCCAGGTACTGCCCGTCGGCCCGCTTCTCGATGGTCGCGCCGAACTGCCGCAGCACGTCGAAGTGGAAGTCGATGGGCCGGCCGCCGATGTCGCAGCCGCCGAGGCCCGGGATGAACGCGTGGCCGAGGCGGTGGAGGAGGGGACCGCAGAAGAGGATCGGGATACGGCTGGAACCCGCGTGGGCATCGATGTCGGCCACGTTGGCGCTCTCGACGTACGTGGGGTCCATCACCAGTTCGCCGGGCTCCTCACCCGGACGGACCGTCACCCCGTGCAGCTGGAGCAGACCTCGGACGACCCGCACGTCACGGATGTCCGGAACATTGCGCAGTCGGCTGGGGCCGCTGCCCAGCAGGGCGGCGACCATGGCCTTCGGTACGAGGTTCTTCGCACCGCGGACACGGATCTCGCCCTCCAGCGGGGTTCCGCCGTGGACAAGCAGGACATCGTCGTTGACGGTCATGAATCTCGCGTTCCGATGAGTTGGTCAGGGGCCGGCCGATCACTGTGCGCAGGGGCCGGGAAGACAGGGTAATCGCCGATTACCCCCCTCCCGTAAGCCCAAGGACCGCCCAGCCGCGTCATAGCTGTGTCACAACACGAAACGTTCCCCGTCGGGCACATGGGGTCACCGTCGTCGGGTCGGTGCGCCGGGGCCGCGCCCCCGCGCCTGAGCAGGCTTCACTCCGGTGCCCCCGATTGGCTCCCCACTCCGGGGGAAGATGCGGGATCATGTCTGGCATGACCGAGGTGTCCTCGCTCACAGGGCGGCTGCTCGTGGCCACCCCCGCCCTGGCGGACCCGAACTTCGACCGTGCGGTCGTGCTCCTTCTCGACCACGACGAGGAGGGCTCCCTCGGTGTCGTCCTCAACCGCCCCACACCGGTGGGCGTCGGCGACATCCTGGAGGGCTGGGCCGCCCTCGCCGGCGAGCCCGGTGTCGTCTTCCAGGGCGGACCCGTCTCGCTGGACTCGGCGCTCGGCGTCGCCGTCATCCCCGGCGGCGCGAGCGGTGACGGCGCGCCGCTCGGCTGGCGGCGGGTGCACGGCGCGATCGGGCTGGTCGACCTGGAGGCGCCGCCGGAACTGCTCGCCGCCGCCGTCGGCAGCCTGCGCATCTTCGCCGGTTACGCCGGGTGGGGGCCGGGCCAGCTGGAGGACGAGCTGGTGGAGGGCGCCTGGTACGTCGTGGAGTCCGAGCCGGGCGACGTGTCCTCGCCGGCCCCGGAGAGGCTCTGGCGCGAGGTGCTGCGCCGGCAGCGCAACGAGCTGGCGATGGTGGCCACGTATCCGGACGACCCTTCGCTCAACTGATGCGTGTGAGCTTTCAGTACCCTGGGCGGTATGAGCACTCTTGAGCCCGAGCGCGGGACTGGTACGGGGACCCTCGTAGAGCCGACGCCACAGGTGTCCCACGGCGACGGTGACCACGAGCGCTTCGCCCACTACGTCCAGAAGGACAAGATCATGGCGAGCGCCCTCGACGGCACCCCCGTCGTGGCGCTGTGCGGCAAGGTCTGGGTGCCGGGCCGCGATCCGAAGAAGTACCCCGTGTGTCCCATGTGCAAGGAGATCTACGAGTCCATGGGCAGCGGCGGCGAGGACAAGGGCGGCGACAAGAAGTAGGTCCCCGGTCCGCCCGGTGGTGCCGAGATCCCCGGGGCGCGCGTCAGGCGCGTCCCGGGGATCTTCGTGTTCTCCGGCCGCCGGGTGGTCCAGACCTCTTGTGGGGGCCCGGCGCAGTCCCTAGCCTTCGATGCGTGCTGCACGCGTTGTGCAGGAAGCAAAGGTCGTTGCGCCCTGTGCAACGCGCCGTGGGCTGAGGGGCTGATGTCGTGGAACTGATTCCGGCGCCGCGCGCCGTCGAGGAACCGGCGGGGGCCGGTGTGCCGCTCGGCCCGGACACCGTGCTGTGGGCCGGTCCGGGCACGGAACGCGCCGAACGCTGGCTGCGCGCCGCCCTCGGCGCGGCCCTGGGGCTGCCGCTGCGCCCCGGCCCCCGGGACGCCCGCGACTGCGTACGGCTGCTCCTGGACGACACCCTGGAACCGGAGGCGTACCGGATCGACGCCGCCGCCGGGCGGGGCGTGGAGATCCGCGGCGGCGGGCCCGCCGGCGTGTTCTGGGGCGCGCAGACCCTGCGCCAGCAGCTGGGGCCCGACGCCTTCCGGCGCGCCCCCGTACGGCCGGGCGCCGCCCTCGCCGTCCCCCGGCAGGTCGTCGAGGACGCCCCCCGGTTCCGCTGGCGCGGCCTCCTCCTCGACGTCGCCCGGCACTTCATGCCCAAGGAGGGCGTGCTGCGCTATCTGGACCTGATGGCCGCGCACAAACTCAACGTCCTGCACTTCCATCTGACGGACGACCAGGGCTGGCGCATCGAGATCAAGCGATACCCGAAACTGACCGAAATCGCTTCCTGGCGCTCACGGACCAAATTCGGCCACCGCGCCTCACCGCTCTGGGACGAGAAACCGCACGGCGGCTACTACACCCAGGACGACATCCGCGAGATCGTCGCCTACGCCGCCGAACGGCACATCAGCGTCGTCCCGGAGATCGACGTACCGGGCCACTCGCAGGCCGCCGTCGCCGCGTACCCCGAACTCGGCAACACCGACGTCGTCGACACCACCGCCCTCTCCGTCTGGGACACCTGGGGCATCTCCGCCAACGTACTGGCTCCCACCGACACCACCCTGCGCTTCTACGAAGGGGTGTTCGAGGAGGTCCTGGAGCTGTTCCCCGCGGACGCCGCGGGATTCTCGGAGTTCGTCCACGTCGGCGGCGACGAGTGCCGCAAGGAGCAGTGGACCGAGTCCGTGGCGGCCAAGACGCGGATCGCGGACCTCGGACTCGCCGACGAGAACGAGCTGCAGTCCTGGTTCATCGGGCACTTCGACGCCTGGCTGGCCGCGCGCGGGCGCCGCCTCATCGGCTGGGACGAGATCCTGGAGGGCGGGCTCGCCCCGGGCGCCGCCGTCTCCTCCTGGCGCGGCTACGGAGGCGGCGTCGCGGCGGCGCGGGCGGGCCACGACGTGGTCATGTGCCCCGAGCAGTACGTGTACCTGGACCACCGTCAGGCGCCGGGCGAGGACGAGCCCGTGCCGATCGGTTTCGTGCGCACGCTGGAGGACGTCTACCGGTTCGAGCCGGTGCCGGACGGGCTCACCGGGGACGAGGCCCGGCGGGTGCTGGGCACCCAGGCCAACGTGTGGACCGAGGTGATGGAGGACGCCGCGCGCGTGGACTACCAGACCTTCCCCCGCCTGGCGGCCTTCGCCGAGGTCGCCTGGAGCCGGCTG
This sequence comes from Streptomyces sp. NPDC038200, assembly GCF_055600785.1. Taxonomy (NCBI): domain Bacteria; kingdom Bacillati; phylum Actinomycetota; class Actinomycetes; order Kitasatosporales; family Streptomycetaceae; genus Streptomyces; species Streptomyces sp. NPDC038200. The sequence continues at coordinate 90,065 of NZ_JBVJYH010000007.1, forward strand.
CCCGCCCCGGCGGAACGGGACTTCGCGGACTTCGAACGCCGGATGGCCGCCCACTACCGGCGACTTGACGCCCTGGGCGTCGCCTACCGGCCACCCACCGGCCCCCGCCCGTGGCAGCGGCGCCCCGGCGTGCTCGGCCGCCCGATCGAGGGACCGCCGCCGAACCGGTGACGGCGGCGCGGGCCGCCCCGAACAGGTAACGGAAAAATACCGCCGGGATCACCGAAGAGTGGCAATCCGCTTGTACCGGTTATGCCGTGCGAAAACGGACCATCTCCCTGATGAGGTGGGCGAATGCCTCCTAGCGGACCCCCGCGTTCGAGCGTTGCGAAGATGTGCCAGAGTTGCGTCGTCCGCCCTGTCAGCACGTACCGTACGGCAACACAGGCGGGACCATGTGGGGCAGCGGGAAGGGGCAGCCGGTTTGACCACGCACGCACCGCAGACGGCGCAGGCCGTCACGTTGCCCACGACGCTGGACGAGGCCGTGGCGGCCCTCGCCGCCATGCCCACCGCGGTCCCCGTGGCGGGCGGCACCGACCTGATGGCCGCCGTCAACTCCGGCCAGCTCAGGCCCGCCGCCCTGGTGGGCCTCGGCCGGATCAGCGAGATCCGCGGCTGGCAGTACCAGGACGGCCACGCGCTGCTCGGCGCGGGCCTCACCCACGCGCGCATGGGCCGCCCCGACTTCGCGGCCCTGATCCCGGCGCTCGCCGCCGCCGCGCGTGCCGCGGGCCCGCCGCACATCCGCAACGCCGGCACCCTCGGCGGCAACATCGCGACGGCCGCCCCCACCGGGGACGCGCTGCCGGTGCTGGCCGCCCTGGAGGCGACACTGATCATCGCGGGCCCGGGCGGCGCCCGCCGGGAGATCCCGGTGTCGCACCTGCTGGCCGGCGTGGAGATGCTGCGCGGCGGCGAACTCATCGGCTACGTGCGCGTACCGCTGCTGCACGCCCCGCAGGTCTTCCTGAAGGCGACCGGACGCACCGGCCCGGGGCGCGCGCTGGCCTCCGTGGCCCTCGTCCTCGACCCCGCCCGGCGCGGCGTGCGCTGCGCGGTGGGAGCCATAGCGCCGATGCCGCTCAGGCCCCTGGAGGCCGAGGAGTGGGTCGCGCGGCTCATCGACTGGGACAACGACCGCGCCCTCGTCCCGGAGGCCCTGAACGCCTTCGGCGAGTACGTCGCCGCGGCCTGCATCCCGGACCCGGCCCCCGAGCCCGACGGCTCGGTGACCCCCCTGCCGCCCGCCGTACTGCACCTGCGGCGCACCGTCGCCGCGCTGGCCCGACGAGCACTGGGGAGGGCGCTGTCGTGACCGACGACCAGCACGGAGAGGACACGCCCCAGGGCGGCGGACGCTGGAACCCGCTGCCCCAGGGCGACTACGACGACGGCGCCACCGCCTTCGTCAAACTCCCCGAGGGCGGTATCGACGCCCTGCTGAACGGCGACAGTCCGCTGGCCGCGCCCGGACACGGCTATGTGCCGCCGCGGATAGCGGCCAGGCACGCGGAGGGCGCCGTCGACGACTGGCCCACGCCCGCCGGCGGCGGCCGGTGGCCCGACGCGAACGCCGCGCCGGCCCAGCCGGGGGCCGCGGACGACCGGTTCACGTACCAGCCGGGTGCCACCCAGCACTGGACCTTCGAGGAGCCCGCGGCACCGGCCGCCCCGGGACACGACGTCACCGGGCAGTGGTCCATCCCCGTCGCGGGGGGCGATCTCCCCGACGAGTCGGGCGAGTACACCACGTCCTCGCTGGTCGAGCAGTGGGGCGGCACCCCGCCGGCCACGCTGCCGGGCGGCGCGCCGGCGCCCTGGGCGACGGACGGCGCCGGCCACGCGTGGGGCGAGTCCCCGGCCCGCCCGGCCGCCCCCGAGCCGGGCACCCACACCGACCACACCGGCCACCCGGCCCTGCCCGACCACACCGGCGCCCACCCGGCGGGCGGCGCCCCGGCGTCCGCGCCGGACGCGTACGTCCCGGAGGGGGGGTACGCGCCGGAGGACGGGTACGCCGCCGAGGAGGGTTACGCCCCGGAGGACGGGTACGCCGCCGAGGAGGGTTACGCCCCCGAGGACGGGTACGCCCCCGAGGACGGGTACGGGCATGGCCCGGCCACCGGACATGGGACGCCGTTCACGCGGGACGCCCGGGCGGAGACCGCCGACGCGGAGGACGGCCGCGCCGGAAGCGGGCACGAGGGCGCCGGGCACGTCGGGAGCGGTCACGACGGGGCCGGGCGCGAGGATGCCGGGCACGTCGGGAGCGGGCACGCGGACGGGCGGCACACCGGCAGCGGTCACGCCGACGGGCGGCACACCGGCAGCGGCCCCGTGGACCCCGGGCACCCCCGGGCGCACGGCGACACCGCCGACGCCGGCCCGCACGGCGAACCGGCGCCGCCGGCCCACCGGTCGGCCGAGCCCGGAGCGGCGCCCGCGGCGCCCCGAACGGAGGCCCACGGCCTCGCCGAAGCCCCTGAGCGCCCCGCTGACACCCCCGCGGGCCACGAGGGGCACATCGGCCCGGACACCGCGCCCCGGCCCGCCACGACGGCGGCCACGGCCGCCGCGCCCGACCCGGCGGACCCCCAGGGCTCCGTGACGGCGGCTCACCCGGCGGACCCCGCCGACACGCCCGACACGCCCGACCCCGCGGAAGCCACCGGCCCGGCGGACCCCGCCGACCCGGCCGCGTCCGCGCCCCCGGCCGCGGCGGCCGTACCCGAGGGCACCGCGGGCGCGCCCGCGCCGGACGGCGACACCGAGAGCGCCGCCGGGGAGCCCGCGCCCGAGGGGGCCGGAGAGCCGGCCGCCGCGGCCCTGCCGCCGCACGACGACCACCCCCTCGCCTCCTACGTCCTGCGCGTCAACGGCACCGACCGTCCGGTCACCGACGCCTGGGTCGGCGAGTCCCTGCTGTACGTGCTGCGCGAGCGGCTCGGCCTCGCCGGCGCCAAGGACGGCTGCTCACAGGGCGAGTGCGGGGCCTGCAACGTGCAGGTCGACGGCCGCCTGGTGGCCTCCTGCCTGGTTCCGGCGGTCACCGCGGCCGGCAGCGAGGTGCGCACGGTCGAGGGCCTGGCCGCGGACGGGCAGCCCTCCGACGTACAGCGCGCGCTCGCCCGGTGCGGCGCCGTCCAGTGCGGTTTCTGCGTGCCCGGAATGGCGATGACCGTGCACGACCTGCTGGAGGGCAACCCGGCGCCGACCGAGCTGGAGACCCGGCAGGCCCTGTGCGGGAACCTCTGCCGCTGCTCGGGCTACCGGGGTGTCCTGGAGGCCGTCAAGGAGGTCGTCGCCGAGCGCGAGGCGTCCCACGCCGACACCGAGACGGACACGGACGAGGCACGTATTCCCCACCAGGCGGGCCCCGGCGCCGGCGGCGTCCACCCGTCGGCGTTCGAGGCGCCGGGCGCGTTCGCCACCCCGCACACGCCGGGCGCGTTCGGCACCCCGGGGACCGCACCGGACGGCTACGACGCCCACGGCGGCACCTACGGCGACGCGCAGGACCCGTACGGGGACGCGCCCGACCCGTACGGCACGCAACCCGGACCGCAGGACCAGCACTACGGCCAGGACGGAGGCCAGGGGTGAGCAACGAAGCCGGCATCGCGACCACCGCCGCGGAACCCGCTCCCGCCGCCGAGCCGCCGCCGCACGGCCTCGGCGCCTCCCTGCCGCACGCCGACGCCCGCGCCAAGACCGAGGGCACCTTCCCGTACGCGGCCGACCTGTGGGCCGAGGGCCTGCTGTGGGCGGCCGTACTGCGCTCCCCGCACGCACACGCGCGCATCGTGTCCATCGACACCACCCACGCGCGCGAGATGCCCGGCGTCCGGGCCGTCGTCACCCATGAGGACGTGCCCGGCACGCCCCGCCACGGCCGGGGCACGCCCGACCGGCCGGTGTTCGCCTCCGAGGTCGTACGGCACCACGGCGAGCCCATCGCCGCGGTCGCCGCCGACCACCCGGACACCGCGCGGATGGCCGCCGCGGCCGTCATCGTCGAGTACGAGGTGCTCGATCCCGTCACCGACCCCGAGCAGGCTTTCGAAGCCGAGCCGCTGCACCCCGACGGCAACCTGATCCGGCACATCCCGCTGCACCACGGCGACCCGGAGGCGGTGGGCGAGGTGGTGGTCGAGGGCCTGTACCGCATCGGCCGCCAGGACCCGGCCCCGATCGGCGCCGAGGCCGGCCTCGCCGTGCCGCGCCCCGACGGCGGGGTGGAGCTGTACCTGGCCTCCACCGACCCGCACCGCGACCGCAACACGGCCGCCGCCTGCTACGCCCTGTCCCCGGATCGGGTGAAGATCGTCGTCACCGGGGTGCCCGGCGCCACCGCCGACCGCGAGGACCAGGGCTTCCAGCTCCCGCTCGGCCTGCTCGCGCTCAAGACCGGCTGCCCGGTGAAACTCACCGCCACGCGCGAGGAGTCCTTCCTCGGTCACGTCCACCGCCACCCGACCCTGCTCCGGTACCGGCACCACGCCGACGCCGAGGGCCGGATCGTCAAGGTCGAGGCGCAGATCCTGCTGGACGCGGGCGCGTACGCCGACACCTCCGCCGAGGCGCTGGCCGCCGCCGTCTCCTTCGCGTGCGGCCCGTACGTCGTCCCGAACGCGTTCATCGAGGGCTGGGCCGTCCGCACCAACAACCCGCCCTCCGGCCATGTGCGCGGCGAGGGCGCCATGCAGGTGTGCGCCGCCTACGAGGCGCAGATGGACAAGCTGGCCAGGAAACTGGGCCTGGACCCGGCGGAAGTGCGCCTGCGCAACGTCCTCGCCACCGGTGACGTCCTGCCGATCGGCCAGACGGTGACCTGCCCGGCGCCGGTCGCCGAACTCCTCCAGGCGGTACAGGACTTCCCGCTGCCCGCGCTGCCCAAGGACACGCCCGAGGAGGACTGGCTGCTGCCCGGCGGCCCCGAGGGCGCCGGCGAACCGGGCGCGGTGCGCCGCGGCGTCGGCTACGGCCTGGGCATGGTGCACATGCTCGGCGCGGAGGGCGCCGACGAGGTGTCGACGGCGACGGTCAAGGTCCACGACGGGGTCGCGACCGTGCTGTGCGCGGCCGTGGAGACCGGCCAGGGCTTCACCACCCTGGCCCGGCAGATCGTCCAGGAGACCCTCGGCGTCGAAGAGGTCCACGTCGCCCCCGTCGACACCGACCAGCCCTCGGCCGGCGCGGGCTGCCGGGGCCGGCACACCTGGGTGTCCGGCGGCGCGGTGGAACGTGCGGCGAAGATGGTCCGTACCCAGCTCCTCCAGCCCCTCGCGCACAAGTTCGGCATGTCGACGGAGCTGCTGCAGATCACCGACGGAAAGATCACCTCCTACGACGGTGTCCTCTCCACCACCGTCATGGAGGCGATGGAGGGCAAGGAGCTGTGGGCCACGGCCCAGTGCCGCCCGCATCCCACCGAGCCGCTGGACGCCTCCGGCCAGGGCGACGCCTTCGTGGGCCTCGCCTTCTGCGCGATCCGCGCGGTGGTGGACGTCGACGTCGAACTGGGCTCGGTCCGGGTGGTGGAGCTGGCGGTCGCCCAGGACGTCGGCCGGATCCTCAACCCGGCCCAGCTGGCCGCCCGCATCGAGGCGGGCGTCACCCAGGGCGTGGGCATCGCCCTCACCGAGAACCTCCGTACGCCCCGCGGCCTGATCCGCCACCCCGATCTGACCGGCTACGCCCTCCCGACCGCTCTGGACGCCCCCGACATCCGGATCGTGAAACTGGTCGAGGAACGGGACGTCGTCGCCCCCTTCGGCGCCAAGTCGGTCAGTGCGGTCCCGGTGGTGACGGCCCCGGCGGCGATCGCCTCCGCGGTCCGCGCCGCCACCGGCCGCCCGGTCAACCGCCTCCCGATCCGGCCGCAGGCGGCGGTGGTCACGGACCGATGAGCACGTCTCCCGGCGACCCGCGCTACGAACCCGCGCCCGGCGCGGGCAAGCTGCTGCTGTGGATCCTGCTGTTCGCCGTGGCGGCCCTCGCCGTCGTGCTCGGCGGGATCTACCTCACCTGAGGGACGGCGCCGTCCCGGTCACCGGGGTGACGGCGACCGGCGGCCGACGGTCGCCACGGCGGCTCACGGAGAGACCGCCGCGGGCCGGGTACGCCCCCGGAGGGGACGGCGCGGCCGTCCCCCCCGGCCAACCGCGCCCCCGCGCCCCCGCACCCCGCCCACCCCACGCACCGGCCTCCGGCGACGGTGGAGGTGATCCGGGCGGACGCGCAACGGACACGGCGCGCCCGGCGTCCTCTTCCGTGGGCCGTTGTCAGTGGGGCGGCGTAGTGTGCCGAGTGGTGGGGGCACCTGCCCGGAGGCCGCGTACGACGGTGTGCGCGGGCCTGTCACGTACGGGGAAGATCGCGGGGGAGCGATGAGCACGACGGACGCGGGGACGACCGCGATCACGCTGACCGAGGCGGAGCTGGAGCGCTACGTCACGCACATGCCGACCCGCGGCCTGCTCACCGGCGCCGGCCTGCCTCCGGAGACCGACCTGCTGACCTTCTCCCCGCTGCGCACACACGGCCTGCGCACCCTCGCCGACGCCGCCGACAGCCCCAGCCCCTTCCGCCTGGCGGAGGAACTGCGCAGCCGCCTGGTCATAGGCGAACTCCTCACCCCGGCCGGCATGGAGCGCGAGTCGATCCTGCTCGACGGCGCCACCGGCGAGATCACGACGGCCCACCTCTTCGATCCGTCCGAGCCGCGGCCCTTCGCGCCCTCCCTCGCCACGCTGCTGCGCTTCGCCGCGGTCACCGAGGAACTGGCGGGCTTGCGCGGCCGTTTCGCCTCCCTGGCGGGCCAGTACGGCCCCCGGACCGTAGCCGAGGCGTCCCGTCGCCTCCTCGCGCTCTTCGAGGCGGACACGAACGGCGAGGTCCCGCCGTACTGGAAGGCGGCGGCCCTGATCCGCCCCCTCGCCCTGGTCGCCGGTCCCGGTACGGCCTCGGGCCTCGCCCTGGACGTCCCCGCGCGCGTCCTGGACCAGCAGTTCGGGCACGGCAGGGTGGCCCGCTTCGAGGAGGTCGACTTCCCGGCGACGCTCACGCACGAGCCGACCCGCCGCTTCCTGCGCGAGACGGGGCTGCCGGAGGAGGCGGTCTTCTACCGCACGGACACCGACGTCCCGCTGCCGACGCTGCGCGAGCACTTCTCCCAGGAGCACCCCGACTATCCCCTCGCGGAACTCCCGGCCCACTGCGACCACTTGATCCGCCTGGGCTGTCTGCTGGAGGAGAACAGCCTGGTGGTCGACGGCAGAACGGGCCGGGTCCTCACCTTCAGCGAGCCGGACGCGACGCTCCACTCCCTCAACACCGACGTCTCCACCCTGGCCTGCACTCTGTGGCTGATCCACCACGAGCGCACGATCGACGCACACCTCGGCCACGAGCTGGCGACCCACGCCTACGACCACCTGGTCGCGGCGATGATCCACACCCTGAACACCCTCGACCCCACGGGCACCCTGCCCGACACGACCTGGCACTACTGGACGGAACTGTTCCAGAACGAGGCGGGCGGGGTGTTCTGAAGCCCCGGGGCCGGTGAACTTCCGCTATCCGGTCACTGAGCGTGTCCGCATCGCCCTACCGTGAACCGTGACGGTGTTGACACGCACGGTGAGGGAGGGGTGTGGATGACGACCGACGCGAACGCGGAGCCACTCAAGGACGGGGCCGGCGAGCGGGGCTGGGAGGTGGACCCGGACGACGAGTGGGGTGTCGCAGTCATCACCACGGTCGGACGGCAGATGAAGCTGCGGCGAGAAGCGGTGGGAATGAGGGCTGGCGACTTCGGCATGGCTGTCGGCTATGGCGAGGACATGGTCTACAAGATCGAGAGCGGCAAGCGGATTCCCCGGCCCGAGTATCTGGACAAGGCCGACGAGGTGTTGGGCGCGGGTGGACTGCTCTCGGCGATGAAGGAGGACGTGGAGCGGGTCCGATACCCGAAGAAGGTGCGGGATCTGGCGGAGATGGAGGCCAGGGCGGCCGAGATCGGTGTCTACGAGTGCAACATCATCGCCGGACTCTTGCAGACAGCCGAGCACGCGCGAGCCGTGATCAGGGCAGCGCAGCCGCCGTACTCGCGGGACGATGTCGAGCGTATGGTGGCCGCTCGTCTTGCCCGACGGTCGGTCTTCGATCGCACACCGGCCCCGTCCATCCACTTCGTACTGGAAGAAGCGCCGCTGCGTCGTCAAGTAGGGGGCACAATGGTGTGGTGTCGGCAGCTCGAACACCTGTTGGAAGTGGGGCGGTTGGACAACGTCACACTTCAGGTCATGCCGACGAACACCGACGCCCACCCCGGGCTGGACGGCAGGATCGAGCTGCTGAAGTTCTCTGACGGCAAGGCGGTGGGCCGCTCGGACGGCCTGTTCTCCGGTCGGCCTGTCTCGGAGCCGAAACAGCTCCGCATCCTGGAATTGCAGTACGGCACCATCCGTGCGCAGGCCCTCCCGCCACGGGAGTCGCTTGCCTTCATCGAGAAACTGCTTGGAGAGACATGATGCGCAATGCCTCCGCCGGGCGCGCCCCCGAACTGGCGTGGTTCAAGAGCAGCTACAGCGGCGGTACCAACGGCGAGTCCTGCGTAGAGGTGGCCACCACTCCCGGCACGGTGCACGTTCGTGACTCGAAGACCGTCGGCGGTCCGCGACTCGCTGTCACGTCGGATGCCTGGACGGACTTCGTGTCGTACGTGTTCAGCCCACGGTGACACCTCGACAGCCGGTCTCCGAGGACCAGAAGGGCGGCACCCTCTCGGGGTGCCGCCCTTTCGTTGTGCCTGGTCAGACGATAGAGGCCGTGGCGGGAATCGAACCCACGTAACTCGCTTTGCAGGCGAGTCCCTAAACCACTCGGGCACACGGCCGTGTTGAGTTGTTCTTCTCGGCCGTGTCGGGCGGCCGTGTTCGTGAGAAGAACGTACGGGGGCGGGGATCCGGGGCTCAAGGGGATCCGGGGGGCCGCAACGGGACTGCCATGCCGCGTTCACAAACGGTGGGGGCGTACGGACGGGGTGGGCGTACGACCAAGGGCGGAGGGGAGGTCCGACTCCTGACAGGGGTCAAACCGGTTCGTGCCGCTTACTCTGACGGAATGAGTGCCCTCGGATCCCGTGACCCCGCCGTCCTCGACGCACCCCCTGAGCAGGGCGGCGGTGTGCTGAGCCGGTCGTACCGGGCGCTCAGCGTGGGGATCGTGTCCGTCGTGGTGCTGATCGCCTTCGAAGCGACCGCCGTCGGAACCGCCATGCCCGTCGCCGCCCGCGAACTGGACGGCGTGGCGCTGTACGCGTTCGCCTTCTCCGGGTACTTCACGACCAGCCTCTTCGGCATGGTGCTCGCCGGGCAGTGGTCCGACCGCAGGGGACCCCTGGGGGCTCTCACCACCGGCATCGCCGCCTTCGCCGCGGGTCTCGTCGTCGCCGGCACCGCGCAGGTCATGTGGGTGTTCATCCTCGGCCGGGCCGTACAGGGCCTGGGCGGCGGGCTGGTCATCGTGGCGCTGTACGTCGTCGTCGGCCGTGCCTACCCGGAGCCGCTGCGGCCCGCGATCATGGCGTCCTTCGCGGCCGGCTGGGTCGTCCCCTCCATCGTCGGCCCCCTCGCCTCCGGCGCCGTCACCGAGCACCTCGGCTGGCGCTGGGTCTTCCTCGGCATCCCGGCCCTCGTCGTCTTCCCGCTCGCCCTCGCCCTGCCCCAGATACGGCGGAGGGCGTCGGGCCCGGTGGACGAGGAGGCCGGCGCCGCCTCCTTCGACCGGCGGCGCATCCGGCTCGCCCTCGGCATCTCCCTCGGCGCCGGCCTCCTCCAGTACGCCGCCCAGGACCTGCGCCTCCTCTCCCTCGTCCCCGGCCTGGCCGGTGCCGCGCTGCTCGTGCCCGCCGTCCTCGGCCTGCTCCCGCGCGGTACCTACCGGGCGGCCCGCGGCCTGCCCTCCGTCGTGCTGCTGCGCGGACTCGCCGCCGGTTCCTTCATCTCCGCCGAGTCCTTCGTACCGCTGATGCTGGTCACCCAGCGCGGGCTGTCACCGACGCTCGCCGGGTTCTCGCTGGCGGCCGGCGGCGGGACGTGGGCGCTCGGGTCGTTCGTGCAGTCCCGGCCGCGCCTGGCGCCCTACCGGGAGCGGCTGATGACCGTCGGAATGGTGCTGGTCGCCGTCGCGATCGTGACCGCGCCGAGCGTGCTCGTGCACGCCGTGCCCGTGTGGACCGTCGCCGTCGCCTGGGGCGTCGGCTGCTTCGGGATGGGGCTGGTGCTCTCCTCCACCAGCGTGCTGCTGCTCCAGCTCTCCGCCCCCGAGGAGGCCGGCGCCAACTCCGCCGCCCTGCAGATCTCCGACGCCCTCGCCAACGTCGTCCTCCTGGCGGGGACCGGCGCGGCCTTCGCGTCCCTGGGCGGCGGCAGCACGGCGGCCACCACCGCCGCGTCCTCGGGCCGTCCCGCCGCCTACGCCGCCGTCTTCCTGCCGATGGCGGCCGTGGCGCTGGCGGGGACCTGGGTGACCCGCCGACTGCGGCAGCGGGACGCCTGAGGCAGCGAGCCGGTCACGCCGGGTGCGCCTGCGGGAGGGAGGGCGGAGAGACGGTGATCGCGGGACGGGTGCGGCAGTTGTGACGTGCCTCCCACCCACGCGCGCCCCGGGCTCGTTCGCGCGTCGACCGGAGGGCGGCGCCGGTAGGGTGGCCCGGTTGTCATACGTAGCCACCGACCACTGATCTACGGAGACCGTGACTACCACCGCCGCTTCCTCCGCTTCCTCCCACCACCTCTCGCCCGCCTTCCCCGGCCGGGCCCCCTGGGGTACCGCCAGCAAGCTGCGTGCCTGGCAGCAGGGGGCGATGGAGAGGTACATCCAGGAGCAGCCCCGTGATTTCCTCGCCGTCGCCACCCCCGGCGCCGGCAAGACGACCTTCGCGCTGACGCTGGCGTCCTGGCTGCTGCACCACCACGTCGTGCAGCAGGTCACCGTGGTCGCGCCCACCGAGCATCTGAAGAAGCAGTGGGCCGAGGCCGCGGCCCGGGTGGGGATCAAGCTCGACCCCGAGTACAGCGCGGGCCCGCTCGGCCGGGAGTACGACGGCGTGGCCGTGACGTACGCCGGTGTCGGTGTCCGGCCCATGCTGCACCGCAACCGGGTGGAGCAGCGCAAGACCCTCGTGATCCTCGACGAGATCCACCACGCCGGCGACTCCAAGTCCTGGGGCGAGGCCTGCCTGGAGGCGTTCGAGCCCGCCACCCGGCGCCTGGCGCTGACCGGTACGCCGTTCCGCTCCGACACCAACCCCATCCCCTTCGTGACGTACGAGGAGGACAACGCCGGCATCCGGAGGTCCGCCGCCGACTACACGTACGGCTACGGGTCCGCGCTGGCGGACGGCGTCGTCCGCCCGGTGATCTTCCTCAGCTACAGCGGCAACATGCGCTGGCGCACCAAGGCCGGTGACGAGATCGCCGCACGGCTCGGCGAGCCGATGACCAAGGACGCGGTCAGCCAGGCCTGGCGTACGGCCCTCGACCCGCGCGGCGACTGGATGCCCAGCGTGCTGCGCGCCGCCGACCAGCGGCTGACCGAGGTCCGCAAGGCCATCCCGGACGCGGGCGCCCTCGTCATCGCCTCCGACCAGGACTCCGCGCGCGCCTACGCCAAGCTCATCCGGGAGATCACGGGGACCAAGGCGACGCTCGTGCTGTCGGACGACGTCGGCGCCTCGAAGAGGATCGACGAGTTCAGCGACAGCAACGACCGGTGGATGGTCGCCGTGCGGATGGTGTCCGAGGGCGTCGACGTACCGCGGCTCGCGGTCGGGGTGTACGCCACCACCATCTCGACCCCGCTGTTCTTCGCGCAGGCCGTCGGGCGCTTCGTGCGGTCCCGGCGGCGGGGCGAGACCGCGTCCGTGTTCCTGCCGACCGTGCCCGACCTGCTGACCTTCGCCAACGAGATGGAGAAGGAGCGCGACCACGCCCTCGACAAGCCGCAGAAGGAGGGCGAGGGGGACCCGTACGCCGAATCCGAGAAGGAGATGGAGGAGGCGAACAAGCAGCAGGACGAGGACACCGGCGAACAGGACATGCTGCCCTTCGAGGCGCTGGAGTCCGACGCCGTCTTCGACCGGGTGCTGTACGACGGCGCCGAGTTCGGCATGCAGGCCCACCCCGGGAGCGAGGAGGAACAGGACTACCTGGGGATTCCGGGGCTGCTGGAGCCCGAGCAGGTGCAGATGCTGCTGCAGAAGCGGCAGGCCCGGCAGATCGCGCACAGCCGGAAGAAGCCGGACACCGACGCGGATCTGCTGGAGCTGCCGGCCGAGCGGCGGCCGGTGGTCACGCACAAGGAGCTGATGGAGCTGCGGAAGCAGCTGAACACGATGGTCGGCGCGTATGTGCACCAGAGTGGGAAGCCGCACGGGGTCATCCACACCGAGCTGCGGCGGGTGTGCGGGGGGCCGCCGAGTGCGGAGGCCACGGCGGGGCAGTTGCGGCAGCGGATCGCCAAGGTGCAGGAGTGGGCGACCCGCATGCGGTGACGCTGCGCCGGCCTGGCCGACGTGCATGCCTGCCTGCCCACCCACCCACCCGACTCGGTCGGCCCGAACCGCACCCTCACGGGGCTCCGCCCCGGACCCCGATGGGGTGGGGTGGGCCGGGCGTTCGGTCGGGCTGAGGTCACCCTCACGGGGCTCCGCCCCGGACCCGGGATGGGCGGGGGCTGTTCGGGTGAGGTTTGGGGCGGTGGTTCGGTGTGGCTTCGTTGGTCCTCGTGGTGTGCGTATCCGGACGAATGGAGCCAGGCCGGATCTGGTCTTGCCCGGATTCTGGACGAAGGCTTCCGCTCAGCGAACCGGCTTCGCTACTGTCCGGCTACGCACACGCCCCGTGGCAGCGCCGCCGCGGAGCGCAGCCGTGAAGCGACTCGGCCCGGAGCCGCCGGGCAGACATGCCGATCGGCGGCCCTCTGAAGCGCGTCGCCGACGGGACTCGACGACGCATCCTTCGCTCGGAGGCCGCCGACCTCACCGCCGAAGGAGTGGGCGTCGTGACCGCGGAGACCTCTCAGACGCTCGACCGGGGACTGCGCGTCCTCAAGCTGCTGGCCGACACGGACCACGGGCTGACCGTCACCGAGCTGTCCACCAAACTGGGCGTGAACCGGACCGTGGTGTACCGGTTGCTCGCCACGCTGGAGCAGCATGCACTCGTACGCCGTGATCTGGGCGGCCGGGCCCGGGTCGGGCTCGGGGTGCTGCGGCTCGGGCGGCAGGTGCATCCGCTGGTACGGGAGGCCGCGTTGCCCGCGTTGCGGTCGCTGGCCGAGGACATAGGGGCGACGGCGCATCTGACGCTCGTGGACGGCTCCGAAGCGCTGGCCGTCGCGGTCGTGGAGCCCACGTGGACGGATTACCACGTCGCTTACCGGGCCGGGTTCCGGCATCCACTGGACCGGGGCGCGGCCGGCAAGGCGATCCTCTCCGCACGGCAGTCGCCGTCCGCCGACCCCGGGTACACGCTGACGCACGGTGAACTGGAGGCGGGGGCGAGCGGGGCCGCGGCGCCCCTGGTGGGGGTCACCGGCGTCGAGGGCAGTGTGGGCGTGGTGATGCTGGTCGACGCCGTGCCGGAGCGGGTCGGCCCGCGGGTGGTGGAGGCGGCACGGGAGGTCGCCGAAGCCCTGCGCTGAGCTGCCGCCCGGCGCACCACGCCCGGCCGCCCGCGGCGTGCCCGGTCCTCCCGGGCCGCCACGTGCGTTCGTTGGCCGTCCGGACGATCTTTTTGGCCGTCCGGACAATCAGGGACCCTTCTCTTTGACCGAACGGCGCACTCGTGCGTCCGTTCGGTGGCGGATCATCGGGGATCGAGCAAGCCCGAGGCGGAGGGAGCGGCCCGGGTGCCGGTGGCCGGGGTCGTCCTCGGCGGTCTTGCCGGTGTCCGCGGCATCCGGTGCTCCCGGCTCGCCCCGGATTCTGGGAGGCCCCCTCGTATGACCGTTCTCGATCTCACCGCCGACGTCGTGACGCTGACCCGCGCCCTCGTCGACCTGCCCTCCGAGAGCGGAGAGGAGGAGCGCATCGCGGACGCCGTGGCGGCGGCCCTCCGGCGCCTGCCCCATCTCACCGTGGACCGCGTCGGCAACTCCGTCATCGCCCGCACCGCTCTCGGCCGGCCCGAACGCGCCCTGCTGGCCGGCCACCTGGACACCGTGCCGGCCGCCGGGAACCTGCCCTCCCGGCTCGCCGGCGGCCGGGTCCACGGACTCGGCGCCTGTGACATGAAGGGCGGCGTGGCCGTCGCGCTGCGGCTCGCGGCCACCGTGCCCGAGCCCACCCGCGACCTCACCTACGTCTTCTACGAGTGCGAGGAGGTGGAGGGGGAGCGCAACGGGCTCGGACGGATCGCCGCCGCCCGGCCGGGACTGCTGGAGGAAGCGGACCTCGCCCTCCTCATGGAGCCCTCCGACGCCGGTGCCGAGGCCGGCTGCCAGGGCATCCTCACCGCCGACATCGTGGTCGAGGGCGTCCGCGCGCACACCGCCCGCGCCTGGCAGGGCGTCAACGCCGCGCACCAGGCCGGCCGGGTGCTCCAGCGGCTCGACGCGCACATTCCCGAGCGGGTGGTGATCGACGGGCTGGAGTACCGGGAGGGGCTCGGCGCCGTCGCCGTACGCGCCGGGGTCGCCGGGAACGTCGTGCCCGACGAGTGTGTCGTCACCGTCAACTGCCGCTTCGCGCCCAGCCGTTCGGCGGAGGACGCGGAGGCGTACGTGCGCGGGCTCTTCCCGGAGTACGAGGTGCGGGTCACCGAGGTCGTCGAGGGCGCCCTGCCCCACCTGGACCGGGTCGGCGCCCTCGTCACCGCGCTCGGCGCCGAACCGCGGGCCAAGCTCGGGTGGACGGACGTCGCCCGGTTCGCCGCGCTGGGCGTGCCCGCGGTGAACTACGGTCCCGGGGACCCCTCGCTGGCGCACACCGCGGGGGAGTACGTGCCCGTGGAGCATCTGGAGCGGTGCGAGGCCCGCCTCAGGGCATGGCTGAGCTGAGCCCCGCCAGCGCCCGCAACTGCAGCCACAGCACGAGCCGTTCGTCGGGGTCGTCCAGCGCGACCCCGGTGTGCTGCTGGAGCTGCTTGAGCCGGTAACGGCAGGTGTTGGGGTGCACGGCCAGCAGCCTGGCCGCGCCCGCCATGTCGCAGCCCGCCTCGAACCAGCAGACCAGCGTGCGGGCGTACTCGGTGCCGTGCCCGGCGTCGTACGCCAGCACCCGCCGCCAGGCGCCCGCGGTCAGCTCCCGCCGCTCGCCCATCACCTCGGTCAGCCGCAGCAGGGTCACCCGGGCCCGCACCTCGTCCACCGCGGCCACCGGCAGATCCGCGTCCAGCACCCGCAGCACCAGGTCGGCGTCCGCCCGCGAGTCGGCGAGCCCGTCCGCGCCCGGCACCACCTCGCCGAGCGCCGCCCGCACCGGCACCCGCAGCGCCTGCCCGGCCCGCGCCACGATGTCCTCGGCCAGCCGCTTGTGCCGTTCACCGGGCCCCGGCAGCACCGCGTACACCACCCCGTCCACCAGCACGCACGCGTGTCGGCCGTAGCGGGCCTCGCACTGCAGGCGTACGACGTCCAGCAGCCGCAGCGCGGTGCGTTCGGCGTCCGGGACGCTCGCGGCGGAGTCCAGGACGAACGCCGCCACCCGGGCCGGGCCCTCGGCCCCCAGACGGGCGGCGGCGGTTGCCGGGTCGGGCGCGGTGCCGTCCAGCAGCCGGCGCAGCAGATCACTGCCGCGGTGCCGGGCCAGTTCCCGGGCCGCCCGCGCGCGCAGCAGGAGCAGGGCCGCGGTGGAGGCGCCCTGGGCGAGAGTGTCCTCGGCGTCGGGGGCGAGCGAGCCGCCGTCGATCACCCACACCGAGCCCAGGGTCTCCCCGCCGGCCCGTACCGGCATGGCCAGCCGGGGCAGGCCGGTGCCGGTCAGCGCGGGCAGCCGCACCGGCCGGTCGGCGGCGAACAGCCGCCGGTACTGCTCGGTGTTCTCCGCGCTGGCCGGCACCTGCCGGCCCAGGATGCCCTGCCGGCGGTCCTCGTCCACGGGCTGGCCGGAGACGGTGGAGTAGGCGAGGATGCGCTGCCGCGGGTCCTCGACGGCGGTGGCCCCGCCGGTCGCCGTCGCGATCGCGTCGGCCAGCGCGAACAGGTCGCCGAGTCCACCGTCGGCCCAGGCGGCGGCGGGCTCGGCGGAGACGGCCGAGGCCAGCAGCAGATGGACCCGGTGCCAGGGGGCGTCCTCCGCGACCGACAGCAGGGCCACCCCGTGCGCCTGCGCCGCGGCGACCGGCCCGTCCGCGCCGCGCACCACCACCCCGGTCAGCCCGGCCCGCGCCGCCTCCGCCGGCAGCGGTCCCGCGTCCGCCGCCCGCACTCCGACCGCCAGCAGCAGCCCGCCGGGCAGCGGGGGCAGCGGGGTGCGGCCGTCGTGGAGCACGATCTCGGTGACCGGGGCCCCGAGCCCGGCGGGGGCGGTGTGCAGGCGCAGCGCGGGGCCGCCGACGACGTCCAGGAGATCGCCGAGGGTGCAGGCGTCCATGGGGGTCCTCAGCAGGCTGTTGGCGGATGGTGAAACGAACGTACGGCTGCGTTGGCTGCTCGCACAACACGGGCGCCCGCGTCGCCGCCGAGACTCGTGCCATGACAGCAGCACCACCGATCACCGGGGTCACCGTCCGTACCGTCCACGACGTCGCCGGGCTCGCGGCCGTCGCCGACCACTTCAGCGACGTCTGGCGGACACCCCGCACCGCCCCGCCCTATCCGGCCGAGGTGCTGCACAGCCTGGCGCACGCGGGGGGCGCGGTGCACGCCGTCCACGCCGGACAGCGGCTCGCCGGGGCGTCCGTGGCCGTCCTCGGCCCGGAGCGCGGCACGTACTCGCTGGTGGCCGCCGCCGAGCGCGGTCTCGGGCACCGGCTGAAGCTGGCCCAGCGGGACTGGGCCGTCGCGCTCGGCGCCCGCACCATGCGCTGGACCTTCGACCCCCTGGTGGGCCGCAACGCCCGCTTCAACCTGGCCAAGCTGGGTGCCGTCGGCACCGAGTACCTGGTCGACTTCTACGGCCCCATGGCCGACGGCGTGAACGACGGCGACGAGAGCGACCGGCTGACGGTGACCTGGGACCTGACGGCGCCCGGCGGGTCGTACGACGTCCACCCCGAGGGGCCCGTCCTGCGGACCGCCCCCGACGGCGGGCCGCTCGTCCGGCGCGCGGGACGGCACCTGTGGTGCCGGGTCCCGGACGACGTCGTCGGCCTGCGCGCCGAGGACCCCGGACGGGCACTGCGCTGGCGGCACGCGGTGCGCGAGGTGTTCCTGGACGCCTTCGCGGAGGGGTTCCGGGCCACCGGGATGTCCCGGGACGGCTGGTACACGCTCACCCGGACGGAGGAGGCGGCGTGAAGCTGGAGCGCGTGGAGATCGTGCACGTGGCGATCCCCCTGGTCACCCCGTTCCGTACGTCCTTCGGGACCATGACGGCGAAGGACACCTTCCTGCTGCGGGTCGTCACCGACTCCGCCGAGGGCTGGTCGGAGTTCGCCGCCGACCCCGAGCCGCTGTACTGCTCGGAGTTCGTCGCCGGCGCGGAGATCGTGCTGCGTGACTTCCTGCTGCCCCGGGTGGCCGCCCTTCCGCGCCCGACCACGGCCGCGCTGGCCCCGGCCATGGCGAAGATCAAGGGGCACGAGCTGGCCAAGGCGGCCCTGGAGACGGCCGTGCTCGACGCCGAGCTGCGCAGCCACGGCATGCCGCTCGCCACCTACCTGGGCGCGGTACGGGACCGGGTGCCCGCCGGGGTCTCCGTCGGCATCAGGAACTCGGTGCCCGAACTGCTGGACGAGGTCGAGCGCTACCTCGCCGAGGGGTACGTGCGCATCAAGCTGAAGATCGAGCCCGGCTGGGACGTCGAGCCGGTACGGGCGGTCCGCGAGCGCTTCGGCGAGGACCTCCCCCTCCAGGTCGACGCCAACACCGCCTACACCCTCGCCGACGCCGAGCACCTGCGGCGGCTGGACGCGTTCGGGCTGCTGCTGATCGAGGAGCCGCTGGAGGAGAACAACCCCCACGCCCACGCCCTCCTCCAGCGGCGCCTCGCGACCCCGGTCTGCCTGGACGAGTCCCTGCACCACGCCCGCGACACCGCGTCCGCGATCGCCATGGACGCCTGCCGGGTGGTGAACGTCAAACCGGCCCGCGTCGGCGGCTATCTGGAGGCCCGCCGGGTGCACGACGTGGCGCACGCCCACGGGGTGCCGGCGTGGTGCGGCGGCATGCTGGAGACCGGCATCGGACGCGCCCCCAACCTCGCCCTGGCCGCGCTGCCCGGCTTCACCCTGCCCGGGGACACCTCGGCGTCCAGCCGCTACTTCGCCGAGGACATCACCGAGCCGTTCGTCCTCCAGGACGGCCATCTGCCCGTGCCCACCGGCCCCGGCATCGGTGTCGTGCCGCTCCCGGACGCCCTGCGCCGGTTCACGCGGGAGCGCCGGGACCTGTACAGGGCGTGACGGGAGCGCCGGGACCTGGACAGGGCATGACGGGAGCGCCGGGATCCGCGCAGGGCGTGGGTCGGGACCCGCGCACGGCAGGAGACGGGACCCCGCGCACGGCAGGAGACGGGACCCTGTACACGGCGGGAGACGGCACCCGTACGCGGCACGAGGGGACCAGTGGGGGTCGCGTTAGATTGAACCCGTGCTCTCACGTCTCACACGCCCCCAGGCCCTCGCCGTCTGCGCACTGCCCGTCGTGGGCCTGCTGGCCACGGCGGTCTTCGCGCCGCTGCCGTTCTCACTGGCGCAGCCCGGCCCGACGGCGAACGTGCTCGGCGAGAACCGGGGCACCCCGGTGATCACCGTCTCCGGTGCGGCCACCCGGAAGACCCGTGGGCAGCTGCGGATGGTCACGATCGTGGCGACCGGTCCGGACGCCCGGATCTCCCTGGGCGACGTGGTCGGCGACTGGTTCCGCACCGACCGGGCGGTCATGCCCCGCGACTCGGTCTACCCGAGCGGGGACACCGTCAAGGAGGCCGAGGAGCACAACAAGGCGCAGATGCGGCAGTCCCAGGACGCGGCGACCCAGGCGGCGCTGAAGTACCTCGGGCTGAGCGCCGACAAGGTCAAGGTCACGCTGAAGCTCGCCGACGTGGGCGGGCCCAGCGCGGGGCTGCTGTTCACCCTGGGGATCATCGACAAGCTGGACGGCGACGGCAGCGGCGGTGACCTGACCGGAGGCCGCACCATCGCCGGTACGGGCACCATCGACGCCGCCGGCAAGGTCGGCGCGGTCGGCGGGGTGGCCCTGAAGACCCAGGCCGCGCGCCGCGACGGGGCCACCGTCTTCCTGGTCCCGAAGGCGGAGTGCGCCGACGCCGAGGCGGAGCTGCCCCAGGGGCTGCGGCTGGTCCCGGTGACCACGCTCGAGAGCGCCGTCGACTCCCTGGTGGCCCTGGAGAAGGGCAAGGGCCCGGTCCCCAGCTGCTAGCTCCGGTGCGCCGGGAGGGCCTACTTCACGAACCCCTCCTGCTGCATCCGGTCCGCAGAAGCTCACCCGCGCTCACCCCCGGTCGGTCGTGTCTCTTCCCGGTCCGTGCTCCGTCGGCTCGCCGGCCGCCTGCTCCACCAGCGGGATGATCCGCAGCGGAACCGGGTTCTCCATGACGATCGCCGTGGAGGCCCGGACGATGCCGTCGAAACCGACGACCCGGTCGATCACCCGTTGAAGATCGGCGTTGGAGCGGGCCACCAGGCGGCACAGCATGTCCCCGCTGCCGGTGGTGGTCAGCAGCTCCAGCACCTCCGGCACGGTCGTCAAGTACGCCCGGACGTCGGCGCCTTGGCCCTGCCGGATCTGGAGCGTGGCGAACGCGGTGACCGGGTAGCCGAGGGCCGCCGGGTCCACCTGCGGACCGAATCCGCGGATGACTCCGTTCGACTGAAGCCGGTCCAGGCGGGCCTGCACCGTGCCCCGGGCCACGCCCAGCCGCCGGGACATCTCCAGCACGCCGATGCGCGGCTCGCGCGCCAGCAGCACGATGATCCGCCCGTCCAGATGATCGATCGCCACGGGACCCCCTGAGATGGTCATCCTGTACAGAAAGACCGCCGATGCGGTCGCACCACTGAACAGATTGCCCAGTGGATTCGCGAACTATTGCGCACCTTGCAGAGCGAGGCCACCCTTCCGCTATGACGCAGACCACACAGCACACTCCCGACACGACCGCCCGGCAGGCCGACCCCTTCCCGGTCAAGGGAATGGACGCGGTCGTCTTCGCCGTGGGCAACGCCAAGCAGGCGGCGCACTACTACTCCACCGCCTTCGGCATGCGGCTGGTCGCCTACTCCGGACCGGAGAACGGCAGCCGCGAGACCGCCAGCTACGTGCTGGAGAACGGCTCCGCCCGGTTCGTCTTCACCTCCGTCGTCAAGGCGACCACCGACTGGGGCCGCTTCCTGGACCAGCACGTGGCCGAGCACGGCGACGGCGTCATCGACCTGGCCATCGAGGTCCCGGACGCCCGTGCCGCGCACGCCTACGCCGTCGAGCACGGCGCCCGCTCCGTCGTCGAGCCGTACGAGGTGAAGGACGAGCACGGCACCGTCGTCCTCGCCGCGATCGCCACCTACGGCGAGACCCGCCACACCCTGGTGGACCGCTCCGGCTACGACGGCCCCTACCTCCCCGGCTACACCGCCGCCCAGCCGCTCGTCCAGCCGCCCGCCCAGCGCACCTTCCAGGCCGTCGACCACTGCGTCGGCAACGTCGAACTCGGCAAGATGAACGAGTGGGTCGGCTTCTACAACAAGGTCATGGGCTTCACGAACATGAAGGAGTTCGTGGGCGACGACATCGCCACCGAGTACAGCGCGCTGATGTCGAAGGTGGTCGCGGACGGCACCCTCAAGGTCAAGTTCCCGATCAACGAACCCGCCGTCGCCAAGAAGAAGTCCCAGATCGACGAGTACCTGGAGTTCTACGGCGGCGCGGGCGTCCAGCACATCGCGCTCAACACCAACGACATCGTGGCGACGGTCCGCACCATGCGCGCGGCCGGCGTCGAGTTCCTCGACACCCCCGACTCGTACTACGACACCCTCGGCGAGTGGGTCGGCGACACCCGGGTACCGGTCGACACCCTGCGCGAGCTGAAGATCCTGGCCGACCGCGACGAGGACGGCTACCTGCTGCAGATCTTCACCAAGCCGGTCCAGGACCGGCCGACCGTGTTCTTCGAACTCATCGAGCGGCACGGTTCGATGGGCTTCGGCAAGGGCAACTTCAAGGCACTGTTCGAGGCCATCGAACGCGAGCAGGAGAAGCGGGGCAACCTGTAGCCGACAGGTCCCCCCGCCGGACGCGCAGGGGGGACCGTGGAGCAGCGCATCGACCTCGCCGCACCGGCCGTGCGCTGGCTGCGGGAGCGGCACACGCTGCGCGAACCCACGGTCCTCCAGTCCTTCGCCTTCGACGACGTCCATCGCCACCTCTACGTCCTCCAGCTCACCCGGGGCGGCCGGGACACCGGCGACCTGTGCCTGAACCGGCTGGACCACCAGGGCGGACACCTCGGCCACATGTATCTGGAGGGCTTCGGACACGGCGTGAGCATGGGTGTCCAGCACGCCGCCGACGGCACGGTGTGGATCTGGACCGAGACCGACGCCCTGGCCGGCTACGGCCGGGGCGTCACCCGTTTCCGGTTCGTGAGCGGCGCGACCCGCACCCCGCGGGACGTCAAGGTCCGCCGTCCGATCGAGGGTTCCCGCACCAACCAGCCCACGGTCTGCCCGGCCACCGGCCGCCTGGCCGTCCGCTACCGGCTGCGGGGCGGCCCGCGCTACCGGGTCTGGGACCTCGCCGCCTTCACCGCCCGCGACTACGCCTCCCCGCTCGCCGACCTCCCCCAGACCGGCGCCCACCCCGACCCCGACGTCCCCTTCCAGGGCTTCGCCCTGCACGGCGACCACCTCTACCAGCTCGCCGGCAGCGCCTACGACCCGCGCACCAACCCGCCCGCCGGCCACGGCGACACCTGGCTGTCCTGTCTGGACATCCGCACCGGCGAGCTCGTGGCCCGCCACCGCACCGAGGCGGCCTGGTCCCTCGACCACCGCGAACCGGAGGGCCTCGCCGTCCGCTCCACGGGCACCCCGCGCCTCTACCTGGGGTTCGCGTCGGGGCGGGAGGGCGCCCGCAAGTTCTCCCTGTACTACAAACCCGGCCCCTAGGGTCTTTCGTTTGGATCAGGCCGGATCAGGGAGCGGGGTCTGGTGCCGTGCATCGCAAGGCGGAGGAGGGCGCCATGGCAACCGACGACAACGCGGCGAGGCGCGGTGCCAGGGCCCGCGAGCCCGGCCTGATCCAAACGAGAGGCCCTAGGCGGCCTCCCCGGGCAGCGGTTCGTCCGGCACGTCGCCGAGCGCGTTCAGCGCGTCACGGGCGTCGGGCGCCCACAGCGGGGAGAAGACGGGGTTGATGCGCAGCGCCTCCTGAAGATGCCGCCGCGCCGGCGCGTACTCCTCCAGCTCGCCCTCGATCATGCCCCGGTGGAACACGTACAGCGCGCTGCGCACCCCGCCCCCCTTCGCCTTGTCGGTCGCGACGGACGCGTAGGTCAGCGCCTCCTCGTCCTCGCCGGCCCGGTGCAGCGCCCACCCCAGCGCGTCGGCCACCTCGATACCCGGCTGCCGCCGCCACTCCTCCCGCAGCCGCTCCACCGCTTCCCACGGGTCCCCGTGGTCCGCCTCGTACCGCCCGATCAGCAGCTCCTCGTCGACCCCGCCGGCCACCGACTGCCGTACCGCCGTCTTCAGCAGCGTGTACTGCTCCTCGGCGAGCCGGGGCTGCCCCAGCGCCTCGTACAGCTCGCCCAGCTCCAGCAGGTCGTCGGCGTCCGGCCGCTTCGCGACGGCGGCCCGGTACGCGGCCAGCGCCTCGTTCGTGCGCCCCAGCGCGGCCAACGTCCGCGCCCGCCCGGCCGGCGCCGTCCGCTGATCGGGATCGAGCCGCAGCGCGGCCTCGAAGTGCCGCAGCGCGTCCGGCAGGTCCCCGCGCTCCCAGGCCAGCTGCCCGACCCCGGCCAGCCAGGCGGCCCGCTCGGCCGGGGTGCGGGCGGCGGCCGCCGCGTCGGTCAGCTGGGCCACCGCGTCCTCGCGCCAGCCCCGGTCCCGGTACACCGCCGCGGCCCGCGCCATCACGGCGGGCCGGTCCGCCGCGCCGGTCCGCAGCGCCAGCAGCTTGTCCAGGGTGGAGCGGGCGTTCTTGTAGTCGCCGAGCCCGGTGTAGGCGTCGATCAGCGGCGGATACGCCGTCCACCGCTTCGGCGCCGCCTTCAGCGCCTGCTCGGCGTTCTGTTTCGCCGTGGGGAAGTCCCGGCGCGCCAGCGCCAGCGAGGCCAGCCCGTCCAGCGCCTCGGGGTTCCGCGAGCCGCGCACCTCCAGCGAGGACCGCAGCGCCCGCTCGGCCCGCGGGTAGTCCGCCGTGTCGCCCGTCCGGCGCCCCCGCTCCACGTACGCCGACCCCAGCACGGCCCACGCCCCGGCGTCCCGCGGCTGCGCCCGCACCCGCGCCTCCTGCCGCCCGATGAGCGCGGTCAGGCCGGGCAGCGCGGTCGGCGCCCCGTAGGTCACCGTCGTCAGCGTCCCTGCCTGGGCCTGCGCCCGCGGACCCGCGGCCGGCGCCGTGACGTCCCGGTCCTGCCGCTCCTTCGGCAGCAGTGTCAGCACGGTGCCGGCGACGACCCCGCCCGCCAGCGCGGCGACCAGCAGCCGGCGCAGCACCCGCCGGGAGCGGCGCGGCGCCGGCGGCCCGGCGAGCGGGGACGTACCCGGCACAGACCCTCGGTTGTCCATGGCGCTCACTGTGCGCCAGTACGACGAGCACATCCGGGTGGCCGAAGGGCGGGGCGGGCGGGGTTCACACCGATGGCCGCGAGTGCCACGCTGTGATCATGAGCCGTATCGAAGCACCGCGCGACGAGCACACGGGCAACCTCACCGACCGGCTCCTCGCCGGCCTGCCGCCCGAGGCCGTGCTGACCGATCCCGACGTCACGGCCTCCTACGGACGCGACATGGCGAGCTTCTGCCCGGCGGGCACCCCCGCCGTCGTCGTCCTCCCGCGCACCGTCGAGCAGGTCCAGCACATCATGCGGACCGCCACCGAGCTGCGCGTCCCCGTCGTCCCGCAGGGCGCCCGCACCGGCCTGTCCGGCGGCGCCAACGCCACCGACGGATGCATCGTGCTGTCCCTCGTCAGGATGGACCGGATCCTGGAGATCAGCCCCGTCGACCGGATCGCCGTGGTCGAACCGGGCGTCGTCAACGCGACCCTCTCCCGCGCGGTCGAGGAACACGGCCTGGCCTACCCGCCGGACCCCTCCAGCTGGGAGATGTGCACCATCGGCGGCAACATCGGCACCGCCTCCGGCGGCCTGTGCTGCGTCAAGTACGGCGTGACCGCCGAGTACGTGCTCGGCCTGGACGTCGTCCTCGCCGACGGCCGTCTGCTGTCCACCGGCCGGCGGACCGCGAAGGGCGTCGCGGGCTACGACCTCACGCGCCTCTTCGTCGGCTCCGAGGGCTCCCTCGGCATCGTCGTCCGGGCGGTCCTGGCACTGAAGCCCAAGCCGCCCCGGCAGCTCGTGCTGGCCGCCGAGTTCGCCTCCGCCTCCGCCGCCTGCGACGCCGTCTGCCGCATCATGGCGGGCGGTCACGTGCCGTCCCTCCTCGAACTGATGGACCGTACGACCGTCAAGGCGGTCAACGACCTCGCCCACATGGGGCTGCCCGAGAGCACCGAGGCGCTGCTGCTGGCCGCCTTCGACACCCCGGACCCCGCCGCCGACCTCGCCGCCGTCGGCGCCCTGTGCGAGGCGGCCGGCGCCACCCAGGTCATCCCCGCCGACGACGCCGCCGAGTCCGAGCTGCTGCTCCAGGCCCGGCGGCTCTCGCTGACCGCGCTGGAGGCGGTCAAGGGCACGACGATGATCGACGACGTGTGCGTGCCCCGCTCGCGGCTCGGCGCCATGCTGGACGGCGTGGAGCGGATCGCCGCCGCGTACGACCTGACGATCGGCGTCTGCGCGCACGCCGGCGACGGCAACACGCACCCCACCGTCTGCTTCGACGCCCAGGACCCCGAGGAGTCCCGCCGGGCCCGCGAGTCCTTCGACGAGATCATGGCCCTCGGCCTGGAGCTGGGCGGCACCATCACCGGCGAACACGGCGTCGGCGTGCTGAAGAAGGAGTGGTTGGCCCGGGAGATCGGCCCGGTCGGGGTGGAGATGCAGCGGGCCGTGAAGCAGGTCTTCGACCCGCTGGGCATTCTCAACCCCGGCAAGCTGTTCTGACGCCTCCCTCACCGGGCGAGCAGCTGGTCGAGCGCGTCGTCGAGGCCCAGTCGCCCGCCCTCCGTCCCCGGCGGCACCGCCCGCAGCGTCCGCTCCAGCCAGGCCGACACCTGCGGGATCGGCGCCTCCAGCAGCGCGTCCCCGTCCGGCGAACTCAGCGCCATCAGGACGACACCGCGCCCGTCGACCTTCGTGGGCCACGCCCGTACGTCCCCGTGCCCGCACGGCCGGAACACCCCCTCCACCAGCAGGTCGCGGGCGAACGTCCAGTCGACGGGGTGCTCGGAGTCGATGTGGAAGGTGAGGTGGACGGCATAGGGGTCGTCGGAGCGGTAGCTGAGCCGGGCCGGGACCGGGACGCTGTGCCCCGGCGACAGAACCAGCCTCAGTTCCAGCTCGCGCTCCACCACGGTGTGCTGCATGACCTGCGTTTCCTTTCTGGCCGGGGCCGCTCGGAACGGGCCCGCACCAGAGAGAGGGGGCGGGGGCCGGGGCATTACGCGGGTTCGGGGAAGATCTTTCGCGAGGCCCGGGAGTCCGGCGTGGCGTTGCCCGGATCGGGGTGGGTCCGGCGGGACTGGCGGTGGGGAGATGCCCGGGTCTGATAGATGTGGAGCCCCCCATCCCACCCCCGAGCAGATACGGGACGACGGACATGAGCGCCCCAACCCCGGCCCCAGGTGACGACCGGCCCCGCGAGGGCTACTACCCGGATCCGTCCATCCCCGGCTATGTCCGGTACTGGAACGGCGCCTCCTGGGTGCCCGGAACCAGCCGCCCGGCACCCAAGGACGGCGAACCGCTCATCCCGCCCCCCGGCGTCCACCCGGCACCCGTGTCCGTGGAGGAGACGGGGCCGCACTTCTTCGACGAGGACCCGGCGGACCCGGGCCGCCCGGACGGCGGCGACCAGCAGGGCCGGTCCGACCAGTGGGCCGCGGCGGCCGGGTCCGGGCAGGACGCCCAGCCCGCGCAGGGCGCCCAGTGGGGCCGGCCCGGCCAGTCCGGCGCGGCCGGGCAGTGGGCCGGTTCCGGTCCGGCGGGCCGGCCCGGTCAGCCTCCCCGGTCCGCGCAGCCCGGCCGGCCGGCCGGGTTCGGCGCCGACCCCGGCCGGGGCGCCCCCTGGGGCACCGACCCGCGCGTGCCCGCGGACTCCCGGAGCGGGGACTCCCCGAATGCGCCGGAGGGCTCCGGCGCCGCCGGGACCGACGGCACCGTGACCGTCCCGCCGGCGGAGGGCGGCGGCGCGCCGGATCCCGGGACCTTCATCTTCCGCCGGCCGATCCCCGGCCCGGCCGCGCCCCGGACCGACGACGGCACGATGACCTTCCGCCCGGTACCGCCCGGCCCGTCCGAGGGCGGGGCGTCCGGCGGTCCCGGCCCGGCCGGTCTCGGCCCGCAGGGGCCGGTCGGCGCGCCCGCGAACCCCGGCTTCAGCGCCGGGAAGGCCGCGGCGGCCCGCGCGGCCTCCGCCCAGCCTCCCCAGGCGTCCCAGGGACCGCAGACCCCCCGCATCCCCCAGCCCTCCCCGCCCCCGAACCCGGCCGCCGCGCCCCCTTCGGTGCCGCAACAGGCGGGTCCCGTGCAGGCGGGTCCCGTGCAGGCGGGCCCCGCGCAGGCCGTGCCCCCGCAGTCCGGTGCTCCCGCCACCCCGCTGAGCAGCGGACCCGGCGGCGGACAGGCGTCCTGGGCGCAACAGGTGCACCAGCTGGCCGGGGGCGGGGACGAACAGCCGGTGGCGCCGTGGAAGCCGCCGGTGGAGGACCCCTTCCAGGCCGCCGCGCGCCGGCAGGCCGCCGCCCGTCCCGCCGGACTCGGCAAGCGGCTCGCCGCCCGGCTGATCGATCTGCTGGTGGTGGGGGCCGTGACGGCCGTCGCGGCGGTCCCGCTCGGCAGCCGGGCCGTGGACCACGCCCAGGAGAAGATCGACGCGGCCCGGGTGTCCGGCCACGAGGTCACCGTCTGGCTGCTCGACGGCACGACCGGCACCAGCCTCGGCATCGTCCTCGGCGTCCTGCTCCTCGCCGGTGTCCTGTACGAGGTGCTGCCCACCGTCAAGTGGGGCCGCACCCTCGGCAAGAAGCTGTGCGGTCTTCAGGTGCGGGACATCGAGGGGCACGAGCCCCCGACGTTCGGCCCGGCGCTGCGCCGCTGGCTGGTCCTCAGCGTGCCGGGGCTGCTGGTCGTGGGGGTCGTGGGGGTGCTGTGGTGCCTGTTCGACCGGCCCTGGCACCAGTGCTGGCACGACAAGGCCGCCCACACGTTCGTGGCGGGCTGACCGGGGCGGGCGTACTCCGTCCGGCCGTCTGCCGGATGCGGAGCCGGGAGGCTCGGGTTCCACTCGGGCCATGAGCAGCGAACCGCCCCCCGGCTCCGGAGAGCAGCCCCCCGAGGACGACCCCTTCAGGAAGCGGCCCCCCTCGGACCAGGGATCGGGCTCGCCGTACGACGCCCCGTACGGCGGCGCCCGGCAGCCCCCGCCGCCGGGCGCGGGCCAGCCTCCCCCGCCCGGCGGCCAGCCACCCCCCTACGGCGGCGGCCCGCCTCCCGGCGGTCAGCCCCCTCCCCACGGCGGCCCCTACGGCGGTGGTCCGTACGGCGGTTCCCCCTACGGCTCCGGCCCGGAGGGGCCCTACGGGGCCGGCGGCTATCCGGCGGATCCGCTGGCCGGCATGCCCCCGCTCGCCGACAGCGGGAAGCGGACACTCGCGCGGATCATCGACATGATCCTCGTCGGCATCGTCGTCTGGCTGCTCACCTGGGCGTTCGGGGTGCGGGAGTACACCGTCGACGGCGACCGCATCGAGGTCGGCAGGTCCCTCGCGCAGTCCTGTATCGCCGCCGTGCTCTACATCGCGTACGACACCTTCCTGATCAGCAGGTCGGGGCAGACCCTCGGCAAGAAGTGGCTCCATCTGCGGGTGGCCGACCTGGCGAACGGCGCCACGCCCTCCGTGCAGACCTCGCTGCTCCGCTCCCTGGTGCTGTGGCTGCCGTTCGCCTTCTGCTGTGCGTGCATCTGGACGGCGATCTGCGGGGGTTGGAGCTTCTTCGACAAGCCCTACAAGCAGGGTCTGCACGACAAGGCGGCCAAGACGGTGGTGGTCGGCACCCGCTGAGCGAAGCGGCCCCCGGCCGCCCGTACGGCGGCGGCGGATCCGGAGCACGCCCGGACCCGCCGCCGTCGTGTCGTACCGTCACGGGGGCCCACGGTCACAGGGCCGTACCGGCGCCGGCCCGTACGGTCACAGGGCCGTGGGGACGCGCTCCTCGTCCGCCACGGGCTCGGCGGACGCCGGTGCCGTGCGCGCCCCGGGCGCCGGGACCGTCATGGCGACCAGCAGCCCCAGGGCGAGTGCGGCGACGGCGATGACGGCGATCCCGAGGCCCGAACTCGTCTGCGACAGCAGCAGCATGGCGAGCGTCGAGAAGAGCACGGTGCAGGAACCGTAGGCGAGCTGTGCGGCGGTCGGACGAGGCATGGCAATCGTGTCCTCGGCAGTATTCGGGAGTGGGGTGCGGGGGGTGCCGTGCGACTCTCTCGGCGTGCATGCCCGAGCGGAACGCCCGGTAAGCACGACCTAACCCACGGTACCGTTGCACGGGGGGCGCACGGAGTCACCGAACCCGCCGAACGGGCCTTGCCCTGCGCCCGTCGGCCGGACGGCACGTGTTCGTAAAACGAACGCCACCTCCGCATAGTGCACTTGTCCTGCTCAAGTCAAGGTCTGTCTTTTCCGCTAAACCTCTAGTCAAATGTCGTCACTTGATTACACGCGTTGATCTTGCGCGCACGGATTCCTCCATGACCCGGAACCCCCTGTCCGTGTGCGCGGCGCGGGGGAGGAACTCAAGTGACCAGCAGATCCTGGACGTTCAGAGCGGCTGCCATCGGCGTGACGCTCGCGGCGGCCTCCGCCACGTTCGCGACCTTCGCCGTCGCGGAGGCGAGCACCCCGGCCCGGTCCGCTGCCGCCAACCGGCACGACCCGGCCCCGGTCAAGCAGCAGAAGCACGACCTGGACGGCCCGCTGAGCAAGACTCAGGACGCCCAGCGCGAGGAAGCCCTGAACCAGCTCATATCGGGCAAGGTGAAGGCCCAGGAGCGCAACGGCTCCAAGGTCGTCCAGCTCAAGAGCCGCAAGGGCCAGAGCAAGTACGTCGAGCTGAGCCGCGAGAAGACCGACAAGATCTTCACGATCCTGGTGGAGTTCGGGAACCAGACCGACCCCAAGTACGGGGGCACGGCGGGACCGCTGCACAACAAGATCGCCGCGCCGGACCGCAAGAAGGACAACTCCACGGCCTGGCAGAAGGACTACGACAAGAAGCACTACCAGGACCTCTACTTCGGCACCGGCAAGAAGACCGAGTCGCTGAAGAAGTACTACGAGAAGCAGTCCTCGGGCCGCTACTCGGTCGACGGTGAGGTCACGGACTGGGTCAAGGTCCCCTTCAACGAGGCCCGTTACGGCAACAACGCCTGCGGCTCGAAGAACTGCCCGAGCGTGTGGAACGTCGTCAGCGACGGTCTGAGCGCCTGGGTCGCGCAGCAGAAGGCGGCCGGCAGGACCGACGCCGCGATCAAGGCGGACCTGGCCAAGTACGACCAGTGGGACCGCTACGACTTCGACGGCGACGGCAACTTCAACGAGCCCGACGGCTACGTCGACCACTTCCAGATCGTGCACGCCGGTGAGGACGAGTCCGCGGGCGGCGGCGTCCAGGGCGAGGACGCGATCTGGGCCCACCGCTGGTACGCCTTCGGCACCGACGCCGGCGCCACCGGTCCCGAGAACAACAAGCTCGGCGGCACGCAGGTCGGCAGCACCGGCATCTGGGTCGGCGACTACACCATCCAGCCGGAGAACGGCGGCCTCGGTGTCTTCGCCCACGAGTACGGCCACGACCTCGGTCTGCCGGACGAGTACGACACCAACGGCGGCGACAACTCCACCGGCTTCTGGACGCTGATGTCCTCCGGCTCCTGGCTGGGCACCGGCAAGGAGTCCATCGGCGACCTGCCCGGCGACATGAACGCCTGGGACAAGCTCCAGCTGGGCTGGCTGAACTACGACACCGCCGCGGCCGGCAAGCAGTCCACGCACAAGCTGGGCCTCGCCGAGTACAACACCTGGGACAAGCAGGCCCTCGTGGTCAACCTGCCCGACAAGGCGGTCACCACCACGATCACCCAGCCCGCCGAGGGCTCGACCCAGTGGTGGAGCGGCAGCGGCAACGACCTCAAGAACACGCTGACCCGTACGGTCGACCTGACCGGCAAGTCGTCGGCGAGCCTGGACCTGGACGGCTGGTGGGCCACCGAGGACGGCTACGACTACGTCTACACCGAGGCTTCGACCGACGGCGGCGCCAACTGGACGGCCCTGGACGGCACGGCGGACGGCCAGGCCCTCCCGCGTGACGCCAGCGGCAAGCCGGCGCTGAGCGGCTTCTCGCAAACGCACAAGAAGCTGTCGTTCCCGCTCGACGCCTACGCGGGCAAGAAGATCGACCTGCGCTTCCGCTACGCCACCGACGGCGGTGTCGCGGAGAACGGCTTCACGGCCGACCGGATCACCGTGACCGCCGACGGCGCGCCGGTGTTCTCGGACAACGCCGAGACCGCCGACGCCGGTTGGACCGCGGCCGGCTTCTCCCGCATCGGCGCGTCCTTCACCAAGGACTACAAGCAGTACTACATCGCCGAGAACCGCCAGTACGTGTCGTACGACAAGACCCTCAAGGTCGGCCCGTACAACTTCGGTTACCTCAACACCAGCCGGCCGGACTGGGTGGAGCACTACGCGTACCAGAACGGCCTGCTGATCTGGAAGTGGGACACCTCCCAGGCGGACAACAACACCAACAGCACCAACGGCCACCCGGGCTCCGGTCTGATCCTGCCGGTCGACGCCCACCCGAAGGCGCTGAAGTGGTCCGACGGCACGCTGCTGCGCAACCGCATGCAGGCGTACGACTCGCCGTTCAGCCTGGAGGCCACGGACGCGATCACCCTGCACCAGGCGGGCGTCGCGACCAAGATCAAGTCGCAGAAGGGGGTGTCGGTCTTCAACGACCACACCAGCACCTACTACGACCCGGCGAACCCGACCGGCGGTGTCAAGATCACTGACACCAACACCAAGATCGCCATCGTGAAGCAGGCCAAGGACGGCTCCACGGTGCAGATCAAGATCGGCCCCGCGGTGAAGTAGTTCCCTGTCATCGCAGGTCACAGACGTATCGGCGGCAACCCCTTGGCGGGTTGCCGCCGATCGTGTTTAGGTGCGTCCTGTGGGTCTCTTATTGACAGCGATCGAAACGGGGATGTGACCGCATGGCCGCAGGAGGCTTCTGCAAGCTGCCGAACGGCACGGTGGTGGTGGCGCTGAACCTGCCCAGTCCGGCCGGCGGGCCGGGCGGCGTGCGGGTGCTGGTGCACGCCCAGAACCGGGCGCGTGCCCTGACCCGGCTGCGCAACCTGGGCCTGCGCGCGATCTACCTGCGCGGCAACGCGGCTCCGCCCAGCCCGGACGAGATCACGGCGGTGCTGCACCATCCCGACGGCCTGATATGGCGCACGGCCCCGGACAACGGTGTCACCGGCACCGAGCTGTGGCATCCGATCCGGGCCCTGCTGCGCCTGCCGGTGACGCAGGCATGACCGAGCGGCCCGCGCCCCCGGGGGGTGCGGGCCGCTCGGTGCGGGCCGGTCGTCCGGTGTTACTTCGCGGTCGCGTGCTTGGCGGCGCGCTGCTTGGCGGCGGCCACCTTCGCGGCCTCCTTCAGGCCGGCCACGGTCGTGTGCAGCCGCTCGGGCCGGGACTTCCCGGCGGAGGCGCGCAGCTTCTTCTGGGCCTCGGCGTTCGTGAGGGCCACGATGTTCGCCGAGGCCGGCTGGACGGAGCCCTTGGCGAGGGTGAAGATGCCCTGGTTGCCGCCGACCGGGATCCAGAAGTTCGGCACGCTCGTGATGCCGGGGTGGTCGGCCGCCACCAGCTGCCGCAGGTACAGCGCGTACTGCTTGCCGACGGTCAGCGGGGCGGTGCCCTCCATCGTCACCTGGTCCGTGTCGATGTTGCCGACGATGATCTCGTCCCCCTCGGAGATCCCGCCGCCGCGCTTCATCATCCCGGCGACCCGCACCTTCAGGAAGATCATCGGCGTGCAGTCCGCCGCGCCCGGCCCGTCACCGGCGATCCCGGAGGGGGTGGCCGTCGGGTCGGGGGAGCTGGTGGCCGAGGGGTCCGGGTTGGGGTCGGTGCTGTCCGGCTCGGTCGGGTCGATGGCGGGCTCGCCGGCGTTGTCGCCGCCCTTGTCGCACTCCCGCGTCTGGATGCTGAGCACGGGCCCGGTGATGGCGATCTCCGCCACCGAGCTGACGTCCTCGGCGCTGCTGTAGTAGGCGTAGTCCGCCTCGACGTGCAGCCCCCCGCCCGCCTCGGTGGAGCCGGGGCCCGAGCAGGCCGTCAGGCAGGCCAGTGCCGCACCGGCGGCCACGGCGAAACGCGTTCTCGTCTTCATCACTGTCGTTGTCCTCCTCAACCGCTCAGTACTTGGCCTTGACGCCCTTGACGTCGTCGTACCAGGGGCCGTCGCTCCCGCAGCCGAACTTGCCCGTGCCCTGCCGCATGACGGCCGGTCCGGGGTTGGCGCAGGTGATGTACTCGTGGTCGAGGCCGTAGGCGTGGCCCACCTCGTGCTCGGCGACGATCTTCTTCTCGCGTGCGCTGAGGCCGCGCATGGTGGAGGTGTTGAAGACGATGTACACCTCGTCGTAGCTCCAGTAGCCGAGGGTGCAGCCCTGCCAGCTGGTGCGGGCCCAGTCGTCCCAGGCGTGCCCCTCGTCCTTCACCTCGATCTCGGGGTCGCCGTTGTTCTTCTCGTACCGGAAGTATCCGGGGGCACTGGTGGCGTCCCAGCGGCCCTGGGCGCCGTTGAAGGCGTTGTAGTACGTGGTGGTGATCTTGTTGTACTTGTACGAGATGGGGTCGTTGCCGCTGACCCCGAAGAACTTGCCGCAGAGATGGTGGTAGGCCTGGGCCGGAGCGGCGGTGCTGAAGTGGATGGCGACGAACGAGGCGCACAGCAGGAACACCTGGAGGATCCTGGGCGCGGCCCCGAGTCTGCGGCGGCGCAGAGGTTCGGACATCGATCTGCTCCCTGTGAGGAAAAGTTCCGAGGAGGGGAGCAGTGCTGTGTTCCGGACATGACAAAGCAGACCGTCCGCGCGACTGGAGATCCCTTTACCGCCCCCTGGCGTGGACATTACATAGGTGATCCACAGGATGTAAGGGGTCCGGGGAGAATGTGTTGATCTTGAGGTGAGGCGGGGCGGGGCGCCGCTCCGGTCAGGCGGAGACGACCGGCTTCCCGGTCAGCTCGACGCCCGCCTCCCGCAGTTCCTCCAGGGCCCGCTCCGTCGTCCCGGAGGCGACCCCGGCCGTCAGGTCCAGCAGCACCTGGGTGCGGAAACCCTCCCGGGCGGCGTCCAGGGCGGTGGCCCGCACGCAGTGGTCCGTGGCGATGCCCACCACGTCCACCTCGGTGATCTCCCGCTCCCGCAGCCAGTCGGCCAGCCGGACCCCGTTCTCGTCGGTGCCCTCGAAGCCGCTGTAGGCCGCCGAGTACGCCCCCTTGTCGAACACCGCGTCGACCGCGCCGGAGGCGACGGCCGGGGCGAAGTTCGGATGGAAGCCCACGCCCTCGGTGCCCGCGACGCAGTGCGCGGGCCAGGAACGGACGAAGTCGGGGTTGTCCGCGAAGTGGCCCCCGGGCGCGATGTGGTGATCGCGGGTGGCCACCACATGCCGGTACCCCGTCCCCGCCGCCTGGCCGATCAGCTCGGTGATGGCGGCGGCCACGTCGGCGCCCCCGGACACCGCGAGACTGCCCCCCTCGCAGAAGTCGTTCTGCACGTCTACGACGATCAAGGCGCGGCGCATGGTGGGTGTCCTTCGACTAAGAGTGAAGTAACTGAGCCTAGAGACTTCCGGGCCCGTGCGGGAGGGGGCGTTCGAAGGGGCGGGCGGTCCCGCTCTAGCTACCCGAGCGCCCGTGCACGTACTCCGTCGGAAGGACGGGTTCCCCGCGGGAGAGCTGGATCGCGGAGAGCGGCAGATTCGCGCGGGCCGCGATGTGGCGCTCCCGGACCGCGTCCAGCGGCTCGCGGGCGACCACCTCACCGCCCTTGACCAGCTCGACCAGCAGCTGCCGGTCGACCAGCTCGGCCGGGACGGGTCCGGTGCCGACGACCTCGGCCTCCGCGACACCCTCCGCGTCCAGCCGGCGCGCGGCCCATTTGCGCCCCCCGATGGAGGTCTTGCCGCCGCTGGACTTCTTCGCGACCGGCACCAGCGGCGCCTTCGGGTCGGTGGTCTCGGCGCGGGCGACCAGCTTGTAGACCATGGAGGCGGTCGGGTGCCCGGAGCCGGTGACCAGCTGGGTGCCGACGCCGTACGCGTCCACCGGGGCCGCGGCCAGCGAGGCGATGGCGTACTCGTCCAGGTCGGAGGTCACGACGATCTTCGTGTCCGTCGCGCCCAGCTCGTCCAGCTGCTGCCGCACCCGGTGGGCCACCAGCAGCAGGTCGCCGGAGTCGATGCGGACCGCGCCCAGCCCCGGGCCGGCCACCTCCACCGCCGTACGGACGGCCTCGGCGACGTCGTAGGTGTCCACCAGCAGGGTGGTGCCGCGGCCGAGGGTGTCCACCTGGGCCCGGAAGGCGTCCCGCTCGCGGTCGTGGAGCAGGGTGAAGGCGTGCGCGGAGGTGCCGACGGTCGGGATGCCGTAGCGGAAGCCGGCGGCCAGGTCGGACGTGGTGGCGAAGCCGCCGACGTAGGCGGCGCGGGCGGCGGCCACCGCGGCCAGCTCGTGGGTGCGCCGGGCGCCCATCTCGATCAGCGGGCGCGGTCCGGCGGCGGAGGCCATCCGGGAGGCGGCCGCGGCGATCGCGGAGTCGTGGTTGAGGATGGAGAGGATCACGGTCTCCAGCAAAACGCACTCGGCGAAGGTGCCCTCGACGCGCATGATCGGCGAGCCGGGGAAGTACACCTCGCCCTCGGGGTAGCCCCAGATGTCCCCGCCGAAGCGGTAGTCGGCGAGCCACCGCAGGGTCTCCTCGTCGACGATCTCCCGCTCGCGCAGGAAGCCGAGGACACCGGAGTCGAAGCGGAAGTTCTCCACCGCGTCCAGGACGCGGCCGGTGCCGGCCACCACGCCGTAACGGCGCCCGTCCGGCAGCCGCCGGGTGAAGACCTCGAACACGCTCCGCCGTTCGGCCGTACCGGCCTTCAGCGCGGCTCGCAGCATCGTCAGCTCGTACTGGTCCGTGAAGAGCGCCGTCGAGGGAACATCCACCGGCAGCCCAAGGTCCGCTGTGTTCATGGCAAGGATCGTACTCCCTTCTCGTCGGTGTGACGATTTATCGGGGCCGTGGCAGCATGGGCTTTGTGACGTCACCCGCGCCCGTAGAGATCGAACGCACCGAGTCGGCGGAGGAGGTCTTCGCCGTACCCGAGCCCGACGTCCCCTGGGTCACGATCGTCCACAACGACCCGGTCAACCTCATGAGCTATGTGACGTACGTCTTCCAGACGTACTTCGGCTACACCAAGGACAAGGCCGCCAAGCTCATGCTCGACGTCCACCACAAGGGCCGGGCCGTCGTCTCCAGCGGGAGCCGCGAGGAGATGGAGCGCGACGTGCAGGCCATGCACGGCTACGGTCTGTGGGCCACCCTCCAGCAGGACCGGAAGTAGCGACCGAACTCATATGCCCGGACATTTCGAACCGCTCCCCGGCGGCGGCGCCGCCGTCGCGCTCGACGACGTCGAGATCTCCATCATCCGGTCGCTGGCCGTCCAGCTGCTGGAGCTGATCGGCCCCGGCCCCGCCGCCGACACCCCGGACGACCCGCTCGCCGAGCTGTTCGCCGAGGGCCCGAGCGAGCCGCCCGCCGACCCGGTGCTGCGCCGGCTCTTCCCGGACGCCTACAGCGATCCGGAGCAGGCCGCGGGCACGTCGGCGGAGGCCGAGGAGCGGCGGGCGCACTCCGCCGAGTTCCGCCGCTACACCGAGAACGACCTGCGCGCCGGCAAGCGGGAGAACGCGCTCGGGGTGATCCGCAGCCTGGACGCGCTCGCCCCGGTCGACGAGGGCGGGGCGGTGCTCAAGCTCTCCCCCGAGGAGTCCCGGCAGTGGGTCGGCTCCCTCAACGACCTCCGGCTGGCGATCGGCGCCCGGCTGGAGATCACCGACGAGGACGACACCGATCTGCTCTACCGCCTCCCGGAGGAGGACCCCCGCAAGCCGATGGTGCTGGCCTATCTCTGGCTGGGCGGGCTCCAGGAGACCCTGGTGACGACCCTTATGCCGTGATCGGCAGGATTTGCCCTGCCGGGGGTGTTCGCTCAGAGGACGCTCAAATCCGGATAACGATCCCGTCACCTTAGTGGCCGGGTTTAGTGCATTCAGCCGCACTTTGTCCGCTTTTTCCTATGCGATGCCTCACAGCGCCCCTCTGTGATCAATATTGCGGCCGTGATAAATCTTCACGACCGCCCGGCCAACACCACCCATGTTCGGCCGGGTGCGCCACCGAGCCGACGACCGTCGGCCAGGCAACAGCTCCAGCAATCCGGGGGGATCGAGACCCGATCCGAGGCCGACGAAAGGCCCGGGTCGGCATGGAGAAAGGCGCACCACACATGACCTCAGCGCAGGTCGACCAGCATCGCGACGGCAACGAGGCCGTGCGGGCGGAGGGCAGCGAGGGCGGCGAGGGGTATCAGCGCGGGCTCGGTGCCCGGCAGATCCAGATGATCGCCATCGGCGGTGCCATCGGCACCGGCCTCTTCCTCGGCGCGGGCAAGGGCATTTCCAAGGCCGGCCCGAGCCTCATCCTGGCGTACGCCGTCGCGGGCCTCGTCATCTTCTTCATCATGCGCGCGCTCGGCGAGCTGCTGATGTACCGCCCGGTGTCGGGCTCCTTCTCGGAGTACGCGCGCGAGTTCATCGGTCCCTTCGCGGGCTTCGTGACCGGATGGACGTACTGGCTGTTCTGGGTGGTCACGGGCATCACCGAGGTCACCGCGGCAGCCGCCTACATGACGTACTGGTTCGACATCCCGCAATGGGTGTCGGCCCTGATCTTCACGGTCATCCTCTACGGCGCCAACCTGATCTCCGTGAAGCTCTTCGGTGAGCTGGAGTTCTGGTTCTCCATGGTCAAGGTCACCGCCATCATCGGCATGATCCTGATCTGCGTCGGCATCCTGACCGTCGGCTTCTCCGACGCCGGTGACACCGCCTCCGTCAGCCACCTGTGGAGCGACGGCGGCTTCTTCCCGCACGGCGTCGGCAACACGCTGATGACGCTGCAGATGGTCATGTTCGCCTTCCTCGCCGTCGAGCTGGTCGGCGTCACCGCGGGCGAGTCCAAGGACCCGAAGACCGTGCTGCCCAAGGCGATCAACACCGTGCCGTGGCGCATCGCCGTCTTCTACGTCGGCGCGCTGATCATGATCCTGTCGGTCGTGCCGTGGACCAACTTCCACCCGGGCGTCAGCCCCTTCGTGGCCGCCTTCGAGAAGATGGGCTTCGCCGCCGGCGCGGGCATCGTCAACTTCGTCGTGCTCACCGCCGCGCTGTCGTCCTGCAACTCCGGCATGTACTCCACCGGCCGCATGCTGCGCGACCTGGCGCTCAACAGCCAGGGCCCGAAGGTCTTCACCAAGCTGACGCGCAGCGGCACCCCGCTCGTCGGCACCACGGTCTCCGCCGCGCTGATGCTCGTCGGCGTCTGGATCAACTACCAGTGGCCGGGCAAGGCGTTCGACTACGTGGTGTCCTTCGCGACCATCTCCGGCATGTGGGCCTGGATCGTCATCCTGCTCTGCCAGATCCGCTACCGCGCCAAGGCCGACCGCGGCGAGCTGCCCCGCTCGGAGTTCCGCACCCCGGGCGCGCCGTTCACCAGCTGGATCGCCCTCGCCTTCATCGGCATGGTGATCGTGCTGATGGGCATCGACAAGGACGCCCGGGTCTCGCTGTACTGCGCGCCGCTGTGGGGCCTGATCCTCGCCGTCGCCTACCTGGTGCTCAAGCGCCGCAACCCGGAGGCCGCGGCGTTCCGCAAGCGCTGACGGACACAGAGACACCCTCCCCAGGACGTCCGGCCACCGGGAGCACTCGTGGCGCCCCTGGTGGCCGCCGCTCAGGACGTCCAGCATGTGGGCCGTCCCGTACCATCCCTCGGTACGGGACGGCCCCTCTGCTTATCCTGACCCCCATGCTGACCATCACCCAGGCCCTCGTGGACCAGATCGTCGCGCACGCGCGCAAGGACCACCCCGACGAGGCGTGCGGCGTCGTCGCCGGCCCGGCCGGCTCGGACCGCCCCGAGCGCTTCATCCCGATGCTGAACGCGGCCATGTCGCCCACGTTCTACGAGTTCGACTCGGGCGACCTGCTCAAGCTCTACCGCGAGCTGGACGACCGCGACGAGGACCCCGTGGTCATCTACCACTCGCACACCGCCACCGAGGCCCACCCGTCCCGCACGGACATCTCCTACGCGAACGAGCCGGGCGCCCACTACGTCCTGGTCTCCACGGCGGACACCGACGGCCTCGGCCCGTTCCAGTTCCGTTCCTTCCGGATCGTGGACGGCGTGGTCACCGAGGAAGAGGTCGAGGTCGTCGAGTCCTACTGAGACCGGCGCCCCGGTCCGGTGTCCGACAGGCCCCCGGGCCGCCCCCGGGCCGCACCGCCGTCTCGCTCTCCGGATGCACAGCGTCCGGCATACGGAATCACACTCCGGGAAACGAAGGGGGAATCGATACGATGAGCCCATGGTTTTCCACGACGTGAGCGACAAGACGCCGGGCATGCTGCTCGTCGCGCGGCTGCACGTCGACCTGTGCAGGCTCGCCAGCGCCATCTGTTGACGCCGGCCTGCCGCCGTACGGCCGTGAGCCGCGGCGTCCAGACCCGCGCATGTCGCCCGTGCGCTCCGCGCCGCCGCGCGCCCACCGACCAGACACCTTCCGACAGGAGCCCTGAGCCATGGCCATCGAGGTCCGCATCCCCACCATCCTCCGCCAGTACACCGACGGTCAGAAGGCGGTGGAGGGCAGCGGGAGCACCCTCGCCGAGCTGTTCGCCGACCTCGAGACCCGGCACGCGGGCATCCAGGCCCGCATCGTGGACGGCGACCAGCTGCGCCGCTTCGTCAACGTCTACCTCAACGACGAGGACGTCCGCTTCCTGGACGGCATCGGCACCAAGCTGTCCGACGGCGACAGCGTGACGATCCTGCCGGCCGTGGCCGGCGGCATGCGCTGATCGGCCGCTGAGCAGCGATGCGCTACGACTCCCCGCTGGCCGCGGTGGGCAACACCCCTCTGGTGCGCCTGCCGCGGCTGTCGCCGTCCCCGGACGTCCGCATCTGGGCCAAGCTGGAGGACCGCAACCCCACCGGCTCCGTCAAGGACCGCCCCGCCCTGCACATGATCGAGCAGGCGGAGAAGGACGGCCGGCTCACCCCGGGCTGCACGATCCTCGAACCCACCTCCGGCAACACCGGCATCTCCCTCGCCATGGCGGCCAAGCTCAAGGGCTACCGCATGGTGTGCGTGATGCCGGAGAACACCTCCCAGGAGCGCCGGGACCTGCTCGGCATGTGGGGCGCCGAGATCATCCCCTCGCCGGCCGCCGGCGGCTCCAACACCGCCGTGCGCATGGCCAAGGAGCTGGCCGCCGAGCACCCCGACTGGGTGATGCTCTACCAGTACGGCAACCCGGACAACGCGGGCGCCCACTACGCCACCACCGGCCCCGAGATCCTCGCCGACCTGCCCTCGATCACCCACTTCGTGGCGGGCCTCGGCACCACCGGCACCCTCATGGGCGTCGGCCGCTACCTGCGCGAACACAGGCCGGGCATCCAGATCGTCGCCGCCGAGCCGCGCTACGACGACCTGGTCTACGGCCTGCGCAACCTCGACGAGGGGTTCGTCCCCGAGCTGTACGACGCCTCCGTCCTCACCACCCGGTTCTCGGTCGGCTCGGCCGACGCGGTCACCCGCACCCGCGAACTCCTCCAGCAGGAGGGCATCTTCGCGGGCGTCTCCACCGGCGCCGCCCTGCACGCGGCGATCGGCGTCGGAAGGAAGGCCGTCAAGGCGGGCGAGAGCGCCGACATCGTCTTCGTCGTGGCCGACGGCGGCTGGAAGTACCTCTCCACCGGCGTCTACACCGCGGCCACCACCGAGGAGGCCATCGAGACGCTCCAGGGCCAGCTCTGGGCCTAGGGCCTCTCGTTTGGATCATGCCGGGCTCGCGGGGTCTGGTGCCGTGCCTCGCGGCGTTGTCGTCGGTTGCCATGGCTCCGCCATGGCGCCCTCCTCCGCCTTGCGATGCACGGCACCAGACCCCGCTCCCTGATCCGGCCTGATCCAAACGAAAGACCCTAGCGGGGGACCGGCGCGGCAGCGGCGGTGGATCCGTTCGCGCCGGTGGTACGTCACATCTGCACCAAGGCCGCCGGGCCGACCGGGCCCGGCGGCGGACGGCAGAAAGGCGGACCCATGCGCCGTACGACGCCCCTCGCACTCGCGGCGGCAGCGCTGCTCCTCGCGGGCTGCGGCGCCCGGCAGGACACCGGAAGCAGCGACAAGGTCTCGGCGCAGCCCCGCGGTGACACCCCGTCCCCCACCCGCTCCGCAGGCTGCACCTCCGCTCTGGAGCTGACCGCCGCGGATCACGGCCGTACCGTCTGCGTGCGGAAGGGCGGCGAGATCCGGCTGACCCTGGACGGCACCAAGGCCCGCCCCTGGAAGCCGGTGACCGCGAGCGGCACGGGGCTGGAGGCCGGCAACGCGGGCTTCGTGCTCCAGCCGGGCGATGCCACGGCCGCCTACCGGGCGGTGGCCGCGGGAACGGTGAAGCTCACCTCGTCCCGCCCCCTGTGCGCCGAGCCCACCGCGCCCGGCCAGGTGTCCTGCAAGGGCATCGAGGAGTGGGCGGTCACCGTGCGGGTGGGGTAGCCGAAGCCCCTAACCGGCCAGGTGCCGCACCTGGTCCCACAGGACCGGGTCGACC
The DNA here is from genome assembly GCF_055600785.1 of Streptomyces sp. NPDC038200. Lineage (NCBI taxonomy): Bacteria > Bacillati > Actinomycetota > Actinomycetes > Kitasatosporales > Streptomycetaceae > Streptomyces > Streptomyces sp. NPDC038200. The sequence continues at coordinate 131,595 of NZ_JBVJYH010000007.1, forward strand.
ACGCCCACCCGGCGCCGGAAGCCGTCCACGGGCACCTCGCGCAGCTCGTCGGTCTCCAGGAAGCTGGGCCGTCCCTGGGCGTCGCCGACCGCGCCGGGGGGCAGCGGGATCACCCCGCTGCGCTCGTCGTGGTACTTGCTGGTGATCTTCGCGACCGTGGCCCGGTCGCCGCGCACGGCCAGCACCAGACACGGCCGGTCCTTGATCCCGGGCCGGTCCTCGTAGGGGACGTTCGCCCACCAGATGTCCCCCGGGTACGGGCGCTGCGCGTGCGCCGTACGGGTGCCCGCCCGGCCCGGCGGCCTGAGGCGCCGCCCACCCGGCCGGCGACCGCGGCCCCAGCCGTCCACCAGCGTGGCGACCAGGGCGAGCAGTACCACCGCCGCGAGCGCCAGCCACCAGGACGTGTCCATACGACGACGTTACCGGCGCGCGCCGAACATCGCGCGCCCTCTGCCAAAGCTTGCGCGCCCCCAGGGCCATCCGAACCGGTGACAGCACGGGTGAGTTCCCCCACAACGGCCCCTGGCGGAGGAGCGACCCGTGCTTTCGCGCCTTAGGCTCGACAAACCGCACGACCCCCGACAGCCCTCATCCCGAGTGGCCTCTCGTCCCCACCCGTCGCTTTCCCGCCAACGGAGGTTTCTGCTTCATGAAGCTCACCGTCGTCGGCTGCTCGGGGTCGTTCCCGTCCGCGGAATCGGCCTGCTCGAGCTACCTCGTAGAGGCCGACGGCTTCCGGCTGCTCCTCGACATGGGCAATGGCGCCCTCGGCGAGCTGCAGCGCCACTGCGGTCTCTACGACCTCGACGCGATCTTCCTCAGCCATCTGCACGCCGATCACTGCATCGACATGCTCGCGTACTTCGTCGCGCGCTACTACCGGCACGACGGCGGGCGCTGCGCCCCCATCCCGGTCCACGGCCCCGAGGGCACCGAGCACAGGCTGACCACGGCCTACGCCGACACCCCCTCCGCCTCCTCGATGAGCGAGGTCTTCGACTTCCACACGGTCAAGCCGTCCACGTTCGAGATCGGCCCGTTCACCGTGCACACCGAACGGGTCCGCCACCCCGTGGAGGCCTACGCCATCCGCCTGGAGCACGGCGGCAAGTCCCTGACGTACTCCGGCGACACGGGTGCCACCGAGGTGCTCGACGAGCTGGCCCGGGACACCGACCTGTTCCTGTGCGAGGCCGCGTTCACGCACGGCAAGGAGAGCATCCCCGACCTGCACCTCAACGGCCGCGAGGCGGGTGAGACGGCGGCCCGCGCGGGCGCCCGCCGCCTGGTGCTCACCCACATCCCGCCGTGGACGGACCCCGAGGTGAACCTGCGGGACGCCCGAGAGGTGTTCACCGGGCCGGTGGAGCTGGCCGCTCCGCGGGTGACGTACGAGATCTGAGCTCGAGTACGCGCGAGGCCCCGGAACCGAGGAGGTTCCGGGGCCTTTCAGGTGGCTGTCGCCGGCCGGGCTACTTCGCCTCGGCCTTCTGCAGTTCCGCCAGCTCCTCGTCGGACTCGCGGCCCGGGGTGGGGAGATTGAACTTGGTGATCGCGAAGCGGAAGATCACGTAGTAGACCGCCGCGAAGCACAGACCGACCAGGACCAGCCCCCACGGGTTGCTGGCGATGCCCAGGTTCAGGCCGAAGTCGACCGCGCCCGCCGAGAAGCCGAAGCCGTCCTTCATCCCCAGCGACCAGGTCAGCGCCATCGAGACACCGGTGAGCACCGCGTGGATGGCGTACAGGACCGGCGCGATGAACATGAAGGTGAACTCGATGGGCTCGGTGACACCGGTGACGAAGGACGTCAGCGCCAGCGAGAACATCATGCCGCCGACGACCTTGCGGCGCTCGGGCCGGGCGCAGTGCACGATGGCCAGGCACGCGGCCGGCAGGGCGAACATCATGATCGGGAAGAAGCCGGTCATGAACTGGCCCGCGTGCGGGTCGCCGGCCAGGAAGCGCCCGATGTCACCGCTCTTGCCGTGGTACTCGCCCGCCTGGAACCACGGGAACGAGTTGAGCAGGTGGTGCATGCCGATCGGGATCAGCGCACGGTTGGCGACACCGAAGATGCCGGCGCCGACCGCGCCCGACTTGACCAGCCACTCGCCGAAGTTGTGCAGGCCCGTGCCGAGGACCGGCCAGATGTAGCCGAAGACGACGCCGATGACCAGGCCGGCGAAGGCCGACAGGATCGGGACGAGGCGACGGCCGCCGAAGAAGCCCGCCCAGTCGGGCAGCTTGGTGCGGTAGAAGCGCTGGTAGAGCAGGGCCACGACGATGCCCATCACGACGCCGCCGAGGACCTTCGCGTCCACCGGGGCGTTCTGCATGACGATCTTGCCGTCGACGACGGTCGCGACCTTCGGCAGGTTCTTGTCGGTGAACGTGGCGAGGACGTTCTTGAAGACCAGGTAGCCGGTGACCGCCGCGAGGGCGGTCGAGCCGTCCGCCTTCTTCGCGAAGCCGATCGCGATGCCCACGGCGAACAGCAGCGCCATGTTGTCGAGGATCGCGTTTCCGCCGGCGGCCATGAAGGACGCTATCTTCGTCAGGAACGTCGGGAAGGAGGGGCGGCCCAGCATGTCGGGGTTGCCGAGGCGCACCAGCAGGGCGGCGGCCGGCAGCACGGCCACCGGCAGCATCAGGCTGCGGCCGATGCGCTGCAGAACAGCCATCACGCCCGCGCCCTTCTTCTTCTCGGCCGCGGGAGCGGCGCTGGCCGTGGTCACAACTTCCTCCATCGGGCATGGCGCCGCCCGGGAACCAAGGAAGGGGACGGCGGCGTCTCTGGTCTACACCACCCAGTGGTGTAGACCTGTTGTAGCACGATGAAGGTGGCGTAAGGAACCCGCGAATCCGCTACCGCGGCGCTACGCGCTGTGTGCCCTCAGACCTTGGTGACGTCCTCGACCTCGTCCGCCGGTTCCCGGCCCGGCGTCTTCAGGTCGAACCGCGTGATCGCGATCCGGAACACGAGGTAGTACACGGCCGCGAAACACAGTCCGATCGGGATGATCGCCCACGGCTTGGTCGCCAGGTGCCAGTTGATGACGTAGTCGATCAGGCCCGCCGAGAAGCTGAAGCCGTCGTGCACCCCGAGCGCCCAGGTCACCGCCATCGAGACTCCGGTGAGCACCGCGTGGACGGCGTACAGGGCGGGCGCGATGAACAGGAACGAGTACTCCAGCGGCTCGGTGATGCCCGTGACGAACGAGGTCAGCGCGACCGACAGCATCAGGCCGCCCACCTCCTTGCGGCGCTCCGGCCGCGCGCAGTGCGTGATCGCCAGCGCGGCGGCGGGCAGCGCGAACATCATGATCGGGAAGAAGCCCGAGGTGAACTGGCCGGCGTGCGGGTCGCCGGCGAGGAACATGTTGATGTCGCCGTGGACGGGCTTGCCGCCCGGCGGTGTGTAGGTGCCGAACTGGAACCAGATGGGCACGTTGAGGAACTGGTGCAGGCCGATGACGAGGAGCGCCCGGTTGGCGACCCCGAAGGCGCCGGCCCCCCAGGCGCCCGCGTTCCGCAGCCAGTGGCTGAAGCTCTCCAGCGCGGCACCGACCGGCGGCCAGACCCACAGGCACACGACCGCGAGGACGATGGCCACGAACGCCATGACGATCGGCACGAGCCGGCGGCCGTTGAAGAACCCCAGCCAGTCCACCAGTCTGGTGCGGTGGTACCTCGCCCAGAAGAAGGCCGTCAGCCACCCCATCACGATGCCGCCGAACACCCCGGGGTTCTGGAACGTGAACGGTGTCACCGCGCCGGCGCCCCCGCCGACGCTCACCTGGCAGCCGACGTCCGGGACCGCCGTCGCACCGCCCGGACACCCTTCCGGGAACTGGTGCAGGACGCCGTAGTAGACGAGGAATCCGGCCACCGCCGCCAGCGCCGTGGAGCCGTCCGCCTTCTTCGCCATGCCGATCGCGACGCCCACGCAGAACAGCAGGGGCAGGCCGAGGGAGCCGTCGAGCAGCGCGCTGCCCGCCCCCTTCATCACCTTGGAGACATCGGTCCAGCCCAGGCCGTCGGACCCGAACACGTCGGGCTGCCCCAGCCGGTTGAGGATGCCCGCCGCCGGCAGCACCGCGATGGGCAGCTGGAGGCTCCGGCCCATCTTCTGCAGGCCCTGGAACATGAGGTTCCAACGGGCCCGTGCGGGAGTGACCGTGCTCTCGGTGCTCATGGGTTTGGCGACCTCCCCCACGGTGGTGTAGACCAGTCGGCGGACGGTTCCGCTGTCGTGATCGCCATCATTCGGCACGGACGGCATGACCGCTCGCGAAGATGGGCCAACTGTGGGTTACTGCGACAAAGCGGTTCGGAGCAGGGAGAAGGAACATGGCCAGCAAGGCTGAGAAGATCGTCGCCGGGCTCGGGGGCATCGACAACATCGAGGAGATCGAGGGCTGCATCACCCGGCTGCGCACCGAGGTGTCCGACCCCGACCTCGTCGACGAGACCGCTCTGAAGGCCGCCGGCGCCCACGGCGTCGTGAAGATGGGCACCGCCATCCAGGTCGTCATCGGCACCGACGCCGACCCGATCGCCGCGGAGATCGAAGACATGATGTGAACCCCCCGGTTCACCGGTGAACCCGGTTCACCCTCCAGGGGCTCTTCCCGACGCGGGAGGAGCCCCTTCCGTGTCTCCGGATAGGCTCGACGCCATGTCTCGCATCGACGGCCGTACCGCCGAACAGCTCCGCCCGGTCACCATCGAACGGGGATGGAGCAAGCACGCCGAGGGCTCCGTCCTCATCGCCTTCGGCGACACCAAGGTCTTCTGCACCGCCTCCGTCACCGAAGGCGTCCCGCGCTGGCGCAAGGGCAGCGGCGAGGGCTGGGTCACCGCGGAGTACGCCATGCTGCCCCGCGCCACCAACACCCGCGGCGACCGCGAGTCCGTCAAGGGCAAGATCGGCGGCCGCACCCACGAGATCTCCCGGCTCATCGGCCGCTCCCTGCGCGCCGTCATCGACTACAAGGCGCTCGGCGAGAACACCATCGTCCTCGACTGCGACGTCCTCCAGGCCGACGGCGGCACCCGCACGGCCGCCATCACCGGCGCCTACGTGGCACTGGCCGACGCCGTCGCCTGGGCCCAGGGCAAGAAGCTGATCAAGGCCGGCCGGCAGCCGCTGACCGGAACCGTGAGCGCCGTCTCGGTCGGCATCGTCGGCGGCGTGCCGCTGCTCGACCTCTGCTACGAGGAGGACGTCCGCGCCGAGACCGACATGAACGTCGTCTGCACCGGCGACGGCCGCTTCGTCGAGGTCCAGGGCACCGCCGAGGCCGAGCCGTTCGCCCGCGAGGAACTCGACGCCCTGCTCGACCTCGCCGTCACCGGCTGCACCGAACTGACCGCCATCCAGCAGGCGGCGCTCGCGAGCACGCGCGCGTAAAGAAACCCTCAAGGCCCGGGCAACCCACCGGGCCTCCCCGGCGTCCCTCTGGATACGGGCGCACAGCCGACCAGCGTGCGCCCGGCCAGCCGTACCAGGGGAGGGAACACCACCATGTCCGCCAGCCGACGCGCACGCCGGGGCCGGGCCACCGCCATCGCCGCCGTCGTGGCCGCCGCCGCGCTCACCGCCGGCCTGACCACCGGCTGTGACGCCGTGGACAAGGCGCTGGACTGCGTGCAGACCGCCGACGCCATCGCCGACAGCGTCACCGACCTGCAGCAGGCCGTGGAGAACGCCGCGAACGACCCCTCCCAGACCGACGCCTCGCTCGACTCCATCGAGAAGAACCTGCGGCAGATCGGCGACAAGACGGACAACGCCGACGTCAACCAGGCCGTGGACGATGTGACCAAGGCCGTGGAGAACGTCCGCACCGCGATCAAGAACGGTGACCAGACCCCGGACGTCCGCCCGGTCACCGACGCGGCGGGCGAACTGACCAAGGTCTGCACGAGCTAGAGGCCACGGGCGCGGGACACCGGACCGACGCACGCCCCGGACGACCGCGGGACCGCCCCGCGCTGCCGCGGCCACGCGGCGCGGCCACACACGGCGCCGTGAACGGCCGCGGGTCCGCCGCGACGGGCCGCGGCCACGCGGCGCCGCCCGTCACCGCCCCGCGCTGCCGCGGCGCACTCCCGGGGCGCTCTCAGTACTCCCTGTCGCGCCGCCGCGCCCGCTCCTCGTAGCGCTCCTCGCGGCGCTCCTCGCGCCGCGCCCGGTGCAGTTCGTGCCGTTCCGCGCGGCGCTCCAGCTGCTCCTGGCGGCGCTGCTCCTTCAGGCGCTTGCGTTCCGCACGCGGGAGCTTGCGTTCCACGCCGACCCCGCCCCAGAACGCGAAACCGCCGATGACCACCCGCGGGGCGCCCGGCTCGGGCGGACCGTCGTCCCTCGGGTGCTCGAAGCCCCCCATCACCCCGATGCCACGGACGACGACCTCGACCCCCGGCGGCACGATCACCTGCACCCCGCCCATGATCGCCACACAGTCGATCACGACCTCACGGTCCGCGAAGTCCGCCTCCCGCAGGTCCAGTTCACCGCCCCCCATGAAGGTGAAGCAGGAGAACCTCCGCGGCACCGTCCAGCGGCCCTTGCGCTCGAACCCCGACAGGATCGCCACCGCCCCCGTCGAGGTGCCCTCGCCGCCGGTGATCCGCCCCGCCCAACCCCCGCCGCGCACCGGCTCCTTGACGAAGGAGACCGCAACCGGCGGAGCCACCGCCCCGCCCGCCGGCAGATCGCGGGTCAGCGGCGCCAGCTCGCCGTACGTCCGGGCCCGGTAGGCGGCCTCCAGCCGCTCCTCGAACTCGTCCATGTCGAGCCGGCCCTCGGCCAGCGCGTCCCGCAGGACCTCGGCGACCCGCTCGCGGTCGGCGTCGGACGCCCGGAGGTCCGGGGCTGCGTCGTCGCTCATGGCAGCAGACTACGAGACGGTCTTCCCGGCGTACATCCTGGCGATGACGGCCTCGATGTCCGGTTCCCGCACCGACAGGTCCACCAGCGGATAACGGGCCGCCAGATGCGCCACGACCGGCGCCGCCGACTGCCCCGCCGGGAACGCCAGCCACTGCCGCGGCCCCTCCACCCGTACCACCCGCGCCGCCGGCACCTCCACCGGAGGCAGCTCCCGCTCCAGGTCCACCACCAGCGTCCGTTCGCTCTCGCCCGCCTCGTGCAGACCCGCGAGCGGGCCGTCGTACACCAGCCGCCCGTGGTCGATCACCATCACCCGCGAGCACAACTGCTCGATGTCCTGGAGGTCGTGCGTGGTCAGCAGCACCGTCGTGCCCCGCTCGGCGTTCAACTCCCGCAGGAACTCCCGCACCTTCGCCTTCGACACGACGTCCAGGCCGATCGTCGGCTCGTCCAGGTACAGCACGTCCGGATCGTGCAGCAGCGCCGCCGCGACGTCCCCGCGCATCCGCTGCCCCAGCGACAGCTGCCGCACCGGCACGTCCAACAGCTCGCCCAGCTCCAGCAGATCCACCAGACGGTCCAGGTTCTCCCGGTACCGGGCATCAGGGATGCGGTACATACGGTGCGCCAGCCGGTACGAGTCGATCAGCGGCAGGTCCCACCACAGCGTGGTCCGCTGCCCGAACACCACCCCGATCCGGTGCGCCAGCCGCGCCCGCTCCCGTGCCGGATCGATGCCCGCCACCCGCAACCGCCCCGCACTCGGCGTCAGGATCCCGGTCAGCATCTTGATCGTGGTCGATTTCCCGGCGCCGTTCGGCCCGATGTACCCGACCATCTCGCCCCGCGCCACGGTGAACGACAGCGAGTCCACCGCCCGCACCTCGCGCCGCTCCCGTGTGAGGAACCCGGTCTTCCGGCGCACCTCGAAGACCTTCTCGACCTTCTCCAGTGCGATGAAGTCGCTCACGCTCAACTCCCTGTGCTGCGGTACGAACGAAGACCCGCGCGCCAGGCCAGCCCCGCCAGCGCACAGCACCCCACCGCCACCAGCGGCGGGGTCCACGCCACCCACCGGGGCAGCCCCAGCGGGTACGGCCGCCCCAGCACATAGGTCGCGGGCAGCCAGTTGACGAAGGCCAGCGGCAGCACGAACGTCACCCCGCGCACCAGCTCCTTCGTGAACACCGTCGGCGGATACTGCAACAGCGTCGTACCGCCGTAGGTGAAGGCGTTCTGCACCTCCGAGGCGTCCTGCGCCACGAACTGGAACGCCGCCCCCGCCACGAACACCGCGCAGAAGATCCCGCAGCCGCTCACCACCATCACCGGCATCAGCAGCAGCCTGTCCGCCGTCCAGTCGATGTCCACCCGGGTCAGCGACCAGCCCAGCACCAGCGCCCCCTGGGTCACCCGGCCCAGCCGCCGCAGCGCGAACCGGTCGGCCGCCACCTGCGCCAGCACCGGCGCCGGCCGCACCAGCAGGGTGTCCAGCGTGCCGTCCCGCACCCGCCGGCCCAGCCGGTCCATCGACCCGATCACCAGGTCCGCCGCCCCGAAGGAGACCGCGGACAGCCCGTACAGGAACGCCACCTCGGGCAGCGGGTAGCCGCCCAGCGCGTCCACCCGGGAGAACATCAGCATGATCGCGACGAAGTCCAGGAAGGTCGCCGCGAAGTTCCCGAACGTGGTCATGACGAAGGACGCGCGGTAGGCCATCGTGGACCGCACCCACATCGCCGCGATCAGCCGGTACGCCCGCACCCCCTCGGCCAGCCGCTCCGCCCGCGTCGGGGCCGCCACCGGGCTCCGGTCAGCCACCCTGCACCACCACCCGGCGGGTCGCCGCCGACTGCACCAGCCGCCCGGCACCCAGCAGCACGGCTGCCCAGCCCGCCTGGAAGAGGTACGTCCGCAGCGGGTCACCGCGCCCGAGCAGGAGATCCGCCGGCGCCTGGAGCAGCGAGGACCAGGGCAGCGCCCGTACGACCTCGCCCAGGGCGCCCGGGAACACGTTCAGCGGCAGCAGCATCCCGGAGCAGAAGAACCCCGCCAGCCACGCCATCTGCACCACGCCGGTGCCGTCCAGCAGCCAGAACGCGCTCAGCGCCACCAGGTACCGGATACCGAAGCCGACCAGCATCGCGAGACCGACGGAGACCAGGAAGGCCGCCCAGGTACCGGCGTCGGCGGGCAGCCGCACCGGGAAGCACAGCGCGCCGAACACGAACGGCACGACGCCCCGGCCCAGCAATTGGAAGGACGCCCGGCCCAGGTCGGCCGCCAGCCACCACAGTTGCAGGTCGGCCGGCCGGTACAGGTCGATCGCCACGTCCCCCGTACGGATGCGTTCCATCAACTCGTCCTCGACGCCGCCACCCCCGATCGCGAGCGTCGACAAGAGCGCCTGCCCGAGCCATACGTACGTCACGGCCTGCGCCTGGTCGTACCCCCCGAGGTGCGGCTTCTCGCTCCACAGCGCGAGGTAGGTGTAGACGAGAATCAGACCGAAGACCGTGTTCGTGAAGACCCCTGCCGCAGTGGCCGCCCGATAGGTCGCGTACCGTCGGAACCCCCCTGCCGCGACGGCCGCGTACAACCGTCCCGCGCCCACACCAGTCCACCTCCTCGGACCGCTCGACACCGAAGCGCAGGAGCCTAGTCCGGAGGCCCGGCGGCCGGCCACGCGTTTTCCGGTCGGAAGCGTGCCGGAATCCGGGAACGGAACGCCAGGTGCGAGAGTCTTCAAACAGGGGGAGCGCAGAAGCGTACGAGGCGTACGGGAAACGTACGACGCGAAACAGGAGTCCGTGCACGACATGAGCGACGAGCCGCAGCCGCAGCAGCCGAACGAAGGCGTGGCACCGAAACGGCCGCTGCCGGCTGAAGGGCCCGGGCACCCGGGGGGCCGCGACGAGACGGCCACCGAGCCGCGCAGGGCGACGACACCGAGGGGTACGAACGCCGGGAGGGGCGACAGCGTGAGCGCCGAGGGGTCCCAGGGGGACACCGCGAGCGCCCGGCGCGACACCGGCGACGCAAGCGCCGAACGTCCCGCCGGGCGAGCAGAACGACCCGCCGGGCGTGCCGAGCGTCCCGCCGAGCCCGCCGGGCGGCCCGAGGGCACCGAGCGGCCCCGGGACGGCGGGCGCGCCGGGACCGCGGGCACGCCGCGGAGCGCCGGCCGGCCCGCCGACGGCCCCCGCGGCGCCGGCACCGAGGGCGCCCGCGGCGCCGGTACCGGGGGCACCCGGCCGAGCGGCTCGGAGACGTCCGACCGCGGCGCGGGTCCGGCGGACTCGGCAGCCCCGGACCGGACCGCGTCCATGGCCCGGGCCCGCCAGGCGGCCCGCGACGCCCGGACGGACCGGCCGGGACCCACGGAGCCCCCGAAGACCCCGGCCGCCGGTGACGGCTCGGCACCGGGCCGCGGCCCGGTGTCCGGTGGTGCCGCGGCGCCCGGCCGCGGTCCGGTGACCGGCCGTGGCGCCGCCGCCGGTGGTGCTTCGGCCGCCGGTGGTGCCTCGGCACCCGGCAAGGGCTCCGGTGTGTCCGGCGGTGGCCCGGCGTCCGGCAAGGGCCCCGGTGTGTCCGGTGGTGGCCCGGCGTCCGGTGGCTCCGCTCCCTCGGCCAAGGCCCCCGGTGCCGGGAAGCCGGCCGCGCCCGGCGGGCCCGGCGGCTCCGACGGGGCCCAGTCCGCCGAGAGCACGCAGGTGCTGCGGCGTATCACCCCGCCCCGGAAGTCCGCGGAGTCCTCGCCGCAGTCCGGCAAGGACGGCCGGCCGGACCGGCCCGGCGAGGGATCCGCACCCGAGACCACCCAGGTGCTGCGGCGCGTCGGCGCGCCTCGCGCGGGTGAGCCGAACCCCGCCGGAACCGCTCCCCGTCCCTCCGTGCCCCGCCCCGCAGGCCAGAACCCTGCCGGCCAGAAGCCCGCAGGCCAGAACCCTGCTGGTCAAAAGCCCGCCGGTCAGAAGCCCGCCGGCCAGAACCGCGGCGCCCAGGCCACCGGCGCCACCACGGCCGGCACCGGAGCCGCCACGGTCGGCACCGGTGCGACCGCTCCCACCTCCCCGGCCGCCGCCCGCGCCGCCCGTGCCGCCCGTGCGGCGAGCGCCGCCGGTGCGGCCGGTGCCGCTGCCGGTGCCGGGGCCCTGGGCGCCAAGGCCGGCACCGCGGCCGCGGCCGGCGCAGCCGCCTCCGCGCCCGGGACCGGCACCGCGCCCCGGACCGGCACCGGTGCGGCGGCGAAGCCGGGCTCCCCCGAGGACGAGACCACCGTCCTCGCCGCCACGGACGGCGCGAACGCCGGGGACGACGGCAACGGCAAGCCCAAGGCCAAGGCCAAGAAGGGCAAGCGGCCCAAGCGGACCGGATGGCGGCGGATCATCCCCACCTGGCGCATGGTGCTCGGCACCTTCGTCATCGGCGTGCTGCTGCTCATCGGGCTCTTCTTCGTCGGCTACTCCATGGTGAAGATCCCGCCGGCCAACGCGTTCGCGACCAAGCAGAGCAACGTCTACCTCTACGCCGACGGCTCCCAGCTGGCCCGCGACGGCGAGGTCAACCGCGAGAACGTCAACCTCGCCCAGGTCTCCAAGGACGCCCAGCACGCCGTACTGGCCGCCGAGGACCGCGACTTCTACACCGAGTCCGCCGTCGACCCCAAGGCGATGCTCCGCGCCGGCTGGAACACCGCGACCGGCAAGGGCAAGCAGTCCGGCTCGACCATCACCCAGCAGTACGTGAAGAACTACTACCTGGCCCAGGAACAGACGGTCACCCGTAAGGCCAAGGAGTTCTTCATCTCGATCAAGCTCGACCAGAACAAGTCCAAGGACGAGATCTTCGAGGGCTACCTCAACACCAGCTACTTCGGCCGCAACGCCTACGGCATCCAGGCCGCCGCCCAGGCCTACTACGGCCGCGACGCCGACGCCCTGGACCCCGCCCGCGCCGCCTACCTCGCCGCGCTCGTCAACGCACCGAGCGAGTACGACGTCGTCGCCCACCCGGAGAACAAGAAGGCGGCCGTCGCCCGCTGGAACTACGTGCTCGACGGCATGGTCGAGAAGGGCTGGCTCGGCGCCTCCGAGCGCGCCGGCATGAAGTTCCCGATGCCCAAGGAACAGACGATCTCCACCGGCATGTCCGGCCAGCGCGGCTACCTCGTGGAAGCCGTCAAGCACTACCTGACCACCAACAACATCATCGACACCGACCACCTCGCGGCCGGCGGCTACCGCATCACCACCACCATCCAGAAGAGCAGGCAGGACGCCTTCGTCAAGGCCGTCGACGACCAGCTGATGTCCAAGCTGGACAAGAAGAACCGCAAGGCCGACACCTACGTCCGGGCCGGCGGCGCCTCCGTCGACCCCAGGACCGGCAAGGTCGTCGCGATGTACGGCGGCATCGACTACGTGAAGCAGTACACCAACGGCGCGACCCGCGGTGACTACCAGGTCGGCTCCACCTTCAAGCCGTTCGTGTTCACCTCCGCCGTGGAGAACGGGTCCACCACCCAGGACGGCCGGACGATCACCCCGAACACCGTCTACGACGGCACCAACCAGCGTCCCGTCCAGGGCTGGAGCGGCGGCTCCTACGCCCCCGAGAACGAGGACCAGCGCTCGTACGGCAACATCACCGTCCGCAAGGCCACCGACCTGTCGGTGAACTCGGTGTACGCGCAGATGGCCGTCGACGTCGGCCCCGCCAAGGTCAAGCAGACCGCCGTCGACCTCGGCGTCCCCTCCGACACCCGGGACCTCCAGCCGTACCCGTCCATCGCCCTCGGCACCGCCACCGCCAGCGTCCTGGACATGGCGGAGGCCTACGCCACGCTCGCCAACCACGGCAAGCACGGCACGTACACCATGGTCGAGAAGATCACCAAGAACGGCACCGACGAGATCAAGCTGCCCGGACGGCAGGCCAAGCAGGCCGTCAGCCGGGAGGCCGCCGACACCACCACGTCCGTCCTGCGGAGCGTGGTCGAGAGCGGCACCGCCACCGCCGCGCAGGCCGCGGGCCGCCCGGCGGCCGGCAAGACCGGTACCGCCGAGAGCGACAAGGCCGCCTGGTTCGCCGGCTACACCCCCGACCTGGCCACCGTGGTCTCCGTCATGGGCCAGGACCCGGTGACGGCCCGGCAGCAGCCGCTGTACGGCGCCCTCGGCCAGGCCCGGATGAACGGCGGCGGCCCGCCCACCGCGATCTGGGCGCAGTACACGCGCACCGCCCTCAAGGGCAAGCCGGCCGCCGACTTCGACCTCCAGCTGCAGCAGGGCGCCGACCGGATCCAGGAACCCCCGGCCAGCAGCACGGCCGAGCCCGGCACCGACGGCGGCCAGGACGACGGCGGCACCACCACCGACGGCGGCCAGGACACCGGCGGCGCGACCGCCACCCCCACCGACGGCGGCACCACCACCGGCACCCCCACCGACGGCGGCACGACCACCGGCGGGGGCACCCCCACCGACGGCGGCACGGCCACGGACGGCGGCGCCACCACCGGCGGCCAGGACACCGGCGGGGCCACCACCGGCGGCGGCACCGCGGACGGCGGCGGCACGACCGGTGGCCAGGACACCGGCGGCGGGACCACGGCAGGGGGCGCCGACGCCGGCGGCACGACGGGCACCGTCGCCGGCCCCGGCGGCGGCCCGGGCACCTGACGCGCCGACGACTCAGTGACCGCTGGTCGCCTTCAGCCCCACCACGGCGACCAGCAGCAGACACACGAAGAAGATGCGGGCGGCGGTGACCGGCTCACCCAGCACCACCATGCCGAGCACCGCCGCACCGGCCGCCCCGATCCCCACCCACACGCCGTAGGCCGTACCGATGGGCAGGGACTTCGCGGCGTACGACAGCAGGACCATGCTGGCGACGATGCCGGCACCGGTGAGCACACTGGGCACCAGCCGGGTGAAACCCTCGCTGTACTTCATCCCGATCGACCAGCCGACTTCCAGCAGACCGGCGACGACAAGCAGAACCCAGGCCACGACAGGCACCTCCGAGACGAACGACGACTCTTCTCTCCGGTGCGTCGTCTTTGCCTGCATCCCGGTACGGCGCGTCTCGTCGGGCTCGCTCCCGAACATAGCAAAGGCACACGAAAAGGGGCCGGTGACCATCGTCACCGGCCCCTTTCCGCATCGCCTCACCGGCCGTGCCACCGGCAGCCGCCGTGGCAGGCCGTACCGGCCGTCCTACAGGTACAGGCCCGTGGAGTCCTCCGACCCCTCGAAGCGGTCCGCGGCCACGGCGTGCAGATCCCGCTCGCGCATGAGCACGTAGGCCACGCCCCGCACCTCGACCTCGGCCCGGTCCTCCGGGTCGTACAGGACCCGGTCACCCGGCTCCACGGTCCGCACGTTCTGCCCGACCGCGACGACCTCGGCCCAGGCCAGCCGCCGGCCGACCGCCGCGGTGGCGGGAATCAGAATGCCGCCCCCCGACCGCCGCTCGCCCTCACCGGCGTCCTGCTTGACCAGAACCCGGTCGTGCAGCATCCGGATGGGAAGCTTGTCGTCATGGGGGCTTCTGTGCTCGTTTCTGTTGGCGCTCACGCCTCGAACCTACCTGTCCTCGCCCTGCCCGTACCCGCCCGGGTCAGCCCTTGCGTCGCCGGGAGCCCACGGTGAGCAGTCCGACGACACCGACGGCGAGCAGCGCGACCGGCAGGGCCCGCTCCACCCGCAGCGCGCCGTCCTCGTCGACGAACTGCGCCCGTACCTCACTCACCAACCGGTTGACCTGTACGTACGCCCGTCCGATCGTGTGATCGACCTTGGCGACGACCTTGGCCTTCGCGTCCCCGGCGATGGTCTTCGGGTGCACGCGCACCCCGATCTCGTCGAGCGTCTCGGCCAGCACTTCGCGGCGGCGCTTGATGTCCGCCTCGATCTGCGCCGGGGTTCTGGTGTCCGACGTGTCCGCCACCGTACGGCCTCCGAAGTCTCCTGATGCTGTCCCGAACAGTCTGTCAGCTTCTGCTCCCGGCGCACCGCAAGGCCCCCCGGTTACGCTGGCCCGATGAGCGAGCGACTCCAGCCGGGGGACGTGGCCCCCGCCTTCACCCTCCCCGACGCCGACGGCAACGAGGTGTCCCTTTCCGCCCACCAGGGCCGCAAGGTCATCGTCTACTTCTACCCGGCCGCCCTTACCCCCGGCTGCACCAAGCAGGCCTGCGACTTCACGGACAACCTGGAGGTCCTGGCCTCCGCCGGCTACGACGTCATCGGCGTCAGCCCCGACAGCCCCGAGAAGCTGGCGAAGTTCCGCGAAAAGGAGTCCCTCGGGATCACGCTCCTCGCCGACCCCGACAAGAAGGTCATCGAGGCCTACGGCGCCTACGGCGAGAAGAAGAACTACGGCAAGACGTACATGGGCGTCATCCGCTCCACGATCGTCGTGGACGAGCAGGGCAAGGTCGAGCGGGCCTTGTACAACGTCCGCGCCACCGGTCACGTGGCGAAGATCATCAAGGACCTGGGCATCTGAGCCCCCGCACCCACGGACGACGGCCCGCCCCGGGAGGACCCGGCGCGGGCCGTTCCGCGTGCTCCCCGGCGCGACCGGCCGGCCCCGGCGGGGCGGCCGCATCGGAAGCCTTCGGTTCGGTCGCCCCAACTGCCATGCGTGCGCGGGCGCCTGATGTCGAGGCGGCCGACGGTGAAAGGCGCAGCCCCGTACACTGGGCGAGGCAAAACGGGCTGCGAGTGATTGGTCCGTTTTGGGGCGGCCGTGGCGAAATAGGCATACGCGCGGGTTTTAGGTGCCCGTGGGAGAAATCCCGTGTGGGTTCGAGTCCCACCGGCCGCACGCGCGAGGGGCCGTCCGTTGCGGGCGGCCCCTCCGGTGTTCTCAGCCCAGCAACTCCCGCACCACCGGCACCAGCGCCCGGAACGCCTTGCCGCGGTGGCTGATCGCGTTCTTCTCCGCGGGACTCAGTTCGGCGCAGGTGCGGGTCTCGCCCTCCGGCTGGAGGACCGGGTCGTAGCCGAAGCCGTTCGTGCCCGCGGGGGTGTGGCGCAGGGTGCCCCTCAGCTGTCCCTCGACCACCCTCTCCGTGCCGTCCGGCAGGGCGAGCGCCGCCGCGCAGGCGAAGTGGGCGGCGCGGTGCTCCTCCGCGATGTCGGAGAGCTGGGCCAGCAGGAGGTCCAGGTTGGCCTTGTCGTCGCCGTGGCGGCCGGCCCAGCGGGCGGAGAAGATGCCGGGGGCGCCGTTCAGTACGTCCACGCAGAGGCCGGAGTCGTCGGCGACGGCGGGGAGCCCGGTGGCCCGGGCCAGGGCGTGCGCCTTGAGCAGGGCGTTCTCGGCGAAGGTGACGCCCGTTTCCTTGACGTCGGGGATGTCGGGGTAGGCGTCGGCGCCGATCAGCTCGTGGGGGAGCCCGGCTTCGGCGAGGATCGCCCTCAGCTCGGTGATCTTTCCGGCGTTGCGGGTGGCGAGGATCAAGCGGGTCATGCCCGCCAGTATTCCTCGCCCTCCGGCCGGGGATCCGTCCGGTCCGCTACAGCTCGGCCTGTCCCGCGCCCTTCAGCGCGCGCAGGTCGAAGGTGTCGGCCATGGTGCGGAAGCCCAGATCGCTGGGGTGGAGGTGGTCGCCGGAGTCGTACTCGGGGCGCAGCCGGCGGGGGTCGTAGGGGTCGCGGAGGGCCTTGTCGAAGTCGACGACGGAGTCGTAGACGCCGCCGGCCCGGATCCGGGCGTTGATCTGCTGCCGTACCGCTTCCCGGGCCGGGGTGTAGCCGCGGTGGCCCTCGAAGGGCATCAGGGTGGCGCCGACGACCCTCAGGCCGCGGGCGTGCGCCTGGCGGACCAGGGTGCGCAGGCCGGTGACGACGCGGTCGGGGTCGGCGAGCCTGCGGTTGCGGAGGATGTCGTTGACGCCGAGGTCGATGACGACGACCTTGACGTTGGTGCGGGCCAGTGCGTCGCGGCCGAAACGGGCGAGGCCGCTCTGGTTCTCGGCGGGCCGGCCGAGGCCGTCGGCGAGGACCTGGTTGCCGCTGATGCCCTCGTTGACGACGCTGTAGCGGGGGAGTTGTCCGCCGTCCTCCAGGGCGCTGCGCAGCCGGCCGGACAGGATGTCGGGCCAGCGGTGGTTGGCGCCCACGGTGGAGGTGATGCCGTCGGTGATGGAGTCGCCGAAGACGACGACGGTGCCGGCGGAGTCGTTGCTGAGGACGTCAAGGGCCGTCAGATAGCGCCAGTACGGGGTCTGTTCGGTGTACGGCGTGCCGGTGGTGTCCTCGGTGCGGTCGCCGGTGGCGACGTAGGACAGCTGCCGGGCGTGGGGGTGGTAGGTGACCGGGCCGGACGGGGTGGGGGAGTAGGTGGTGACGAGGACGTCGGCGCCGAGCGGGACGGTGAGGCGCACGGCGTCGCTGACGGCCTGTCCGCCGGCGGGTATGACGATGCCGGTGCTGCCGTTGAAGGTGAGGCGGCGCATCGTCTCCGCGTCGGCGGCCGCGGCGCCGTCGCCGGTGGAGAGGGCGACGGAGGCGTGGGTGAGAGTGAGGGGTGACTGGCCGTAGAGGTTGGACAGCGTGACGCGGGCGCTCGTACCGCCGGCGCTGGTGTGGATCACGTTGCGTACGGTGTGGCCGGCCAGGCCGGTCGTCTCGGTGCCGGGTTCGCCGCCGACGGGGGCGGTGGCCCAGGCGCCCACCCAGGTGCCGGTGGAGGCGGGGGCGGCGGCGGAGTCGCGGTGGGGGCGGCTGCCGGTGAGGGTGCCGCGCGGGGTGCCGTCGTCGGCCGCCACGGTGGCGTATATGGCGGCGGACACCGTGATGACCAGGGCGACGAGCGCGCCGAGCACCGAATAACCATGACGCTTGGTCACGCTTGTGTTGTTCTCCTCGGGAGATGGGAGCCCGAGGCTCCGATCTTGCTGAGTCCCATGATGCGTCATGGGCCGGGGAAGTCTGACAGGACCCTGCCACTACTCCCGTTCAGACAGACGCCGGGAACTCCTGTTCCGTTCCGGGAGTCGGTCAGGAAGGGACAATTGTGGGCGGGATCACCGAACGGGTGGAGCTGATGGAACCTACGGAGACGGGAACACCGGGGCCGGTGGCCTCGTACCGGACCATGACGGCGTTCACCCCGGCCGACGAGGAGCGCCGGCGCGGGGTGCGGCGGATGAAGCTGACGGCGACGGGGCTGCTGCTGCTGGTGGCGGTGGTCTACGTCCTGGCGAAGACGGCCGGGCACGCGGGGGCCGGGGCGTGGGCGGATTATGTGGCGGCGGCGGCCGAGGCGGGCATGGTGGGCGCGCTCGCCGACTGGTTCGCCGTCACGGCGCTGTTCCGGCATCCGCTCGGGCTGCCCATCCCGCACACCGCGATCATCCCGACCAAGAAGGACCAGCTGGGGGAGTCGCTGGGGGAGTTCGTGGGGGAGAACTTCCTCTCCCAGGACGTCGTGCGGCAACGGCTGCGGGCGGTCGGCATCGGCAGCCGGCTCGGGGCCTGGCTGGCGGAACCGGAGCACGCGGACCGGGTCACGGCGGAGCTGGCCACGGCGCTGCGCGGGGCGCTGACGGTGCTGCGGGACTCGGATGTGCAGGCGGTCGTCGGGGAGGCGATCACCCGGCGGGCGAACGCGCAGGAGATCGCTCCGGGCATCGGCAAGATGCTGGAGAAGGTCGTCGCCGACGGTGGTCACCGGCGGGCGGTGGACCTGGTGGTGTCCCGCGCGCACGACTGGCTGGTGCTGCACCGGGACGATGTGATGGTGGCCGTGGAGGGCGGTGCGCCGGGCTGGACGCCGCGGTTCGTGGACCGGAAGGTGGGGGACCGGGTCTACAAGGAGCTGCTGCGGTTCGTCACGGAGATGCGGGACATGCCGGGGCATCCGGCGCGCGGCGCGCTGGACCGTTTCCTCACCGACTTCGCGTCCGACCTGCAGTCCGACACGGAGACGCGGGCGCGGGTGGAGCGGCTGAAGGGCGAGGTGCTGGGCCGGGGCGAGGTGCAGGATCTGATCGCGTCGGCGTGGACGGCCGTACGGTCGATGATCGTGGCGGCGGCGGAGGACGAGCGCAGCCAGCTGCGGCAGCGGGTGCGGGCCGCGTTGCTGGCGCTGGGGTCGCGGATGGCGACGGAGCCGAAGGTGCAGCAGAAGGTCGACAGCTGGGTGGAGGGTGCGGCGGTGCACGTCGTGACGACGTACCGCAAGGAGATCACCTCGCTGATCACGGACACGGTGGCGGGCTGGGACGCCGAGCACACCACCCGGAAGATCGAGGCGCACATCGGCCGCGACCTGCAGTTCATCCGGATCAACGGCACGGTGGTGGGGTCCCTGGCGGGGCTGCTGATCTACGCGGTCTCGCGCGGGCTGGGTGCCTGACCGGGACTGTTCCGGGCAGGTCAGGGCACCCGATCCCCGTCCTTCGGCGAGGAGGGAGCCCCATGAGCAGAGCCGAGGCCGCGACCGGCCGGACCATCACCACCGACATTCCCGCCCGGCTGGACCGGTTGCCCTGGTCACGCTGGCACTGGACGATCGTCATCGGTCTGGGGACCGTGTGGATCCTGGACGGCCTGGAGGTCACGGTCGTCGGCAACATCGCGAGCCGGCTGGCGGAGCCGGGCAGCGGCCTGTCGATCACCTCCGGGCAGATCACCGGTGTGGCCGCCGCGCTGTATGTGGCGGGCGCCTGTGTGGGTGCCCTGTTCTGGGGCCGGCTGACCGATCGCTGGGGCCGCAAGAAGCTCTTCATGATCACCCTGGCGGTGTATCTGGCCGCGACCGCCCTGACGGCCGTCTCCTGGGAGGCCTGGTGGTTCTTCCTGTTCCGTTTTCTGACCGGCTTCGGCATCGGCGGTGAGTACGCGGCGATCAACTCGGCGATCGACGAGCTGATCCCGGCGAACTACCGCGGCCGGGTCGATCTGATCATCAACGGCAGTTTCTGGCTGGGCGCGGTCGGCGGCTCGCTGCTGTCGATCGTCGCGCTGAACACGGACCTGCTGGCCGCGAACGTCGGCTGGCGCCTGACCTTCGCCCTCGGTGCCGTCCTGGCCCTGGTCATCCTGCTCGTACGACGGCACGTCCCGGAGAGCCCGCGCTGGCTGCTGATCCACGGCCGGGACCGGGAGGCGGAGGAGATCGTCTCCGACATCGAGCGCCAGGTGGAGGCGGAGAAGGGCGAGCGGCTGCCGGAGCCGCAGGGCGAGCTGGAGATCCACCAGCGCCGGAGCGTGACCTTCCTGGAGATCGCCCGCACCGTCTTCGGGCAGTACCGCAAGCGCGCGGTGCTCGGCTTCTCCCTCTTCATCGGCCAGGCGTTCCTGTACAACGCCATCACCTTCGGCTTCGGCGCCATCCTGACCAAGTTCTTCGACGTGCCCGCGGACCACACCGGCTACTACTTCGCGGTGATCGCGGTCGGCAACTTCTGCGGCCCCCTGCTGCTCGGCAAGCTCTTCGACACGGTCGGCCGCAGGATCATGATCTCCTCGACGTATCTGCTCTCGGGCCTCCTGCTGTTCGGCACGGCATGGCTGTTCGACCGGGGTTCGCTGAGCGCGGGCACGCTGACGGCGTGCTGGTGCGTGGTGCTGTTCTTCGCCTCGGCGGGCGCCTCCAGCGCCTACCTCACGGTGTCGGAGATCTTCCCGATGGAGACGCGGGCGATGTCCATCGCCTTCTTCTACGCCCTCGGTACGGCGGCCGGCGGCATCAGCGGCCCGCTGCTCTTCGCCGACCTCACGAGCACCGGCAAGGTCGGTGACACCGTCCTCGCCTTCTGCGTCGGCGCGACGCTGATGTGCGCGGCCGGCCTGGTCGCGGCGTTCCTGGCGGTGCGGGCCGAGCGCCGCTCCCTGGAGGACATCGCCCGCCCGCTGACGGCGGTGGCGGACCGGGCGAAGGCGGCGACGCGGAGTGCCCGGCCGGGGCAGGGGCCGGGCACGGGTACGGGCCCGCAGGGCCGCGGCCCGGCGGCCCCACCGGCGGCCAGCAGGCCGTGACCTCGCGTGTGCGCCGCCGGCGACGGCAGGCCGGGAACCCGCGTGTGAGTCGGCGGCGGCAGGCCGCCGGCGGGCGGGCGGTGACCCGTGTGTGCGTCGCCGACGGCGGCAGGCCGCGGCGGTCGGGCGGTGGCCCGTGTGTGCGTCGCCGGCGGTGGGGCAGGCCGGTAACCGGTGACCCCCCTGTGCCCTCGTCGGCTACGCGCCTGTCGTGGAGCCGGGCCGCACGATCATCAGGACGGTCACGGCGGCCCACAGCAGGTTGAACAACCCGGTGGACATGGCGAGCCGGGCGGCCGACGCGGCCGTACCGGCGCCCTCGACGAACGCGTGCTGGGCCGGCAGCACCGACGCGGCGAGGACGAGGGCGGCGAGGGCGGTCAGCGCGATCGACACGATCAGCCAGGCGCTGCCGAGCACGCCCATCTCGCTCGCCGTCGCGAACCCGAACACGGGGACGACGACGCCGACGACGGCGTACACCCGGCAGATCCGGTGCAGCAGCCGCAGCGTCCCGGGGGCGTCGAGACCGCCGAGACCGCCGAAACCGTTGAAACCGTCGAGGCCGTTGGGGCCGTCGGAGCCGCCCGGGTGGCCGCCGGGGTCGCCGGAGCCGATGAGGCCGTCCGAGGCGTGGGAGGCGTCCGAGGCGTGGGAGGCGTGGGAGGCGCTGGCGCCGGCGGCCAGGGCGCGGCGGGCGGCGGGCGGGAACATGCTGGCGGCGACGGCGACGGGCCCGACGGCGAGGATCGCGGCGATGACGTGCACGGCGAGGAGGAACTTGGTCACGGGGGGACGGTAGGAGGCGGCGGGATCTCGCGACAGTGGCGAGATTGCCACCTCCCAACGGATTCCCGCCACCCGCTGCCACGACGACTTCCAACCCGACACCCCCGTGGGGCTTGGTTGGCGAAGACCCGTCGTACCGCTAGATTCCCGCCATGCACACCGTGGCCGTACTGGCGCTGGACGGGGTCATCCCGTTCGATCTCTCCGCCCCCGTCGACACCTTCGGCTGGGCGCGGCTGCCCGACGGCCGGGAGCCCTACCGGGTGCGGGTGTGCTCGGAGCGGGAGGAGGTGAGCGCGGGCGCCTTCACGGTCCGCGCGCCGTACGGCCTGGACGCGCTGGCGGAAGCGGACACGATCATCCTGCCCGGGGTCGCGGAACCCCCGCAGGCGCTGCCGCCCGGGGTCGCGGAGGCCCTGCGCGCGGCGGCGGCGAACGGCACCCGTATCGCGTCGATCTGCGTGGGCGCGTTCCTCTTCGCGGCGACGGGTCTGCTGGACGGGCTGCGCGCGACGACCCACTGGGCCGCGGCACCGGACCTGGCCGCACGCCACCCGGAGGTGACGGTCGACCCGAACGTCCTGTACGTCGACAACGGCCAGTTCCTGACCTCGGCGGGTGCCGCGGCGGCCCTGGACATGTGCCTGCACATGATCCGCAGGGACTTCGGCTCGGCGGTCGCCGCGCACGCGGCCCGGATGTCCGTGATGCCGCTGGAACGGGAGGGCGGGCAGGCCCAGTTCATCGTCCACGACCTGCCGCCCGCCCCGGCCGGTGCCACCCTGGAACCGCTGCTGGCGTGGCTGGAGGACCACGGTGACCGGGACCTGACGCTGGAGGAGATCGCGGCGAAGGCCGGGATGAGCACCCGCACCCTCAACCGCCGCTTCCGCGACCAGACCGGTACGACACCGCTCCAGTGGCTGCACCGGGCGCGGGTGCGGCGGGCCCAGCACCTGCTGGAGACCACGGACCACCCCGTCGAGCGCATCGCCGCCCAGACGGGCTTCGGCTCCCCCACGGCCTTCCGGGAACGCTTCCGCAGGGTGGTGGGGACGAGCCCGCAGGCTTACCGGAGGGCCTTCCGGGCGGGGGAGAGGACGTCGTAGCGGGAGCCGTTGGCGGGGAGAGGGAGCCGTAGGGGGAGAGGGAGTCCCGGCGGGCGTGGCCGGGGCACGGGGGCCCCGTGAGGGAGCCTCAGGAGACGGCGAGCCCCGCGCACGCAGCCCGTCGGATCAGGCCCTGCGGTCGGCCACGGCCCAGGAGGCGAGGGCGACGGCGCCGGCGACACCGAGGACGGAGGGCCAGGCGCCGACCTTCTTGGCGAGCGGGTGGGACCCGGCGAAGGCGGCGACATAGGCGGCGGTCAGCGCGCCCGCGGCCTTCCCGCCGGCCTGCGCCCGCCACTGCCGCGCGGCGGCGGCCCCGGCCACGGCCAGCACGGCCCCGCCCAGCTGACGCTTCTTCGTCCAGCGGGCGACACCGTAGCCGCCGACGAGTCCGGTGGCGGCGACGACTGCACTGGGAACCCTGGCCATGAGTGCCTCCTCGTATTCCGTATGTCTGCGCTCGAGGCTAACGCGCAGGCCAGGGGCCGAGCCGAACCTGAGTCGCCGCTTGTCAACTTTCCGGCGGCGAGCTATATAAGAACCCGTAGGGCATCGCACCCAGTGCCAGAGGAGAGGAGCGACCTGTGATGCTCGTGCGTACGGACCCGTTCCGTGGAATCGACCGGCTCGCGCAGCACATGCTCGCCACGCACGCCGGCCGCCCGCCCGTGATGCCCATGGACGCCTACCGCAGCGGGGACGACTTCCTCGTCCACTTCGACCTTCCCGGCATCGACCCCGAGACGATCGAACTCGACGTCGAGCGCAACGTCCTCAACGTCCGCGCCGAGCGGCGGAACCCCGCTCCCGAGGACGCGGACATGCTGCTCGCCGAACGGCCCACGGGCACCTTCACCCGCCGGCTGTTCCTGGGGGACGCGCTCGACACCGACCGCATCGACGCCTCGTACGAGACCGGCGTCCTGACCCTGCGCATCCCGGTGGCCGAACAGGCCAAGCCGCGTCGTATCCGGATCAGCGCCGGGGGCGGAGACCGCAAACAGCTCAGCGGCTCGGCCGACGGCCGTGCCGAACTGCCCGCCAAGGCCTGAACCGCGGCCCCGGGACGTGACAGCCCCCCGACCCGCGCCCCGGGCCACCCTCTGCCCACTCACTGCCCCACAGGCCGTATGAGACCACATGCCGCACATTGGCCGAACTACCGCTCATACGCGCCCCATTGCGGGGTACCAGACGTCCGGATATCCGGATGCCCGGTGCCCGGAAGTGTCCCGGAGGAGGAACCACCACGATGACCGTGACGACGCCGCAGCCGCAGACGAGAACCACGATCCCCGCTTCTTCCCTGCGCACAGGCCCTTCACTGCACGCAGGCGAGGCTGCGGACGCCGCGCGGTGGGAGGAACTGACCGAGGCGGTACGGGAGGCGGGTCAGTACGCCACGCGAGCGGAGGCCGAACGCGTCACCCGCGTCGTCCTTTCGGCTCTGGGCACCCACGTCACCGGTGACGAACGCGTGGCCCTGGCCCAGGCGCTTCCCCAGGAGGCGGGCCGGGTGATCGCGTCCCAGATCCCCGTGCCCCACCCCCTGACCGCTCGCGAGTTCGTCGACTCGGTGGCAACCCGCATCGAGAACTCGACCCCGGCGACGGCCCGCTGGGACGTCAGCTCGGTACTCAGCGTCCTGGCGGACCGCCTCGGCGAAACCTTGACCACCCGAGTCCTTTCCCAGCTCCCCCCGGGCTACGCCCTGCTGTTCGGCCGGGCGGACTTGGCGCCGACGGCGTAGTACGCGATGGGCGCCGCACACCCTGTTGCGGCGCCCGACCAGGCCTCCGGCCGATAAGCCGCCCTACCCGGCAGGAGTTCCATTTCGACGGCCCGCCACATCACGGGCTCGTTCGTGTCCCGCCACACCAGAGAACCGAGCCACGCGAGCTATGTGACGCCTTCCATAAGAGCCCCGTACTCGGTGCCGTTCCAGCGCTGAACGCCGATCCTGTCCATGGCCCTCCGCTCGACACGCACCCAAATGCGCCGCCAGTCCGTGCGCCGACCGTTCGACGCTTGTGCACCACCGTGTCCCGGTTCGGACGGGCACGAAGAGACCGCTCAACATGGCCGAGGACTTGATCACTCACCTAGGCCCTCAGATCGGCGGAGGGGGCACCGCGTCCCACGCTGGGTGCGTTCAGCGGTCCAGCGGCAGTGGCTGAGCCAATGACTCGAGAAAGGGGAGCCAAGCGCGGGTGCGAACGGGGATGACTGGCCCGTCAGCGAACTTCGAGTCCCGAACGCTGATGCCGTTGCTGACGTACGCACACTCAACACACTCGGTCGCGTTGCCACCGCTGTACGACGACTTGAACCACCTGGGCTCGGTGATGGGCTGAGTGCCGACGGACATTCACAGCTCCTTGAGGGCGCGATGGATCATGGCGGACGAGGACTCCATATCCAACGCTTGTGCCTGAAGGTACTCGAACGCAAGTCTGTAGCGGTCCAGCTCCTCGTCCTTCTCCAGGAAGAGAGAGCCGGCGTGGAAGTCGACGTACACCACGTCAAGGGCCGGTTCGGGGGCACCGATGATGACGAAGCTTCCCAGCGCCGCGGCGTGCGCTCCCTTGGAGAAGGGCAGTATCTGGAGAGTGATGTGAGGCGACTCGTTCGCTTCCAGCAGTCGGCCGAGCTGCTCTTTCATGAGCGGAGGTGATCCGACGACGCGGCGGATGACCGACTCATCAAGGATCGCCCACAGCCGCGGCGGGTTCGGCCGGATGAGGATCTCCTGCCGCTTCATGCGGATGTCAACCAGGCGCTCGATCTCCTCCTGAGCAAGGGGAACTTCGTTGGCCTTCTGAAGTGCGGTGCTGTAAGCCCGCGTCTGGAGGAGACCGGGCACGTAGACGCACGAGAAGTGGCTCTCGCGGACGGCATCGTCCTCAAGAGTGAGCAGCAGGTTCATGCTCTCGGGGATGGAGTCCGCGAACGAGTTCCACCATCCCTCCTGCTTGGCGTCCTTCGCCAGGCCGATCACGGTCCTTGTCTCGGCCTCAGTCGCTCCGTACTCACGGCACAGAGCTTCAACGACGATCCACCTGACTGGCCCAGCCTGAGTTTCGTACCGGCTGACCGTCGCCTTCGAGACACCGACGAGCCGCCCGGCCTCCTCGAGCGTTAGGCCTCTGTGAGCACGCAACTTACGCAAGGTCGCGCCAAGCTGGCGTCGGCGAGTGGTGGTTCGCTCGGACATTCGACTCCTTCACCGTGTACCGGGATGGTGGCCCCGAGATCTCCACAGGCTAGGTAGCACTGAACCGGGCTCACCACCGGATTCACTCGATCGGGATGCCTGAGAAGTTGCATGGCGAGAGTTCTCATGTGCCATGCTCGGCCTCAGACCGCTACGCGATGCAGCCGTTCGGATACGGCAGGCGCGGGCATGTGCGTGGCTTGGTAGGGAGGGTGGTCATGCACATCTCCGGAACGACCGATTGCCGGCTGCGCTGTGTCTTGCCTTTCACGGCGGCGCCAGTTGAGGTAGGCCTGCTGCGGAACGCAGCGGCGAGGCAGCTGTCTAGGTGGGGAATGCTGGCAGCTGTCGACGAGGCCGAAGTCATTGTCACCGAGCTCGCGACGAACGTTGTCAGGCACGTGGGGGACGGTGCGCCGGCAGCACTGGTGCTGGAGTGGAGGAGTAACCGTCTACGGCTGGAGGTTCACGACAGGAGCCCTGCCCTCCCGACCCCCGGGAAGGCAGGATGCTACGACGAGTGCGGCCGGGGCCTGCACCTCGTCGCTAGCCTGACCGCTGACTGGGGCGTGGTTCTTACCGCCGCCGGTAAGGCGGTGTGGTGCGAGGTGCCGCTCAGCTTGGGGGCGGGCTGCCGTCGAATCGAGCGCGCTGTCGGTCTGCTGGAGGCGTACCAAAGCACTGGAGATGCCCCGGAGCGGCAAGGGCGGAGCTGGGAGGCCCGACTTGAGGAGTCCGCGGTCGAGCTGATTGTCGGCCTGCTCCATTGGAGCGCCGCACGTGGGTACGATCCCGATGACTTTCTGGACCGTGTCCAGACGAGCTATGAGGCCGGAGCGGACGCGGCCTGACCGCGAGCGCCGCGCGCCGGCGCATTAACCGAGCGCGGCTCGCAGCATGGCGCCGGCATCATCTGGCGCGCCTTCTTCGTGCAGCTCTAGGGCTACCGCCATGACGTCCTGATTTTCCTGGTCCCGCCCGTAGACGTGGATCAGGTCATCGGCCAGGTGGCCTCGCTCGCGATACCTCAGCTCTGCCACCACCAGCGCGGTCTCGGCCGGGGTGAGCAGCTCTGTCGTGCTCTGCCGGAGCAGGGTGAAGGCGAGGTCTTCCCGACCGGAGCTGTCCAGTTCTTCGGCCTGCGCCACCAGCTGCCGTGCCGCCGACACGTCTTTCGTGCTCAGCTGCCGGTCCCTTGGCCGACGGGGGACCGGCAGCTGAGCCCTGCCACTCTGTACCGCCGCCAGACGTTCCCGCAGGCCGGCTTCGCTGACTGCTTTTTCAGTCACCTTGGTCTCCAAATCGGCCACTGCGGCCCTCAAATCGGCCACCGCCGTCCGCAGCCTTGCCTCTTCTCTCCTGGCGGATCGCAGTCGGGCGGCGAGCTGTTTCCGTTGCCGCCGACGGGCTTCCTGTTGCCGCTCGTGCGTCGCGCAAGCCGGGCAAGGAGCGTTCAGCTGCCGGGTGAGCGAATCGATTCGTCCGCCGAGATCCGGGCAGTACTCGCAGCCTCGCTGTTCCCCTAGGGCGCTGGTATGGAGGTCGAGCAGCGCTTCGCGGGTGATGCCGACGTCCTGGCCCCTGGCGGTGGCGTCAACGCAAGCTTCCTTGTGCAGGCGCTCAATGAAATCCCGGCCAGGGATCCTTGAGGTGTTCAGGTACCGGGACAACATGTCCGCGGAGCAGTCCAGCCGGGCTGCCGCCTCTGCCTGCTTAAGTGTCCTTTCTCCTGCTTCACCCAGGTCTTCTGGTCGTAGCAGGCGGCACAAGGCCCGGAGTTGCAGGGCGAGTCGCCGCTTCCTGGGTCGTACGTCGCCTTTGAAGCCCTTGCCGGGATCCAGCCAACGACCCACGACCGGGCTGTTTCCGGTTGATGACATGCGATTCCCCTCCCCGGGACGCTCGGGCGGGGGTGAGGGCAGTCATCCCCCAAGGCCCGCTCTGTGCCGACGTAATTGTGCCTCTGTAGTCGCTTCCGCGCTTGCGTTTCCCGCTCTTTCCCTTTGGGTTCCTTTGGGTGCTGGACTTGCTCGTACGGAGCAAGTCCAGCACTGCGGATTTGCTTTACTCGGGCAAGTCAGGAAGGGGCTGGACTTCCGCGTTGGTGTGATGTCAGCTGGATAAGCCGCTGGGAGGCGGGGGAACGCGGAGCTTTGCGCTGTGCACTGTCAGTCGCGGCGTCAGTGCTCTCCGCTTAACAGGTGTGCTATCGGAACGAGTTCACGGAGGCGTTAGTGGAAGAGATCCCGTCCTACCAGGACAAGAAGTTCGGAAGCATGGTCCGGGCAGCGCTGTGGCTGGTCTCCGTTGTGGAGGAGGGCAACATCTTCACCAAGGCGCAGCTGCGCGAGACGTTCCCGGACGTCGCGCAGATCGACCGCAGGCTGCGGGACCTGCGTGACCACGGCTGGCGGATCGACACGAACCGCGACGACCCCTCCCTGCTCCAGCAGGAACAGCGGTTCGTGACCAGGGGCGCGGACGTCTGGATCCCTGGAAAGTCGAAGGCACCGAAGCACAAGGCCAGCCTGACCGCCGCTCAGCGCGCCAAGGTCCTCCAGGACGACAACCACCTGTGCCGGTCGTGTGGCATTGGCGCCGGCGAAGCGTACGAGGACGGCGGAATCGATCTTGCCAAGCTCAACGTCGCCCGGCGTAAGGTGCTCCAGTCTGGCGGCACCGCTGACTACCAGCTCGTGACCGAGTGCAAGAAGTGTGGGACCGGCGGCGGGGCGGACCGTGAGGTCGACCTCGGGGCGCTGCTGGAGCTTGTGGAGAACCTCTCGTCGGTGGAGCGGCGTCTCTTCGCTAAGTGGATCGACGCCGACCAGCGCTCGTTCAGCCCGATCGAGAAGATCTGGGGCATCTACCGGACGCTGCCCCAGGAGTCGCGCGCATCGGTGGCGCAGGCCATCGGTGACCTGGCCGACTGATCCAAGACCGGCAACGCAAGCTGACAGGACCGGCAAGAGAAGGGACGGGGAAGGACATGGTGCGGGAGTTCCCGCCGCCGCCGCGCGCGGAGACGGTCAGTGAGTTGATCAAGAAGAGGCTGGAGGAGGTGAGGGCCGCCGGAGGTACCCGGGAAACCGTCACGGTCGACTGGAACGGACAGCAGATTCATGTCGATGTAATCGACCTGCCGTTGAACGACCTCTACCTCAACCCGGGTACGCACCGGATCCGTGCCCAGCGCAGCCACAGGCCGGATCAGGACCGGAACCTGGACAAGGACCCCTTCGGGGAGGCTGGTCAGGACTACCTGCGCAGCCTGCTCCAGGCCAAGCCTTCTGACCCGGATTTGCGGGATCCCGACTTCGACAAGCTGAAGGAGGATCTGGACAAGTTCGGCCAGAACGAGCCGGGACTCGTCACCCACCACGGCGTTCTGGTGAACGGCAACACGCGTGCCGTCGCCTTGCGGGAGCTGGGCAAGCAGTCGATGAGGGTAGGCGTACTCCCGTCGTCGTTCACGCAGGCCGACATCGACGCTGTGGAGCTGGCGCTCCAGCTCCGCCAGGACCAGCGGCGCGACTACTCGTACATCAACCGGCTGATCGCCATGGAAGAGCAGGCGGCGATGGGCCGGACGCCCGAGCAGATCGCCAAGGAGTTCCGGATCCGGACGGCGACGTACCACCAGGAGCGGTGGATTCTCAGCACGATCAAGGAGTTGAACGACCGCAGCGCGAGCGGCGGGGGAGTCGCGCTGAGACTCGTTGACTGGGAGGGGGCGCAGGAGCGTCTCAAGGAACTCCAGCGCCTTTACGCGAAGTTGGAAACCCTGGACCGGGACCAGGCTGAAATCGTGAAGGAGCGGCGTCTGGCCGCGATCCTGCTGAACTTCTCGAAGACGGACCTGCGTCACATCGACGAGGCGTTCCTGGCGGAGGGGTACCTGGAGGAGGTGCTTCCGCCGGAGCTGGCTGACAGCGGGACCGTCACCCAGCCTGAGTCGGTGTCCATCCCCGGGCTGGACCTAGAGGTGCCGGCGACCACGTCGGCCGTATCGGCGGCCCGTGCGCTGAACGACCGTATCCTCCGGGCGGCAGCTACCGTCCGCGATACGACTGCGGGGCTGCCCGACAGCGAAAAGGCCTCGGCTCAGGCCCTGCTCGACCAGGCCAAGGATGCCTTCGACCGGGCGATCGAGAACGCTGGCCGTGACGCCCGGCTCCGCAAGCGCAAGCAGCTCGCGCCGGCCCGGCTCGCTGACGCGTGCGTCAACATCGACCAGTGCGTCATCGAGCTGGTTCAGGCACGCACCTCGAACAGCCTGGACGAGGAGGCCTTCGACGAGGCTGTACTCAAGCTCCGGGGCAGTCTGCGCAAGCTCGCCCAGCAGGCCGGACGCGGGATTCCGAACCCTGGGGACGGTGTCTCCTGGCTCCTCGCAGCCGCCACCGCGGAGGCCACCCAGTGACGGAAACGTCCCTGCACCTCGGGTTCGACGATTCGCGTACCCGCGTGGTCCTGCGGACCACAGAGCAGTATCGGCAGGACCTCGTCCAGCTGGCCGGCCGGTTCCGTACCGGCGGCCAGCTGGGCCCGCTCTCCGCCTCGGTGGCGCTGGACGAGCTCCTGGTGAATCTGCCTGTCCTCAGCAGCTGGCCCGACCCGGCCGGCGTCGAGTGGACCCCGGAACTCCGGAACCTCGTATCCGGGGTGGTCAAGGACTCCAGGCTGGTCGAAGAGCGTCTGGCCGGCTCCTCGGTCCCCCCGGAGGCCGCTGCCGACGATGTGCTGAGCATGCTCGGAGACACCTGGAAGGAAGACCTCAACGCCTTCCAGCGCCGGGACGTCGCCAAGCTGCTCTCACTCGGGCACGGAGCGAACTTCAGCGTGCCCGGCGCCGGCAAGACCCGTGTAGCGCTCGCGGTCTACGCCGCCGAGCGGGAGCAGGGCGCCGCTAGCAGGCTGCTGGTCGTCTGCCCCAAGTCAGCCTATGAGTCATGGCGTTACGAGACCGCCGTCTGCTTCAACTACCCGCTGCGCACCCATGTGCTCGACGGCTCTCTGGATGAGTGGGCCGAAGTGCTCATCGTCAACTATGAGCGCCTGGACCGTTCGTTGCCGCTCTTGGCGAACTGGCTCAAGGCCGCCCCTTCGATGATCATCCTCGACGAGGCTCACCGGATGAAGCTCGGCGCGCGCGGAACGTATGGCGCCGCATGCATGGCGCTGGGTCCGCTCGCTGAACGCCGGCTCATCCTGACCGGAACGCCCGCTCCGAACGGCGCCAAGGACCTGGAGAACCTCATGGGCTTCGTCTGGCCAGGCCATGGCCAGCGGGCGGTCACCAGGGCGGTCTCGGGCGGAGACCTGGCATACGCGAGCACGGTCCTGCGGCCGCTGTTCACCCGGACGACCAAGCAGGAACTCGGCCTGCCGCCGATGACCCTGCGGATGCGCTACGTCGACATGCCGGCACTGCACGCCGAGATCTACAGCTCTCTGGTGGGCGGCATGTCCAACGGCACCGCACGCGACGACCTCAGCGCGCTCGGCAAGACAGCGCTGCGTCTGCTGATGGCGGCGACCAGCCCGGCCCTGCTGCTGGAAGGCGCGACCAAGCACGAGCCGCTCGCCTACCAGTTGCCGCCGCTGGAGATCCCGGCCGACAGCTCCCTGTATTCGCTGATGCAGAACCTGCCGGACTATGAGCTGTCCCCCAAGTACAAGGAAGCGCTGGCGATCATCGCCGAGAATGCCGCGCAGGGCCGCAAGACCCTGGTGTGGACGACTTTCGTGCGCAGCTTGGCCACCCTGGCCCAGATGCTTCAGGAGTACAGCCCGGCTGTGGTGTACGGGGGCACGCCCGACCGGGAGGAGCAGTTGCGCCGCTTCCGTGAGGATCCCAGCTGCATGGTGCTGATCTCCAACCCGGCGACTCTGGGAGAGGGGATCAGCCTGCACCACGTGTGCCACGACGCGGTGTACGTGGACCGGG
Source organism: Streptomyces sp. NPDC038200 (assembly GCF_055600785.1). NCBI lineage: Bacteria > Bacillati > Actinomycetota > Actinomycetes > Kitasatosporales > Streptomycetaceae > Streptomyces > Streptomyces sp. NPDC038200. The sequence continues at coordinate 163,558 of NZ_JBVJYH010000007.1, forward strand.
ACTTCATGGCCGGCCGTTACCTGCAGAGCCTGGACCGGATCCACCGCCTCGGCCTTGCCCCCGGCACGGAAACAAGGGTGACCGTGATCGCGGCGCGCGGCACGATCGACGAAGTCGTTGAGGTGCGGCTGGACCAGAAGCTCGAATTCATGGGGAAGATCCTTGATGACCCCACGGTTCAGCAACTGGCTGACCTGGAGGAAGAGCCCTCCGTGGCGGCTGGACTGGCTCCCGGTGACATCGAGGCGCTGCTCCGGCACATCGGTGGTGCATGAGACGGATCCCGGCCTCACGCCGCGCGGTGCCGATGGGTTCACCGGCACGGCGCCAGGCTGTGCGACCTGAATGGCCCAGGGCTCTTTGGGGCAGGAAGCCGGGCATGGCCGATCTGATGATGGAGTGGGCGGCGCGGGTAGCGGAAACCGAGCTCAGTGCTGCGCTTCCACGGCGGTGGGCGCATACGCAAGGAGTGACTGAGCGTGCGATTGGAATCCGGCAGCTTCTTGGCAAGGACGCCGACCTGCTGACCGCTGCCGCCACACTGCACGACGTCGGGTACGCACCTCGACTGGCCGTGACGGGGTTCCACCCGCTGGACGGGGCAAGGTTTCTTCGTGACCAGCACGGGGCCGATGACCGGCTGGTGCGGCTGGTCGCGAACCACTCGTTTGCCCTGCTGGAGGCCGATGGGTGGGGACTCCGCGACGAGTTGGCGTCGGAGTTTCCGTTGCTGGACGATCCACTGCTGAGGGACGCCCTCGTCTACTGCGACATGACGACGACGCCGGACGGCGGCCGGACCGGTGCGCAGGAGCGGATCATGGAGATCGTCAGCCGCTACGGCGCGGACAGTGTGGTCGGCCGGTTCATCCGCCGTGCAGCGCCGGAAATCATCTCCTCAGTGCAGAGGATCGAGGCAGCGTTGGCGGCTCAGCCGAGGTAGGGGTAGGTGCCAGCCAGGTAGTCCCCGATCTGCTGGCGCATGCTCGGGTGGATGTCGTACTCGTCGAGGTCGGCCGGCTGGACGAAGCGGACCCCGTCGGCCTCGTCGTTGATCGTGGGGGCCCCGCCGACGGGACGGCCGATGTACGTGTTCTCGTACTGCTGCCGAATCTCTCCGTCGCTGTAGGCGACGATGTGGTTCGGGTTGGTGTAGACGCCAAGGAAGCCGGTGATTACGGCGACGATGCCGGTCTCTTCCAGACACTCGCGCACTGCGCACTCTGCCGCGGTCTCGCCGATGTCCTGCGCACCTCCGGGAAGCGCCCACTGGCCGGTGTCACGGCGGCGCTGGAGAAGGATGGCCCCGGTCTCGTCGACGACGAGCAGGTTGCTGGCGGGGATGAGGGTGTTTGCCTTCGGGGCAGCCGGGTCGTTGTAGTACTCAGTCCTGCCCATGGGCAGCGGTCCTCTCGTGGTCGGGTGTCCACGGCCGTGCAGCGGCCCAGACGGAGTCGAAGCTCTGAGCGTAACTGTCGAACCATCCCGTTCCCTCAGCCCTCTTGAGGTGGAGCAGGGGGTTGGCGCTGGCCGGCTGTCCCCAGATATGGGGGTTGACCAGAAGGTTGTCGTCGTAGCGGAACATGGACGTGTAGAGCGTGGTGTCGTGGAGGCGTACGGCACACCCAGCCTCACCCAGCAGGGGCCGGTAGTACGTCAGCGACGCCCGGATCTTGGCGGCCAGGGTGTCGCCGATTCCCTCTTCGCGGCCTCGGATCGCGACTGCCTGACCGTCCGGGTCACCGAAGCACAGGCGCACCCGGATCCCCTCCGCAGCACGCTCGGAGAGCATTTTGGCAACATGCGGATTGGACTGCGCGAAGAACGTGCCCGAGAAGACGAGGACACTGATCTCGTGCTGGGCCTCTCGCAGCAGAGAGAGCCAGACGTCCCGCGGCACGCTGGCCCGGTTCTGATAGGCACCGATCAGCTCGGTGCCTAACCCGTCACGCGCTCGGCCGGACCGTCGAGACGGAGTCGGCCAAAGGAAGGTCTCTTCCACGCGCAGGTGGCGGGCGACGCGGAAGCGATGCCGTGCGTGTGGAACACGCCCTCCCAGCCACCGGCTCACCGTCTTGGGATCCACCTCGCAGACTTCCGCGAGCGATTCGGGCGAGACACCGCGCTGCGCGAGCACGGAGTGTAGTCGGTCGTTCACAGTGGCCATGGAAGCCGTCCATTGCGTGATCGCGCAAGGACGTTATGGGACGTTGTCACGGAAGCAGAGCACCGAATCGACTGCCTACCCTGGCGCCATGGAGCTCATCGTGCTGTGGGACATCGACCACACCCTCATTGAGAACGCGGGTGTCAGCAAGGAGATATACGCTGCCGCCTTCTCATCACTCGCGGGACGTGAGCCGTCGGGGCCGGCGCACACCGAGGGGCGCACGGATCGGCTCATCATGCGCGACATGTTCCTCCGCGACGGGCTGCCCGTGCCTGAGTGGTCCATCATCGAAGACATTCTCGAGCGGGCTGGGCATGACCGCTGGTATGACCTTCGCCTGCGCGGGACGGCTTTGCCAGGGGTTCATGAGGTGCTGAAGGCCGCTTCCACGCGGAGCGGCTGGGTCTCCTCTGTCCTGACCGGCAACATCGCCGCCAACGCGCACGTGAAGCTGTCCGCCTTCGGCCTCGACTCACTGTTGGATTTGCCTGTGGGCGCCTACGGAGCGGACGCCGAGCTCCGTCCCGGACTTGTCGAGGTCGCCCGCGAACGCATACAGCGGCTCCGTGGTGTGCCGGCCGATGTGCCCGTCGTCCTGGTGGGTGACACCCCCCGGGACGTGGAGGCAGCCCTGGGTACTGGATCCGGGATCCTCGCGGTCGCCTCCGGTGTCCACAGTCCCGAGGAGCTGGCCGCTGCCGGTGCCCACGAAATCCTGCCCGACCTTTCGGACACCAGGCGGGTTCTCAGCATCCTGGAGTCCTTCGCGGGGCATGTGAAACGTCCCAGGACGTCCCTGGACTGTCCTCGAACGCGGTGACGAGGTCCTCTGTCAGGCGGCCACCATCAGGGTTCCCGTTAGGCAGTCAGCCGAAGGAGCCCATGTGATCGGGGAAGTCACCGGGATCAGGAAGATCCGGATGCTGTATCTGCAGCTGTTGTACCGCTGCAACTTTGTGTGCCTGCACTGCTTCCACGGCAAGCGGCTCCAGCACGCTGACGCCTTCACCGCCGAAGAAGCCGTCAGGCTTTGCACCCTGATGCGAGACGAATACGGCACGGAGGCCATAACCCTCCTCGGCGGAGAACCGTTCGTCCACCGAGAGCTCCCGCAGGTCGTCCGGCATGCAAAGCGGGAACTGGGCCAGCGCGTCGAGATCTGCACCAACGGATACCGGATTGAGCGCCGCCTGAGCGAGATCGCTCCGTACTTGGACCTGCTCCGGGTCTCCCTGGAGGGTGTCGGCTCGACCAACGACGGCATCCGCAAGCGCGGCAGCTATCAGAGCGCCCTCAGCTCACTCAGTCTGGCACGGGACCTCGGTGTTCCGGCGGGCGCGACCATGACCGTGACCTCCCGGAACATCAGGGAGGTACTTCCCCTCGCCAGTATCCTGGCGCAGCTCGGGGTCCGGCAACTGAAGCTCCACCACTTGCGGCCGGTCGGCAATGCCGCCGACCACCCTGAGCTGCTGGTCACGGAAGAAGCCGCTTACGGTCGGCTCCGCGAAGAGCTCACGGAGACCAAGCTGCCGCTTGAAGTGATCGTTGACGAGGACCTTTCCGAGCACGGCGCTCCGGAGGTCTGCGTTCCGTCCGGCGGCCTTCGTGAGATCGACCGGATCGAGGCCGACCCGCGTGGTGCGCTCACCATGTCCTGCAAGGCGGTGGGTAAGGACTCCCAGGCGTTCTGGTACGAGAAGACCGAGAACCGTATCGTTCACAGGCCCTCAGCCACGGACGAACTCACGCTCCGAGTACCGGACGTGGTGTACGGCCGTGCCTGATCAACCGGCATTTGAAAGTCTGGAGGGCTTACGGGGCACCGGGAAGTCGACGATCGCACCGATGCTTGCCGCTGCCCGCCAAGCCGTCCTTGTCCCCACCGTGCCTGCCTTGTACCAGCCCCTCAGACGCGAAGTGGATAAGCGGACCAACGTCGAAGCCCGGATGTGCCTTTACCTGTCCGCACTGTTCACGGCGGCCGAAGAGATTCAGCGCCACCTTAGAGGTGGCGTTCCCGTCGTCGTGGAGAGCTACTTCGCCCGGTGTCTCACCAGCCACCGGGCCCTGGGCGCCAGGCTCGGCGTCACTCTGCCGGCCTGGCTCCCCATGCCCGTCACCTACCACCTCGTCTGCGCTGACGACGAACGCCGTCGTCGCCTCGCAGCACGGAACAAGCCGACATCGCGATGGGACGCGCTGACGGAAACCGTTATGGACCGAGTGACGGATGCCTACGCCTCGTTCCCGATGCAGCGCATCGACACTACGGGGCTCACGCCCGAAGAGGTCCTCCGCGTGATCACCGCCACCGATACGCAAGGAGCACCTTCCCGTGCAGTCACAGAGCCTGTGGGAGCACACCCTCACCTTCTTCCCGCAGTTTCTCGCGGTCCTGCGGGAACGCGTTGCCCCTGATGCCACCATCGCAGTCGTCGGTGCGAGCGACGGAAAGTTCGTCCTGCCTCTGGCCGCCGCTGGGTACCGCGTGGTGGCGATCGAACGCGACGCACTCGCCGTGCACGGAGGTGGCATCCGCCTTCCGGATAACAGCGAGGTGCACACCATGGGATTGATCGACCGGCTGAAGCTGGAGGAACTCCATGCCCGTGTGCAGGTGAGCGAAGAGGACTTTCTTACGGGGGAACCCCTGGACATGCAGTGCGAGGCGGTCTGGACGAGCTGCTCGTGGCACTACAGTGCCAACCACCACCGTCCGCTCGCCGAGTTCGTCGACCGCATGCAGCGCCTGGTCCGCCCGGGAGGTGTGTTCGGTGCGGAGTTCATGATGCCTGTCGAAAAGCGTCACCACTTGGTGGAGCACTACACCTCTCCCGAGCGCCTGCACCGTCACTTCCTCGGCGACTGGGACGTCCTGCTCACCCTGCGCACGAACGAGTTCACCGAACGGCCCCACATCGGCCAGCCGCATGACCACATCCATCGCATGGGCCTGCTCCTGGCGGCCCGTTCGTCCACCCTCGCTGACCGTCTCTGAGAGAAGGACACATGAAACACGAGTACGAGGCGAAGTTCCTGGCCGTTGACGTCGCCGGCCTTCAGGCAAAGCTGGGCGCCCTCGGCGCCGTCCAGGCGCTCCCCCGCACCCTCCTCACCCGCAAGATCTTCGAGAACGACTCCCTCGACGGCGGGGCGTGGCTCCGTCTGCGGGACGAGGGCACCCGCTCGACGCTCACGCTCAAGCAGGTCACCGACGCCACGACGATCGACGGCACCAAGGAGATCGAGACCGAGGTCGCCGACCTGCACGCCATGGCCGACATCCTCCGTCGGGTCGGCCTCACCGAGGTGCGCTATCAGGAGAACTACCGCGAGGAATGGCGACTCGGGGAGGTCGCCTTCGACTTCGACACCTGGCCCGACCTCCCCACGTTCCTGGAGATCGAGGGGCCCGACGAGGTATCCGTCCGGCAGGCCGCCGATCTCCTGGAACTCGACTACTCCGAGGCCCGCTTCGGCAGTGTCGACGAGATCTACAAGAGCGAGGCCAGCCGCGACATCCTCGCCGAACCCACCCTGCTGTTCTCCGACCGCGAGAAGCAGGAGAGCGCTTCCGCGGCGGTCCAGGGGCCCTGATTGAGGAGGCGATAGGTGCTCAGGCCCCTATGCACGCGTGCGGGCCCGCATCCGCGAGCTCCAGGCAGGCGTCCTGGCTTCCCTGCTCAACACCGACGAACCGGCTCACTTGACCAGCGGAACGAGGCCATCACTGCGGGGCCGCCCTCAACCCGGCGTATTGGGCAAGGGCACCGCGCCCAGAGCAGGTTCCTCCGCCGCGGTTAAGCCCCCGCCCTGGTCCCGGAAGAGCCTGCCGTCCCCCGCGGCATGAGCCCCGTGGCCAGGGCGGGTTTTCAGTGGGACGCCTGAAGGCCAGTAGCGGGCACTGCCCGCCCCCGTATGGACCGACAGGAATGCTCGTTCGACGAGCACCCATCAAGATCGGAAAGGCAGCAGTTGCTTAGATCACAGGGACGTGGCGTGTTCCATGACTTCGGCCGCGCCCCCTCAGGGGCGCAAGGTTGTTCGACAGTGGGAGACTCGGAGGTGTCAAGTGCTCAAGGGGCAGCAGGTGATCGCGGCCTCTGGGACACTTGACCTCGGTTTTGAGTCAATCCTGGAAGGAACACTATGAGCGCCAGCGGTAGTGAGCGTCCGCAGTTCACCCGGCCACTGACCTCGCTGGAGATCTGTGCCGGTGCGGGCGGGCAAGCCGTTGGACTGCATAACGCGGGGTTTGACCATCTTGATCTGGTCGAATGGGACTCGCACGCGGTGGCTACCCTTCGGGCGAACGTAGGCAGCTGGCCGGGGTGGGGCCAGGGGCGAGCTGATGGCCTCAAGCCCATGGACGTGAAGGACTTCCTGAAGCCAGGGGTAAGCGCCGGTCCCGGGATCAATGTGGAGGGTCTGGATCTGCTGGCCGGCGGAGTTCCCTGCCCGCCATTCTCGCTAGCCGGAAAGCGCTTGGGTAAAGACGACGAGCGTGACTTGTTCCCGGATGCGCTGAGGATCATTGATGAACTCAGGCCGAAGGCGGTCATGATTGAAAATGTCCGGGGAATTCTAGAGCCCCCTGAGGTCTTCATTGACTACCGCCGGGACATTCTGGCTACGCTGCGCGATCTCGGCTATGTGGTTCCTGAAATCAAGGAGAGCTGGTCGGCGGTAGAGCAGGACCGTGTAATGCGCCAGGTGTGGCGACGGATTGACGCCAGCAATTTTGGTGTGCCGCAGTTGCGTCCGAGGGCGATCCTGGTTGTGATTCATGAGAGCGCGCTAGACGATTCCGGCGTGGGATTTATCTGGCCGTCGAAGCTTAAAGGCAAACAGGCGACCGTAGTGGGAGAGCTCGCCGCCAGCATGGAAGCGCGCTGCCGCAAGTACTGGGATAAGAACAAGTACGGAGAGCAAGCGAAGCCAGGAGAGCGTACCGGGGAGCATGTGTACCTGGACTGGTTGCGCAAGGCTGCGACGGCCGCAGAGCTGGGCCGGGGTGTCGCTCCGACCCTCGTGGGAGGCTCAAAAAAGCACGGTGGCGCGGATCTCGGGCCGACGAGGGCCAAGCGGGCCTGGGCGCAGCTTGGCGTAGATGGGATGGGTGTGGCCAACGAGCCCAAGGAGTGTGATCCCGAACGGGACCTTTTCCGTCCTGCCGGCCCTATGCTGACGGTAGAGCAGGCCGCGATTATTCAGGGCTTCCCAGCGCACTGGAAATTCCAGGGCCGGAAGACTGCCCAGTACCGGCAGGTCGGAAATGCCTTCCCTCCTCCGGTGGCGGAGGCGGTGGGGCGTGCCATTGCCGCAGTGCTCCGGCCCGAGTGGCGCAATCAGCTTCTGCGGGATTATGAACTCGACACTACGGGTGTCGATGCGGGCGTGCCGACGTCGGAGCAGATGGCTCTGTCTGTGTCAGGCGCGCCTGTTGCTGACAACCCGCCGGTCGCGCACGACAGCAGCGATCTTATCCGCGCAGGCGTCTGACGGCTCGTGCTCCCAGAAGCGGAGCACGAGCCACCCGGCATTCCTCAGGCGTTGGTCGGTGTCCCGGTCCCGCTCCACGTTGCGGAGAACCTTTTCCGACCAGTAGCCGGAATTGGTTTTCGGCGGGACATAGTGCTCGGAGCAGCCATGCCAATAGCAGCCATCGATAAAAACCGCCACCTTTGCCGGACGGAATACCAGGTCCGCTGTCCGCCGAAGGTCCGGCAAGGGGCGGGCGGCGACGCGATAGCGCAGACCGCGTGCGTGAACCAACCGCCGGATCAGCGTTTCTGGCTTGGTGTCCCGGCTACGGATCGCCTGCATGTTGCGACGACGTGCGGCGGATGAGGCCCAGGAGCCTTCGGGCGGGTTCCAGGGAGGGTCTTCGGACACGTTTGTAAGCCTAGCCCGCTGACGTCACAGTCCATGACAGTCCGCGTAAACCACACCCACCCCGCACCAGCACTCCGCCCCGGCCTCCGGTGGCCAGGCGATCGCTCGTCCCCGGGAGGCCAGGGTCGTCGCGTACTGGGGGAGCAGGGTGGGGTCGTCGGGGGACGTGGCCTCCGATGCCGCGAAGGCCTCGTACGACGGGACCGTGCCCGTGACGATGCCCAGGTTGGGGGTGCCCGAAGCGGAGAGTTCGCGGAGGGAGGCTTCTATGGTCGTCAGGTGGTCGGAGTGGGACGGGTACTCCGACGCCAAGGCCGGGTAGGTCGACAGCAGTTCCGACAGTTCCGGTGCCGGCCAGTGGAGGACCGCCACCGGGAACGGGCGGGAGAGGGCCTCCCGGTAGGCGCCCAGCTCCGCGCGGAGGCGGGAGATCTCCGCTTCCAGTTCCGCCGGGTTGTCCGAGCCCAGGGACCACACCCGCTTCGGGTCGTGGAGTTCGTCCAGGGTGACCGGGGATGTGTGGAGGGTGTCGGCCAGGGTGTCCCAGTCGTCGTGGGGCAGGCCCAGCATGCGGCGGACGCGGTGGCGGCCGTAGAGGACGGGGTGGGTGGCGGGGGACGGATCCGTGGAGTCCGGCAGGAGCAGGGCCGCCGCCTCCGTGAAGGTCTCCGCCGCCGCTTCCAGCTCGTCGTGGGCTTCGAGGGCCTCCGCGGCGATCACCCAGGGGGCCGGGTCGCGGGGGGCCGTCGTGCGGATGCCCTCGATGATCGCCCTCGCCTCCGCCTCGTGGCCGTACTCCCAGAGGTTCGATGCCTTCAGGGCGCGGACCAGGGCAGCGTTGTCCAGTCCTGTGGCGGACGACAGCAGGCGGTCGTAGAGCGTGGTCGCCGCGGGGCGGTCGCCGGACAGTTCCAGGTGGGCCGCCGCCCGGAGCAGGAGCGTCTCGGTGTCCTCGGGGTACAGGCCGGCGGTCCGCTCCAGGCGGGCCGCTTCGGCGGTGTGGTCGACATTCTCGGCAGGCGTGTCGGGGCGCATGGGGGACACCGTACTGCCGTGCGGTGGTGAATGTGAGGCGCGGTCCGGTACCACGGGGGCGGCTCGCCGACGTGGTCCGGCACCATGGGTTGGCTCTTCGTCGCGGTCCGATACCACGGGTCGGCTCTCCGTCGTGGTCCGGTATCACGAGGGTCGGTCTCCGTTCCGGTTCCGCTCCGGAGAGCCGGCTGCCCTTGCCCGGGGTGCGGGCACCGGCCGACGGCGTCGGGGTCCGGGTGGATATCTTCGGGGCCGACATCGACATGCGGAGTCGCCATGCAGACAACGGGTGAGCCGGTCCGGATCGCGGACGATCAGCCGGCCGCCGGGGGCGGGGAGCCGACTGCCGGGGGCGCGGCGATGGGCGCCGAGGGCGCGGCGACCGGTGCCGTCGGCAGGGAGGCGGGCGGGGCGGAGTTGCCTCGTTACTGGCCGCTGCTGCTGGCGGGCGCCGCCCTCGTGCCCGGGTCCGTGCTCTTCTTCCTCGGGCGGTGGGGCGACGCCCCCGCCGTGCAGGCGTGGCGGACGGTGTGCCTGGCCGTCACCGTGCAGGCCCTGCCCTTCCTGCTGCTCGGCACCGCCCTGTCCGGCGCGATCAACGCCTTCGTGCCGGAGGGGGTGTTCCAGAGGATCCTGCCGCGGCGGGCCGCCCTCGCCGTTCCGGTCGCCGGGGTCGCGGGGGTCGTCCTGCCGGGGTGCGAGTGTGCTTCCGTGCCGGTCGCCGGCAGTCTCATCAGCCGCGGAGTGACGCCGGCCGCCGCCTTCGCCTTCCTGCTGTCCGCGCCCGCCATCAATCCCGTCGTGCTGACCGCCACCGCGATCGCGTTCCCCGGCAACCCCGCCATGGTCCTCGCCCGGCTGTTCGCCTCCCTCGCCACCGCCGTGGTCATGGGCTGGCTGTGGCTGCGGTTCGGGCGGGCCAAGTGGCTGCGACCTGCCGTACGGCACACCGGGCATCGGGTGGGCCACAGCCGGTGGGACGAGTTCCGGCGCGGGTTCCAGCACGACTTCCTGCACGCCGGCGGCTTCCTCGTGCTCGGCGCCATGGCCGCGGCCACCTTCAACGTCGCCGTCCCGCGCTCCGTGCTGGACACCTTCGCCGCCACGCCCTGGCTGTCCGTGCTCTTCCTCGCCGGGCTCGCCGTGCTGCTCGCGGTGTGTTCCGAGGCCGATGCCTTCCTCGCCGCCTCGCTGACCGGGTTCCCGCCCGTGGCGCGGCTGGCGTTCATGGTGGTGGGCCCCATGGTCGACCTGAAGCTCATCGCCCTCCAGGCGGGGACCTTCGGGCGGGCCTTCGCGGTGCGGTTCTCCGCCGCCACCGTCGTCGTCGCCGTCGCGTGCAGCGCGCTGATCGGATGGGTGTTGCTGTGAAAAGGTCGTTCCAGGCGGGGCTGCTCGTGCTGTGCGGGCTCGGTCTGCTGCACGTCTCCCTCTTCACCGACCTGTGCCTGCGGTACGTCAAGGAGGGCATGCGGCCCCTGCTCATCGCCTCCGGCGCCGTCCTGATCCTGCTGGGGCTCGCGAGCGCCGTCCTCGACCGCGGCGGGGCAGACGACCGGGAGCATGGAGGCCGGCACCCCGGCAACCGGGAGCATGGCAGCCGGGAGCCCGACGGCCACGGGTACGACGACTCCGGCGCGCACGGCAACTCCGGCGCCCATGACCACTCCGGCGCGCACGGCAACTCCGGCGCGCACGACGACTCCGGCGCGCACGGTCACGCGGGCGCGCACGACCACTCCGGCATGCCCCGCGTCGCCTGGCTGCTGCTCCTCCCCGCTCTGAGCCTGCTCCTCTACGCCCCGCCCGCCCTCGGCGCCTACACCGCCTCCCGGCAGCCGCCCAAGCCCGTCACGCATCCGGACGGCTTCGATCCGCTGCCGCGCACCTCGCCCCTGCCCATGACCCTCTCCGACTTCACCAGCCGGGTGCAGCAGGACCGCGCGCAGGCCGTCAAGGGGCGCGTGGTCCGGATGACCGGGTTCGTCACGCCCGGCTCGGGAGGCCGGGGCGGTGGCTGGGAGCTGACGCGGATCATCCTCAACTGCTGTGCCGCGGACGCCCAGTCCGTGAAGGTGAGGGTCTACGGCGGCCCCGCGCTCGCCGCCGACACATGGGTGACGGTCACCGGCACCTGGCATCCGGGCGGGACGCTGGGCACCGGGTCGGCGGCGGTCGCGCTGGACGCTCGTACCGTCACGAAGGTCGCCCGGCCGGTGAACGGCTACCAGGACGCCCTGCCGCTGTCCTGAGAGCCCCGGGAGTCCCGAGAGCCCCGGGAGTCCCGGGAGTCCCGGGAGCCGCTCAGACGGTGACGCCGTCCACCTGGAGCGTCTGCACCGACTTCGCCGCGAAGGGGACGGCCACCGACCTGCCGTTCAGGTACGTGTCCGACCGTGCCGTGTACCGGTCGCCGCCGGTGGTGACCGTGTTCCAGCGGGGGACCAGGCCGTCCGAGCCGCCGGTGACGGCGGAGAAGCGGGAGAGGTCGAAGGTCAGGGTCCGGGCGGCGGCGGAGGTGTTCGCGGCGACGATCACCAGGCGCCGCGCCGCGCGGTCCAGGGCCGCCGCCGCGTACTCGACGCCCGTGTCCAGGATCGTCATGCCCGGCCGGATGTGCCGGGTGAACTGGGCGAGGACGTAGTACTTGGTCTGGATCGCGCCCGGCTGGAGCGTGTCCGCGTCGTACGCGATCGCGGCCCAGCCCGCGCTCGGGTCCATCACCTGCCAGTACACCCAGGCCGTGGGGTGCAGCCAGCGGAAGTCGTAGAGCAGGTTGCTCGCTGTCGTCAGGCCGGTGGCGTCACCGTCCCCGGTCTCCGAGTTCCACAGGGCCTTGCCGCCCCTGGTCACCACGTCGGTGTACAGCAGGTCCCTGCGGCCTCCGGAACCCTGGTAGCCGTGCACGTTGACCCGGTCGACGCAGCCCTTCGCCGCGGCGGAGAAGGAGTTCCAGGTGGTGCGGGCCAGGTCGTAACCCGTCTCGTCCGACGCGGCGATCCTCGTGCCCGTCAGGCCGCGCTTGTCCAGCTCGGCGCGTAGGTACGGCAGGACGGCCGCCTGCACGCTCGCGCCGATGTGGCAGCCCTCCTGCGTCCCGGTCGCCGTCCACCAGGACGAGGAGGGCTCGTTGAAGGGCTCCACCGTCGCGAAGGTCACGCCCCAGCTCTGCCGCGCGCGGAGGGCGACCGCGGCGAGGTGGGAGGCGTGCTGGCGGTGGTTCCAGGACTGCAGGTTGTCGCCGCCGCCGGCCGCGCCGGAGGGGTTGTGGTTGGAACACATCCACCACATGGGCGAGTTGGCGAAGAGTTCGGTGGTCGCGCCGCGCCGGGCGGCCTTCACGAGCATGGCCCGCTGGGTCGCGTCCGCCGTCCACTTCCAGGCGGCGGAGGCCGGGTCCTCGTTCGTCCAGTCCTGCCAGTAGCCCTCGATCTGCTTGAAGGAGGGGATGTTCGGGGAGACGGCCATGGACTTGCCGTTCACGCTGTTCCAGCTGCACGCGCCCAGGTTGTAGCGGGCGATGTTCAGGCCGAGGCCGGGCAGTGACGTGCCGTTGTACGTCGTGTTCCCGGTCGTGAAGAAGATGTCGGCGAAGTCGTCCCGGGCGCCGAAGACGTTCGCCCACCAGGCCAGGGAGGTGCCCCACCCCTCCCATGTGCCGTACGTGGTGGCCGGGTCGACGGCGATCGTGGCGTCCGCCCGGGCCGTGCCCGTGGCCAGTGCGCTGCCGAGAAGGCCGCCGCCCGCGGCGGCCAGCAGTGTTCTGCGTCGGATCATGGCGTTCGCTGCCTCTCCGTGCGGTCCCGGCACCGCGTTCCTGGGAGCGGTGCCGACTCGTCCCCCCGGCATGCCAACAGGAAGCATCGGGGGTGCCGGACAGGCTTGTCGAGGGTTGTGACGGCCCTTTTTCAAACCAGTTGCAGAAGCCTGCCGCCGGTGTTCGTCCGCTGGTGTCTCTGGCCAGTCGAGGGCGCTGCGCCTATCGTGCGGGCGGCTCCGGCGGGAGGTGGGGTGCGATGCGGGCTGCGGCGGGCGTGCGGGTCGTGGGACACAGGGACCGGCGTCGGCGTGCCCGGCGCAGGCGGGTGCTGTGGGGCGGCGGCGAGGTGCTCGTGACGGCCGGGCTGGTCCTTCTGCTGCTCGTCGTGCACCAGTTGTGGTGGACGAATCGCGAGGCCCGGCGTGGGGCCGAGCGGAAGGTGGCGGCGCTGGAGCGGGAGTGGGGGAGCGGCGGCGGTGGCGAGAGCGGCGGCGCGAGCCCGCCCGCCGAGAGCGGCTCCTCCGGCGGTTCCGGTACGGCCTCCGGGGCGGGTGCGGGTGACTCCGGTACCGCGCGCGCGGCACCGCGCGCGTACGCCCCCGGCCCCCTGCCCCGGAGGTCCCAGGCGTACGCCGTGCTCACCATCCCCCGGCTGCACCTGCGCGTACCCGTCGCCGAGGGCGTGAGCAAGGCGGACGTCCTGAACAAGGGGTACGTCGGGCACTATCCCGGCACCGGACAGCCGGGCCGGGCCGGGAACTTCGCGCTCGCCGGGCACCGGAACACGCACGGTGAGCCGTTCCGGTACCTGCCCCGGCTGCGGCGGGGGGACGCCGTGGTGGTGGAGACGCGGTCGGCGACGTACACGTACGACGTGGACCAGGTGCTGCCGCACACGTCCGCCATGGACTCGGGGGTCGTCCGGCCCGTCCCGCACTCGCTCGTGCGGCCGGGGTACGGGTACGACGAACGCGGCTACTACCTCACCCTGACCACCTGCACACCCGAGTTCACCTCCCGCTACCGGCTGGTGGTGTGGGCCAGGCTGGCGTCCATGCGGCCCAGGTGAGCACCGGGGCGCGTGCGGTCGCCGGGCGGATCGGGGGCGTCGGGCGGACGCACCGGACCCGTCGGCGGGGTGCGGGTGCGGGTGCGGCGGGCGGGCGCACCGGGATCGTCGGGCGGGTGCGGCTCGGAGGTGGGCGGTTCGGGATCGGCGGGTGGGTGCGGCTCGGGGGTGGGCGGTTCGGGATCGGCGGGTGGGTGCGGCTCGGAGGTGGGCGGGCCGGGGGGTGTTCCCGGAACGGCTCGCCCGGTCCGGGGCACCCGCTCACTCCCCCCGCTCCCGCAGGGCCAGCACGCTCACCGCCCCCACGACCGCGAGCCCCGCCGACACGAGCAGGGCGATGTCGGCGCCGCGGGCCATGCTGTCGGCCGAGGTGGCGAGGGCGATGGTGAGGGCCACGCCGGCGCAGGAGCCGATGTAGCGGAAGGTCTGCTGGGCGCCGGAGCCCATCGCGGCCCGCTCGCGCGGCACCGACTCGACGGCGAGCAGCGGGAGCGCGCCGTTCAGCAGGCCGCTGCCCAGGCCGCCGACGATCAGGCCCGGCAGCAGGCGGGGCCAGGAGCCGGAGCCGATCGCGCCGAGCATCGTCACCACGGCGATCGCGTGCAGGGCGAAGCCGAGAGCGAGCTGGGTGCGCGGGTCGACGCGGCCGGCCAGATGCTTGACCTGGAGGGCGACGACGAAGCTGAGCCCGGACCAGAGCAGGAACAGCCAGGCCGTGGCCAGGGGGGAGAGCCGGAGTGCCTGCTGGAGCAGCGCCGGCAGGAAGCTGAACATGCCGATCACGGCCAGGCCGGTGAACAGGCCGCCCGCGGAGGAGGCCAGGAAGCGGGGACGGCGCAGCAGCCCGAGGTCGATCATCGGGGTGCCGGTCCGGTGCTCCACCGCGGCGAACGCGGCGACGAGGAGGACGGCCGCCGCGAGGAGCAGGCCGACCGGGGCGCGCAGCCAGCCGTCCCGGCCCAGGGTCAGCGCGGCGACCAGGGCCACCAGGGCCAGCCCGAAGGTGAGGGCGCCCAGCACGTCCGGCCGGCCGCCGCGCGGGGCACGGGACTCGGTGAGCGCCCGGGTGCCGAGCGCGGCCACGACGAGGGCGGCGGCGCCCAGGACACCGTAGCCCAGCCGCCAGTTCGGCAGCGCGCCGGCGAGCAGCGGGCCCACGGCGATGCCCCCGCTGACGAAGGCGCCCCACACGCCGGTGGCGTGGAGCCGGCCGCGCGGGCTGGGGAAGGCGTGCACGATCAGGCCGAGGGCGCTGGCCAGCAGAGCCGCGCAGGCCGCGCCCTGGGCGATGCGGGCCAGGGTGAACTGCCAGGTCGACGTCGTGAACGCGCCGAGGGCGGTGGTGAGGCCGAGGGCCGCGGTGCCGGCGAGGAAGATCCGGCGGCGGCCGTGGTCGTCGGCGAGGCTGCCGGCCACCAGGAGGAGCGCGGCGAGGCCGAGGGGGGTGCCGTTGAGCAGCCAGGCCTGGGCGGAGAGCGGGGTGTGCAGGGCGGCCGCGGTGTCCGGGAGGGTGACCATCGGGGCCGTGTACGTCATGAGGGCCACGGCGGTGGCCGCGCTGGTCAGGGCGAGGGTGGCGCGGGGGCGTGCGGGGGCGTCCCGGGGGACGGCGCCGCGTACGGCCGCGGAGGTGGTGGCGGAGGGGAGCCGGGTCATGGCCTGTCCTGTCCTTCCGGGGCCCCGGTCCGTCCGGCGGAGCCGCGCATTAGGTTCGTTCATTGAACCGACCTGTCGCTCTCACCGTAGCACCGTAGGTTCGGTCAATGAACCGACCTGCTGTCGGTGGTTACAGTGGAGGGCATGGCACTGGGCAAGGACTACGTGACGCAGGAGTGCTCGATCGCCCGCGCGCTGGAGGTCGTCGGCGAGCGGTGGACGCTGCTCGTCGTCCGCGACGCGATCTACGGCGTCCGGCGCTACAACGACTTCCTCGTCCACCTCGGCATCCCGCGCGCCGTCCTCTCCGCCCGGCTCCGCACGCTCACCGAGGAGGGGATCCTGGAGAAGCGCCGCTACCAGGAGTCCCCGCCCCGGGACGAGTACGTCGTCACCGAGCGCGGCGCCGCCCTCTGGCCCGCGCTGCGCGCCCTCGGCCACTGGGGGCGCGAGTACGTCGACGGCAACCGGCTGCGGAGCTTCCGGCACGCGGACTGCGGCGGGGACGTCGATCCCTGCGGAACGTGCGCGGCCTGCGGAACTCTCGTGCCGGTCGCGGACGTTGTCATGGTGCCGGGGCCCGGACTCGACTCCGCGCCGGCGGATCCGGTCAGCAGGGCGCTGCTGCGGCCGAAGCGGCTGCTGGAGCCCCTGGAGGCCGATCCGGTCCAACCGGCATACTGACAGCGGAAGAAGAGAAGGGGGGAGTCTCGATGCGCAGCCGTGCCGCCACACGTCCCCTCGCCCCGCTGCTGCTCCTGGCACAGCTGCTGCTGCTCCAGTCCGCCCTCCTCGGCACCGGCGGCCTCACCACCGCCGTCGCCCTCGCCGCGACCGCCACCGCCGCCGCCACGCTCGCCGCCTGCACCCTGCTGGCCGCGCGCGCCGTGCCCGCCGTACCCCCCACCCGCGTCCGCACGGCGATACGCGACCGGGCCCGCCGTACGGCCTTCCTGCCGCAGCGCGATCCCGACGCGCCCGGCCGGCGGCGGCCCAGAGCACCCGGACACGCCCGTCCGGCGACCGCCGCGTAGGGCACGTCCGCAGATCCGTCAGCACGTGACCCCGCGCGGGTCGTCCTGCCGTTCTCCACTCACGACCGGCCGCTTCCGGTCGCTTCCGGCACGACGAGACCCCCGGAGGGCTCACCCATGTCCGTTCTCGCCCACGTGGTCGAGCAGCTCGCCGACCTGCTGACCCCGCTCTTCCACGACTCCGCGGCAGCCGCCGCGATCATCCTGTGCACCGCGCTGGTACGGCTCCTCGTCCACCCGTTGTCCCGGGCCGCCGCCCGGGGCCGGCGCGCGAGCGCCGCACTCCAGCCCACCATCGCCGCCCTGCGCGAGAAGCACGCCGGGAACCCGCAACGGCTCCAGCAGGCGGTACTGGAACTGCACGCCCGGGAGAAGGTCTCGCCGCTCGCCGGCTGCCTGCCCGGCCTGCTCCAGCTGCCCGCCTTCTTCCTCCTCTACCACCTCTTCTCCAGCACCACGATCGGCGGCGAGAGCAACGGCCTGCTCGACCACCGGCTGTTCGCGGCACCGCTCGGCGGACGCTGGACCGACGCGCTCGGCGACGGCGGGCTGTTCGGCCCGGCCGGACTGGTCTACCTGGCCCTCTTCGCCGTCGCCGCGACCGTCGCCACCGTCAACCAGCTGCGCGCCCGGCGGACGGCGGCCCGGCAGCCGGCCCCGGTCGCCGGCGCCCCGGTGCCCGGCCTCGCCGCGATCACCCGGGCCACCCCCTTCCTGTCCTACTTCACGCTCGTCACCGTGGCGGTCGTCCCCCTGGCAGCCGCGCTGTACGTCGTCACCAGCACGGCCTGGAGCGCGGCGGAACAGACCCTGCTGTACCGCTGAGCGGCGCCCCGCCGTACCGCCGAGCGATCACGGTTACGGTCCAGTACCTGAACAGGGTCTTGCGGAGTGGACAGCCTAATTGGAGGATCAGCCAGTCCTCCGATGGCTGCACCCGTCGGCCGGGCGCCCCGCGACCGAGGGAGATGGTGACCATGAAGCTGCTGCGAGTCGGTACGGCAGGGGCGGAGCGCCCCGCACTGCTCGACGCCGAGGGAACCCTGCGGGACCTGTCGGGACTCGTGGCCGACATCGACGGCGCGCTCCTCGCCGACGGCGCCGCACTCGGCCGGGTACGGGCGGCGGCCGACGCCGGTGAGCTGCCCGCGCTCGACCCGGCCGGCCTGCGGACCGGGCCGCCGCTCGGCCGCATCGGGAAGATCGTGTGCATCGGGCTCAACTACCACGACCACGCCCGGGAGACGGGCGTCGAGCCGCCCGCCGAGCCGGTGGTCTTCCTCAAGGCCCCGGACACGGTCGTCGGACCGGACGACACGGTGCTGGTGCCGCGCGGCTCGGTGAAGACCGACTGGGAGGTCGAACTCGCGGTCGTCATCGGCCGTACGGCCCGCTACCTGGAGTCGGCCGAGGACGGCCTCGCGCACGTCGCCGGGTACGCGGTGGCGCACGACGTCTCCGAGCGGGAGTTCCAGATCGAGCGGGGCGGAACCTGGGACAAGGGCAAGAACTGCGAGACGTTC
Source organism: Streptomyces sp. NPDC038200 (assembly GCF_055600785.1). Lineage (NCBI taxonomy): Bacteria > Bacillati > Actinomycetota > Actinomycetes > Kitasatosporales > Streptomycetaceae > Streptomyces > Streptomyces sp. NPDC038200. The sequence continues at coordinate 181,703 of NZ_JBVJYH010000007.1, forward strand.
AACCCGCTGGGGCCGTGGCTGGTGACGGCCGACGAGGTGCCGGACCCCCAGCGGCTGTCGCTGAAGCTGTGGGTGAACGGCGAGCTGAAGCAGGACGGTACGACGGCCGAGCAGATCTTCCCCGTGGGGGAGGTCGTGCGCTACCTCAGCCAGTTCATGACGCTGTACCCCGGGGACGTCGTCAGCACGGGGACGCCGGCGGGCGTGGCCATGGGGCGGCCCGAGCCGAAGCCGTATCTGCGGGCCGGTGACGTCGTCGAGCTGGAGATCGAGGGGCTGGGGCGGCAGCGGCAGGAGTTCAAGGACGCGTAGGCGTTCCGCGGGGGGCGCCGGGGAACCGCGGCTCCGCCTTCGGCCGCGGCGGGTTCGCGGCCGAGCGTGCGGTTCCCCGCGCTGCTGTCCGGGGGACGGCTCAGCCCAGCAGGGAAGCCAGCCGGCGCCATTCCTCCCTAGGGAGGGTGCCGGCCGTGTCCGCCGTGACCACCTGGAGGGCCACGTGGTCCGCGCCCGCCTCGTGGAAGGCGGCGATGTGCTTGCGGATCCGGGTCTCGTCGCCCCAGGCGAAGACCGCGTCGACGAGGCGGTCGCTGCCGCCGTCGGCGATGTCGGCCTCCGTGAAGCCCAGGCGGAGGAAGTTGTCGGTGTAGTTGGGGAGTTCCAGATAGCGGGCCAGACAGGCGCGGGCCGTCTCCCGGGCGCGGGCCGGGTCGGCCTCCAGGACCACCTTGAACTCCGGTGCCAGCAGGACCTGTCCGCCCAGGATCTCGCGGGCCCGGGCGGTGTGTTCCGGCGTGCCCAGGTAGGGGATCGCGCCGGCCGCCCGGTCCCGGGACAGGCCCAGCATCTTCGGGCCCAGCGCGGCGAGCACCCGGCGCTCGGCCGGGACGCCCGCCACGTCCAGCTCGTCGAGGTAGTCGACCATCGCCGCGTACGGGCGGCGGTAGCCCGTGACCTGCGGCCCGTGGCTCACGCCGAGACCCAGCAGGAAGCGGCCCGGATGGGCCGTGTCCACCTCGACGAAGCCGGTCGCCGACGTGGCGGCGTCCTGCTGCCAGACGCTCTGGATGCTGGTGCCGACGACGACGCGGCGCGTCGCGCCGAGGAGCGGGGCCGCGTTGTCCGCGGTGCTGTTGCCGCCCAGCCAGATCGCGCCGTACCCGAGTTCCTCCAGCTCGGCCGCGGCCTCGTCCAGTTCGCCGCGCCGGGCCGGGTCCTCCGAGCGCAGCTCGATGCTCCAGACGCCGTACCGGCCGACGGTGTCCTTCAGTGAGGTGGTCATCGGATGTGATCCCTCCGGGTGGTGGGCTTTGCCGTGATCATCACGTCTGCGGCCACCGCCGGCCGGAGGGCGTCCCGGGCCGGCCCCCGCCGTTCCCTCAGTCGGCCGAACGGCCGAGGAACTCCTCCAGCACCTCCACCACGAACCGGTGGTCCTGGAGCTGGGGCAGGCCGGAGACGGTCACCGAGCCGATCACGCCGACGCCCTCGACGGTGATCGGGAAGGAGCCGCCGTGCGCCGCGTAGGTGTCCGGGTCGAGGCGGGAGGACTCCTCGAACGTCGTGCCCTTGGCGCGGAAGCGGGCGCCGACCAGGTAGGAGGCGGCGCCGTAGCGCTCCACCACCCGGCGCTTGCGGGCGATCCAGGCGTCGTTGTCCGGGGTGGAGCCCGGCAGGGCCGCGTGGAAGAGCTGCTGGCCGGCCCGGTGGATGTCGACGGCGACCGGCGCCTGGCGCTCCCGGGCCAGCTCCACCAGGCGGGAGCCGAGGGCCCAGGCGTCGTCGTGGGTGAACCGCCGGAAGACCAGGCGGCGTTGCTGCGCCTCCAGTTCCTCGACGGACGGGGTCAGTTCGGCAGTGGTCCGGGGAGTGGTCTGGGACATCAGAGCGTCACCGTCACCTTGTCCCGGGCGGACCGGCGGGCCGCTTCCAGCACGTCGAGCGCGGCAGCCGCCTCCAGGGCGGTCACCGGGTTGGGACCGGCACCGCGCAGGGCGTCGGCCACCGCCGCGTAGTAGGCGGGGTAGTCACCGGGGAGGGTCGGCACGGGGGTGCCGCCGCCGGTCAGCGGGGACTCGCCGGATCCGAGACGGCCCCACAGGGACTCGTCCTCCGCGCCCCAGTCGGGAGTGGTGCCGGGGCGGCTGCCCTCACGGAGGGCCGCCTCCTGCGGGTCCAGGCCGTACTTGACGTAGCCGGCGCGGGAGCCGAGGACCCGGAAGCGGGGGCCGAGCTGGGCGGCCGTCGCGGAGACGTAGAGGTGGGAGCGGACGCCGCTCGCGTGGGTGAGCGCGATGAAGGTGTCGTCGTCGGTCTCGGCACCGGCGCGGCGCACCTCCGCCTCGGCGTAGACCTCGGTGGCCGGGCCGAAGAGGACCAGGGCCTGGTCGACGACGTGGCTGCCGAGGTCGTAGAGCAGACCTCCGATCTCTGCGGGGTCGCCCGACTCGCGCCAGCCGCCCTTGGGCTGGGGGCGCCAGCGCTCGAAGCGGGACTCGAAGCGCCAGGCGTCCCCGAGTTCGCCGTCGGCGAGGAGGCGCCGGAGCGTCAGGAAGTCGTTGTCCCAGCGGCGGTTCTGGAAGACCGACAGGAGCAGCCCGCGCTCGTCGGCGAGAGCGGCGAGGCCGCGGGCCTCGGCGGCGGTGCCGGCGACCGGCTTGTCCACGACCACCGGCAGGCCGGCCTCGAGGGCGGCCGTGGCGAGCGGGACGTGCGTCTTGTTCGGGGAGGCGATGACGAGCAGGTCCAGTTCGGCCGCGCGGTCGAACAGCTCCTCGGGGGTGGCGGCGAGCCGCACGTCGGGGAACTCGGCGCGGGCCTGCCGTTGCCGCTCCGGGGCGGAGGTGACCACGGTGTCCAGGGCGAGGCCCTCGGTCGCGGCGATCAGCGGGGCGTGGAAGACGGAGCCGGCGAGGCCGTAGCCGATCAGGCCGACGCGGAGGGGGGTACCAGTCATGCCCTCCACTTTGGCAACGCTGTTGCGAAAGTGCAAGCGGCGGGGAGAATGGGGGACGTGGACAGGACGAGGGAGACGGTGAAGGCGACGGCGGGGACGGCACCGAGGGCGGCGACGCGGGGCGGCGGGCCCACGGGGGCCAACCTGGGCCTGGTGCGCAGCCACAACGCCGCGCTGGTGCTGGGGCTGCTGCGGGACGCCGGCACCGAGGGGATAAGCCGCCTGGAGCTGGCCGAGCGCACCGGACTGACCCCCCAGGCCGTCAGCAAGATCACCGCACGGCTGCGGGCGGAGGGGTTCGCCGCGGAGGCCGGACGCCGGGCGTCCACCGGCGGCAAGCCGCGGACCGTGCTGCGGCTGGTGCCGGAGGCGGGGCACGCGGTCGGGGTGCACCTGGACCGCGACGAACTGCGCGTGGTGCTCGTGGACCTGGACGGAACCGTGGTGGAGGAGCGGCGCGCGGAACTGGACCTGGGGGCGGGGGCGGAGGCCGTACTGGGAGCGGTGTGCGCGGCGGCGCGCCACGTGGTCGCAGGGCTGGTCGAGGGGCCGGGTGAGCGGCTGGGTGAGCGGCTGGGGGAGGGTCTGGGGGAGGGGCTGGCCGAGGAAGACGGGCCGGTGACCGGCGGTTCGGCGGCCGGCGGGCTGCCGGGTGGTGGTCTGTCGGGTCGCGGTTCGCCGGGTGGGGCGGCTGGTGGTGGGGACGCCCGCGGTGCGGCTGGGGGTTCGGCGGCCGGTGGTGGGGGCTTCGGCGGTGCGTCGCTGCTCGGGGTTCGGTCGCTGGTGGGGGTGGGGGTCGCGCTGCCCGGGCCGCTGGATCACGCGCACGGGGTGCTGCACCGGGTCACCGGGTTTCCCGAGTGGGACGGCTTTCCGCTGCGGGACGCGCTCGCGGAGCGGCTGGGGGTGCCCGTCGTGGTGGACAAGGACACCAACGCGGCGGCGCTCGGGCTGGCCGTCGGGGGCGTGGAGGACGGGGCGGGCGGGTCCTTCGCCTATCTGCACCTCGGTACCGGACTCGGCGCCGGTCTGGTGATCGACGGGAGCGTGCACCGGGGGGCGCGGACCGGGGCGGGGGAGTTCGGGCACCAGGTGATCCAGCTGGACGGCCCGCTGTGCGAGTGCGGGAACCGGGGGTGCGTGGAGGTGCTGTGCCTCGGCGCCGTGGCGCGCGGCGAGGTGGCCGAGGCGGCACGGGTGCTGGGGGTGGCGGCCGGGAACCTGGTGGGACTGCTGGACATCGATGTGGTGCTGCTCGGGGGACGGACGGTCGCCGGGGCGCCTGAGGCGTACGTACGAGGGGTCGGCGAGGTGCTGGGGGCGCGGGCCCGACGGGAGGGTACGAGCGGGGGGACGGTGCCGGTACGGGTCGCTCCGCGGGGGGAGCGGGTGGTGGCCGAGGGGGCCGCGCAATTGCTGTTGGCGCCGCTGTTCGGGCGGGGCGACGTCTGACGGGGCGTCTGAGGGTGCGGGCCGTCCGAGCACTGCGACTGCGTCGTGGCCGGTCGCGCAGTTCCCCGCGCCCCTTCGGGCGCTCATGCGGCTGAGGGTCTGGCTGCCGCGCGTTGGGCTGGGTGGTGGTTTTCCGCGTCCCTTCGGGGGCTCATGCGGTTGAGGGTCTGGCTGCCGCGCGTTGGGGTGGGTGGTGGTTCTCCGCGTCCCTTCGGGGGCTCCTGCGGCGGAGGTCCCGGCGATCGCGCGCTGGGCCGGCCGGGCGGACTTCGGGCCGTCTTCCGTGTCGTGCCGCTCGGCCCGGCGCCCGCCCGGCACGATCATGTGTTCATGCGACTGTGTCCCTCCTTGTCCCCCCGTCTCGCCGCAGCCGCAGCCGTCTCCGCCACTGCCGCTGTCGCCGTCGTCCCCCTCTCCCCCCACGTCGCTCACGCCGACGCGACTCCCTCCTGTGTCGGTGCCGACGCGCACACCTTCCCGCTGGCCGCCCGTATCCGGGGCGGCCCCCGGGCCTACGAGGCCGGTGGCGGATACGGCACGTGGTACATCGACCTCACCAACACCACCCAGCGCATCTGCACCGGCATCCACCCGGTCGTGGTCCTCGTCGACGACCAGCGCGTCCTGCGGCCGGACCAGCCCCACCTGGACTTCCACGACGGCTCGCGGAACCGGCCGGTGACCTTCGAGAGCACCGACAAGCACGAGCTGGTCGGCGTGCTGGACGGCACCGGCTTCGGCGGGTTCACCGTCCCCGCCGGCCGGACCGTCAGCGTCCGGGTCCGGCTCGCGCTCCCGTCCGACGCCGCACCCGGCCAGGTCACGGCCAACGCCGCCGTCGTGCAGCGGCGGGGCCAGGACGGGGACTGGGTCGGAGAGTCCAACGCCTACCGCTTCGAGATCGGCGAGGAAGGCGAGAACGACACCCAGCACACCCCGGACACCCAGGACACCGAGGACACCCAGGACGCGCAGGAAGCCCAGGAAGCCGAGGACACCCAGGACGCTCAGGAAGCCCAGCGCACCCCCGACGCCCAGGACGCCCAGGACGCCCAGGACGCTCAGGACCCCCGGCGCACCCCCGCCGCCCCCTCCGGCAACGCGACCGCCACCCCCACGACCCCCCCGACCTCCACCCCCGCCGCCACCCCCACGGACACCCTCGTCCCCACCGCCACCGGCCCCGATTCCCCCGACTCCCCTGATTCCGTCGGCTCCTCCCTGTACCTCGCCCGTGAGGCCCAGGAGGCCGAGGCGCGGGCGCGGGAGCTGGCGCGTACCGGGCCGGAGCTCGTCCACGGGCTGCTCGCGGCCGTCGCGGCCCTGTTCGGCGCGGGCGCGGGCGCGTTCCTGCTGGCCCGTGGCCGCCGCTGAAGCCGGGCCCGATCCCTCGCCGGGCCCTCCGTCTGCGACGATCCCTCCGTGGACTACCCGAACGACCAGGCTCCCGGCGCCCCCGTCCGCGCCGGCATTCCCGAGCACGGGCGCATCCCCAAGTACTACGCGGTGAAGGCGCGCATCGCCGCGCTGCTGGAGGAGCTGGGGGAGGACAGCGTCATCCCCACCGAGCGGGACCTCGCCGAGCGGTACGACGTCGCCCGCGAGACCGTGCGCCAGGCCGTGCGGGAGCTGGTGCTGGAGGGGCGGCTGCGCCGCCGGGGCCGCGGCACGGTCGTCGCCGGGCCCAAGCTGGCCCAGCCGCTGTCGCTGGCCAGCTACACCGAGGGGGTGCGCCGGCAGGGTCGGACGCCCGGCCGTGCCCTCGTCACCCTCGACCGCTTCCCGTGCCCGGAGGCGCTGGCCGCCGAGACCGGGCTCACCCGGGGCGAACCCGTCTGGCATCTGGAGCGCGTGCTGCTCGCCGACGACGAGCGGGTCGGTCTGGAGAGCACGTACGTCGCCGTCGAACGGGTGCCGCGGCTGGGCGGCGACTTCGACCCGGACTCCTCCTTCTACGCCTACCTGGAGGACCAGGGCATCGCCTTCGGTGACGCCGACGAGCGCATCGAGACCGTGCTGGCCACGCCCCGCGAGGCCCTGCTCATCGGCACGCCCCCCGCCCTGCCGATGCTGCTGATCCACCGGGTGTCCCGGGACACGGAGGGCCGTCCGCTGGAGCGGGTGCGGTCGCTGTACCGGGGGGACCGGTTCTCCTTCACCACGCATCTCGCGGGCTGAGGTTCCGCGGCATGTCCACCACGCATCCCGCGGGCTGAGGATCTCCGGAACGTCGAGGAGGGCCGGCAGGTCGGCCCCCGGGTGCGCCGGCCTCGGGGCGGGGCCTCCGTCCAGACCCAGGAGTATCACGAAAAGATAACGGGTCTAGCCCAAACGTGATGGGTCGTTCACGCTCTCGTTGTCAGCCGGATGTTTCCGGTTCCCGATCCGCGAGGAGCGTTGCCGTCGTGAAAGTGACAGTCGTCGGAGCCGGCGTGGTGGGCACCATGCACGCCTGGCAAGCCGTGCAGCGAGGCCACCAGGTCGTCCAGATCGAGCGCGAGGCCGAGGCGCGCGGCGCCTCGCTGCGCAACTTCGGGCAGATCTGGGTCAGCGGGCGCGCCGGAGGAGAAGAGCTGGAAGCCGCCCTGCGGGCGCGGGAACTCTGGGAGGGGATCGGCGCCCGGGTCCCGGCGCTCGGCTTCCGGGCCATCGGCTCCCTCACCCCCGTCCGCGGGCCGCTCGAACTCGCCGTCGCCGAGGCCGCCCTCGCCCGCCCGGACGCCGCCGCCCGCGGCTACAAGCTGCTCACCCCGGGCGAGGCCCGTGCCGTCAACCCCGCCCTGCGCGGTGAGTTCACCGCCGCCCTGTACTGCGAGCGGGACGCGGCCGTGGAGCCGCGCACCGCGCAGCTCGCCCTGCGGGCCGAGCTGCGGAAATCGCCGCACTACACCTTCCTGCCGGGCCGGGAGGTGCGCGAGGTGACCGGCGCCGGCACCGTCCGCGACGACCACGGCGAGGTGCACCACGCCGACGCCGTCGTCCTGTGCACCGGCGCCTGGCTCGGCGGACTCGTCCGCGAACTGGCGGGTCCCGGCCTCCCCGTGCGCCGCGTCCGGCTGCAGATGATGCAGACCGACCCGCTCGGCGAGCCGCTGACCACCTCGGTCGCCGACGCCGACAGCTTCCGCTACTACCCCGCCTACGCCTCCCCGGCGCTGGACGAGCTGAACGCCCGGCAGCCGCAGCCGGAGACCGCCGCCGCGCACCGGATGCAGCTGCTCATGGTCCAGCGGGCCGACGGCGGCCTGACCATCGGCGACACCCACGCGTACGAGCACCCCTTCGCCTTCGACACCGTCGAGGAGCCGTACGAGCACCTGGCCGGTGTCGTGGAGTCCTTCCTCGGCCGGCCGCTGCCCCGCGTCCGGCACCGCTGGGCGGGCGTGTACGCGCAGTGCACCGAGCCCGGCCGGGTGGTGCACCGCCAGCGGGTGCACGACGGGGTGTGGCTGGTCACCGGGCCCGGCGGGCGCGGCATGACCTGCGCCCCCGCGATAGCCGAGACCACCGCGAACGAACTGGGCTGGTGAGCACCCCATGACACCCACAACCGACACCACGGGCATCCGTCTCGTCGTCCTCGACATGGCCGGCACGACCGTCGCCGACGGCGGCCTGGTCGAGCGTGCCTTCGCCGCGGCCGCCGCCGAACTGGGCGTCGAGACCGGCTCCGCCGAGCACGCCGAGCACCTGGCCTACGTCCGCGCCACCATGGGCGAGTCCAAGATCTCCGTCTTCCGGCACCTGTTCGGCGACGAGGACCGCGCCCGGCGCGCCAACACCGCCTTCGAGAAGGCGTACGGCGAACTGGTCGACGACGGCCTGATCGCCCCCGTCCCCGGCGCCCGCGAGGCCATCGAGGAGCTGGCCGGCAGCGGCCGTACCGTCGTCCTGACCACCGGATTCGCCCGCGTCACCCAGGACGCCGTCCTCGACGCCCTCGGCTGGCGGAACCTCGTCCCGCTCACCCTGTGCCCGGCCGACGCCGGCGGACGCGGGCGGCCGTACCCGGACATGGTGCTGGAGGCGTTCGTCCGCACCAAGGCGGCCGAGGACGTCCGGCAGATCGCGGTGGCCGGCGACACGTCGTACGACGTGCTCAGCGGCGTACGCGCCGGAGCGGGACTGGTCGCCGGGGTGCGCACCGGCGCCCACGGCGACGCGGAGTTCACCGCCGCCGGCGCCACCCATGTGCTGGACTCGGTCGCCGCGCTGCCCGCCCTGCTCGACGGAGACCGGTGACATGGGCATCCGCTTCGACTCCGTCACGGTCGCCTACGACGGCAACGTCGTCCTCGACGCCCTCGACCTGACCGTCGAGCCCGGCGAGGTCATGGCGCTCCTCGGACCGTCCGGATCCGGCAAGACCACCGCGCTGCGGGCGGTCGCCGGGTTCGTCCGGCCCGCGTCCGGGCGGGTGCTCCTCGGCGGCGAGGACGTGACGGACCTGCCGCCGTACCGGCGGGGGATCGGCATGGTCGTCCAGAGCTACGCCCTCTTCCCGCACCTGCGTGTCGACGAGAACGTGGCCTTCGGACTCAAGGCCCGCAAGACGCCCAGGAGCGAGATCCGGCAGCGGGTCGCCGAGGCGCTGGAGCTGACCGGCATGGCCGGCTACGCCCGCCGGCACCCGCGCGAGCTGTCCGGCGGCCAGCAGCAGCGCGTCGCCATCGCCCGCGCGCTCGCCATCCGGCCCCGCGTCCTGCTCCTGGACGAGCCGCTGTCCGCGCTGGACGCCCGGCTGCGCTCCGACATGCTCGCCGAGCTGGCCCGGCTGCACCGCGAGTTGCCGGACGTCTCGATGCTGTACGTCACCCACGACCAGGTCGAGGCGCTCACTCTGGCCGACCGGATCGCGGTGATGGACAAGGCCCGCCTCCAGGGCTGCGGCACGCCCAGGGAGCTGTACCGGTCCCCGGACAACGCGTTCACGGCGTCGTTCGTGGGCGGCGCCAACCTGCTGCCGGTGACCGTCGGATCCGGGGGCGTCGACTTCTCCGGCACCCGGCTGAAGGTCGACACGGCGGCGGCGGTCGCGGGAGCACGGGCCACACTGTGCGTCCGGCCGCACCTGGTCGGACTGGGCGAGGGGCCGAACCGGATCACCGGCACGGTCGCCGAGATCCAGTGGCGGGGCGCGACGCACCGGCTGTACGTCGAGATCGACGGGCACCGAGTCATGGCGGACGTGCGTGAACTGAAGGAGCCGCCGGTCCACGGCGAGCCGGTGACCCTGCACTTCGCGCCCGAGGACGCGGTGCTGCTGCCCGCGGGGGTGAGCCATGGCTGAGGCCGTCGCGAAACCGCGGGCCGTGCGCGGCGGAACCCGCCCACGCGGCAGCCGGAAGCAGGCCCCGGCCCCGCGCTCCCCCGGGGCGCTGCTCTGGGCCCTTCCCCCCTTCGCCCTCCTCGCCCTCTTCTTCCTCTACCCGCTCGCCCTCGTCGTCCGGCAGTCCCTCCACCCGGACACCGGCGGCGTCTCGCTCCAGCCGTACTCCGACGTGTTCGCCTCCGAGGGCTTCCGGCACGCGCTGTGGACCACCGTCTGGCTGGCGCCGGCCGCCACCGCGGGCTGTCTGGTCCTCGGGTTCCTGCTGGCGCTGGTCATCGCCTTCGTGCCGTTCCCGGGCGCCAGGACGGTGGCGCGATTCATCGACGTGTACCTGTCCTTCCCGTCCTTCCTCATCACCCTGGCGCTGCTGTTCCTCTACGGCACCACCGGCGTCGTCGGTTCCTTCCGGTTCCTCACCACGCCGTGGGGTGTGCTGCTGGCGGAGGTCACCTACTTCACGCCGTTCGTGATGCGCCCGCTGCTCGCCGCCTTCGCGCAGCTCGACACCGCCCAGCTGGAGGTGGCCGGTTCCCTGGGGGCGCGGGCACCGCGGATCGTCCGGCAGGTGATCCTGCCGGAGGCGCTGCCCGCGCTCGCGGCCGGCGGCAGCCTCGTCCTGGTGCTGTGCCTCAACGAGTTCGGGATCGTGCTGTTCACCGGCGCGAAGGGGGTCACCACCCTGCCGATGCTCGTCTACGGCAAGGCCATCCTGGAGTCCGACTACCCGGGCGCCTGCGCGGTCGCCGTCGTCAACGTCCTGATCTCCGTGGGCCTGTACGGCCTGTACCGGGTGGTGAGCCGTCGTGCTGGTGCATAGCCGCAAGGCCAGGTGGGCCCTGTGGGCGGTGTTCCTCGTCCTGTTCCTGCCGCTGTTCGCGCTGCCCCTCCTCGTCGTCCTCGGCGCCTCCTTCGCCACCCACTGGTCCGGCGCCCTGCCCTCGGGCCCGACCATCGCCAACTACCGTGCCGCCACCCGGGACGAGGCCCTCCAGGCACTCACCACCAGCCTCGTCACGGCCGTCGCCGCCAGCCTGCTCGCGCTGACCGCCGGCACCTGGGCCGCACTGGCCGGGGCGGCCCTGAGGAAGCGGTACCGCCGACTGCTCGACGCCGTGTTCGTCCTGCCCGTCGCCGTGCCGTCGGTGGTGGTCGGACTGTCGGTGCTGGTGGCGTTCTCCCAGCCGCCGCTGCTGCTCAACGGCACCCGGTGGATCGTGATCAGCGCGCACACCGTCCTGGTCACCGCCTTCGCCCACCAGTCGGTGTCGGCGGCCCTCACCCGCCTCGACCCGGCCTACGAGCAGGCCGCCGCCTCCCTCGGCGCCCGGCCCGCTTATGTCCTCCTCCGGGTGCGGCTGCCGCTGCTGCTGCCCTCGCTCACCGCCGCCGCCGGCCTCTGCTTCGCCCTCTCCATGGGCGAGCTGAGCGCCACGATGATGCTCTACCCGCCCGACTGGACCCCGCTGCCCGTCCTGATCTACGCGGCCACCGACCGCGGCGCCCTGTTCACCGGCTCCGCCGTCGCCGTGGTGCTGATGGCGGCCACCCTGCTCGTCCTGTTCGCCGTCTCCCGGATCCGCACCCGGGCGTCGTACCGCTGACACCTCCGCCGACGCCCCCCACCGCACCGCAGACACCTCCGCCAACGCCCCGGCCCCGCAAGGAGTTCCTCTCGCCATGCCCAGAAACCGCGTCGCACTCGCCGTAGCCCTCGCCCTGCTCGCCACCCCCGCGCTGTCCGCCTGTGGCGGCTCCTCCGCCGCCTCCGACGCCAAGGTCGTCACCGTCTACAGCGCCGACGGCCTGAAGGGCGAGAACGGCGACGGCTGGTACGACCAGGTCTTCGCCGACTTCCGGAAGCAGACCGGCATCGAGGTCAAGTACGTCGAGGGCGGCTCCGGCGAGATGGTGCAGCGCGCCGTCCGCGAGAAGAACAACCCGCAGGCCGATGTGCTGGTCACCCTCCCGCCGTTCATCCAGCAGGCCGGCGGCAAGGGCCTGCTGCAGAAGTACGAGCCGAAGGACTCCGATCAGGTCAGCGGAGCCGACAAGGCCCCCGACGGCACCTGGACCTCCGTCGTCAACAACTACTTCGGCTTCGTCTACAACAAGAAGGAGCTGAAGCAGGCCCCCAGGACCTGGGACGAACTGCTCGACGCCAAGTACAGGAACAAACTCCAGTACTCCACCCCGGGCGTGGCCGGCGACGGCACCGCCGTGCTCATCAAGGCCGTCCACGACTTCGGCGGCAAGGAGCAGGCCCTCGCCTACCTGAAGAAGCTCCAGGCCAACAACGTGGGCCCGTCCGCCTCCACCGGCAAGCTCGCCGCCAAGGTCGACAAGGGCGAACTCCTCGTCGCCAACGGCGATGTGCAGATGAACTACGCCCAGACCAAGACCATGCCCGACCTCGGCATCTGGTTCCCGGCCGGCAAGGACGGCAAGCCCACCACCTTCGCCCTGCCCTACGCGGCCGGCCTGGTCACCAAGGCCCCGCACAGTGAGAACGGCAGGAAGCTGCTCGACTTCATGCTCGCGCGCAAGCAGCAGCAGGAGGTCAGCGAGATCGGCGGCGGCTTCTCCGCCCGCCGGGACGTGAAGGCCACCGACGCCGACGCCGTCGCCCTCACCAAGGTCATGGACGGCGTGGACTTCTTCCAGCCCGACTGGAACGACATCGACGACCACCTCGGCACGTACGTCGAGGACTGGAAGTCCGCCACCGGCAGCTGACCCCTCCGCGACGCCCCTGGAACCACCGGGGGCGTCGCCATGCCCGCACGCACGTCCACCCCCCGTCTCCCGGAGGTCTCCGTGCCCAGCCTCTCCCGTCGTTCCCTCCTCGTCTCCGCCGCCGCGGTGGCCGCGTCCGCCGGACCCCTCGGCGCCGTCGCCCGCGCGGCCGACCGCACCCCCAAGGTGCTGGTCATCGGCCTGGACGGCGCCCTGCTCAGCCGCATCAAGGACGCCGACGCGCCGAACCTGGACGCCCTGATGGCCGCCGGTCTCACCGCGCCCAGCAGCATCTACGCCAACCCGCTCGCCCCGACCCTGTCCGGCCCCGGCTGGTCGACGATCATCACCGGCGTCTGGCCCGACAAACACAACGTCAAGGACAACGCCTTCACCGGCTCCCGGTTCACGCGGTACCCGGACTTCCTCACCCGCGTCGAGACGGTGAAGCCCGCCCTGACCACCTACGCCGTCGCCTCGTGGGCGCCGATCACCGACACCGTCTTCTCCTCGGAGGTCGACACCCGCGTCTCCACCCCGAGCGCCGAGTACGACACCGGCACCACCTCCCGCGCGGTGGCGACGCTGCGGGACGGCAACCCGGACGCGGTCTTCGTCCACCTCGACAACATCGACCACGCCGGTCACAGCCACGGCGCCGCCTCCGCCGAGTACCTGGACGCCATCCACGGCGCCGACGCCCAGGTCGGCCTGCTCCTCGCCGCGGTCAGGGCCCGGCCCGCCCACGCCACCGAGGACTGGCTGATCATGGTCACCGCCGACCACGGCCACACCGACGCCGGCGGGCACGGCGGCTCCACCCTCCAGGAGCGGCAGACCTTCCTCATCGCCACCGGCCCGACCCTGGCGGCCGGTTCGGTGCGGTACGACGTGAAGATGCCCGACGTCGCCGCCTCCGCGCTCGCCCACCTCGGCATCCCGCTCGACCCGGCCTGGGACCTGGACGGCCGCCCGGTCCAGCAGCCCGCCCCCGACGACTTCGACGCCCTGCGCGGCCGCTTGCAGTCCCGCGTCGACGAGACCGGCATCCCGGCGGGCGTCCTCGGCTTCACCCACACCCCGCCCGCAGGCTGGTCCGTCGACAACTCCGCGATGGGCACCGGCGGGGTCACCGAGTGGCGCGGCTGGACCTTCACCACCGACGAGTTCTGGACCCAGGCCCAGCGCGACCAGAACCGCGAGGGCAACGTCCGCGCCCGGAACGTCTTCGCGGTCGCCGACGGCGACGAGTGGAACGACAAGGCGGTCACCGGCACCTTCGACTCCACCCTGGTCAGCCCCGTCCACCCGGTCACCGGCGGCGGCACGGCCGTCCTGACGTACACCACCTGCTACCGGCACGAGGCCCCGCAGAAGGGCGAGGTCCTCGTCTCCTACGACGGGGGCGCCCCGGCGGTCGTGCGGACGTACACCGCCGACGTGCCCTCGCGCACCGAGAGCATCACCCTCCAGGTGCCCGCGGGCGCGACCGGTGCCCAGGTCCGGTTCCGGTACACCGGCGGCAACAACTGGTACTGGGTGATCGACGGGGTCAGGATCGGCAGGTCCTGACTAGGCTGGGGGCGTCGGTACGCCGTGGTTCCGGCGCCCCCGCTTCCCGAACGCACGTACGCCAGGAGACGCACAACATGGCAGACCGCAAGCCCATCGAGTCGTGGCTCACCGACATGGACGGCGTCCTGATCCACGAAGGGGTGCCGATCCCCGGCGCCGACGCCTTCCTGAAGAAGCTGCGGGAGTCCGGCCGGCCCTTCCTGGTGCTCACCAACAACTCCATCTACACCGCCCGTGATCTGCACGCCCGGCTGCGGCGCATGGGCCTGGACGTGCCGGTGGAGAACATCTGGACCTCGGCCCTGGCCACCGCCCAGTTCCTGAACGACCAGCGGCCCGGCGGCAGCGCCTACGTCATCGGCGAGGCCGGCCTGACCACCGCGCTGCACGACATCGGCTACATCCTCACCGACCACGAACCCGACTTCGTGATCCTCGGCGAGACCCGCACCTACTCCTTCGAGGCCCTGACCAAGGCCGTGCGGCTCATCAACGACGGCGCCCGGTTCATCGCCACCAACCCCGACAACGTCGGCCCCTCCACCGAGGGCGACCTGCCCGCCACGGGCTCGGTGGCCGCGCTGATCACCGCCGCCACCGGCAAGAAGCCGTACTTCGTCGGCAAGCCCAACCCGCTCATGATGCGGGCCGGACTGAACGCGATCGGCGCCCACTCCGAGACGTCCGCGATGATCGGCGACCGCATGGACACCGACGTGCTCGCGGGCCTGGAGGCCGGCATGCGCACCTTCCTGGTGCTGACCGGCGTCACCCAGCCCCCGGACGTCGACCGCTACCCCTTCCGCCCCTCCCAGGTCGTCGACTCCATCGCGGACCTGGTCGACCTGGTCTGAGCCCGGTTCCCGCCGGACCGAAACCCGGCCTCACCCGTTCGGCGCAGCGGGGCGCCCTCCGAGGATGCGGAGACGCCCCGGCCGGGGGAACCTCCTCATAACTGGAGGTTCACGATGGGCTCACTACGCCTCACTGTCTGTGCAGGATTTCTCGTGGTCGCCGCAGGCGCCGCCTTCGCGCCCGCGGCCCACGCGGCGGGCGGCGGCTCGGTCACCGTGACCCCCGCCTCCCCGGCGCCGGGCGACGAGGTCACCCTCCGGGTCAGCGGCTGCGGCGGCGGGCAGGGCACCGCCGCCTCGGCCGCCTTCGTCGCCGACGCCCGGCTGACCGCGGGCCAGGGCCTCCTGGACCGCGCCACGGGAGTCGCGAACGGCGAGACCCGGGTCCGCTCCGCGCTGGAGCCCGGTGCCTACGCCGTCAAGGTCACCTGCGGCGACACCGTGATCACCGGACGGTTCACCGTCGGAGGGCCGGGTGCCGCCCAGGCCGCCGAGCCCGCACGGCCGGACCCCGAGCACGCCTCGCCCATCGCTCCGGTGCCCGCGGGCGGCGGCGGCACCGCGCACTTCGCCACGGTGGCCACCAGCGCCTCCGGACCCGACACCGGTCAGACGGTGACCGGGCTGGCGCTCGCCGGGGTCGCCGCGGCCGCCGTCGGGCTGCGCGCCCGCCGGAGCCGCGGCACCCGCTGAGCGCCCATGTCCGACGACCACGGGGGCGGCACCGCCGCCGGGCGGCTCGTCACCGTCCTGGCCTGGGCGCTGCTGCTGTTCGGGCTGTGGCTGTGGGGGCGCGGGGTGACCGGCACCGGGGGGAGCGCGGAGGGTCCCGCCGCGAGCGGCGTCCTCGCCACCGACGGCTCCGTCGACCCCGCCCTGCTGCCCCGCGCGGCGCGGCCGCTGGGCGACGCCGTGCCCCAGCGTGTCGACATCCCCGCCCTGGGCGTCCAGGCTCCGGTGGTGGCCCGCGGTCTGGACGCCCAGGGCGCCATCGACCCGCCGCCCTACTCCCAGGCGGGCGTGGTCGGCTGGTACGGCGCCGGTCCGGGACCGGGCGCCGCCGGTGCGGCCCTGCTGGTGGGCCATGTCGACACCGAGACCCGGCCCGCCGTCTTCTACCGGCTCAGCACCCTCAAGCCGGGCCAGCGGGTCCGGGTGTTCCGCGCGGACGGCAGGGTCGCCGAGTTCACCGTCGACGACGTCCGCGTGCTGCCCCGCGCCGGCTTCGACGCCGGGCAGGCGTACGGCCAGCGCGAACGGGGCCGCGCCGAACTCCGTCTGATCACCTGCGGCGGCACCTTCGACCGCGTCAGCCACAGCTACACGGCGAACGTGGTGGTCTCCGCGTACCTCACGGGGACGGCCGGCTGAGCGGGCGGGCGGTTCCCCCGGGGGCCACGGCCGCGGGGGACAGGCGGGTGCGGACGTTGCCGAAGTGGTCCCTTATGGCCCGCTCCGCCCGCAGCGAGTCACCGGAGCGGACCGCGTCCAGGATCTCCCGGTGCTGGCGGCAGGTGACCCGCGGATCCTGCGGCACGTCCACCAGGTCCTGCCCCACCCGGTGGAAGGCGTCCCAGAACGCCTCCAGCACCTCGCCGAGCAGGACGTTGTCCAGTCCCCGGTAGAGAGTGGCGTGGAAGGCCCGGTCGGTCTCGGCGAGCCCGGTCCCCTCGGCGGCCTCCCGCTCCATGCGGTCCACGAGCGCTTCCAGCGCCCTGAGGTCCGCCTCCGGCAGCCGCCCGGCGAGCCGTGACACCAGCCCGGTCTCGACGGCCTCGCGCAGCTCCAGCAGCTGGAGCAGGGAGTCCTCGCCGCGGTAGTGGCCGGCCACGGTCCGGAAGGCCAGGCCCTCGATCATCGGCGCGAACGACATCGAGCCGACGTACGTCCCGAAGCCGTGCCGGATCTCCACGATCCCCATCGCCTGGAGCGCCTTGAGGGCCTCGCGGACCGAGTTCCGGCTGGCCCCGAGGAGCCGCATCAGCTCGGGTTCGGTGGGCAGCGGGGCACCCGAGGGCAGCCGCTGGTCCACGATCAGCTTCTTGATCCGCTCCTGAAGGTCCCGGGCTGCCATGGCCAGAGGGTAACCGGCCATTCGGATGAGGCATACGAAAAGCCCCCCGCTTTCGCGAGGGGCTTTCCGGTCGGTGCGCCGCCAGGGACTCGAACCCCGGACCCGCTGATTAAGAGTCAGCTGCTCTAACCAACTGAGCTAGCGGCGCCTGCTGACAGAGAAAACTCTACCCGACCTCCCGGGGTGCTCCCGACCACCCCGAGGGGGCGGGGGGCCGCCCGGAGGGGCCGCGTACATCATTCGGACCGTCAAAATGCGCGTTCCGTGGACGGTTGGGAAACTGATCAACGTGCACACTCGCGGACAAAACACCCCCGAATGTGAGGCAGATCGCATGACCGCTCCGGTGTTCGACGAAATCGATCCCGCGAGCGACTGCGACTGCCCTGGTTGCGCCGACGGCCGTCGGCAGGCCCCCGGCCGGTCGCCCGGCCGCGGCCACCCGGCGGCCCGCTCGGTCGTGGTCGTGGCCGCCGCCTCCGCCGCTCTCGGCGCGGCCCCGCCGGCCGCCGCCCTCGCCCCCGGTCACTCCCCGCACCGCCAGGCCCTGCCCGGTGACGGCGAACCCGAGACCCCGCAGGGCAAGAAGGCCCCGCTGCACGGCTCGGCCGGCCAGTCCGGGGGGACCACCACCGCCCCGATCCCCGCCACCACCCGGACCGACATCATCAAACGGGCCAAGGTCTGGGTGGCCGCCAAGGTCCCCTACAGCATGAGCGCCTTCTGGTCCGACGGTTACCGGCAGGACTGCTCGGGCTATGTCTCCATGGCCTGGGGCCTGCCGAGCAACGAGTGGACGGGCAGCCTCGACCAGTTCGGCACGAAGATCGCCAAGGAGGAGCTCCAGCCCGGCGACATCCTGCTCTACCACAACCCCGACAACCCCGAGAAGGGCTCCCATGTGGTGATCTTCGGCGGCTGGACGGACTACACGCACACCTACTACACGGTCTACGAGCAGACACCGCCGCACGCCCGCAGCCAGACCACCCCCTATCCCTACTGGAGCAACACCGGCAAATACGTCCCCTACCGCTACAAGGGCGTGACCAAGAGCGCGGCCGGCACGAAGGGGGCGACCGGCGTGAGGGCGGCGGTGCCCTACCCGGGCGCGGCCTACTTCGGGCCCGGCGCCGAGAACAAGTACGTGACCATGCTCGGCGAGATGCTGATCGCCAGAGGGGCGGGCGCGTACTACCCGAAGGGCCCGGACCAGGTCTGGGACGAGTCGGACCGGCGCGCCACCCAGGCGTTCCAGCAGGCCCAGGGGTGGACGGGCGCCGAGGCCGACGGGCTGCCCGGCCCGCGCACCTGGGCGCTGCTGGCCTCGGGCCAGGGCAAGGCCGTCCCACCCGGACCCGCCGGCCCCGCCTCGCACGGGGTGCCCGGCTACCCGGGGCGGCAGTACTTCCGGCCGGGCGCGACCAACGACTACGTCACCCGGCTCGGTGTCCGGCTGGCGGAGAAGGGGTTCGGCCGGTTCTACGCCCTCGGCCCGGGCCCGCACTGGGGCGAGGCGGACCGGCGGGCCGTCGAGGCCTTCCAGCGCACCCAGGGCTGGCGGGGCGGCGCGGCGGACGGCTACCCGGGGCCGGAGACCTGGCGCCGCCTGTTCGCCTAGCCCGCCCGGCACCCTCTCGCACACTCCCCCTGTTCATGACGCATCTGGCGCGGAGGCTGGAGCACGCATGAGTACGACCACATCCCACACGCCACCCGAGTCCGAGGGGCAGTCGGACGGCGGTGCCGCGGTCCACGGCACCCGGCCGGCCCGTCTGATCCACAACGAGGCGACCACCGAGATCCCGGTCCATCTGCTCTTCCGGGACGATCCCGATCCGGTGAAGGTGCCGCTCAGACCGGCCGTGGTGGGCCGCCGGCAGGGCACCGGAGAGCAGCCCCGGCAGCGCCGCCCGGTGCCGGTGCGCAGACGGCCCCTGCCGGAGGTCGACGCCGAGCTGGTGGAACGTCCGGCGCGGGTGCTGCCGGGGGCGGCCGGGCTGCTCGCCGGGGCCTGCGGGCTCACCGGCTGTCTGGCCACCACCTGGTGGGCGGGGCTGCTCCCCTCGCTCGCCGCGGAGACGCTGCGCCTGCCGGTGCACACGGGCGCCGGGCTCGGTCCGGCGCAGTGGGCCGCGTACGCCGGGGCCGGGCTGCTCGGCGCGTGCGGTTTCGGCGGGCTGACCCGGGGGCGGACCGGCCGGGCCTGGGTGCTCGGCCTGTTCGGGCGGTACCGGGGGACGGTCCGGCGCACCGGGCTGCTGTGGGTGAATCCGCTGGTGCTGCGCCGCCGGGCGGATGTGCGGCTGCGGCACTGGCGCAGCGAGGCGATGCCGGCGGCGGATCCCGACGGGATGGCGCTGCGGGTGGTCGTGCTGGTGGTGTGGCGGGTGCGGGACACCGCGCGGGCCCTGCTCGGCGTCGAGGACCACGAGACGTACGTGCGGGAGTGCGTGGAGGCGGCGCTGGCCCGGGTGCCGGTGGAGCCGACGGGCGGGACGCGGGGCGGGACGACGGCGGCCGGGGACGCGCTGACCCGGCTGGTCGCGACGGAGACCGCGCCGGTCGGCGTGGAGGTGTTCTCGGTGCAGCCGGTCCGGGTGGACTACGCCCCCGAGGTGGCCGCCGCCGTGCACCGGCGCCGGATCGCCGCGCTGGACGCCCGGCAGCGGGCCAGCATGCTCACCTCGGTGGTGGACTCGGTGGAGGACACCGTGACCCGGCTGACCATGCGCGGCCTGGTCGAACTGGACGACTACGAGCGCAAGGTGCTGGTCCGCGACCTCACGGTGGCGTTCTGCTCGGGACGCGGCGAACCGGTCTAGTCCGGTTCGCGATTGGTATGGACATGTTCAACTCACGGCAATAATCTGAGACTTGGTCTAGACCTACCTGCACGGCTCATCGAACTCCCCACGTTCTCCAGGAGCGGCAGCATGCGCACCAAGACCAAGTTGTCCGCGGTGGTGCTGGGCGCGGTGACCGCCGGAGCCTTCGCGCTCTCCACCGGCGGCGCCAGCGGCCACGGCTACACCGACCTCCCCATCAGCAGGCAGAAGCTCTGCCAGAACGGCACCGTGGCGAACTGCGGCCAGATCCAGTGGGAGCCGCAGAGCGTCGAGGGCCCGAAGGGCTTCCCGGCCGGCGGCCCCGCCGACGGCCAGATCTGCAACGCCGGCCTGGGTCAGTTCGCCCAGCTCAGCGCGCCGAAGACGCCGTCGGGCGCGGCCTGGCCCACCACCAAGGTGACGGGCGGCCAGTCGTACACCTTCCGCTGGCAGTTCACCGCGATGCACGCCACGACCGACTTCAAGTACTACGTCACCAAGGCGGGCTGGAACCAGAACCACAACCTCGCCCGCTCGGACCTCAACCTCACCCCGTTCCTGACGGTGCCCTACAACGGCCAGCGCCCGCCGGCCACGCTCAGCCACAGCGGCACACTGCCGTCCGGCCTGAGCGGGCACCACGTCATCGTCGCGGTGTGGACGATCGCCGACACGAGCAACGCGTTCTACGCCTGCTCGGACGTCACCTTCTGATCCGCGTTCCGGCACAGCCCGGAAACTGAGCATTCTCTGAGGTCGGCCGCCCGGCCGGTCGGATAGGTTCGCGCCACGCCGGCCGACCGAACCGGCGCCGACCTCGGGGGACACCATGGAGCTCTTCTTCTACGCCGTGCCCGGCCTCATGCTCGCGGGCTTCGCGTTCGCCGCGTACCTGCTGGTCCGCCGCGCCCGGCGGATCAGCAGGACGTGGGCGCACGGCCTGACCGCCGAGGCGCGCTGTCTGCGGACGTACACCACGACCAGTGGCGGCGGCGGGGACACGTCCGTGCACACGACCCTGCACCACGTCTACGAGTTCACCACCCGCGAGGGCCGCACGGTCCGCTTCGAGGAGGAGGACGGTCCCGGGACCGTCCTGGAGGGTGACTTCGTGACCGTGCGCTACCTCCCCGAACTGCCCCAGCAGGCCACCGCCAAGCCGCCGGCGCCCGGCAGGCTCGCCGCCGGCACCGGCTGCGGGCTGGCCTTCCTCGGCGTGGCGGGCGCCTTCTGCGTCGGCTTCATGATCCTCGCCCACACGATCTTCGCCGAGTCGGGCGGCCTCATGCCGTAGCCCTCCCCATCTGACGCCATGTCAGCTACCGTGCGCGGCCATGGACACCACGCCGCACACGGTCGCCGCGCTGATCGCGGCGCGCTGGGGTGACCACCGGCCCGGGCTGTGGTGCGAGGACCGGGTGCTGACACACCACGAGGTGGCCGCCGGCGCCGCCGCACGGGCCGCGCTGCTGGCCGACCTGCTCCCGCCCGGTGCCGTACCGCACGTCGGGGTGCTGCTCGACAACACCGAGGAGTTCCCGCTCTGGCTCGGCGCCGCGGCCCTCGCCGGGGCGGCCGTCGCCGGCGTCAACCCCACCCGGCGCGGTCCCGAACTGGCCCGCGACATCCGGCACACCGAGTGCCCGCTGCTGGTCACCGAGCGGGCCCACCTCCCCCTGCTGGCCGGGCTGGACCTGCCCGCCGTCCGGCTGCTCGTCACGGACACCCCGGAATACGCCGCCCTCCTCGCGCCCTACTCGGGTGCCGTGCCCGACCCCTCCCGGGCGGCCCCGGCCGACCGGCTGCTGCTGTACTTCACCTCCGGCTCCACCGGCGCCCCCAAGGCCGCGCTCTGCTCCCAGGGCCGGCTGGCGGCGGCCGGGCAGGCCCTGGTGCGGCAGTTCGGGGTGGGCCCGGACGACGTGCACTACGTCTGCATGCCGATGTTCCACGGCAACGCGGTGATCGCGGACTGGGCGCCCGCGCTGGCCGCAGGCGCCGGGGTGGCCCTGCGCCGGCGCTTCTCGGCCTCCGGCTTCCTGCCCGACGTACGCCGATACCGCGCGACCTACTTCACCTACGTCGGCCGGGCCGTCCAGTACGTCCTCGCCACCGAGCCGCGCCCCGACGACCGGGACAATCCGCTGCGGCTCGGCTTCGGGACGGAGGCGGGCGCGGTGGACGCGGCGGCCTTCGAGCGGCGTTTCGGGGTACGGCTGGTGGAGGGGTACGGCTCCTCCGAGGGCGGGGCGGCGATCCAGTGGGCGCCCGGGACCCCGGCGGGGGCGGTGGGCCCGGCCGGCCCCGGTCTGGCGGTGCTGGACCCCGCCACCGGACGGGAGTGCCCGCCGGCCGTCTTCGACACGGCCGGGCGGCTGCTCAACGGGGCACAGGCGATAGGCGAACTGGTCAACCGCGCCCCGAACCCCTTCGAGGGCTACTGGCGCAACCCGGCCGCCGAGGCCGAGCGGCGCCGGGCGGGGGCCTACTGGACCGGCGACCTGTTCTACCGCGACACCGACGGCTACCTCTACTTCGCGGGCCGTACCGACGACCGGATCCGGGTCGACGGCGAGAACCTGGCCGCCGCGATGATCGAGAACATCGTCGCCCGGTACGCGGGCGCCGACGCCGTCGCCGTGTACGGGGTACCGGATCCGGTCACCGGCGACCAGGTGATGGCGACCGTCGCCGGGAGCTTCGACCCGGTGGGCTTCGCGGCGTTCCTGCGGGCCCAGCCGGACCTCGGGACGAAGATGGCACCCCGGTTCGTACGGGTGGTGCGGCGGATGCCGGTGACGGCGACGAACAAGATCGAGCGGGCGCGGCTGCGCCGGGAGGGGTACGCCTGCGCGGATCCCGTGTGGTGGCGTCCACCGGGGGAGGAGGCGTACCGGAGACTGACCGCGGAAGACGCCGAAGGGCCCCTCGCTTCCGCGAAGGACCCTTCGATCTCGTGCGCCGCCAGGGACTCGAACCCCGGACCCGCTGATTAAGAGTCAGCTGCTCTAACCAACTGAGCTAGCGGCGCATGACTCCCGCCACCGCGGTTTTTCGCTCCCGCGGCCGGCGACGAAGAAAATACTACCTGGTCCTGAGCGGTGCTCGTGACCACCTCGGTGGCCGCCTAGAGCGTCAGCGAGAGCAGGACCGGTGCCGCGCTGCGGTTCAGGGCGTCCGCGGCCTGCTTCAGCCGGTGCGCGTCCTCCACCGGGAGCGAGAGGGCCAGGCAGCCGACGGAGGAGCCCGCGGTGATCGGGACGGCCGCGCAGACCGTGCCCACCGCGTACTCCTGGAGGTCCAGCACCGGAACCGTGGGCGGCTGCGACTCCAGGCGGGACAGCAGCAGCTTGTCGCTGGTGATGGTGCGCGAGGTGAGGCGGGCCATCTTGTGCCGGGAGAGGTGATCGCGGCGGGCGTTGTGGTCCAGCTGGGTCAGCAGGCTCTTGCCGACGGCGGTGGCGTGGGCGGAGTAGCGGAAGTCCACCCACTCGTTGACCGCCGGGGTGGCCGGTCCGGCCGCGTACTGGGTGACCCGGACCTCGCCGTCGACGTACCGGCTCATGTAGACGGCCGCGCCGACCGAGTCGCGCAGCCGGTCCAGGGTGTGCTGGAGCTTGTCGCGCAGGGCCTGCTCCCGGTCGTGCGCCGAGGTGAGCCGCCGCAGGGTCTCACCCGTGACGTACGCCCCGTCGGTGATCTGCTCGACATAGCCCTCGCGGCGCAGCATCAGCAGCAGGGCGGTGAGCCGCTCGGGGCCGAGGCCGGTGCGGCGGGCCAGCTCGGTGACGGTGACGCCGGCGGCGTGCCGGGCCACGGTCTCCAGCACGCGCAGCGCGTCCTGGGCGGAGTGGTACGGGGCGGTCGGCTCGATTCTCATGGCGCTCCCCCTCGGCCGCGGTCCGGGTCGGCGGACCGTCTCCACGATAGCCGTCAAAGGGCCGACCGGGAGAGGGGGTTGGCGAGATTGTGCCCCGTGCGCCCGCGCCCCCAACTGGGGCGGAGATCCTCTGGCATATGCCAGAGGCATGCCCCAGTGACGGGACCTCGGCTGTTCCCTCCCGCACCCCCGCGTTCACAGCACCGCGCTGATGAATTCCCGGGTGCGCTCCTGCTCCGGGTCGCCGAAGATCTTCTCCGGCGGGCCCGTCTCGATGACCCGGCCCCCGTCGAACATCAGCACCTGGTCGGAGATGTCCCGGGCGAAACCCATCTCGTGGGTCACGCAGAGCATCGTGATGTCGGTGGAGCGCGCGATGTCCCGGAGCAGGTCGAGCACGCCCGCGACCAGCTCGGGGTCGAGCGCGGAGGTCACCTCGTCCAGCAGCAGCACCTGCGGTCGCATCGCCAGCGCCCGGGCGATCGCCACCCGCTGCTGCTGCCCGCCCGAGAGCCGGGTGGGCCGCGCGTCGCACTTGTCGGCCAGGCCCACCAGGTCCAGCAGCTCCCGGGCCCGCGCCTCGGCCTCGTCCTTCGACAGGCCCAGCACCCGGACCGGGGCCTCGGTGAGATTCCGCAGCACCGACATGTTCGGGAACAGGTTGAACTGCTGGAACACCATCCCGATCTTCTTGCGCACCTCCCGGACCTGCTTCTCCGGTGCCGGGAACAGCCGCTGCCCGTCGACGGTGATCGTGCCCTCGTCCGGCTTCGCCAGCGTCATCAGCAGACGGAGGATCGTGGTCTTGCCGGAGCCGGAGGGGCCGATCAGGGTGACGTGCCGGCCCGCGTCCACGGACAGGTCCAGACCGTCGAGGACGGTGTTGTCGCCGAACCGCTTGGTCACGCCCTCCAGACGTATCAGCTCGGTCGGCAGGGTGCCGGTCACGGCCGGCTGCTTGCTGGTCTCAACGGACAAGACGTCGCTCCAGGGTGCGCAGAAGAAGGGAGGCCAGATACGAGACGACGACGAAGGCGACCCCGATCAGCGTCAGGGGCTCGGTGAACTGGAAGTGCTGCTGGGAGACGAGCCGCGCCCGGCCCAGCATCTCCAGCACGCCGATCGTCATCAGCATCGGCGTGTCCTTCAGCATCGCGATGACGTAGTTGCCGAGCGGCGGCACCACCCGGCGGACCGCCTGCGGCAGGATCACCGCCGTCCAGGTGCGCCGCACCGGCAGGCTCAGCGCCGTCGCGGCCTCCCACTGGCCCGCCGGCACCGCCTCGATACCGGCCCGGTAGACCTGCATCGTGTACGTCGAGTAGTGCAGCCCGAGCCCGAGGACACCGGTGGTCAGCGGGGACAGGGTCACACCCGCCTCGGGCAGCACGTAGAACAGGAAGAACAGCTGCACCAGCAGCGGGGTGTCCCGCACGAACTCCGTGAAGACCCCCACCGGCCAGCGCACCCAGCGGGTCGGCGTCCGCAGCAGCAGGGTCCACACCAGCCCCAGCGCGAACGAGATCAGCGACCCCAGGGCCAGCGCCTCCAGGGTGACGGCCAGGCCCTTCCAGAAGAAGGGCATGAAGTCGGAGACGGCTCCCCAGTCCCAGGTCATCGGGCCACCTCCGCCTTCAGCCGGCGCTCCAGACCGCGCATCCCGCGGGTGAGCAGGAACGCGATCACGAAGTAGATCAGCAGCAGATACGTGTAGATCTGGCCGCTCTGCTGGAGGGCGAGGCGCACCAGGTTGCCGCTGAACGCCAGGTCGCCCATGCCCGTGATGGACACCAGCGCGGTGCCCTTGAGCAGCTCCACCAGCAGGTTGGAGAAGGACGGGATCATCTCGGGCACCGCCTGCGGCAGCAGGACCAGGCGGAGCCGCTGCCAGGGCGAGAAGCCGAGCGCGATCCCGCCCTCCCGCTGGGCCGGGTCCACCGCCCGCAGGGCGCCGCGCACGATCTCCGCGCCGTACGCGCCGTAGGTGAGGCCCAGCGCGAGCGTGCCCGCCCACATCGGCACCAGCTGCCAGCCGAAGGCGACCGGCAGCACGAAGAACACCCAGAAGATCATCACCAGCGCGGAGATGCCGCGGAACACCTCGGTGTAGAGGGCCGCGACGAAGCGGACCAGCCGCGAGCGGTGGGTGCGCGCGGCACCGACGACGAACGAGACCGCGCCGGCCAGCAGCGCGCTGTACACCAGCAACTGCAGGGTGGTGCCTATCCCTTGGAGGACGTGAGCCCAAAGTCCCCGGGTCATGAGCCGCACAACTCCTTCGCGGTCAGGGTCGTCATCTCGGCCTTGGTGAAGCCGAACGGCCGGACGATCCGGTACAGCTCCCCGCTCCGGCGCAGCTTGTGCAGCTCGGCGTTGAAGGCGTCCCGCAGCCGGGTCTCCGTCCGGCGGAACGCGAACGCGCCGCCGTCCGCCTTCGGTCTGCCGTCGACCAGCGCCACGAACGGCTCGGTCGACTCGGCCTTGGCGGAGTCCCGCGCGACGAGCCGCGCGGTGACGGCCGTGGCCGTGAACAGGTCCACCCGCCCCGACTCCACCGCGTTCAGCCCGGCGACCTGGTCCGGGACGATGACGAGGTCGCTCTCCTTGTAGCCCGCCTCCACGGCGTGCTGGATCTGCGCGTACCCGGTGCCGGTGGCCACCTTGGCGTGCCGGCGCAGCGCGTCCGCGTAGGTGCGCAGCCCCAGCGGATTGCCCTTGCGGACGATGAAGGCGTCGGGCATCCGGTAGTCCGGATCCGCGAAGATCACCTGCTCGCAGCGGTCCGGGGTGACGTACATGCCCGCGGCCACCACGTCGAACTGCTGCGCGTTCAGCCCCGGGATCAGCGAGCCGAACTCGGTCGGCACCGGCTGTACCCGGTCCACCCCGAGCCGCTTGAAGATCGCCTTCGCCAGCTCGGGCGCCTCCCCGGTGAGATTGCCGTCCCTGTCGATGTAGCCGAAGGGGATCTCACCGGCGATCCCGAGCCGTACGACCCCCTGGGCGCGCAGCCTCTCCAGCAGATCGCCGCCGCCCTTGCCGGACGCCGACGCCACCCGTGTACAGCCCGCCGCGCCCAGCGCACCGAACGCCGCGAGGCCCGCCAGCAACGAGCGCCGGGTGTGTCTGCGTTCCGACCGGATCGTGTGTACGTCGTTCCCAAGTGGTGGAGCCATGGCGGCGCGGCTACCCAAGCGCAACCGGGCTATGCACCCGCTTTTCACGGCCGAACGACGCGTCACCGCCTCGCGGACCCGGCGCGATGTGCACGGCCCGGCAGGCCTGTTGACCCGGCCGCGCGCCCCTGACCTGCGCCGCGGCGGGGGGAGGTCCTGCCGCTCGCGGGCGACGTCGTCCACGCCGCGTTCGCGCGCACCGGGATCCGCGCCCTCTTCCCGCCCCTCGCCTCCACCGAACCCCCACCGGAGAACCCGACGGTCACCCCGATCCCCGGCGGCCTCCGTCACTTCTTCTTCACCGGCACCGAACCGGGCAGGGCCCCGGTGTCGCCGGCTCCCCGCTAAGGGACCGGCTGCCAGTCGGGCTGCGTGTTGCGCGTGCTCTCACCCGGCCCGCTGGTCAGGCGCTGCTCCGAGGTCCCGTCCAGCTTCCTTGCGTAGATGTCGGCGTTGCCGAGACCGTTCCACGAGGTGTACACGACCCAGGCGCCGTCCGGTGAGAACGCCGGCTGCCAGTCCTCCGACACGTCGTTCGTGATCTGCCGCACCCCGGTGCCGTCGGCGTTCATCACGTAGATGTCGGTGTTGCCGCCCCGGTTGCTCTGGAAGGCGATCTTCGTCCCGTCCGGGGAGAAGGACGGCCAGGAGTCGTTCGACGGTCCCGTGGTGAGCCGCCGTGTGTCCAGACCGGAGCACCCCATGACGTAGAGGTCGCGGTTGCCGCCGGCGCGCTTGCTGGAGAAGGCGATCCGACAGGCGGTCGGGGACCACGCCGGTTCCGTGTCCAGCTCGGGATCGAAGGTGAGCTGCATGGCCAGCCCGGCGCTCTCCGGATCCAGCCGGTAGATCTCGTGGTTGAAGGGGTGCGCGCCGGAGACGTCGCGGGTGCTCGTGAAGGCGATCGTCTGCCGCGGCCGGGTGAACCCGGGGGCGAAGGTGGGCTGGAACTCACCCGACGCGTCCGTGGTGATCCTGGTCTCGTCCGTGCCGTCGGCGTTCATGGTGTAGATGTCCCAGTTGTCGTCGCGCAGGCTCGCGAAGGCGATCTTGCTTCCGTCGGAGGAGAAGACCGGATCGCGGTCGGGCACCGAGTTGTTCGTGAGCCTCCTGAGCGAAGCGCGATCCGCGGGCGTCGTCCCGGCGTTCATCGTGTAGATCTCGTCGTTGCC
The DNA here is from genome assembly GCF_055600785.1 of Streptomyces sp. NPDC038200. Classification (NCBI taxonomy): domain Bacteria; kingdom Bacillati; phylum Actinomycetota; class Actinomycetes; order Kitasatosporales; family Streptomycetaceae; genus Streptomyces; species Streptomyces sp. NPDC038200. Next base: position 209,732 of record NZ_JBVJYH010000007.1, read on the forward strand.
GTCCCGGTCGCTCACGAAGACGATCCGTCCGTTGCTCCCGGGAAAGGCATCGGGTGGTGCGGCGGACGCGCCCGGTGCCGACCAGGGCGCGAGCACGACGACCGTCAGCACACCGGCCGTCCTGCACCGTAACCGCAGGCTCATGGCCACCATCTCCCCGTACCACGTGCTCCTTCGAGGCTACGCTCGGCGTCCCGGTCCCGCAGGACCTGGCCCGGCGGCACCCGCCGCCCCGGCCTCGTACAGGGCGTGCGCGGCCCGCAGCACCAGATCGTCGCGGTGCCGGGCGGCGACGATCTGCATGCCCACCGGCAGCCCCGCCGGGTCCGCGCCCACGGGGACGGTCGCCGCCGGCTGCTGCGTCAGGTTGAAGGGGTACGTGAACGGCGTCCACCCCGTCCAGCGCCGGTGAGCGGACCCCGCCGGCACCTCCAGCCCCGCCCCGAACGCCGTCACCGGCAGCGTCGGCGTCACCAGCAGGTCGTACCGCTCGTGGAAGCGGCCCATCCGCCGCCCCAGGCCCATCCGGACGTCCACCGCGGCCAGATACTCCAGCGCGCTCATCCGGGCACCCCGCGCGCAGATCTCCCGCAGCCCGGGGTCCAGCAACTGCCGGCGGTGCGGGGAGAAGCTCTGGGTCAGCCGGGCCGCGCCGCTGAACCACAGGGTGTGGAACGCCTCCACCGGGTCGCTGAAGTCGGGGTCGGTCTCCTCGACGTACGCCCCGAGGTCCGCGAGGGAGGCCACCGCCCGCCGTACCGCCGCGGCCACCGCCGGCTGGACCGCCACCTGGCCGCCGAGCGACGGCGAGTAGGCCACCCGCAGCCCCCGCACGCCTCCCCCCAGCGCCTCCGTGAAGGAGCCCGGCGCGGCGGGCAGCGCCGACCAGTCGCGCGCGTCGGGCGTGCCGATCACATCGAGCAGCAGGGCCGCGTCGGCCGCGTCCCGGGTCATCGGCCCCGTGTGCGACAGCGTGCCGAACGCGCTCGCCGGATACAGCGGCACCCTGCCGTACGTCGGCTTCAGCCCGAAGATCCCGCAGAACGCGGCCGGGATGCGGATGCTGCCGCCGCCGTCCGTGCCCAGCGACAGCGGGCCCGCGCCGAGCGCGACGGCCGCCGCGCTGCCCCCGCTGGAGCCGCCCGCGGTGCGCGTGAGGTCGTGCGGGTTGCGGGTGATCCCGGTCAGCGGGGAGTCGGTGACGCCCTTCCAGCCGTACTCGGGCGTGGTCGTCTTGCCGAGGAACACCGCCCCGTGCTCGCGCAGCCGCGCCACCGCAGGCGCGTCCTCCGTCCAACTGCCCTGCTCGGAAATGGTCTTCGAGCCACGCAGGGTGGGATGCCCGCGCAGCAGCAGGATGTCCTTGACCGTCACCGGCACCCCGTCGACCAGCCCGGCCGGCTCACCGCGCCGCCAGCGTTCCGCCGACTCCCGGGCCCGGGCGAGCGCGTCCTCCTCGGTGAGCCGCACGAACGCGTTCACCTCCGGCAGGCTCCGCCGCGCCCGCTCCAGCGCCTCCTCGGTCACCTCCACCGGGCTGAACTCGCCCTTGCGGTAACCGTCGAGAAGCCGGCGTGCGGTCAGGTCGGTGAGCTGCATGCACCCTCCCAGGGGCTCAGTGGCCGGGCACGTATCCACGCGTCTTGTCGACCACGTTCGGCAGAGATCTGCCCGCCGCCCATCTCTCGTACAACTCCAGGAACTGCGCGCCCAGTTCGTCCCGCCAGCCGGCCGTGTCGCCGCTCATGTGCGGGGACACGATCAGCCCCGGCAGCTCCCACAACGCACTGTCCGCGGGCAGCGGTTCGGCGGTGAACACGTCCAGGGCCGCGCCCGCGATCCAGCGCCGGGCCAGCGCGCGGCCGAGGGCCTCCTCGTCGACCAGGTCGCCCCGGCCGACGTTCACGAAGAACGCCGAGGGCTGCATCACGCCGAACCGGTGCGCGTCGAACATGCGGTACGTCTGCTCCGTCAGCGGAGCCGCCGCGATCACCCAGTCCGCGCGGGAGATCAGCCGGTCCAGGTCGTCCGGGCCGTGCACACCCGTGCGCGGCACCCGCCCGACCAGCGCCGTCGTCACGCCCAGGGCCTTCAGCATGCGGGCGATCGCCCGGCCGATCGGGCCCGAGCCGACCACGCACGCACGGGTGCCCGCCACCCGTCGGGTCTCCCGGTGCCGCCAGGTCCGCTCCCGCTGGTACTCCAGGGTGCGCGGCAGATCCTTGGCGACCGCCAGCACCAGCGCGGCCACGTACTCGGCGATCGGCTGGTCGAAGACCCCTCGCGCGTTGGTCACCACCGTGTCCGAGGCGGCCAGCTCCGGGCAGAGCAGATGATCCACGCCCGCGCTCGCCGTGTGCACCCAGCGCGGCCGGGGCCCGCCGCCGGGCCACGCCTCCCGCACCGCCCGCGAGGTGAAGTCCCACACCAGCAGCACGTCGGCGGCGGGCAGCCGCTCGGCCAGGTGCGCCGCGTCCGTGTGCACGATCCGGGCGCGACCGGTGAGGCGGCCGAGCCGCGGCGGCGGATCGGCGTCGAGGACCAGGACGGTGGGGACTGACGGCGTCATGCGGGGCGGCTCCCGGCGTCTGGCATGCGCGGATTGACCACGCTCGCACCCGAACCCACCTTCGTCAACACGGGCGTGCGCACGATCCGTTGTCCACCCGTCGCCCCGTGTGAGGCCGGTGCCGGCCACGGACATCTCCTTCCTCGGCGGCCCCCGCCCCCGGCGGGGGGTGGGCGTGGTGGCCCCTTCGACTTCGCCCTGGACCCCGAGCTGTGGCACTGGGTGCCCGACGAGGTCTCGCTGCGCCTGACCCGGACCCCGTTCGCGCCGGCCGAGGCGAACTGCGGATGCCCGTCCTGTCGGCCAACCAGGTCACGATGTGGGCGGCGCTGCGCCGATATGGGGTACCCGAGCCGTGGGGCCCTGTCAGGCGCTGCTGGACGCTGCTGCCCGGATAAGGCCCGTACTGCCGGAAGAACAGCAGGAAGGCTGGTCATGACCGCACTCGGACTCCTCTACCCGGGCCACTCCGCCGAGGACGACTATCCACGCATCGAGCAGCTCCTGGGCAGTGACGTCCGGGTGGACCTGTTCCACACCGACATCGGCGAGGACGCGCACCGGGTGGACGCGCTGCGCGAGATGGGCTCCCCCGAGCGGCTCGCCCGGGGCGTGGAGGGACTGCGGCTGGCCGGCGTCGAGACGGTGGTGTGGGCCTGCACCAGCGGCGGCTTCGTGCACGGCTGGGCGGGCGCCCAGGAGCAGGTCCGCACCCTCGCCCGGCTGGCCGGCATGCCCGCCTCCTCGACGTCGTTCGCCTTCGTGCACGCGGCGCGGGAGATCGGGGTACGGCGGGTCGCCGTCGGCGCGACCTACCCGGAGGAGATCGCCGCGCTGTTCGCGGACTTCCTGCGGGCCGGCGGCCTGGAGGTGACCGGGACGCGGTCCTCCGGGATCGTCACGGCCGCGGAGGTCGGCACGTGGGGCGAGGAGGACGTGCTCACGCTGGCGCGGGCCGCGGACACCTCCGACGCGGAGGCGGTGCTGCTGCCGGACAGCGCGCTGCACACCGCCGCGCACCTCGGGCTGCTGGAGAAGGCCCTGTCCAAGCCGGTGCTCACGGCGAACCAGGTCACCGTGTGGGAGGGCCTGCGGCTCGCCGACCGCCGGGTGAACGCGCCGTCCCTGGGGACCTTGTTCACCCGGGAGCCGCTGGTGCAGACGTAGGCCCCGGCGCTCCCCGGTCCCCCGGCCGCGGCACACGGATCTCCTCGGCCCCACGTCCCCTTGCGCGGGCGCGGGACAATGGACGGTGGCCCACCCGAAGGCGGTGCCGGCGACATCGTACGAGGAGGAGACGAGACATGGCGGAGCCCACGCCGCGTCGTAACGAACCGCGGCTACGCCCCGCGCCCCTGCTCTTCGAGCCCGCGGAGGCGGCCTCGGATCCCGAGCACTTCTTCGACCTGGAGTCGATCGAGGATCCGCGGGCGCTGCTGGTCCGGGCGACGGAGCTGACCCAGGCGTTCCGGGCGGCCGCCGACCGGGCCGTGGAGTTCCAGGCCGTCGCGGCGGCCCAGCTCTCCGACCCGCGCCGGTTCGACCGGCTGACCCCGGCGGACATCGCCGAGCAGGCCGAGTGGACCGAGGACTACGCGAAGAAGATGGTCGAGTTCGGACGGGACCTGATGCGGGGGAAGGGCGACGCGCGGACGCCCGCCGATCCGCTGTAGGCCACGGATGCCGGGGAGCAGCCCGGCGGCATATGCCAGGCGGGCAAGATACTCCTCCCGGCCGCCGCTGTCCCGGCTTTCGGCAACTCAGCAGAACGCTCCGCTCACCCGCTGTACATGTGGGTGTCATGAGCAGCGCACCGAACGTCACCCGTGTCAGCTCCGACGGCGTCGCCTGGCTCGCGTCGGCGGGAACGTCTCCGCGGAGCACCCTGGCCCTGTGGGAGGAGCGCCCCCAGGCCCCGGTCGTCCTGCCCTGCGGCACCGTCTTCGACGTGGTGAGCGCCCCCGCGATGTTCGGGCGCCGCATGCTGGACCGGCTGTGGGACGAGGGGGCGGGATCGGGGCCGGTCGCGGTGTACCGGGGCCGGACGCTGCTGTTCGCCGCCCCGGGCACGGCTCAGCGGCTGCCCTCGCTGATGGCCTGGGAGGAGTGGGGGTCGCACCGTGCGCAGGAGGTACCGCCGCTGCTGTGCCACGGACCCGGTGACGCCGTGACTGCGCCTCCTTTGACCTGCGGCGACACCCCCGGTGCCGCCCGCTGGCTGGTCGCCCCCGACACCCGGCACCCCTGGCTGCCCGGCCCGGAGGTGGTGCTCTGGGCGGCCGTACGAGCCGCCCGGGCCGCCGTGCGGATTTCGATTTTTCCTCCCGCCGACCAGGATGCTAAGGTCTACGACGTCAGCAGGCGCCGCTAGCTCAGTTGGTTAGAGCAGCTGACTCTTAATCAGCGGGTCCGGGGTTCGAGTCCCTGGCGGCGCACGATGGCGATGGCGAGTCGTGTCCACGGAATGCGTGGACCGGCTCGCCATCGTTGTTTTTGCGCGGCTTCGCCGCGCGTGTGGGGGCTTCGCCACCCACACCCCCCTTCAAGCCGGTGCAGGGGGCGTCGGCCGAGGGGCGGGGGCGGCGGGCGGCCGGTCCGGCTTGCCGCGGTGGGCGTCGGCCGGGAGCGGGGGGCCCGGACGCCGGGCGGTTCCGGTTCGCTGCCGCCGAGGCCGGCCCGGAAGAGGCCGTGGGGTCAGCCCTTCATGCCCGGGGTGATCTTCACCGTCCACGCTCCCGACGCCGTGCGTCCCTCCGCCTCCACCCGCACGCCCTCCCGGGGCACGGTGAAGCTCTCGCCGAGGGCGACCGGGGCGTCGGCGAGAGGCGGGTAGACCGAGTTCTCCCAGCACGCCTCGGTACGCGGATGGGCGTCCACGACCTGGACCGGGCCGTCTCCGGACGCGGAGCCGCCGTGCACCCGGTAGATCAGGATCCCCTGTCGGCAGGAGGCGTGGTCGTTCCCGGCCGCGCCGCGGGCCTCGAAGGCGAGGGCGCTGTCCGGGCCGGTGCGCACGACGGCCAGTTTGACCCCGTGGCCGAGACCGAACGCGGGAGCCCCGCCCATGCCCTGCACCGGGACACCCGGCCCCGCCTCCAGGGGCTCCAGGGTGAGACGGGCCGGCGCGGCACCCCGCACGCACACCACCTGGCGCGGATCCAGCCAGCCGAGCCGCCACTTGTGCCAGCCGAACAGATCCGGTGACAGCCCGAACTGGCTGCCCATCAGATCCCAGTCGCCGACGTAGGTGTCCCAGTCGCCCTTGCCGTCGACCGGGCGGTGGTAGAGGTCGGGCAGGTCGAAGACATGACCGGTCTCGTGGGCCAGGACGAGCCGGTCCGGGGGATGGTGTTCGAACACCGTGACGACCCGGCGGACGTCGGTGCCGTCCATGCGCAGCGGCGTGTCCAGGTTCACCACCTTCGTGGCGTCCGAGTCGACGCCGGGCGCGTCCGGGTCGGCGACGAAATACACCACCGGATAGCGCGAGAAGTCGACCTCCTTGTCGGCCACGGCGAACGCGTCGCGCAGATAGGCGGCCCGGTCCTCGGCGCTCCAGTCCCGCCGCATGGCGTACGCCGTCGACGGGCGCGGCATGCGCAGCCAGTGCTTCAGCGGGTGCGGGCGCAGGGTGAACCTGCCGTAGGAGGACTGCTCGTAGAACCGGCTGGTGGCCGGGAAGTGGTCGGCCGTCAGCTCGGCCGGCGTGGTGCGCGGGGCGGCGTCCGGGAAGGAGAGGAAGACCAGCACCGCATCGAGCGCGCCGGTCGGACGGGTGTAGGCGGGACTCCAGGTGTCCACCCCCTCCGAGTGGTGGGCCTCGGTGCGGGGCAGGGCGCACGGGGCCGTCGAGAAGGGCTCGGCGGCCGACTGACCGGACAGGATCGAGGTCGCGGCGAGCGCCGACATCGTGGTGAACACGGCGGCGGTGCTGCGCAGCTTGGGCACGGACATGACCTCCGGATACGGTTCGCGGGACCGCACCCAGATTGCAGGTGTTCCATGTGTTTTGCCCTGTTTACCTGCACCAGAAGGGTGAGCGCGCCCCCCGCGCACGCCCGCGCACCACGGCGCTCGACATCCCGAATCACTCACGGAACGTCACAACTGGTCGAGAGGCCGAAGAACCTGTCCAGGTGCGGGCAGAAACGATCTGTCAGAACCTGTCCTCGGTCCGGGACACTGGTGAGTGGCTGGAAGGGCCCGGGGCCAGCCTCTATGATCGGCACACTTTCCGGCACGGACAGAGATCGAGTGCACTGCGGGAGCGAGCGGTGAGCGGAACCTCCGAAGGGCCGACGCCCGCGGCAGACCTCGACCGGTCAGCCGTCACAGACAGTCACCACACCACCTACTACCGTGTCTTCGCGACCGCCCCGCTCGCCATGGCGGTCGTGGCCTCCGACGGACTCGTCGTCCACGCGAACACCGCCCTCGGCGAACTCCTCGGTATCGATCCGGACACACTCACCGGGCGGGTCGCCGCCGACCTGGTGGACCTCTCCTCGGACACCCGCAGCTGGCACGCCTACCGCGAGGTGCTGCGCGGCCGGCAGGCCCGCCTGCGCTGCACCCGCCGGCTGAAGCACCGCGAGGGGCACTCGGTATGGGTGCAGGTCACCGTCGCCCCGCTGACCGGCGGCGAGTCCGGCGTGCTGATGTCGGTCGCCGACGTCAGCGCCCGCCGTGAACTCCAGGCGAGACTGCGGCACTTGCAGATGCACGACCCGGTGACCCGGCTGCCCAACCGCACGCTGTTCTTCGAGCGGCTGACGGCGGCGCTGGAGGCGGAGTCGTACGAGCAGGGCGGCACCGGCCGGATCGGCCTGTGCTATCTGGACCTCGACGGCTTCAAGGCCGTCAACGACACCCTCGGCCACCGCTTCGGCGACCGGCTCCTCGCGGCCGTGGCCGAGCGGCTGACCCTGGTCGCCGACGAGACCGGCTATGCGCGCGCCGTCACCCCCCTGGTGGCCCGGCTCGGCGGTGACGAGTTCGCCCTGCTGGTGGAGGACTCCACCGGCACCGAACAGCTCGCCGAGCTGGCCGAGTCCGCGCTGAAGGCGCTGGAGGAGCCCTTCGATCTGGCCGGTCAGCGGCTGTCGCTGACCGCGTCCATCGGAGTCGTCGAGCGGCACGCGGCCGGTACGACGGCCACGGGGCTGATGCAGGCGGCCGACACGACCCTGTACTGGGCCAAGGCCGACGGCAAGGCCCGCTGGACGCTGTTCGACCCCGAGCGCAACGCCCACCGCATGACGCGCCAGGCCCTGTCCTCCACCCTGCGCCCCGCCATCGAACGCGGCGAGTTCGCCCTGGAGTACCAGCCGTTGGTCGCCATGGAGGACGGCCGGCTCAACGGCGTCGAGGCGCTGATCCGGTGGCATCACCCGCAGTTCGGCACGCTGACGCCGAATCGGTTCATCGGACTGGCGGAGGAGGACGGCTCGATCGTGCCGCTCGGCCGCTGGGCGCTGGTCACCGCCTGCCGGCAGGCCCGCCGCTGGCAGCTGGACCACCCCGGCGAACCGCCCATCTTCGTCAGCGTGAACGTGGCCGTACGGCAGGTGTGGGACTCGGACCTGGTGGCCGACGTCGCGGAGACCCTCGCGGAGACCGGGCTCGCCCCGCACCTGCTCCAGCTGGAGCTGACCGAGTCGGCGGTGATGGGCTCGGCGGGCCGCCCCCTCCAGGCGCTCCAGGCCCTCAGCGACATGGGCGTGCGCATCGCCATCGACGACTTCGGCACCGGCTACTCGAACCTGGCCTATCTGAGCCGGCTCCCGGTCTCCGCGCTGAAACTCGACGGGTCCTTCGTGCGGGGCTTCCAGTACGAGGAGGCCGCCAAGGGAGCCATGCCCAACCCCGCCGACGAGGTCATCGTGGAGGCGATGATCCAGCTCGCCCACCGGCTCGGGCTGACGGTCACCGCGGAGTGCGTGGAGACCTCGGCCCAGGCCACCCGGCTGCGCCGGATCGGCTGCGACACCGGACAGGGCTGGCTGTACTCCCGCCCGGTGCCGCCGGATCGTATCTCCGAGCTGCTGGACACGCAGACCTACGCGGTCGGCAACCCGTAGGCGTCCGCGATCAGCTCGTAGGAGCGCAGCCGCAGTTCGCCGCGGTGCGCGTGCGAGGTGAGCATCAGCTCGTCGGCGCCGGTGCGCTTGTGCAGATCGTCCAGGCCGGAACGGACCTCGTCGGCCGTGCCGTGCACGATGTTCGCCGTCCAGGAGGCGACGAACTCCTCCTCCATGGGGGTGAACTCGTACGACTCCACGTCCTCCGGGTCGGGGAACAGGCCCGGACGGCCCGTGCGCAGCCGAAGCATGTTCAGTGCCACCGCCCGGGTCTGCCGTCGGGCCTCCCGCTCCTCGTCCGTCGCGATCGCGGAGACGCCGATGAGGGCGTACGGCTCGGCCAGGACCGCCGACGGCCGGAAGGTCTGCCGGTACAGGTCGAGAGCCGGGATGGTGTTCTGCGCGGAGAAGTGATGCGCGAAGGCGAACGGCAGGCCGAGGAGGCCGGCCAGCCGGGCGCTGAAGCCGGAGGAGCCGAGCAGCCAGATCGGGGGGCGGTGCGGGGACTGCACGCCGCCGGGGGTGGTGCCCTGGACCGGGCCGGGGATCGCGTGGATACGGCCGTACGGGTGCCCGTCGGGGAAGCTGTCGTCCAGGAACCGGGTCAGCTCCGCGAGCTGCTGCGGGAAGTCGTCGGCGCCTTCGTTGAGCGAGTCGGTGCGGCGCAGGGCGGCGGCGGTCGCCCCGTCCGTGCCCGGCGCCCGTCCCAGCCCCAGGTCGATCCGTCCCGGCGCCATCGCCTCCAGCGTGCCGAACTGCTCGGCGATCACCAGGGGGGCGTGGTTGGGCAGCATGACGCCGCCCGAGCCGAGCCGGATGCGGTCGGTGTGGGCGGCGAGGTGGGCGAGGATCACGGCGGGCGAGGACGAGGCCACGCCGGGCATGGAGTGGTGCTCGGCGACCCAGTACCGGTGGAAGCCGCGGGCCTCCGCGAGCCGGGCGAGAGCGACGCTGGTGCGCAGGGCGTCGCCGGCGGTACTGCCCGCGCCCACGGTCACCAGGTCCAGTACGGAGAGGGGGACGGGGGCGGTCCCGCGCACGGTCCCCCGGATCTCGTCTGCCTCGTCTGCCGACACGGTGTGGCCTCCTGTTGCAAGCGTGAGCTGTCCTCAGGCACCTAACAGGAGGGAGTCTCCGTTTATTCCTGGCTCTCCGCCCGTTCCGCCCGGCCGTCCGTCCGCGGACGCCGCCTGCGGCGGCGTACCGGACTCCGTCCAGCGGGGTGGGGCGGTGCCGTGCCGGCCGCCTGTCGGCGCGGGACGGAGCGGTGTCAGGGGCGCCAGGACACTCGGTGTTCCGCGAGGTGCGACAGGACCGCGTGGTTGGCCTCCCAGCCGTCCGGGAACTTCACCAGCGTTCCCAGCTGGACCGGTTCCGTGGAGGGGTAGTCGTCCAGGAGGTCGGTCACACCGGCGCGGCAGATCACGATGCAGGCGTGGCGGTGGCGGGAGGCCAGGACGCACAGGCGGCCCGTCTCCAGGTGGAAGGCGGTGGCGTCGGGGCGGCCGGAGAGCGGGTGCAGGACGACCGTGACGTCGTACTCGCGGCCCTGGAGACGGTTCGCCGTGTCGACCGTGACGTCCGGCACGCCCAGGTCGGCCAGCGCCGTACGGACCGCCGCCGCCTGGTCGCGGTGGGCCGTACCCACGGCGACGCGGTCGGCGGTGAGCGGGGCGGGCCGGTCCGGTGCGCGTTCCGACACCGCCGCGCCGCCCCTGTCCAGCAGCCGCCGGACCACCGTGGCCACCGCCCGGACCGCCTCGGGGTCCGTGCGCGGGGTGTGCCGGGCGGGCAGTTCCAGCAGGCCCCAGCCCGACTCCGCGGCCTCGTCGATCACCCGGTCGGGGCCGGAGCCGTCGGAGGGGACCGCGAAGGTCAGCCGGCGGTCGCCGTGGTCCGTGCCGCTGCGGAAGGGCGTGTAGGGGTAGAACGCGTCCGACACCAGCGGGGCCGCCGAGGCCGGCAGGCGCCAGGAGACCGGCAGCCGGTGCTGCGGGAGGTCCGGGTTGTGGGCCAGCAGCGTGGTGACCGCGGACGCCGAGGGGTCGTACGACAGGCCCGCCCACTGCTCGCTGCCCACGATCGCGAACGGGTCCAGCTGCCCGGGGTCGCCCACGAACAGCGCCCGTTCGAACAGGCCCGCCACGGCGAGCAGGGAGTCCGAGCGCATCTGGTACGCCTCGTCCACGATCGCGTGCCGCCACGGCTCGTCCGCCGTCACGTGCGCCCACTTCGCGGCGGTGGACAGGACGACCGGCAGGCCGTTCAGGTCGGCCGCCTTCGCCGACGTGCGGACCTGCGGCAGGCCGTCCAGCGCCTTGTCGTACGCGTCGGCGTCGCTGCTGTGCAGGCGGCCGACGGGCAGCTCCGGGTTCTTCTCGGCCAGACGCAGCACCAGGTCGTCGACCTGGGCGTTCGTCTGGGCCACCACCATCAGCGGGCGCCCCGCCTCGGCGAGTTCGAGGGCCGCGCGCACCACCAGGGTCGACTTGCCGGCGCCCGGCGGGGAGTCCACCACCACGCCCCGCTCGGTGCCGTGCAGCGTGTCGTGGAGGATCGCGTCGGTGGCGCGGCCGGCCGCGGCTCCGGGATCGAAGTCGACGGTCGTCACAGCACGTCCTCCTCGGTCACGGCGTCGGGGGCCTCCGGCGAGCGCTCGCCCGGCGGCCCGCCGTGCGTCCACGGGGTCTCCTCCGGGTCGGGCAGCTTCGCCCCGCCGCGCTGCTCGTGCTCGAAGAGCGTGCAGCACACCCGGTCGCCCTTCGCCGGCACGGACCCGGGCTCGGGCTCCTTGCCGCGGCCCATCTTGTCCAGGATCCGCAGCACCAGCACGCCCTCGTCCTCGTACCCCACGAACTCCGCCGACTGGGGCCTGCCGTTCAGCGAGCGGTACACCTTCGCGCGCTCCGCCAGATGCGGCCGGTCCGCCGTACGGATCGTCACCAGCGGACGCGGGCTGGGCCGCCTGCCCTCGCTGTAGGCCGGCACGACGTCGGTCACCTCGCCCGCGAACGCCTCGCCGGCCAGCCGCCGCTCCGCCATCACCAGCGGATCGTCCAGCGCTTCCTGCGCCTCCAGCCGGGCCTGCTCACGCTCGCGCGTGGCCAGCTTGTTCGCCGCCGTCACCGCGTCATCCCGGCGCGGCTGCGGCGGCTCGCCGGCCAGCACCCGGTCCCGGTGCCCGGTGAACGACCAGCGGTCCCGGGTCCAGCGCCCCTCCACGTGCGCGCCCGCCGACAGCGCCCGCAGCAGGTCCAGGCCCCGCCACACCGCGTCCCAGGTGGGCCGGGTGCGGCTCTCGACCAGGTCGCGGACGTCCCGTTCGGCCGCGGTGAGCGCGGCCAGCCGGTCGTCGGCCTCCAGCGGGTCCTCGGCCGCGGCCAGCGCCGTACGCGCGCGGTCGTAGCGCTCGATCGCCGGGGCCAGCAGCTTGTTGTCGAACGCCGGGTCGGTGGCGGGACCGGCCGGCGGGCACAGCAACTGCCCGGCCGCGTCCCGCGCCAGCTCGGCCCGGCGGGCGGCCTCGGCGCCGGTCGCCCCCTGCGGAGGGTCGATCCAGGCGAGCAGCGCGCCCAGGTGCTGGTCCTCCAGTCCGGACTGACCGGTCGCCCAGTGCCGGGACAGCACGTCGGTCAGGGCGAGCAGCAGCGAGGAGCCGGGCACCCGGGCCCGCTCGCCGTAATGGGTCAGCCAGCGGCCGAGCAGCGGCACCCGGGGCGGCGCCGGATAGGGCGCGTCCGGGTCCTGCTCGACGGTCCGCCGGAACCGCATCGAACGGCCCAGCAGCCGCACGAAGTCCAGGCCCGCGCGGCTCGGCACGATCAGCTGCGGCGCGTCCGCGCACAGCTCGGCCTCCACCTTGACCCGCTTGCCGGTCTCCGGGTCGGTCTCGGTGCGCTCGGCCGCCTCCACGGACGCGGCGTACGCGTCGATGTGGGGCAGCACGACATCGGCCAGGTCGGCGAGGAACGCGAAGCGCAGATCGCGGTCCCGGGGCTGCGGCACGACCAGCAGCCGGGGCGCGTCCCGGTCGGTGCCGACCAGCGCGCCCAGCGGGGCGCCGGTCTCACCGGCCGTGGTGAGCGGCACGAACACCAGCGGCCGGTCGGACAGATGCCGGTGCCGGACGGTCGCGGCCGGCTGGGCCCGGCCGCTGTCGACGGCTTCCAGCCGGGCGAGGGTGCTGATCAGCGACATGTGGTCACCGCCACGGGGGCCGCCGCCGCGCCCGGGACCGCGGCCTCGGACCGGAGGGCCGCCGCCTCGTCGGCGCTCCGCAGGGCCTCCGCGCGCAGCGCCGCCGCCCGGCGCAGCGCGGCCACCGCCGGGTCGTCCGGGTCGCCGGTCTCGCCGCGGGCCGCCGCGAGGACCTCCTCGACGGTGGTCAGGCCGCCCAGTTCGGCCCGCAGGGGCCGGCCGAGGCGGGTGACCGCGCCGGCCGAGCGGGCCCGGTCCCGGCAGTGGAAGGCCAGTTCGCAGGCGGACAGGCACTCGGGCGCGTAGCTCGCCGGCACCGCCGCGACGGCCGCCGTCAGCTCCTCGGCGGGCCGGTCGGGCGCGAAGCACGTGCCCTCGGGCAGCGTGCCGGCGATGTCGTCGATCCGGGTGAGCCGGGCCAGCTGGCGCGCGGTGACCGCACGCTGTTTGCGGACGTCCACGGCGGAGGCCGCGGCCAGGTTGGAGAAGTCCTTCGGGCACACCAGCAGGACCCGGTGGTGGACGCGCGGGGCGGGGTCGAGACGGGCGGCGACCTCTTCCAGCGCCAGCACGTACACCGCGGCCTGGCGGGCCGCCGCGCCGACCTTCGCCGGGTCCGCGGCGCCGTCCACCATCGGGAAGGACTTGATCTCCACCACCGACCAGCTGCCGTCCGGGTGCACCACCACCGCGTCCGGCTCCAGGAAGGCGAGCGAACCCGCCACGTCCAGGGCGAGCATGGGATGGTCCAGCAGTGTCCAGCCGCCGGCCCGCGCGGCCTCGCGCAGCGCCAGCGCCGTACGCGCCGTACGCCCCTCGGGGCCGTGCGCGGTCAGGTCGGGCACGGCCGCCCCGGCGGGCGGTTCCGCGCCGGGGTCGAGCCGGTCGTGCACCAGCCGCAGCAGCTCCGCGCCCCCGTCGGCCTTCACCCGCGCCTCGAACGCGTTGCCGCGGGTCAGCGCGAACTGGGACTGCCCGAAGCCGGACGGCGCGCCCAGCGCGGTGGCCAGCCGGGCCTTGTCCACCCCCGCGCCGTCCAGGATCGCCCGCCGGGCGCACCCGGGGTTCGCGGCGAGCGCCGCGAGGGCGCGCGCGTCCAGGGACTTGGCCGGTACGTCGGGACCGCGCAGCTCAGCGAGCCGGTGCCGGAGCCCCTTCTCCCGCGTCGCTGGGGGAGGCGTCCGGTCCGGCCGCGGGGTCGAGCTGCGACTCGCGCTGCCGTGGAATTCGCTCACCCGCGGAAGTCTGGCATCCGGCACTGACAATCGGGGAACCGGTGCCGGCCGTGACCGGTGTGCCGCGGCGGGACAGCCGGGCGCGGACCAGGTCCAGGCCCCGCATCACGCGCGGCGCCAGCAGGAGGCCGACACCCATCACGGCGGCGCCCGCGACCGCGTCCAGGAAGTAGTGGTTGGCGGTGCCCATGACGACGAGCGCGGTCAGCAGCGGGTAGACGACACCGAGGACCTTCGCCAGGCGCGTGCCGCCGTGGCGCCACAGCATCACACCGCACCACAGCGCCCAGCCCACGTGCAGGCTCGGCATCGCCGCGTACTGGTTGGTCATGCCGCCCATGCCGCGCGGGGCGCTGGCCTCGCCACCCCACCAGCCGTACGAGCTGTACTGGGCCATGGTGTCCACGAAGCCGTGGCCGGCGGAGAGCAGACGGGGCGGGCAGGTCGGCAGCAGCGTGAAGCCGATCAGGCCTATGAACGTCGACGTCATCAGCCAGGTGCGGGCCGCCCGGTAGTGGCGGGCACGCGCGCGGAACAGCCAGATCAGGACGGCGGGCGTGACCAGGTAGTGCAGCGAGGCGTACCAGAAGTCGGCGGGCACCCCGAGCCAGGCCTCCCGCGTGAACAGCCGGTTCAGCGGGTGCTCGGCGTTGAGGTGCAGGGCCTTCTCGATACGCAGCAGGGCCAGGCCGTGGTCGACGGCGCCGGCGACGTCACCGCGCGCGAGGAGCCGGCCGGCCGAGTAACAGCCGTAGACCAGCAGGATCAGCGGCAGCTCGGTCCACCAGCGCAGCCGGGATCGCGGGGACACCTCGGTGCCCGGTGTCTCGGTCTGCGGCATCCGATCGCCCTCCCCCTTCTGCTGTGCGGTCCGCCCCGGCGGGCGACCGTGCCACTTTACGGTGTCCCCGCGCCGCCCAGGAGAAGTACTCCGGTCCCGTCCGGCGCCGCGTTCAGCCCTCGAAGACGCCGAGACCGCCCGGCGGGTTGCCTCGGCGCGGGGTGCGCGATGATGGAGGGACCGAATCCACTTGTTGTCCACCCCTGTGTCGTCCGTGGCGCCCGTGCGGCGGCACGGCGCTCTCCCGGAGAGGTCTCCCATGGCACCGCGCATCCTGCTGGCCCGGCACGGACAGACCGCTTGGTCGCTGTCCGGCAAGCACACCGGCAGGACCGATGTGCCGCTGCTGGAGGAGGGCCGACGCGGGGCCAAGCTGCTCGGCGAGCGCCTGCACCGGGCCCCGCTGGACGGGCTGGCGGGCGCGGAGGTGCGGACCAGCCCGCTCTCACGCGCGCGTGAGACGTGCGAACTCGCCGGGTTCGGCGAGCGTGCCGCGCACTGGGACACGCTGATGGAGTGGGACTACGGCGCGTACGAGGGGATGACCCCGGCCGAGATCCAGGCGGTCCGGCCGGGCTGGCTGATCTGGCGCGACGGGGTCCCGGAGGGCGAGTCCGTGGCCGAGGTCACCGCGCGCGCGGACGAGGTGGTGTCCTGGGCGCGGTCGGCCGACCGTGACGTGCTGGTCTTCGCCCACGGCCACATCCTGCGGTCCATCGGCGCGCGCTGGCTGGGGCTGCCGCTGGACTTCGCGGCCCGGATCCGCCTGAACCCGACGTCGCTGTCCGTCCTGGGCTGGGCCTACGGCGAACCGGCGATCGAGAGCTGGAACGACGTGGGGCACCTGACGGTGTGACCGGTTGCCCGGCGCCCCGAAGGGGCGCGGGGAACCGCGCGATCAGCCCGCACGCGCCCGCGGACCGGCGACTTGCCGCCCCTTCACGGCAGGGACCACGGCGGCCCGCCGACCGGTGATCTGCCGCCCCCTCACGGCGGGGACTGGACCGGCGACCTGTCGTCCCCGCCCGGCGGGGACGACCGCGGCCCGCCGACCGGTGATCTGCCGCCCCCCCCCACGACGGGGCCTACGCCTTCCCCGTCCTCGGCACGGACGCGTGCCGGTCCAGGAACTCCGACACCCCCGACGCCCGCCGGTGCGGCAGCAGCACCCGGGCCGTGCCCGCCAGCATCGTCTGGATGCGCGAGGACTGCACCTGGTCCAGCAGGGACAGCACCCGCAGCCCCGCCTGCGCCGCCTCGTCGGGGCGGCCCTCACGGGCCAGGTCGTCGGCCAGCTCCGCGGTGTACAGCGCGATGTTGCGCGTGAAGTGCGGATCCTGGAGATGTGCCGCCCGCCGCGCGTGCCGCGAGGCCCGCCGCCAGTCGCCCAGCGTGGACCAGCACTGCGCCTCCAGCCCCTCCAGTTCGGCCTCCCCGTAGAAGCTCATCCACTCGGGGTCGGCGTCCGAACGGCCCCGCGAGAAGAGGGCCTGCGCCCGGACCAGTGCCTGCTCGCAGCCGGTGCGGTCGGCCAGCCCCGCCCAGCCGCCCGCCTCACGCAGCGCCAGCAGTGACATCAGCCGGGCGGAGCCGAGCGGCCGGGCGGCGCGCTGCGCGGCCTGCGCGGCCCGGACCGCCTCCCGGGGGCGGCCCGTGTCCCGGGCGAGGAAGGCGGTGTTGCAGAAGGCGTGCGCCTCCAGCCCCGGATCCCCCGTCATCCGGGCGGTGGCCAGCGCCTCCGCGTAGTGCGAGCGCGCGTCGTCGAAGCGGCCGGAGTCGTGGGCCAGCCAGCCCACGGAGATGGCGAGTTCACCGGCGCCCGCGTGCAGCCGGTCGACGGTGGTCTGCCGCGTGGCGCCGGCGTCGAGCAGCGCGTAGGCGGCGCGCAGCGGAGCCGCCGCGCGCTGGTAGAGGCCGTCCGCGCCGTGCCGGTCGTCGAGCAGCCGGATGCGGCGGACGGCCTCCTCCAGCGCCGTCGCCTCGGGGGTTCCGGCGCGCAGGGCCGGCCGTTCCGCCGCCGTGGCACCGGTGGTGAGCCCCAGCGGGGCCAGCGTGGCGGCGGCGACCGTGGCGCCTCCGCCGGTCATGAATGCGCGACGCAGCACGTCGCTCTCCTCGTGGTTCAGGGGGTCTTTCTCGTGGGGGTCCTGCGGGTCATACGGATCGGGGATCCCGCCCGACTCACGGGACCCCGCGTCCGGAGCCGGCCCCTCCGGCGGCTCCGCGGCCGTACGCGCCGTCCGTCCGCGGACGGACGAGCGGGGCGCGAAGCCGAGGTCGGTGAGCGTGCGGCCGGGAAACATGTGCAGGAACACCCGCTCGTACGCGTAGTTGGGACAGCGGATCTCGCCCGCCTCGACTCGGCCGATGTAGCGCGCGTCACAGCTCACCCGCTCACCGATCTCACGCGCGGCCCGCCGCACCAGCGCCGCGAACTCGGCCGGTGAACGCCGGCCGCGCAGCCGCCGGAAGGCGAGGTTCGGCCGCGGTGGCCGTTCGGGCTGTGACGAGGTCACCGTTGACGACGCCATGGCCGGGTCCTCTCGTGCGAACCGTCGAACCATGCCGGGACCGAGACGATTTCGGGACGAGTTGCCCGTGTGACGCTCTGGTTCCGGCGGGCATGAACGTACCTGCTGTGACGGGCCCGCCACGCGGTGTTTGGCTACAAACCGGATATCTCATGCACGATCTGCCATGAAGTGCCATCCTTTGCGGCGCACTTGTGCCGTAGCCGTTGACGGGCTCGCGCGTTGGACTCCACGGACCGCAACAGGGCTGTGTGGTGGAGGCCGGCATGGAGACCAGCCAGAGCAACGAACCTTGTACGTCGCCGTCGTCGCCCGCGTCCGCGGCGGGTGACCCGGCATGCGACCTCGTGACGGTACCGGCCCGGCAAGGGCTGGAGGCGGTCGACATCCTGCGGCGGGGGGCCGCGGACGCGGTGGGGCCCGTGCTGCACGACGACGGCTGCGGCACCCTCCACTTCCTGGTGCCGGCCGGCACGGCCGCCTGCTGGGACGTGCCCGGCAGCACCTGCACCGAGACGGACGGCCGCGGGCTGCGGCTGAACCCCGAGCCGCCGGTGGAGGGCTCCGACTGGCTGCTGCCGCCGGGCGACGCCGACCTCGCCACCGATCCGGTGGTGCTGCGCCGGGCCCTGGGGGAGGCGGCCCGGCTGATCGAGGCGGCCGACAGCTGCCGCTGACGCGCGCCCCCGCGGCAGCTGCGAAAATGGGCGGATGGGCAGAACCAGGAACACCCGCCGCGGGTCGGCCGCCGCGGCCGTCGAGGAGCCGGTCGACGGCGGGCTCGCGCAGCTCGTCCCCGACCCGGACCGCGGCCGGGCCTGGACACTGCTGATCGACGGGGCACCCCAGTCGCACGTCGACCTCGACGACCCCGCGTACCTCTCCTTCGAGTACCAGCGCCGCCTCGGCCATGTCATCGACCTCGTCGCCCCGCCCGGCAGACCCCTGCACGCCGTGCACCTCGGCGGCGGCGCCTTCACCCTCGCCCGGTACGTCGCCGCCACCCGGCCCCGCTCCACCCAGCAGGTGATCGAACGCGACGCGAGCCTGGTCCGGCTGGTCCGCCGGGAACTGCCCCTGGACCCCGGCGCGCGGATCCGGGTGCGGGCGGTGGACGCCCGCGAGGGCCTGGCCAAGGTGCCGGACGGCTGGGCCGACCTGGTCGTCGCCGACGTGTTCAGCGGCGCCCGCACCCCGGCCCACCTCACCTCCACCGAGTTCCTGGACGAGGTCCGCCGCGCCCTGAAGCCGTCCGGTGTCTACACCGCCAACCTCGCCGACGGTCCGCCGCTCGCCCACCTGCGCGGCCAGATCGCCACCGCCGGCGCCCGGTTCGGCGAACTCGCGCTGATCGCCGACGCGGCCGTGCTGCGCGGCAAGCGCTTCGGCAACGCGATCCTGGCCGCCTCCGACCTCCCGCTGCCCCTCGCCGAACTCACCCGCCGTGCGGCCTCCGACCCGCATCCCGGCCGGGTCGAACACGGCAGGCGGCTCACGGACTTCGCGGGAGGCGCGGTCCCCGTGACGGACGAGGCCGCGGTGGCCTCCCCGGCGCCGCCGCCCTCGGTGTTCCGCTAGGGTCTTTCGTTTGGATCAGGCCGGATCAGGGAGCGGGGTCCGGTGCCGTGCATCGCAAGGCGGAGGAGGGCGCCATGGCAACCGACGACAACGCGGCGAGGCGCGGTGCCAGGGCCCGCGAGCCCGGCATGATCCAAACGAGAGGCCCTAGGACCCCGCTGCCGGCCGCGGACCCCTCACCGCCGGAACGACGCGCTCAGTAGGTCCCGACCTCGACCCGCGGCGGCCCGTCGTGCCAGGTGCAGAACACCGACACCCGGTCCGCGCCCCGGCTGAACTCCACCCGGATCCAGCTCTCCGTCTTCCACACCTGCATCGACCAGCCGGTGCCCGGGGTGGCCGAGACGAGCGTCGCATCGGCCGGCCCCAGGTCGAACACCGCCCGGCCGCCGTCGGTGTCGTAAGCCTTGACGTGACCGGAGGCGGCCGGGGCGGAGGTGGTGGGAGACGGGCCGGGGGCCGGCGGCCGGGAGGAGGCGGGGGCCGAGGGCCTGGAGGACGGGCTCCGCGACGGAGCCGGCCGGGGGGACGGCGGATCCGGCGGCTTCGAGCGCTGCGTGGCCGCGTCGGCGGCCCTGACCGGCAGGGCGCGCGGCGGGTCGTACGCCGTCCCCGCCATCACCGTGTGCACGCCCCACCACGACAGCGTGACCGCCGCTCCCGTCGCGAGCAGCCACGCCAGTACGTGTACGAGTCCTCTGCGCATCGGCGCCATACTGCCCCAGGGACACCCCGGTACGCACATGCCCCGAGTTGTCCACAGGCGCCCGCCCGGTGCCGTCCGCATGGCGTACGGTGCGGCGCATGGCAAGTGTGCTCGTGGTCGAGGACGACCAGTTCGTACGCTCGGCGCTCATCCGGCATCTGACCGACGCCGCACACACCGTGCGCAGTGTCGGTACGGCGCTGGAGGCGCTGCGCGAGGTCGCCCATTTCAGCTTCGACGTCGTCATCCTGGACCTCGGACTGCCCGATCTGGACGGCTCCGAGGCCCTGAAGATGCTCCGCGGCATCACCGACGTGCCTGTCATCGTCGCCACCGCCCGGGACGACGAGACGGAGGTCGTCCGGCTGCTGAACGCCGGGGCGGACGACTATCTCACCAAGCCGTTCTCCGTCGAGCACCTCTCCGCCCGGATCGCCGCCGTGCTGCGCCGGTCCCGTTCGGGCGGCGCGGAGACCCCGCCCTCGTCCGTGCTCCGCGTCGGCGGCCTCACCGTCGACCCGCTGCGCCGCCAGGCCGAACTGGACGGCGTCCGGCTCGACCTCACCCGCCGCGAGTTCGACCTGCTCGCCTTCCTGGCCGGCCGCCCCGGGGTGGTCGTCGCCCGCAAGGAACTCCTCGCCGAGGTCTGGCAGCAGTCCTACGGCGACGACCAGACCATCGACGTCCATCTGTCCTGGCTGCGCCGGAAGCTGGGGGAGACGGCCGCCCGGCCGCGCTATCTGCACACGCTCCGGGGCGTCGGCGTGAAGCTCGAACCCCCGCTGGACGGGGCGCCGCGATGAGATGGGCGCTGGTCAAGGTCTGTCTGGCGGTCACCACCATGGTCGTGGTCGCCTTCGCCGTGCCGCTCGGCCTGGTCGTCAAGGAGATGGCCCGCGACCGCGCCTTCGCGGGCGCCGAACGGCAGGCCGCCGCCGTCGCGCCCGCGCTGTCCATCACCACCGACCGCGACAAGCTGGAGCGGGTGGTGGCCTCGGCCGGCGCCGACGCCGGTATGGCGGTCCATCTGCCCGCCGCGGACGGCCGGGCCGCGCTCGACCTCGGCCGGCAGCGCGCCGCCGGCCGCGACATCCAGGCCGTCCGCGGACTCGGCCGCGCCTCCACCACCACCGTGCCCGGCGGCTCCACCCTGCTCCAGCCGGTCGCGCTCGGCTCCGGCGCGATCGCGGTGGTCGAGGTGTACGTCCCCGAGTCCGAGGTGACCAACGGCGTCGGCACGGCCTGGGCGGTGCTCGCGGCCGTCGGCCTCGCGCTGATCGTCGGCTCGGTCGCGGTCGCCGACCGGCTCGGGGTGCGCATGGTGCGCCCGGCACGGCGGCTGGTCGAGGGCGCGCACGAGCTGGGCGAGGGCAAGCTGGGCGCCCGGGTGCCGGAGGAGGGGCCCGACGAACTGCGGCTGGCCGCGGTCGCGTTCAACTCCATGGCCGACCAGGTGGTGCAACTCCTCGCCAACGAGCGCGAGCTGGCGGCCGACCTCTCGCACCGGCTGCGCACCCCGCTCACCGTCCTCCGGCTGAACACCGCCTCCCTCGGCGCCGGACCGGCCGCCGAGCAGACCCGGGCCGCCGTCGCCCAGCTGGAGCGCGAGGTCGACACCATCATCCGGACGGCCCGGGAGGCCAAGCCGCAGACGGCGCCCGCCGGACCCGGCGCCGGCTGCGACGCGGCGGAAGTGGTGCGCGAGCGCATGAAGTTCTGGTCCGCGCTCGCCGAGGACGAGGGCCGCACCTGGCGGGTGGCCGGCGTCGACCGGCCGGTGCGGCTGCCCGTGGCCCGCGCCGACCTGGCCGCCGGACTCGACGCGCTGCTCGGCAACGTCTTCCGGCACACCGCCGAGGGCACCGCCTTCGCGGTCGACGTGCACAACGCCGAGGACGCGGTGATCGTGCTGGTCTCCGACGCGGGCCCGGGCATACCCGACCCGGAGGCGGCGATGGCCCGCGGCCGGGGCTCCGGGACCACCGGCTCGACCGGCCTCGGCCTGGACATCGTCCGCAGACTCGCCGAGTCCACCGGCGGGGACGTCCGTATCGGCGCCTCGGTGCTGGGCGGCACGGAGGTGCGGATCTGGTTCCAGCTGGACGGCCGGGAGCCGGCCCGCCGGGGCCACCGGGGCGAGGTGCGCCGGCGCCGGCGCGGCAGACTGGTCTCGACCTTTAACCGATCCCGATCGCTTCCTTAAGCGCACCATAAGGTCTGCAACACCGGCCTCGAACGCGCCCTTTGTCCGAATCGGGCTCGCTAGCGTGCTGCCACACCCCACAGGACCCGGTACCCCTCCCGGAGATCCCTGTGCACCCCCAGTGAGCAGTGAAGGCAGGCACGCGCATGAGCACGCACCGGCGCAGGATCAGTGGCAGGAACAAGGCGATAGGCGGCCTGGTGGCCGCGGCCGTGGTCGGCGGCGCCGCGGTCCTGCTCACGGGCACGGCCAACGCGGCCGGTGTGAACGCCGCGTACACCAGGACCAGCGACTGGTCGACCGGCTACACCGCCCAGTACGTCGTCACCAACAACACCGGCCAGAGCGAGAAGACCTGGACGCTGGAGTTCGACCTCCCGGCCAACGCCCAGCTCAGCTCCCTGTGGAACGGCGAGTCGAGCGTCAGCGGCCGGCACGTCACCGTGAAGCCCGCCACCTGGGACACCGACGGCCTGGCCCCCGGCAAGTCGGTGACCGTGGGGTTCGTGGTGAGCGGCACCGGCGACCCGACGGGCTGTCGCATCGACGACGCCCAGTGCTCCGCGGACGGCGGTGCCACCCCCGAGCCGAGCGGCCGCCCGACCGAACCCCAGTCCCCGACGCCGACCCCCACCAAGACGTCCACCCCCACCCCCACCCCCACCAAGACGTCGTCCACCCCCACCCCCACCCCCACGCCCTCCCAGACCACCGGCAGCGGCACGACCGCCTCCGCCGGCTTCGCCCCCTATGTCGACACCAGCCTCTACCCGGCCTTCGACCTCCTCGGCGCGGCCGACGCGACCGGCGTGAAGAACTACAACCTCGCCTTCGTCACCGACGGCGGCGGCTGCACCCCCAAGTGGGGCGGCGTCACGGACCTCACCGCCGACGGCGTGGCCGCGCAGATCGGCTCGCTGCGCGCCAAGGGCGGTGACGTCCGGGTCTCCTTCGGCGGTGCCTCCGGCTCCGAACTGGCCACCACCTGCTCCTCCGCGGACGCGCTCGCGGCGGCGTACGGCAAGGCCGTCGACGCGTTCAAGCTGACCAAGGTCGACTTCGACGTCGAGGGCGGCGCGCTGCCGAACACGGCCGCCAACACCCGCCGTGCCCAGGCCATCGCCAAGCTCCAGGCACAGCACCCCGGCCTGGACGTCTCCTTCACCCTGCCGGTGATGCCCGAGGGCCTGACGCAGGACGGCGTGGGCCTCCTCGCCGACGCCAAGTCCAACGGCGTGAGGATCAACACCGTCAACATCATGGCGATGGACTACGGCGCCTCGTACAGCGGCGACATGGGCACCTACGCCGAGCAGGCCGCGACGGCCACCCAGGCCCAGGTCAAGGGCGTGCTGGGGCTGTCCGACCCCGCCGCCTGGAAGGCCGTGGCCGTCACCCCGATGATCGGCGTCAACGACGTCTCCTCCGAGGTGTTCAAGGTCGACGACGCCACCCAGCTGGTGAACTTCGCCAAGTCCAAGGGCCTCGGCTGGCTCTCCATGTGGTCCGCGACCCGCGACAAGCAGTGCGAGGGCGGCCCCAAGCCCACCGCCGACGCCACGTGCAGCTCGATCACCCAGGACAAGTCCGCGTTCTCGAAGGCGTTCGGCGCCTTCAACTGACCCGGGACCCCCACAGGGAACGGGGAACGAGCCCCGGCCGGTCCCGCCCCTCACCGGCCGGGGCTTGTAGCATCCGGGAACGGCACCGGACTCGGGGGGACGGATGATCGAACTGTCGGACATGATCCGCGAGTTGCGGCAGCAGCTGACCACGGCGGTGGCCGAGGGCACGGACGAGTCCGTGCGCTTCGAACTCGGCCCGGTCGAGATCGAGGCGACCGTCGCCGTCAGCCGCGAGGCGGGCGCGGACACCAAGGTCCGGCTCTGGGTGGTGGACGCCGGCGCGAACGGCAAGTACGCGCACGCCCAGACCCAGCGGATCACCCTCACCCTGAACCCCAGGCCCGCGGCCGGGGACGGAAGTCCCGCCCGCCCGCTCCTGATCGCGGGCGGCGAGGTTGACGGCGAGCGCTGAGCGAGGGCTGCGCCCCGAACGGGTCGCCGAGATCATCGCCGACCTGCCCGACGGCCGTCCCGGGCGGCGGGGCACGGGCTACCTCGTGGCGCCCCGCACCGTACTGACCGCCGCGCACGTCGTCGACGGCGCACGGACCGTCCGGGTCCGCTGCCGGGCCGACCGGCCCGGGGAACAGCAGACCCGGGCGACCGTCGCATGGCGGCACGAAGGCGTCGACGTCGCCGTGCTCACCGCGGACCGGGACCTGACCGACGGGCCACCGGTGGCGTTCGGCCGGGTCGGCGAGCAGGACACGGTCCTGCGCTGCACGGCGGCGGGCTTCCCCCGCTTCAAGCTCCGTACGGCGGCCGACGGTTCCCGCTTCCGGGACGTCGAGCACCTCGACGCGACCTGCGCCGTCCTCTCCAACCGGCGGGAGGGAACCCTGGACCTGCGGACGGCCGCGCCGCCGCCCGGCCCGCCGGCGCACGGCGCACCGACCGGGCCCGACCCCTGGGAAGGCATGTCCGGCGCGGCCGTCTTCGCCGGCGGCCTGCTGATCGGTGTCGTCGACCGCCGCCACCCCACCGACGGACTCCCGCGCCTGGCCGCTGGACGGGTCGACCGATGGGCCGAGGCCCTGTCGAGCACGGAACGATCCGCGCTGGAAGAGGCGTTGGGCCAGTCCCTGGACCCGCGCACCCTGCCCGACGCCGTCCCCGCCGACGGACACGACCTGGTCCAGCGGGTCCACCGGGCCCAGCTCGAAGAACTCTTCGCCCCCGAACGGCTGGAGGGCCGGGACACCGAACTCCGCGCACTCCTCGCGTTCTGCTCGGGCCCGGAACCCTATCTCCGGATCCAGGGACCCCCCTGGGCCGGGAAGACGTCACTGGCGGCCTGGTTCGCGCTGCATCCGCCCCGGGGCGTCGTCCCGGTCTGGTTCTTCGTCACCGCCCGCCGCGCCGGCCAGGCGGACGGCGACGCCTACACACAGGCGCTCGTGGAGCAGCTCGCCGCCCTCGCCGGGCGGGACCCGCTGCGCGGCGCACCGGGAGCGGTCCCCCCGGCCGAGGCCACCCTGCTGCTGCGAGAGGCCGCCGAGCGCGTGGCCCGCCAGGGGCGGACCCTGCTCCTCGTCGTGGACGGGCTCGACGAGGACCAGGCCCTGGCGGCCGACGGCAGCGCCACCAGCATCGCCGCCCTGCTGCCGCAGCGCCCCCCTCCCGGTGTACGCGTCCTGGTCACCAGCCGGACCGGCCCCGAACTTCCCCCGGACGTCAGAGGCGACCACCCGCTGCGCCACTGCCGGCTGCTGGAACTGACGGCCACCGCCGCGGCCCGGCACACCGAGCACGAGGCCCGGCACGACCTCGCCCGGGTGCTGTCCGGCGACACGTTGCAGCGCGACCTCGTGGGCCTGCTCGCCGCGGCACGAGGCACCCTCACCACTGCCGACCTGCGAGAACTGACCGGGGCCCGGCACTACGACCTCACCCGGAGGCTGGGCAGCGCGTTCGGCCGCGTCCTGCGGGTGCACGGCGGCGAGTCCCCCGAAGACGACGACACCCCCCATCTGTCCGGCCCCGGACACCTCTTCGCGCACGAGACCCTGCTCGCCACCGCCGTGCGCGTCCTCGGACCGGACGTGGACGCATACCGTCGGCGCCTGCACACCTGGGCCGAGAGCCACGCGCACCGCGGCTGGCCCGAGGACACCCCCGCCTACCTGCTCCAGCCCTACGGCCGCCTGGTGGCGCACCTGCGGGACCCGCAGCGGGCCACCGCCCTCGCGACGGACGACCGGCGCCGCGCCCGGCTGCGGCTCGCCACCGGCAGCGACGCCGCGTGCCTCGCCGAGATCGCGGCGGCCCGGCAGGTCGCGCGCGCCGCGGACCCGGACGACCTGGCCGCGCCCGCGATCCTCGCGGCCGTCGAGGATCTCGTGGCCCGGCGCAACGAGTCGCTGCACCCCGACATCCCGGCGGTCCACGCCCGCCTCGGCCGTGCCCGGCACGCCATCGGTCTGGCCCGCAGCGTCTTCGGCCCGCTGGACCGTGCCCGGGCGCTCGGCGCGGTGGCCGAGGTGCTCGCCGCACAGGGGGACCGGCGGGCCGTGGACCTGGCGGAGGAGGCGCTGCGGCTGACCCGGCAGGGGGTCGCGGAGGGCCGGCCGCACCGCGACTACGACATCACCGCCGCCCAGGGCCGGCTGGCCACCGTCCTCGCCCTGACCGGTCGTACCGAGGAGGCGCTGCGACGGATCGCGGAGCTGCCCAGGCCCGGCCTCACGCACGACGTTCCGGTGCTGGTGCGGGCGCTCGTCGCCACCGCCACGGCCGTCGAGGACCCCGAGGCGGCGACCGCCCTGCTGCGCCGCGCGGAAGAGGTCACGAGGACGCCGTACATCGAACTGCCGACGGCCGCCCGGGCCGTGGCACACGTCGCCGAGGGCTGGGCGGC
Source organism: Streptomyces sp. NPDC038200 (assembly GCF_055600785.1). Lineage (NCBI taxonomy): Bacteria > Bacillati > Actinomycetota > Actinomycetes > Kitasatosporales > Streptomycetaceae > Streptomyces > Streptomyces sp. NPDC038200. The sequence goes on from NZ_JBVJYH010000007.1 coordinate 236,154, forward strand.
CGTCGGCGATCCCGGCAACCGGGCGCGCCTGTACGACGCGCTGGCCGACAGCGCGTCCCGGCTGCCCCTTCGGGACGCGGAGACCTTCGCCGCGCTGAAGGACGTGCTGCGCCGGGCCCGCCCCGAAGCGGCGGAGCACGTCCGGCGGCTGGCCGAGGCCGACGCCCGGGAGCGGCTCGCCGGCCTCGGCCGCCATGACGAGGAGTGGCACGCGGCCTACGAGCTGGACGCCATCACGCTCGCCCTCGCCGTGGCCCGGCGGGACGAGGAGGCGGTCGAACGGATCGAGGCCGCGCGGGCCGCGGGAGCCGTGCGTATCGCCGGCATGTTCTCCCGCACGTGGACCGTCATCGCCGAACGGCGGGCCCGTGCCGGGCTGGCGGGCCCGGCCTGGACCGCGTTCCGGGCCGCCTGGCGGCACGGCGAGACTCCGCCCGAGGAGGAACGCCCGGCCGCCGCCCTGACGGCGCTGCTGGCCGGCGCCGGGGCAGCCGAAGAGAGCGAGACCCTGCTGCTCACGACCGAGGCCGACATCCCCGGCTGGGCCACGGCCGAGGCGCTCATCGCCCTCGCCGACCACCACGTCACCGGCGATCCGGAGCGTGCCCTGCGCCTGCTGCACCGGGCCGAGCGCGTCCCCGGGGCAGCCGGGGGCAAGACGCACGTCCACCCGCCGGCCCCCGCCGCGCTGGCGACGGCCCTGGCCGTGGCGGGACACCCGCACGAGGGCGAGGAACTCGCCGCCCTGCTCCCGCCGCGGCTGTTCAGCGGCCGGGGGCACGCCCTCGCGGTGATCGCCTTCACCGTCGCGGCCGAGGACCCCGACCGGGCGGTCCGGCTGGCCCTGCGGGTGGTCGACGAGGAACTGGCCGAGGGCGGACGGGACCCCGGCGCCCTGACGACGGCGGTGCGCGCGCTGGCCCACGCCGGAGCCGGGGAGCTGGTGCTGGAACTGCTCCGCGGACCCCTCGCCGGCGGGACGAGGCACCGGCTGGCCGGCTACGACGACCAGGAGGCGCGCGTCCTGGCCGCGGCCGGTCTGTGGCCGCACGCTCCCGACACCGCCCGGTACCTGGTCGACGTCGCGCTCGCCGGTCCCCGCGCAGGGGGAGTGCAGGGGCTCGTCGAACTGCTCGCCGCCATCGGCCCCCACGACGACGAGCGCGCCCGCCGCGTCCTGCGGGCGCTGCACCGGGCCGACGACCGGAACGTCCGCAACCCGTTCTCCGACGAACTGCTGAGGTGTCTGGTCACCGCGCTGGACGACCGGGAGGCGGCACGCCGGCGCCTGGACCGGGCCGTCGCCGCGGACCGGGAGCACTGGCCCACGCCGCCGGGGACGACACGGGCGCTCGTCCTCGCCGCGCTGGGCGACCACGCGGCGGCGAGCCGGATCGCCCAGGGGCGGGACACCGCGGCGGACCGTGCGCAGACCTACGCGGAACTCGCCGCGTACGCCGCCTGCGTCCCCGGTGCCGCCCAGTACACGGCCTCCTTCGAGCACGTCTGGTCCGGTCTGCCGACCGCCAGCCGTTTCCTGACCGCCCTCCTCCCGCCCCCCGGTGGTCCCGACCTCCCCCGGGCCCGGTCCCTCCTCGCCGAGGCCCTCACCCCGGAGGGCTGGCACCACGCCGTCCCGGTGCTCGCCGCGCTCGACCCGGGGGCCGTGCTCCGCGTCCGCGACGCGTTCCTGCGGTCCCCGGAGGGCGCGGCACTCCGCCCGGGTGCCGCGCCCGGCCCCCGCTAGGCGGTCTCCGTCGGCGCCAGCACCCCCGTCCGCGCCGTCTGCGCGTACCAGTGCGCGCTCGACTTCGGCGTCCGCTCCAGCGTCGCGTAGTCCACGTACACAGCGCCGAACCGCTTGCCGTAGCCGTAGGCCCACTCGAAGTTGTCCATCAGGGACCACAGGTAGTAGCCGCGCACGTCGGCACCGTCGGCGATGGCGCGGCGCACCTCCGCCAGGTGGCCGTGCAGATAGGCGATGCGCTCGGGGTCGTGGACGCGGCCCTCGGGGTCGGGCTTGTCGTCGTAGGCCGCGCCGTTCTCCGTCACGTACAGCGGCAGTCCCGGAGCCTCGCGCGCGTAGCGCATGAGCAGGTCGTACAGGCCCGTCGGGTCGATCGTCCAGCCCATCTCCGTGCGCTCGCCCGGGGTCTGGTGGAAGAGGACGTCGTCGGCGCCGGGCCAGGGGGAGTGGTCGCTGGCCCCGTGGCCGTCCGCCCGTGGGCCCCTGACCTCGCCGGAGACGGCCGAGACCAGCGCCGGCGTGTAGTAGTTCAGGCCCAGCGCGTCCAGCGGCGCGTTGATCGTACGGACGTCGCCGTCCCGGACGTAGGACCAGTCGGTCACCGAACGCGTGGCGTCGAACAGCGACGACGGGTAGGCGCCGTGCAGCATCGGCCCGTGGAAGACCCCGTTGGCCAGGTCGTCGATCCGGCGGGCCGCGTCCAGGTCGGCCGGGTCCTGGCTGAGGGGCCGTACGACCGAGGAGTTGAGGCTGATCGCGATCCGGTTGCGGGCCGGCATCGCCGTCCGGAGAGCCGAAGCGGCCAGTCCGTGCGCCAGGTTGAGGTGATGGGCGGCGCGCAGGGAGGCCGCCGGGTCGGTGCGGCCGGGCGCGTGCACCCCGGAGCCGTAGCCCAGGAAGGCGCTGCACCAGGGCTCGTTCAGGGTGATCCACTGCTCCACCCGGTCGCCCAGCGCCTCGCCGACCAGCTGTGCGTACTCGGCGAAGCGGTACGCGGTGTCCCGCTCAGGCCAGCCGCCCGCGTCCTCCAGCTCCTGCGGCAGATCCCAGTGGTAGAGGGTGAGCGCCGGCTTGATGCCGTGCGCCAGCAGCTCGTCGACCAGGCGGCGGTAGAAGTCCAGGCCCCGCTGGACCGCCGGCCCCCGGCCCGTCGGCTGCACCCGGGACCAGGAGACGGAGAACCGGTACGCGGTCAGGCCCAGCTCCGCCATCAGCGCCACGTCGTCGCGGTAGCGGTGGTAGTGGTCGACCGCGGTGTCCCCGGTCTCGCCGCCGGCCGTCCGGCCCGGCGTATGGCTGAAGGTGTCCCAGATCGAGGGGGTGCGGCCGTCCTCCCGCACCGCCCCCTCGATCTGGTACGCCGAGGTCGCGGCGCCCCAGAGGAAAGCGGGAGGAAAGGTCACGGACGAAACGGAGTCAGACATGGAAGCGCTCCCATGAACGGTCGGAACAACCGACGGACGGGTGGGGGAGAGAGGGAGAGGCAAGGGGAGAAGGGGCCGGGGCGGCGGTGACCCGGCCCCCGGGAAAGGGGGCGCGGCGGTGGGCCGGCCCCCTGGGAAGAGGCGGGCGGTCAGCCCTTGATCGCGCCCTGCATGATCCCGCCCACGATCTGCTTGCCGAACAGCAGGAAGGCGAGCAGCAGCGGCAGCGTGCCCAGCAGCGCGCCCGCCATGATCACCGCCTGGTCCGGGACATACCCGGTGCCGAGCGAGTTCAGTGCCACCTGCACGGTCGGGTTCTGCTGGTTCAGGGCGATGATCGGCCACAGGAAGTCGTTCCAGGCGAACACGAACGTCAGCAGGCCCAGCACCGCCATCGCGGGGCGCGCCGCAGGGAAGACCACGTGCCAGACGACCCGCAGACTGCTCGCCCCGTCCACCCGGGCCGCCTCGATCAGCTCGGTCGGCAGCGCCTGCACCAGGTACTGCCGCATGAAGAAGGTGCCGAACGCGGTCACCAGGCTCGGCAGCACCACCGTCTGCAGCTGGTTGGACCAGCCCAGGTCGGACATCCACAGGTACAGCGGTACGACGGCCAGCTGTGGCGGGATCATCATCGTGCCGATGGTCAGCAGCAACAGCAGGCCGGAGAACCGGAACCGCAGCTTGGCGAAGGCGAAGCCGGCCAGCGTGGAGAACAGCACCGTACTCACCGTGATGGTGCCCGCCACGATCACCGAGTTGAACATCGCGGTGCCGAGCCCGGCCTGGTCCCAGGCCGCCTGGAGGTTCTTGAACAGGTTGCCGCCGAACCACAGCGGCGGCGGGGTCTCGGCCAGCCGCCGGTCGGTCCGGGAGGCCGCGATCGCCGTCCACACCAGAGGTGCCAGCGAGACCAGCGCGAACACGGTCAGCACGACGTACGTCACCGGACCCGCGTGCAGCTGCCGGCCCGCGCCCGTACGGCCCCGGCGCCGCTGCTCCTTCCGCTCGGCCCGGGGAATGGTCAGTTGGGTCATTGGGACTTCCTCAGCCGTCGGGTGAGCAGCAGATTGACCGCGGCGATGATCAGCAGGATCAGGAACATCGACCAGGCGATCGCGGACGCCTTGCCGAGGTTGCCGATGATCCAGCCCTGGTCGTACATGTACAGGCCGAGCGTCTGGAACTGGTGCTCCGAGCCGCCCTTGGACCCGCTGACCCCGCCGAACAGCAGCGGCTCACCGAACAGCTGGGTCGCGCCGATGGTGGAGACGACCACCGTGAACAGGATCGTCGGCCGCAGCTGCGGCACGGTGACGTGCCGGAACTGCTGCCAGCGGTTGGCGCCGTCGAGCGCCGCCGACTCGTACAGATCGGTCGGGATCGCCTGCATCGCGGCCAGGTAGATCAACGCGTTGTACCCGGTCCACCGCCAGATCACGATGGACGACACCGCGAACTGCGAACCCCAGTCGGACTCCCGCCAGTTGACCGGATCCACCCCGAGGAAGTGCAGGATCCAGTTGACCATGCCGCCGTCCCACGAGTACAGCAGCGTGAACACCAGGGTCGCCGCGGCCACCGAGGTGGCGTAGGGGGTCAGCATCACGACCCGCCACATGGTCGAGCCGCGCAGCTTGTAGTTCAGCAGGTGCGCCAGCCCGAGCGCGGCCAGCAGCTGCGGCACGGTCGAGACGACACCGATGCTGAGGGTGTTCTTCAGGGCGTTCCAGAAGAAGTCCGAGGACCACAGGTTCTCGTAGTTGTCCAGGCCGGCCCAGGTCTGGTGGTCGAGGGACGACAGCTGCACGTCGTGCAGCGAGTACCAGGCCGTGTAGAGCAGCGGGACCAGCGTGAACGCACCGAAGAGGATGAAGAACGGGGAGACGAACGCGTACGGCGACGCCTTCATGTCCCAGCGGTACAGTCGGCTGCGCCAGGAGTCGGCGCCTGCCGGCGCACCGCGACCGTGAGCGCCCCGGGCCGCGCCCGGCGGGGTGCCGGGCGCGGCGTCGGCGCTCGACGCGGTGTGCGCGAGAGCCTCCTTGGGGCTGGTCACTGGCCGAGCACGTCCTTGATCTCGTTCTTCGCGGCGTCCCAGCCCTGCTCGGGCGACTTGCCCTTCTGCTCGACCTGGAGGATGCCGACGTCACTGATGGCGTTGTCGATCGGCTTGTCCTTGGGGCCGAGAGGCTGGGCGGGGATGGTCTTCGCCGAGTCGGAGAAGATCTGGGTGAGCGGCGCGTCGGAGAAGTACGCGGTGGTGTCGGCCTGCGGCTTCAGGCTCGCGTACACCGACGGGGTCGACGGGAAGCTGGCCTGCTTGGCGAAGACCTTCGCCTGCTGCTCCGGCGCGGTCAGCCACTTCGCCAGGGCGACGGCCTCCTTCTGGTGCTTGGTCGCGGTCGGCACCCCGAGGAAGGAGCCACCCCAGTTGGAGGCGGCCGGTGCCGCGGCCACGTCCCACTTGCCCTTGCCGGAGTCACCGGACTTCTGCTCGATGTAGCCGATCATCCAGGCCGGGCAGGCGACGGAGGCGAAGGTCCCGTTGGCGAAGCCCTGGTCCCACGTGGGGTCGAACTGCTTGAGTTTCGCCGACATGTCGCTGGTGGCGACGCTCATGGCGGCGTCCCAGGCCTTCTTCACCCCCTCGGACTTGTCCCAGACGACGTTGCCGTCCTTGTCGTAGTACCGCTCGCTCGCGCCGCCCACCGCCGCGTTGTAGACGGAGGAGGCCGAGTCCACGAACTTGGTGCCCTTGGGCGCCTTCTTCATGTACTGCTTGCCGACGTCGACGTACTTGGACCAGTCGCCCTTCCACATCTCGGCGAGCTTGGTCCGGTCGGTCGGCAGCCCGGCCTTCTGGAACAGGTCCTTGCGGTAACAGACCGCCATCGGCCCGGTGTCGGTGCCCAGCCCGATGAGCTTGCCGTCCTTGGTGGTGGCCTGGGCGTTCTTCCAGTCCAGCCACTGCGACTTGTCGACCTCCTTGCCGAGGTCCACGAACTTGTCGGCCTGGGTCTGCACGGCCTCGGTGATGTTGCCGATCTCGATGGCCTCGATGTCGTCCGTGCCCGCTCCGGCCTGGAGACGGGTGAGCACCTTCGGCCAGTACACGTCGGTACGGGTGGTGACGTTCTCCTTGATGGAGATGTCCTTGTGGAGCTTCATGTACTCGTCGTAGAGGCCGGCCTGCTTGTAGCCGAAGACGCCGAAGGTCCCGATGGTCAGCGTGATCTTGCCGTCGCCGCCACCGCCGCCGCCCGAGTTGTTCGACGAGTCGTCGTCCGAGTCGTTGGCGCAGCCGGCCAGCAGCCCCGTGGTCAGCGCGGCGACGGCCGCGAGGGCCATCAGTCGCTGGGACCGTCGGATGCTCGTGCGCATTGCGTCCTCCTGTTGCCTGACGTGCCGACCCCCCGGCCAACTGCATGGATCGGGCCCGTTCGTATTCGCTGCGGCTCGGGCGGGGAACGTGCGGGATGTGTAGGTGTCAGGTACTGTGGGAGCGCTCCCACCAGTGATGTGTTGAAGAGTCGTCGGTTCCCGGCGGGGTGTCAAGGGAGCGGACCGGGGTAAGTGCGTTCAGTTATCTGCCTGTTAACTGCCCTCGCGGACACCTTGGTACCGCTCGTCGTGCCGGTCGGGACTGTTAGATTCCAGCCAGAACAGGACACGGCGAGAAAGGCGGAGCCCATGGCAAGCCACGGAGGGCGGGGCCGGAGCGGAGGGCGGCCCACCCTCGAAGAGGTCGCCGCCCGGGCCGGGGTCGGGCGGGGCACGGTCTCCCGCGTGATCAACGGCTCGCCCCGGGTCAGCGACGCCACCCGCGCCGCCGTCGAGGCCGCCGTCGCCGAACTCGGCTACGTCCCCAACACCGCGGCCCGCGCCCTCGCCGCCAACCGCACCGACGCCATCGCCCTGGTGGTCCCCGAGCCCGAGACCCGCTTCTTCGCCGAGCCGTACTTCTCCGACATGCTGCGCGGGGTCGGAGCCGAACTGTCCGACACCGAGATGCAGCTGCTGCTGATCTTCGCCGGCAGCGACCGGGAACGGCAGCGCCTCGCCCAGTACCTGGCGGCCCACCGCGTCGACGGTGTCCTCCTGGTCTCCGTCCACGCCGACGACCCCCTGCCCGATCTCCTGACCCAGCTGGAGATCCCGGCCGTGATCAGCGGCCCGCGCTCGGCGGCCGAGTCGCTCACCTCGGTCGACTCGGACAACTACGGCGGCGGCCGCTCGGCGGTGGAGCACCTGCTGGGCCGGGGCCGCAGCCGGATCGCGCACATCACCGGCCGCCTGGACGTCTACGGCGCCCAGCGCCGCGTCGCCGGCTACCGCGACGCCCTGCGCGACGCGGGCCACCCGGTGGACGAACTCCTGATCGAGCCGGGGGACTTCACCGAGGAGGGGGGCCGCCGCGCGATGACGACCCTGCTGTCCCGCCATCCCGGTCTGGACGCGGTCTTCGCCGGCTCGGACGTGATGGCGGCCGGCGCCCGGCAGGTGCTGCGCGAGGCGGGCCGCCGCATCCCCGACGACGTCGCGCTGGTCGGCTACGACGACTCGGCCATCGCCCGCCACATGGACCCCCCGCTCACCAGCGTCCGCCAGCCGATCGAGGAGATGGGGCGCGCGATGATCGACCTGCTCCTGACCGAGATCGCCGACCGCCGCCCGGCGGCCTCGCGCGGCCTGGACCCCCGCAGGGCGGTCCTGCCGGCGGAACTGGTGGTACGGGCGTCGTCGTGACGGCGGGAGCGGGGCGGGCGCGAGCCCGCCCCGGGCCCCCGGGGGGTCCGGCTCGCCCCCGGCGGCGCGGAGGGAGTCGAAGCCCCGGCGCAGCGGCAGGTCACCGCGAGGGGACCGGGGAACTCGGGGGAACGCACCTGCCGGTCCCCGCCGCCCACCAGCGGAAACGCCATCAGCCGGTGACCCCGTCTTGCGACGGAGTCACCGGCTGATGACACAGGGTGAGTGACGGGACTCGAACCCGCGGCATCCTGGACCACAACCAGGTGCTCTACCAGCTGAGCTACACCCACCATGACCGGCGGTGGAACTTGTCGTTTCCCCGACCGGCCGAGAAGAAGTCTACAGGGTCCGAAGGGGTGCTCGCGCACACGTTTTCGCGCGGGCCGCGGAGCGGGCTCCGGAGAGCCCGCGTGAACGGCTACTGCGCGGGCAGGACGTGCTTGGCGGCGATCGCCTTCGCCGTGTCGGAGTCCGGGCCGGGCTGCGGCACGAAGACGGCCTCCCGGTAGTAGCGCAGCTCGGCGATCGACTCGCGGATGTCGGCGAGGGCCCGGTGGTTGCCGTTCTTCTCCGGACTGTTGAAGTACGCCCGCGGGTACCAGCGGCGGGCCAGCTCCTTGATCGAGGACACGTCGACGATCCGGTAGTGGAGGTAGTCCTCCAGGGTCGGCATGTCCCGCAGCAGGAAGCCCCGGTCGGTGCCCACGGAGTTGCCGCACAGCGGGGCCTTGCCGGGCTCCTTGACGTGCTCCTTCACATAGGCCAGCACCTGCTCCTCGGCGTCCTGGAGGGTCGTGCCGTTCTCCAGCTCGGCGAGCAGCCCGGACGCGGTGTGCATCTGACGCACCACCTCCGGCATCGTCTCCAGGGCCCGGGCGGGCGGGCGGACGACGATGTCGACTCCTTCGCCGAGTACGTTCAGCTCGGAGTCGGTGACGAGGGCGGCCACCTCGATGAGCGCGTCGTCGGACAGCGAGAGGCCGGTCATCTCGCAGTCGATCCACACCATGCGATCGTTCATGCGACCACCCTAAAGCGGGCCTGGGCTTTTGGGTGCCCCCGTGCCCGTGCCGGGCTCGCCGGAGGCCGCCGGCCCGTACGGAAAGAGGGGGCGAGCAGTCGCTCGCCCCCTCTTTCTCAGTTACCGCTCCGTGGTCCCGGCAGCAGCCCCACCGCGCCGGCCGCCGCACGACGGCTCTGCATCGGTACGCCGCTGTCCCGGTCCGGGTGCAGCACGGCGGGTGTGTGACCCACCGGCGCGGGGCCGGGCAGGCCCAGCGAAGGGCCCGGCTGACCGGACGCGGGCACCGGTGGTTCCGCCTCGCCCGGTTTGTCTCCCTGCGGCCGGCGGGCCCGGTAGGCGGCCCGGTAGGCGGCGGGGGACGAGCCGAGCTGGCGGCGGAAGTGCCCGCGCAGCGCGACGGGGGAGCGGAAGCCGCAGCGGCCCGCCACCTCGTCCACGGAGTAGTCCGACGTCTCCAGCAGTCGCTGCGCCTGCAGCACGCGCTGGGTGATCAGCCACTGCAGCGGTGCGCTGCCGGTCAGCGAGCGGAACCGGCGGTCGAACGTACGGCGGCTCATGTAGGCGCGTGCCGCCAGTGTCTCCACGTCGAACTGCTCGTGGAGGTGTTCCAGCGCCCAGGCGACGACCTCGGCCAGCGGGTCGGCGCCGATCTCCTCGGGTAAAGACCTGTCGAGATAGCGCTCCTGTCCGCCCGACCGGCGCGGTGGCACCACCAGGCGCCGGGCGAGCGCGCCGGCCGCCTCGTTGCCGTGGTCCGTCCGCACGATGTGCAGACAGAGATCGATTCCGGCCGCCGTACCCGCCGAGGTGAGCACGTCGCCGTCGTCGACGAACAGCTCCCTCGGATCGACGTGCACCGACGGATAGCGCTTGGCCAGCGTCGGCGCGTACATCCAGTGGGTGGTCGCCGGGCGGCCGTCCAGCAGTCCGGCCGCCGCGAGCACGAACGCGCCCGTGCACAGCCCGACGATGCGGGCGCCTTCCTCGTGTGCCCGGCGCAGCGCGTCGAGTGCTTCCTCCGGCGGTGGTGAGGTGATCGAACGCCAGGCCGGTACGACGACCGTCCCGGCGCGTGAGATCGCCTCCAGCCCATGTGGTGCGGTGAGTTCCAGGCCCCCTGTGGTCCGCAGCGGGCCTTCCTCGCCGGCACACACCAGCAGGCGGTAGCGCGGCACTCCGGCGTCCTGGCGGTCGATCCCGAACACCGACAGCGGAATGGAACTCTCGAAGATGGGGCCGCCGCTGAACAGCAGCACCGCGACGATCTCCTTGCGCCGTCGCCCGGAGAGTTTCCGGACAGCGGCCTCCTGCGCGGCAGTGGAGTCGTGGCTCATACTGCTAAGCCCCCCTCGGTGGTCGCGGCTCCTCGGTTGTGTCGCTCCTGCACGTTTCCCCTCGGTCCTGCACGAGTCCCCCGCCGTAAGACAGTTCAAGATCGAAATCTACTGGCTCCCGCGATGGCGCGGTGACCAGTTCCGCACGCGGCACATTGTCGACATGACAACTTGGCGTGAAGCATTCGATCACGAAGCGTTGCACTCGGGAGCCGTGCAGGGAAGTGCGCCTTGTCGCAGTGGCCAAACCGCGTAGGGTGCGCAGCGGTCCGTAGACCCTTTCCGTGCAGGTGGAACGGGGGTTGAGGGGAGGTTCGGACCCCTCCTGGGCGATATCCAGAAGTTGGCTGAAAAGCAGCGTTCAGAGGCGCGGAAACAGGTCAGTCGACCGGTGTCTGTCCCCGGGTGTGACGTCCACCTCTTTGCGTGGCGCAACGCTCGGCGCACCGCTCGGAGTGGCGCAGCAGCACCCGGCAGGCCGCGGTGACGGCGGCGAGGCCCAGGGCGGTGCCCGCGGCGCCGGCCAGCGAGGTGCCGTACCAGAGCAGGACCACGGGGACGAGCACGCAGCTGAAGGCGGCCCATCGGATCACATCGCTCGCCGTGTCCGGTGCGGGGCGCGGCTCGCTGCTGGATCGGGGTCCGGGCATCTCGTACTCCCTGTGGCGGTGGCTCACCCCGGTTCAACGTCCGTCCGACCGGTCGGTCACCGGCCGCGCATCTGTGAATCCCGTGCAAACCGCCTGTACGGGGCAGCAACCATTGCGTTACGGGCGCGGCTCGTGCATGCTCCGGTGAACCCCCACGGACGTCGGGGGACCGCTCACGGAGCGTGCGCGGTATCTGGGCTCAGGAGGCGTGCCGCCGTACCCTTGGGGGTATGGGCTTGGGAAGATGTTTCCCGGACACAGCTCCGCCGCACAATGTCGTCCCACCCATAAAGGATCACAACGCCGAGACAGCCATGGCCGGTCACGAATTCTTCGATCCAGCGGACCGCAAGCGGCCGGTCGCCGACCCCACGGCGGCCGATCCCCTGGCGGCGGAAGACCCACGCCCTTCCTGCGACCCCGCCTTCCGGCACGGAGTCGTCGTCGGCTTCGACGGCTCCACCTCCAGCGAGCGCGCCCTCGCGTACGCGATCGGCATGGCCCACCGCTCCCACTCCGGTCTGATCATCGTGCATGTCGCCAACCGGCTGCCCACCACCGTGTGGGCCGGCTGTGAGCCGCCCGTCTTCGTCGACGTGCCGGACCACCGCACCGAGGTCCTGGGGCTGGAGCTGGCCTGTGCGGACTATCTGGCCGAGGTGCCGTGGATCCTGGTCGAGCGGGGCGGGGACATCTGCCACGAACTCGAAGAGGTGGGACGGGAGTACGAGGCGGACGCGATCGTCGTCGGCTCCACGCACGGCATCGTCGGCCGGATCTTCGGATCCGTCGCGGGGCGGCTCGCCAAGCGGGCGCAGCGGCCCGTGATCGTCATTCCCTGACGGCCTTCGGCTCTCTTTGCGCAACGCGAAACCACTCGCGCGTAGAGGTGGTTCGTGCCCTCGTGAAGGGCATATAGCGGTCACCAGCACGGCACGAAGGGAGGCCGCCGTGGACGACGAAGTCTCCGCGGGAAGCGGAAGCATCACCGCCGCCGGCCGACTCCCCCTGGCGACAACCCTGTTGGCGGTCGGGCTCGCCGCGACCGGTGCCATCGACGGCGTCGCCGCGTCCGACGCCGTCCCAGTCGGCCCCTGCACGGGCGGAGTTGCCCCGCTCCTGGCGATGCCGGTGCCGACCGTGTTTCCTCGGCGTGCCGCCGGCCGGGGGGTGACGGCCACCGGCTGACACTCAGCGGCACGGGAAGGACCCCTACGTGTTCGGTGGCACACGTGGGGGTCCGTTCCGTTGTCGCGCCTGTGCGGGTGCGGCGTGGTCGCTCGCGCGGTTCCCGCGCCCCGGCAGGGGTGTCCTACTCCACCGTCACCGACTTCGCGAGGTTCCGCGGCTTGTCGATGTCCCGGCCCAGGGCCTTCGCCGTGTGGTACGCCAGCAGCTGGAGCGGGATGCCCATCAGGATCGGGTCCAGTTCGTCCTCGTTCTTCGGGACGACGATCGTCTGGTCCGCCTTCTCCTGCTGCTGGTGGGCCACGGCCAGGATCTTGCCCTCGCGGGCCTTGATCTCCTCCAGGGCCGCGCGGTTCTTCTCCAGCAGGTCGTCGTCGGGGACGATCGCGACCGTCGGCAGGGCCGGCTCGATGAGGGCCAGCGGGCCGTGCTTCAGCTCGGAGGCGGGGTAGGCCTCGGCGTGGATGTAGGAGACCTCCTTGAGCTTGAGGGAGGCCTCGCGCGCCACCGGGTAGCCCCGGACACGGCCGATGAAGAGCATCGAGCGGGCGTCGGCGTACTGCTCCGCCAGCTCCTTGACGGTCTCCTCCTGCTTGAGGATCTCGGTGATCTGCTCCGGCAGCTTGCGCAGGCCCTCGATGATCCGCTTGCCGTCGCGGACGGAGAGGTCCCGGGTGCGGCCCAGGTGCAGGGCGAGCAGGGCGAAGGCGACCGTGGTGTTGGTGAAGCACTTGGTCGAGACGACGCAGACCTCGGGGCCGGCGTGCACGTAGATGCCGCCGTCGGCCTCGCGGGCGATCGCCGAGCCCACCACGTTCACCACGCCGAGGACCCGCGCGCCCTTGCGCTTCAGCTCCTGGACGGCGGCCAGGACGTCGTAGGTCTCACCGGACTGGGAGACCGCGATGTAGAGGGTGTCGGGGTCGACCACCGGGTTGCGGTAGCGGAACTCGGAGGCCGGCTCGGCGTCGGCGGGGATGCGGGCCAGCTCCTCGATCATCTGGGCGCCGATCATGCCCGCGTGGTACGAGGTGCCGCAGCCGAGGATCTTCACGCGGCGGATCTGCCGGGCCTCGCGGGCGTCCAGGTTGAGGCCGCCGAGGTGCACGGTGGAGAACCGGTCGTCGATGCGGCCGCGCAGCACGCGGTCCACGGCGTCGGCCTGCTCGTGGATCTCCTTGTGCATGTAGGTGTCGTGGCCGCCCATGTCGTACGACTCGGCCTCCCACTCCACCGTGGTGGGCTCGGCCGTCGTGCGGGTGCCCTCGGTGGTGTAGGTGCGGAAGTCGTCGGCCTTGAGGGTGGCCATCTCGCCGTCGTCGAGGGTCACTATCTGCCGGGTGTGGGTGACCAGCGCGGCGATGTCCGATGCGACGAACATCTCCTTCTCGCCGATGCCGAGGACGACCGGGGAGCCGTTGCGGGCCACGACGATCCGGTCCGGGTGGTCGGCGTGCAGGACGGCGATGCCGTAGGTGCCCTCGATCACCCGGACGGCCTGGCGGACCTTGTCCTCCAGCTTCTCGGCGGTGGAGCGGGCGATGAGGTGGGTGAGGACCTCGGTGTCGGTCTCGGAGAGGAACTCGACGCCGTCCGCCTCCAGCTTGCGGCGCAGGTCGCCGGCGTTGTCGATGATGCCGTTGTGGACGACCGCGACCTTCTGGTCGGCCGACATGTGCGGGTGGGCGTTCGCGTCGGAGGGGGCGCCGTGGGTGGCCCAGCGGGTGTGGGCGATGCCGGTGGTGCCCTTGAAGCGCGCCGGGACCTTGGCCTCCAGGTCGCGCACCCGGCCCTTGGCCTTGACCATCTTCAGGCCGGGCGCCTTCGGGGAGGTGACGACGATGCCCGCGGAGTCGTAGCCGCGGTACTCCAGCCGCTGCAGGCCCTCCAGGAGGAGAGGGGCGACGTCACGCTTCCCGATGTAACCGACAATTCCGCACATATACAGAGGTATCCCTTGGCTGTCGCTGGTCCGGACCGGCTGGTTCTCAGCCGTAGACCATGCGGCGCAGCTGCCTGAGCGTCAGCTCCGGCGGCGCCACCGCCCGGTATTTCAAGTCCGCCTCGATCCGTTCGAAGATCTCCGTGTTCACCAGGCCGTGGGCCTGGAGTTCGCGGTGGCGGCGACGGACGAAGTCCTGGGTCGTCTCGTCGAAGTAGGCGAGCACGTCCTGGACCACACGCAGCGCCTCGCCCCGGCTCAGGGGCGTGGAACGCGTCAGGTGATCAACAAGTTCGTCGTGCACCCGGTAGATCCTGGGGTACCGGCGCTCGTTTCGCAAGAATCGTGCCCGATTTCGGGCAGACCCCTGTTGAAACTCTTATGGATCTTTGTTCGCACCCTGTCCATCCTGTGTCTTGCGTCGCGTTGCCCGCACGCACGAGTTTCAGACGCCATGGACATTCCTCGTATGGGCGTACCCGAGAAGCTGGCCGAGCGCATGAGCATGGCCGAGCAGCATGAGTACCTGCGCGCCAGATTCTCGCGGCGCACCATGATCAGGGGCGGCGCCGTCACGCTGGGCGCCGTCGCGGGCGGTGCGTTCGTGCCGGGCGCCACCGCCCAGGCGGCCGTGCCGACGCAGCGCACCGCCGCCGCCGAGTCGGTCGACGGCTCCCTCGTCGCCCCCTTCGGTCGCCACCTGGCCTGGGGCAACGACCCACGCACCGAGATCACCGTCTCCTGGCAGGTCCCGGTCGCGGTGAAGAAGCCGTTCCTCCGCATCGGCGCCCACCCCTGGGACCTCTCCCGCAGGATCGAGGCCGAGGTGCGCACCCTCTACACCCCGGCCGGCGTCGGTGCGAGCGGCGACCACACCCAGTACTACATCCACGCCAAGCTCACCCACCTGCGCCCCGGCAGGACGTACTACTACGGCGTCGGCCACCAGGGCTTCGACCCGGCCGAGCCGCACCTGCTGGGCACCCTCGGCACCTTCACCACCGCCCCGGCCCACAAGGCGCCGTTCACCTTCACCGCGTTCGGCGACGAGGGCGTCGGCTACCACGGCCTGGCCAACAACAGCCTGCTCCTCGGTCAGAACCCGGCCTTCCACCTGCACGCCGGTGACATCGCGTACGCCGACCCGTCCGGCGCCGGCAAGACCACCGACACCGGGTTCGACTCGCGCACCTGGGACTCCTTCCTCGCCCAGACCGAGTCGGTCGCCAAGCAGGTCCCGTGGATGCCGGCGTACGGCAACCACGACATGGAGGCCTGGTACTCGCCCAACGGCTACGGCGGCGAGGAGGCCCGCTGGAACCTCCCGGACAACGGCCCCGACCGGGCGAACCTGCCGGGCGTCTACTCCTTCGTCTACGGCAACACGGCGGTCATCTCGCTCGACGCCAACGACATCTCCTTCGAGATCCCGGCGAACCTGGGCATATCCGGCGGAACCCAGACCAAGTGGCTGGAAACCCAGCTCAAGAAGTACCGGGCGTCGACGGACGTCGACTTCATCGTGGTCTTCTTCCACCACTGCGCCTACTGCACCTCCACCGCGCACGCCTCGGAGGGTGGCGTGCGCCAGGAGTGGGTGCCGCTGTTCGAGAAGTACACGGTGGACCTGGTCATCAACGGCCACAACCACCAGTACGAGCGCACCGACGTCATCAAGGGCGACAAGGTCACCAAGAAGCTGCCGATCGGCGGCACGGCCTACCCCGAGACCGAGGGCGTGGTGTACGTCACCGCGGGCGCGGCGGGCCGCAGCCTGTACGCCTTCTCCGCTCCCGACTCCTACGAGGGGCACGAGCACGAGACCGACTCCGTCGCCTCGTTCGTCAACACCAAGGACGGCAAGGTCGACGAGACCGTCGCCTGGTCCCGGGTGCGCTACCTCAACTACTCCTTCCTGCGGGTGGACGTCACGCCCGCGCCGAAGGGCCGGCAGGCCACGCTGACCGTGTCGGGCATCGCCGAGACCGGCGACCGCATCGACCACTTCACGGTCTCCCGCCGGGCCAAGTAGGCATCCAGGCGAGCGGGCGGTCCGCGCGGCGCTCACAGCCGCCTGAGGACCGCCTGCTTGGCCAGCGTGAACTCCTCGTCCGTCAACACCCCGTCGCGGCGCAACTCGCCCAGCTCGCGCAGCCGGCGCAGCAAGGCGTCGTGGTCGTCCCCGGCCCGTTCCCCGGCCGGCTGCACCGGGACCTTCGGCACGTCCGGCTCCGCCGCGGGGTGCGGCAGGCGGACCTGCACCGCCGCCGCGACCAGGGCCATCAGCGGGTCCTTCCTGAAGCCCCACAGCTCGACGGCGTTCGGGTCGTACGCGGGCGGCGCTCCGCCCGGGGTGTCGCGCACGAGGAACCGCAGATGCCCCTTCTCCAGGCCGACCGCCGGCTGCCACTGGACGCCGGTCACGTCCGCGAGGGGGATCGTGCGCGGACCGGCCGCGGCCTTGGCGTCCTCCGTCTTCCAGTTCCACTCCAGCCGCACCCGCTTGCCGTCGAAGGCCGCCGTGCCGTCCCCGGCCGAGGCGGACACCGGCAACGACGGGCCCGGCAGCAGGTACCGGTCGGCCGGGGCCGCGGAAATCCCCTCCAGCAGCAGGGCGTTGCGCACCTCGTCGGCCATGTACTCGGCGACGCCGTACCGGTCCGGCTCCACGGCGAGCTGATACGGGTCGTGCGTCTCGGCGAGCCGGCCGCCGGTGGCCTGGAGCAGCGGGTCGGCGCCGTCGCGCAGCCGCAGCCCTAGCCGCCCCGACTTCCGGCCCTGTGCGAAGGAGACGCCGGCCAACGCGTCCAGCGGCACGAGGAGTTCGCCCAGTTCGCGGCGGAGCGGACTCACGCTCTTGTCCCGGCCCGGGGTGATGCGCACGGCGGTGCCGTCGAAGGTCCAGGCGCCGTCCCTCTGGATGATTTCCGCCATGCGGGGATTGTTCCACCCGATCTGCGGGACAGTGGTCTCGACCACGTCGAGGAACAGTCGCGTCCGACGGCCGGTCACATCCGAAGGGAGCGCATGTGAGACAGCACCACGGCACGACTCCCCGAACACCCCGCATCCTCGGTTCGCTGCTGCTCCTCGCGGCGGCCGGCGCCACCACGCTCGGCGCGGCCCCCGAGGCGCGGGCCGCCGCCCCGACCCCGCTGGGCCGGGTGATCCCGGCACCCGCCTCGGTCGCGCCGGGCGGCACGCCGTACCGCATCACGCGCACGACCGGCGTCCATGTCGACGCCTCCGCCGAGGTGCGCCGCATCGGCACCTACCTGGCCGGGCTGCTCCGCCCCGCCACCGGCTACCCGCTGCCGGTCACCGACCACGGCACCGGAGGCATCCGGCTGCATCTGGCCGACGGCGACTTCGGTGCCGAGGGCTACCGGCTGCACAGCGGCGCCGGCGGCGTGACCCTCACCGCGCGCACGCCCGCCGGGCTCTTCCACGGTGTGCAGACGCTGCGTCAGCTCCTCCCGGCATCCGTCGAGAAGAAGACCGTCCAGCGCGGCCCCTGGCAGATCGCGGGCGGCACCGTGCGGGACCGCCCCCGCTACGCCTACCGGGGCGCCATGCTGGACGTCTCCCGGCACTTCTTCACCGTCGCCCAGGTGAAGCGCTACATCGACCAGCTGGCCCTCTACAAGATCAACGAGCTGCATCTGCACCTCAGCGACGACCAGGGCTGGCGCATCGCGATCGACTCGTGGCCGCGCCTGGCCTCCTACGGCGGCTCCACGCAGGTCGGCGGCGGCCCGGGCGGCCACTACACCAAGGCCGACTACCGGGAGATCGTCCGGTACGCGGCCTCCCGCCATCTGGAGGTCGTGCCGGAGATCGACATGCCGGGTCACACCAACGCGGCCCTCGCCTCCTACGCGCGGCTCGACTGCGACGGCGTGGCACCCCCGCTGTACACCGGCACCCAGGTCGGCTTCAGCTCGCTGTGCGTGCCCAAGGCGGTCACCTACGACTTCGTGGACGACGTGGTCCGGGAACTGGCCGCCCTCACCCCGGGCCGTTATCTGCACATCGGCGGCGACGAGGCGCATTCCACCCCGCACGGCGACTACGTGACCTTCATGGACCGCGTGCAGCCGGTCGTCGCCCGGTACGGCAAGACGGTCATCGGCTGGCACCAGCTCACCGGCGCGCACCCGGCCGAGGGCGCCCTCGCCCAGTACTGGGGCCTGGACGGCACCGGCGCGGCGGAGAAGGACCAGGTGGCCCGGGCGGCCCGGAACGGCACCGGGCTGATCCTGTCCCCGGCCGACCGGGTCTACCTGGACATGAAGTACACGAAGGACACCAGGCTGGGCACCCGGTGGGCGGGCCTGGTGGAGGTGAAGCGGTCCTACGACTGGAATCCGGGCGCGTATCTCCCCGGGGTGCCCGCCGCGGCGGTCCGGGGGGTCGAGGCGCCGCTGTGGTCGGAGACCGTGAAGAAGTCCGCCGACCTCGAGTACATGGCGTTCCCGCGGCTCGCGGGCGCGGCCGAGCTGGGCTGGTCGCCGGCGGCCACGCACGGCTGGAACGGCTACCGGGTGCGGCTGGCCGCGCAGGGCCCGCGGTGGGACGCCCTCGGCATCCACTACTACCAGTCCCCGCAGGTGCCCTGGCCGGCGCGCTGAGCAGGGGCCGCCGGCGCCGGGCACGGGCCGGGCGCCGGGGCGGAGGCCGGCGGGCCCCCCGGAGGACCGTACTCCGGGGGGCCCGCCCGTCCGTGCCGCCGTCAGAACCCGGCGAGGGGGTTCTTCAGGTCGCCGACCAGCTGGAGCGCGCCGGACGGGTCGGCGAGGTCCACCATCTGCCTGTTGTTGCGCAGCTGGAGCCGGTTGAGGCAGGACAGCGCGAACTCGGGGGCGAACAGGTCGTACTGGCGGAACTTGTCGGCCAGTTCGGGGTTCGCCTCCTGGTACTCGCGGGTGACCTCGGCGACCGTGCGCCAGAAGCCGTCCTCCTCCAGGATGCCCTCGGCCGCGAGGTGGGCGGCGAGGAAGCGGAAGAAGCAGTCGAAGACGTCGGTGAAGATCGACAGGAGCTTCTTGTCCTCGGGGACCTCCACGCGGATCCGCCGCACCTCGGGCGGCAGGGCCGCGTCCGGGTCCATGACGGCGATCTCCTCGGCGATGTCCTTGTAGACCGCCCGCCGCACCACGCCGTCCTCCAGGACCAGGATCACGTTCTCGCCGTGCGGCATGAACACCAGGTCGTAGGCGTAGAAGCTGTGCAGCAGCGGGGTGTAGTAGGCCCGGAGGTAGCCGCGCAGCCACTCGGCGGGCGTCAGGCCCGAGCGGGCGATCAGCGCGCCGGCGAAGGAGGCGCCCTCGTGGTCCACGTGCAGCAGGGAGGCCATGGTGGCGAGGGTCTCGCCGTCCCGCAGCGAGGGCACCGGGCTCTCCCGCCACAGCGCGGCCAGCATCTTGCGGTACGGCGAGTAGCGGTCGGTGGCCCGCTCGTACTCCAGGTGCCGGTAGCCGACGGCGGCCCGCTCCCGGATGATCGTGAGGCCGGTCGCCTTCAGCACCGGGTCGCTCTCGACGAGCTGGGCCAGCCAGTCGTTGATGGCCGGGGTCGCCTCCATGTAGGCGGCCGACAGACCCCGCATGAAGCCCATGTTGAGGACGGACAGGGCCGTCTTCACATAGTGCTTGTGCGGGCTGGTGGCGTTGAAGAAGGTGCGGATGGACTGCTGGGCCAGGTACTCGTCGTCGCCCTCGCCGAGGCAGACGAGGTGGCGCCGGGCCACCTCGGCGGCGAAGGTGACGCTGAGCTTGTTCCACCACTGCCAGGGGTGGACCGGGATGAACAGGTAGTCGGCGGGGTCGAGGCCCTGGCCAAAGAGGGTGGCGCGGAACCGCTCCACCGTGCTCCCGCCCAGCTCCTGGCGCAGGAAGGACTCGTACTCGATCCCCGCGCCCGCCGTGAACGCGGCCCGCGAGCGGTGCGCGGCGAGCCACACCAGCCGGACCGGGCTCGCCGTCTCGGGCGCGTACGACAGGTACTCGTGGACGCCGAAGCCGAGCCGCCCGTTGTTCGCGACGAAGCAGGGGTGGCCCTCGGTCATCCCGGTCTCGATCGCCTGGAAGCCGCTCACCGCCAGCTCCGCGGAGGTGACGCGGGGCTTGGTGAGCTTGTAGCAGGTGCCCGAGAGGGTGGAGGAGATCTCCTCCAGGTAGACCGGCAGGATCTCGTCGCTCAGCCCCAGGGACTCCTTCAGCTCGATGAAGAAGTCCAGCGCGGCGAGGGGGAGTTCGTCGCCGTCGCGGTGCCGGGTGAGCGAGCCGGGGTCGATCTCCCAGTGGTCCAGGGCCCGTCGCACGGCGCTGAACCGGTAGGAGGTGAGTCCGTCGTCGCTGCGGACGACGTACCGGTCGCCGTCCTCCTCGGGCGTGATCAGCCGCTCGTGCGCGAACTCGGCGAGCGCCTTGCGCAGCAGCAGCCGGTTGGCGGTCGCCCAGCGCTCGGGGGACAGATGGGCCACGGTGTCGGCGAGGGTCATGCGGTCACCGCCTTCTCGAACTGTTCACGGGTGCAGAAGCTCAGCAGGGCCCGCTTCTCCGGCTTGTCGATCTCCTGCTCGGCCACGAAGCCGACGGCCTCGTTCAGGGCGTGCACGGCCTTGTTGCGGACGTCCGGCTCGACGACGACGCGCTCGACGGCCGGGTCCTCGAAGAGACGGGACAGCACGGCGGTGATCACGGACCGGGTGAACCCGTGCACGGGGGTGTCCGTCGCCGGGGTCAGGAAGTGCATGCCGACGTCCCCGGGCCGTGGGTCGTAGAGCCCCACCAGCTCCCGGTGCGCGGGGTCGTACTGCTCCATCAGGAAGACGGGCGTGCCGTGCCGGAGTCCGAGCAGCGCGTGGTGGTGCTCGTCCGCCGCGATCTCCATGTAGGCGCGCTCGACGTCCTCCAGCCTGGCGTCCTGCATCATCCAGAAGGCGGCCTTGGGGTGGGTGACCCAGGAGTGCAGGAGTTCGCCGTCCTTCAGCGGATCGACGGTACGGAAGGTGAAGGTCATACGGCGAACTCCTGGAACGCGATGGTCTTCTCGACCGGGTAGTACTCCGTGCCGAGCAGCTCACGGACGATGTACGCGTTCCGGTACGCGCCCATGCCCAGGTCGGGGCTGGTGATGCTGTGCGTGTGGACGCCGGCGTTCTGGAGGAAGACGCCGCGGCCCGTCACGTCGATGGCGTAGTTGCGGGCGACGTCGTAGCGGCCGTGGCCGTCGAAGCGGAGGCGGTCCTGGACCGGGGCGAGAAACGCCGGCGGCGTGTAGTGGTAGCCGGTGGCCAGGACCAGGCCCTCGGAGCGGATCTCGAAGTCCTTGCCCTGCTCGTCCTGGTGGAAGCCGAGGGTGTAGGCGCCGTCCTGGTACGCCGCCGTGCGCAGCGTGGAGTTGGTGAGCAGCCGGGTGGGCACCGGGCGGCCGCCGCTCTCCACGTTCTTCTGGTACAGCAGGTCGAAGATCGAGTCGATCAGGTCCGAGTTGATGCCCTTGAACAGGCCCTTCTGTTGCTTCTCCAGCCGGTACCGGGTCTCCTCGGGCAGCGCCCGGAAGTAGTCGATGTAGTCCGGGGAGGTCATCTCCAGGGTCAGCTTGGTGTACTCCAGGGGGAAGAACCGCGGGGAGCGGGTGACCCAGTTGAGCTGGTAGCCGTGGACATCCGTCTCGGCGAGCAGCTCGTGATAGATCTCGGCCGCGCTCTGGCCGCTGCCGACGATCGTGATGGACTTCTTGCGCTGCAGCTCCGCCTTGCGGTGCATGTACTGGGAGGTGTGCAGGAAGTCGCCGTCCAGCCCCTGGCAGGCGGGCGGGACGTAGGGGGCGGTGCCGGTGCCGAGGACCAGGTGGCGGGCGCGGTAGGTGGTGCCGGTCGTGGTGCGGACGACGTACAGCTCGTCCTCGTAGGTCACCTCGGTGACGGTGGTGCCGAAGCGGACGCTGCTCAGTTTCCCGGCGGCCCAGCGGCAGTAGTCGTCGTACTCGACGCGCAGCGGGTAGAAGTTCTCGCGGATGTAGAACGAGTACAGTCTGCCCTTCTCCTTGAGGTAGTTCAGGAAGGAGTACGGCGAGGTCGGGTCGGCCAGGGTGACCAGGTCCGACATGAACGGGGTCTGGAGGTGGGCGCCGTCCAGGAACATGCCGGCGTGCCACGCGAAGTCGGGCTTGGACTCCAGGAAGACGCCGTCCAGTTCGGCGATCGGCTCGGTGAGGCAGGCGAGGCCGAGGTTGAAGGGGCCGAGCCCGATCCCCACGAAGTCGTGGGTGGTGGTGTGGGCTTCAGGACGCGCGGTCAAGGGACTCTCCCAGGTACTGCTCGGCGTGGCCGGCGATCAGATCGAGGACGGCGGCGATGTCGGCCGCCCGGGTCTCGGGGTTGAGCAGGGTGAACTTCAGGTAGTGGCGGCCGCCGACCTTGGTGCCCGCGACGACGGCGTCGCCGGAGGCGAACAGGGCCTTGCGGGCGTAGAGGTTGGCGCGGTCGATCTCGGCCGGGTCGGTGACGGCCGCCGGGATGTAGCGGAAGACGAGGGTGGACAGGGTGGGCTGGACAACGACGTCGTAGCGGGGGTCGGCCGCCAGCAGCCGCCAGCCCTCCTGGGCCAGATCGCAGACCTCGTCGAAGAGCTGCCCGATGCCGTCGGCGCCCATCGTGCGCAGGGTCAGCCACAGTTTGAGGGCGTCGAAGCGGCGGGTGGTCTGGAGCGACTTGTCCACCTGGTTGGGGATACGTTCCTGCACCATGCGGCGCGGGTTGAGGTACTCCGCGTGGTAGGTGGCGTGCCGCAGGGTGGCCGCGTCCCGGACCAGTACGGCGGAGGAACTCACCGGCTGGAAGAAGGACTTGTGGTAGTCGACGGTGACCGAGTCGGCGCGCTCGATGCCGTCGATCCGGTCCCGGTACTTCAGGGAGGCGAGCAGTCCGCAGCCGTAGGCCGCGTCGACGTGCATCCAGACGCCGTACTGGGCGCACAGCTCGGCGATCTCCGGCAGCGGGTCGACGGAGCCGAAGTCGGTGGTGCCGGCGGTGGCCACGACGGCCATGGGGACCAGGCCCTCCTCGGCGCAGCGCTCCAGCTCGCGGGCGAGGGCGACGGTCTGCATGCGCTTGTCGTGGTCGACCGGGACGGTCACCACGGCGTCCGGCCCGAGGCCGAGCAGTTTCGCGGACTTCTTGACGCTGAAGTGGCTCACCTCGGAGGCGAAGACGCGCAGCCGGGCGAGGGAGTCGGTCTTGCTCTCCTCCCTCGCCAGCAGCAGCGCCTGGAGGTTGGACTGGGAGCCGCCGGAGGTGAAGACCCCGTCGGCGTTCTCGCCGAGGCCGATGCGGGCGGTCGTCCAGTCGATGAGCTTGCGCTCGATGAGGGTGCCGCCGGCCGACTGGTCCCAGGTGTCGAGCGAGGAGTTGACCGCGGAGAGCACGGCCTCGCCGAGCACCGCCGGGATGACGACCGGGCAGTTGAGGTGGGCGAGGTAGCGGGGGTGGTGGAAGTAGACCGCGTCCCGCAGGTAGACGTCCTCCAGTTCGTCCAGGACGGCGCCGGTGTCGCCGAGCGGACGGTCGAGGTCGATCGCGTCGATGCGGGGGGCGAGGGCGTCCACGGTGACGCCGGTGAACGGACGGTCGGTGGTGGCGAGTTTGGCCGCCACCCGCTCGACTCCTTCGGTCACGGAGCGGCGGTAGTGCTCCGCGGTGAGGCCATTGAGCAGGTGCGAGCGCATGTGGGGGTCCTCCGAGGGACGGTCCGTGCGGGGATCAACTTAGGTTAGCCTAACCTAAGTTTCACGGCGTCAGGGCGTACTTGTCCAGTGGCCGGAGACACTTCGCCGCGAGCGGGCTACTCCGCGGCCCGGAGCTGCTCCTCCGTCATCCCCTGCCGCCAGTAGCCGACGAAGGTGACGCGCCGCCGGTCCACCCCGCGCTCGCTCACGAAGTGCCGCCGCAACGCCTTGACCTGACCGGACTCGCCCGCGATCCAGACGTACGGCCGTTCGGCGTCCGGCAGCCGGGCGGCTCGCACGGCATCGACGGCCATGGGGGACCCGTCGTGCCGCACGAGCCACGTGATCTCCGCGTCCGCCTCCGTGCGCACGTCCTGGACGTCACCGGCGTGCGGCACCTCCAGCCAGGCGCGGGCGCGGGTCCCGGCGGGGAGGGATTCGAGGATCGCGGTCGCGGCGGGTACGGCCGTCTCGTCGGCGCACAGGACGACGAGACCGGTGTCCTCGGGCGGGCGGAAGCGGATCGCGCGGTTGTCGGCCACGGCCGGGCCGAGCAGCAGAACCCGGTCGCCGGCGGTGGCGCGCGCGGCCCAGCGGGAGGCCGGGCCGGCGGGGGTGGGCGCACCGGGCTCGATGCCGTGCAGGGCGAAGTCGATGTCTATCCCGGTCGTGTGGCCCTGGGCGTCCCGCCGCAGGGCGCGCAGGGTGTACGAGCGCATCACCGCCCGCACGTCGTCCGGCAGTTCCCGCCAGCCCTGCCACCAGCCGTCGCCCAGCTCCAGCGGGACGACCGGCTCGGGCTGGCCCGGATGCGGCAGGAACAGGGACAGGGACTGGTCGCGGCCGTGGGAGTGGAAGGCGTGCAGATCCGGGCCGGCGAAGCCGATCCGGACCAGGGACGGGCCGAGCCGCCTCGTCCGTACGACCTGAAGGGAGAAGAAACGGAACGGGGCGGCTACGGCCGTCGTCATCGGTGGCTCCTGAGTCTGTTTCAGGGGGCTGGGGACCGCGCCCCGGGAGGGCGCGGGGAACCGGCCGGCCAGCCACGAACGGCCGGCGGTTCACCTGCTGCGAGGGCCTCCACGGCGCTGCCCGGCCCTCGCGGTGGAGCGCCTAGGCGACCTTCTTGGCCTTCTCCAGGGCCTCGGCCAGATGCGTGAGCAGCGGCACGCACTTGTCGTACGACAGGATCGGCTCGGGGGACCGGGCGATGACCTGCCCCGCCTTCACGGCGGGCAGCTTCTTCCAGGTCGCCTTGGTGATGTCGGCCGGCTGGATCGCCGAGGTGCGGTCGTCCAGCATGATGATGTCGGCCTGGTACTTGTCGACGTTCTCCCAGCTGAGCGACTCGTACCAGCCGCCGCCCTGCTTCTTGGCGCTCTCGGGGGGTTCCACGAAGTTCACGCCGAGCGCCTTGAAGTACTCCAGGTCGATGGAGAGGTTGGTGCCGGAGACGTAGAACAGCTGGTCGCTCGCGGAACCGGCCATCACCTTGATGTCGGGCTTGGCCTTCGCAGCGGCGCGCAGCCGCGCGGCGGCGTCCTCGAACCGCTTCTTGGCGTCGGTGACCTTGGCGGCCTTCATGTCCGCGCCGAGCGACTCCGCCAGCTCCCACATGCGCTGCAGGGGCTGGGTGAGCTGGCGGTCGTAGACGGAGACGCCGACGCTGGGGGCGAGCTGGGCGATCTTCTTCTTCGACTCGTCCGGGACGTACCAGAGGGTGCCGGCGTCGTCGAACATCGTGGAGATGAGCACGTCCGGCGCGAGGGACGCGTACTTCTCGATGTTGAACTGGCCCCAGGCGTTGCCGAGGACCGTCACCTTGCTGATGTCCATGTCGCCGGCCTGGACGTCGGGCTTGCCGGCGGTGGTCTTCGTCGGCCCGAAGACGCCCTTGACCTGGATGCCGTAGTCGTACAGCGCGGCGCCGACACCGGTGAACGCGACGATGTTCGCGGGCGCCTTGTCCAGCTTCACGGTCGTACCGCGGTCGTCCTTGAAGCTCCAGGGGCCGGACGTGCCCGCCCGGGTGGCCTTGCCGGAGTCGCCGTCCTCGCCCTTGTCGTCCCCGCAGGCGGCGAGCGCGGCGCCGAGCGCGAGGGCACCGCCGGCGGCGAGCAGGCCGCGGCGGGAAGGTGAGGGTGTCGGACGGGTGTTGGGCATGGCTCGGCTGCTTTCGAACAGGGCGGGCGGACCCACCGGACTGATGCGAAGGTCAGGTTAGCCTAACCTCAGTACCTGTCCAGAGGGTGAGTCCCCCCTCCCCGCCCCGTCGCGGTGCCGCGCGGGTCTCAGCTCACCAGGCCGAGCTCCCGTGCGATCAGCATGCGCTGGACCTCGCTCGTGCCCTCGCCGATCTCCAGGATCTTGGAGTCGCGCCACATGCGGGCCACCGGGTACTCGTTCATGAAGCCGTAGCCGCCGTGGATCTGGGTGGCCTCGCGGGCGTTGTCCACGGCGACCGTGGAGGAGTACAGCTTGGCCAGGGCCGCCTCCTTCTTGAACGGCTCACCGGCCACCAGGCGGGAGGCCGCGTCGCGCCAGGCCAGACGGGCCGTGTGCGCCTTCATCTCCATGTCCGCGATCTTGAACTGGATGGCCTGGTTGGCGCCGATGGGCCTGCCGAAGGCGTGCCGTTCCTTCGCGTACTTCACCGACTCGTCGACGCAGCCCTGCGCCAGCCCCGTCCCGAGCGCGGCGATGGCGATGCGGCCCTCGTCCAGGATGCGCAGGAACTGGGCGTAGCCGCGGCCCTCCTCGCCGAGCAGGTTGGCGGCGGGCACCCGGACGTCCTGGAAGGCGAGTTCGCGGGTGTCGGAGGCGTTCCAGCCGACCTTGGAGTAGGGCGCCGCGACCGTGAAGCCCGGCGTGCCGGACGGCACGATGATCGCCGAGATCTCCGGGCGGCCGTCCGGCTTGCGGCCGGTGACCGCCGTGACGGTGACCAGACCGGTGATGTCCGTACCCGAGTTGGTGATGAAGCACTTCGTGCCGTTGATCACCCATTCGTCCGTGTCCGGGTCCAGGCGGGCCGTGGTGCGGGTGGCCCCCGCGTCCGAGCCGCCGTCCGGCTCGGTCAGGCCGAACGCGCCCAGGATCTCACCCGCGCAGAGCCGGGGGAGCCACTCGCGCTTCTGCTCCTCCGTGCCGAAGAGGTGGAGCGGCATGGCGCCCAGGGAGACGCCCGCCTCCAGCGTGATCGCCACCGAGGAGTCCACCCGGGCCAGCTCCTCCAGGGCGATGCCGAGGGCCAGGTAGTCGCCGCCCATCCCGCCGTACTCCTCCGGGAACGGCAGCCCGAACAGGCCCATGCGGCCCATCTCGCGGACGATCTCGTACGGGAACTCGTGCCGCTCGTAGAAGTCGCCGATCTTCGGCGCCACGACGTCGTGCGCGAACTCCTCCACCGTGCGGCGGAGTTCCTCCAGCTCGGGGCTGAGACGGTGGTCCATGCTGATCACTGGTCCTTGTGGGAGAGGGCGCGGACGGTACGGGACGGGCTGGGCCGGTCCAGATGGGCGGCCATCCACACGCTCGTGGCGGTCAGACGGCCGAGGTCGACCCCGGTCTCGATGCCGAGTCCGTGCAGCATCCATACGAGGTCTTCGGTGGCGAGGTTGCCGGTGGCGGACTTGGCGTACGGGCAGCCGCCGAGGCCGCCCGCGGAGGCGTCCACCGTGGTCACGCCGTGCTGGAGGGCGGCCAGGGTGTTGGCGAGCGCCTGGCCGTAGGTGTCGTGGAAGTGCACGCCGATCGTGTTCGTCGGCACGCCCTCCTCGTTGAGCAGGGAGAGCAGTTCGAGGACATGGCCGGGGGTGGCGACCCCGATCGTGTCGCCGAGGCTCAGCTCGTCGCAGCCCATGTCCCGCAGGGCCGTGCAGACCCGCGCCACCTGGTGGAGCGGCACCGCGCCCTCCCAGGGGTCGCCGAAGCACATGGACACATAGCCGCGCACCTGCACGTCCGCGTCCTTGGCGCGCCGCACCACCGGCTCGAACACCGCGAGTGACTCGTCCAGCGTGCGGTTGAGGTTGGCCTTCGCGAAGGACTCGGTGGCGCTGGCGAACACGGCGACGCGCTCGGCACCGAGGGCGAGGGCCCGGTCCAGGCCCCGCTGGTTGGGCACCAGCACGGGCAGCTCGACACCGAGACCGCTGACGAGCGGGAACAGCTCCTCGGCGTCGGCCAGTTGGGGCACCCACTGGGGATGCACGAAACTGGTGGCCTCGATCGTCGTGAGGCCGGCGTCGGCCAGCCGGCGGATGAACTCCGCCTTGATCTCCGTCGGGACGGCCGACTTCTCGTTCTGCAGCCCGTCGCGCGCGCCGACCTCGTGGATCCGCACCCGCGCGGGCAGATCCTGGGCCGGTACGACCATGGGCAGTCCTTCGGCGCTCACTCCGCCTCCTCCTTCGGGGCGATGACGGCCAGCACCTGGTCCATGGCGACCGTCGCGCCCGGGGCCACGTCCAGCTCGGCGACCGTGCCGGCGTGCGGGGCGGAGATGACGTGCTCCATCTTCATCGCCTCGACCACCAGCAGGCTCTGTCCCGCGCTCACCTCGTCGCCCACGGCGACCTTCACCACGGTCACCGTGCCGGGCATGGGGGCGGTCAGCGAGTCGGCGCCCGCGTGGGACGCGCGGTTCAGCGACGCCGCCACCGGGTCGTGGTCGCGCACCTGCCAGGCGTCACCCTCGCGGCCCAGCCAGTCGCCGACCCGGCGGAAGGTGTGCCGGACACCGTCGAGAGCGACGGTCACCCGGTCGCCGGTGACGGTGTGGCTGCCCCGGGGGGTGTACGTCACCGGGTCCTGGACCCGGAGCGGGAAGGCGGGCGGCTTCGGAGTGCCGCCCAGGCGCCAGCCGCTCGGCACCGAGAACGGGTCGGTCCAGCCCTCCGCGCGCGGGGCGAGCGCCGCCAGCCGCACGGCCGCCGCCGCCTCGTACACCTCCTCGGGCACGTCCGCGGGGACCAGTTCGTCCACCACCCGCTCCACCAGCCCGGTGTCCAGCTCGCCCGACACCACCGCCGGATGGGCCAGCAGCCGGCGCAGGAACCCCGCGTTGGTCTGCACGCCCAGCGTGACGGTCTCCGCGAGCGCCGCCCGCAGCTTCCTGAGCGCGGTCGCCCGGTCGGGGCCGTAGGCGATCACCTTGGACAGCATCGGGTCGTACAGGCTGCCCACCTCGGTGCCCTCGCTGAGCCCGGAGTCGGTGCGCAGGCCGTCGCCCTCCGGCTCGGCCAGCAGGAGCACCGTGCCGCCGGACGGGAGGAAGCCGCGCGCGGGGTCCTCCGCGCAGATGCGGGCCTCCACCGCGTGCCCGGTCAGGGTCACGTCGTCCTGCCCGAAGCCCAGCGGCTCACCGGCCGCGACCCGCAGCTGCCACTCCACCAGGTCCAGGCCCGTGACCAGCTCGGTGACCGGGTGCTCCACCTGGAGGCGGGTGTTCATCTCCATGAAGTAGTACTGCGAGGGGTCCCCGCCCGGCACGATGAACTCCACCGTGCCCGCGCCCCGGTACCCGCAGCTGCGCGCCGCCTGCACGGCCGCCTCGCCCATCGCCGCCCGGGTCCGCTCGTCGAGGAGCACACTCGGCGCCTCCTCGACGATCTTCTGGTGGCGCCGCTGGAGCGAGCACTCGCGCTCGCCGAGGTGGACCACGTTCCCGTGGCCGTCGGCCAGCACCTGGATCTCGATGTGCCGGGGCCGGTCGATCCACCGCTCCACCAGCAGGGTGTCGTCGCCGAAGGAGGCGCGGGCCTCGCGGCGGGCGGCGGCGATCTCCTCCTCCAGGACGGAGATGTCCCGCACCAGCCGCATGCCCTTGCCGCCGCCGCCCGCGGACGGCTTCAGCAGCACCGGCGCGCCCAGCTCGCGGGCCGCCCGCGCCAGTTCGGGGTCCCGGCCGCCGGGGACCACCGGCACCCCGGCCGCCTCCACCGTCTCCTTGGCCCGGATCTTGTCGCCCATCAAGGCGATGGCGTCCGCCGACGGGCCGATGAAGACCAGCCCCGCCTTCTCGCACGCGCGCGCGAAGCCCGCGTTCTCCGCGAGGAAGCCGTAGCCCGGGTGGACGGCCTGGGCGCCGGTGCGGGCGGCGGCCTCCAGCAGCCGCTCCACCGACAGATAGCTCTCGGCGGCCGGCGCCGGGCCGATCCGTACCGCCGTGTCGGCCTCCCGGACGTGCCGCGCGTCCGCGTCGGCGTCGGAGAAGACCGCCACCGAGCGCACGCCCAGCGAGCGGAGCGTACGGATGACGCGTACGGCGATCTCGCCCCGGTTGGCCACCAGCACTGTGTCGAACACGGTTCCCCTCCTCACATCCGGAAGACGCCGAACTGGGGGTCTCCCAGGGGCGCGTTGGCGCAGGCCGTCAGGGCGAGGCCCAGCACCTGACGGGTCTCCAGCGGGTCGATCACGCCGTCGTCCCAGAGCCGGGCGGTGGCGTAGTAGGCGTTGCCCTGGCGCTCGTACTGCGCGCGGACGGGCGCCTTGAACCTCTCCTCGTCCTCGGCGGGCCACTCCTCGCCGCGCGCCTGGAGCTGGTCCCGCTTGACGGTCGCGAGGACGGAGGCGGCCTGCTCGCCGCCCATGACCGAGATCTTGGCGTTGGGCCACATCCACAGGAAACGGGGGGAGTAGGCCCGGCCGCACATCGAGTAGTTGCCCGCGCCGTAGGAGCCGCCGACCACCACCGTCAGCTTCGGCACGCGCGTGCAGGCGACCGCCGTCACCATCTTGGCGCCGTGCTTGGCGATGCCGCCGGCCTCGTAGTCCTTGCCGACCATGAAGCCCGAGATGTTCTGCAGGAACACCAGCGGGATGCCGCGCTGGTCGCACAGCTCGATGAAGTGGGCGCCCTTCTGGGCGGACTCGGAGAACAGGATGCCGTTGTTGGCGACGATGCCCACCGGGTGGCCGTGGATCCGTGCGAAGCCGGTGACCAGGGTCTGCCCGAACTCGGCCTTGAACTCGGCGAACCGGGAGCCGTCGACGACGCGCGCGATGATCTCGCGGACGTCGTACGGCGTGCGGGAGTCGACCGGGACCGCGCCGTAGAGCCCGTACGGATCCACCTTCGGCTCGACCGACGGCTGCACCTCCCAGGGCAGGGACCGCCGGGCCGGGAGCGTGGCCACGATGTTCCGGACGGTCCGCAGGGCGTGCGCGTCGTCCTCGGCGAGATGGTCGGTGACCCCGGAGACCCGGGAGTGCACCTCGCCGCCGCCCAGTTCCTCCGCCGTGACGACCTCGCCGGTGGCCGCCTTCACCAGCGGCGGACCACCGAGGAAGATCGTGCCCTGACCGCGGACGATCACGGCCTCGTCGCTCATCGCCGGGACGTACGCGCCGCCGGCCGTGCAGGAACCGAGGACCGCCGCGATCTGCGGGATGCCCGCGCCGGACATCCGGGCCTGGTTGTAGAAGATCCGGCCGAAGTGGTCCCGGTCGGGGAAGACCTCGTCCTGCATGGGCAGGAAGGCGCCGCCGGAGTCGACCAGGTAGACGCAGGGCAGCCGGTTGTCCAGGGCCACCTCCTGCGCGCGCAGGTGCTTCTTCACCGTCATCGGGTAGTACGTGCCGCCCTTGACCGTGGCGTCGTTCGCGACGATCACGCACTCGCGCCCGCTGACCCGACCGATCCCGGCGATCACCCCCGCGGCCGGGGCCTGCCCCTCGTACATCCCGTCGGCCGCGAGCGGGGCCAGCTCCAGGAAGGGCGAGCCCGCGTCGAGCAGCGTGTCCACCCTGTCCCTCGGCAGCAGCTTGCCGCGCGCGGTGTGCCGGGCCCGCGCCTTCTCGCCCCCGCCGAGGGCCGCCGCGGCCAGCTTGGCGCGCAGCTCCTCCACGAGCGCGAGATGAGCCTGTTCATTGGCCCGCCAGGCCTCCGACGCGGGATCTGCCGCGCTCCGGAGCTCCGGTGCCTCCTGCATCCTGCGGTCCCCTCACCCGGTGATCGAACCAGTTAATGAGCGTTAACCATCGCCACCAGGTTAACGACCGCTAACCTCGCTGTCTAGAATTGTTCGCATGGTCACCAGAACCGACGCCCCGACCCGCCGCGAGCAGATCCTGAAGGAGGCCGCCCGGCTCTTCGCCGAGCGCGGCTTCCACGGCGTCGGCGTCGACGAGATAGGCGCCGCGGTCGGCATCAGCGGCCCCGGTCTGTACCGCCACTTCCCGGGCAAGGACGCGATGCTCGCCGAGCTGCTGGTCGGCATCAGCGGGCAGCTGCTCACCGGGGCCAAGCGGCGGCTGGCGGAGGCCGACGGAGTGCCCGCGGGCCGGACCCTGGACTCCCTCATCGAGGGCCACATCGACTTCGCCCTGGACGACCGCCCGCTGATCACCCTGCACGACCGGGAGCTGGACCGGCTGCGTGACAGCGACCGCAAGCTGGTGCGCCAGCTCCAGCGGCAGTACGTGGAGCTGTGGGTGGAGGTGGTCCGCGAGGTGTACCCCGCGCTGACCGAGCCGGCCGCCCGCTCGGCCGTCCACTCCGTCTTCGGCCTGCTCAACTCCACCCCCCACCTCGGCCGCGCCGGCACGCTCCCCGGCCGGGGCACGACGGCGGCCCTGCTGCACCGGATGGCGCGGGGGGCGTTCGAGGCGGCCGGCGCGCGGTAAGCCCCCCCGCCGCGTGTGCCGGCCGCCCGAGGGCGGCCGGGCGTGACGAGCATTACGGCGGTGCCCCCCTGGACGGGATTCCGTACTCGCCGGTACGGTTGAGTGAGCAAGCGCTTAGACATGCCGAAGTCATGCCGAGGTACGTGGAGGTGGCGGCGTGCGCCGTACGGTGTTCAACGAGGATCACGAGGCGTTCCGGGAGACCCTTCGCGCCTTCATCGAGGCAGAGGTCGTCCCGGTCTACGACGAGTGGTTCGCCGCCGGCCAGGCGCCGCGCGACTTCTACTACAAGCTCGGTGAGCTGGGCCTCTTCGGCATCAGCGTGCCGGAGGAGTTCGGCGGCGCGGGCCTGGACACCCACAAGTTCGAGGCCGTCGTCTACGAGGAGACCGCCCGCGCGGGCGTGGCCTTCGGCGGCTCCGGCGTGCACGTGCTGCTCGCCCTGCCGTACATCAAGATGCTGGCCACCGACGAGCAGAAGAAGCGTTACCTGCCGAAGTTCGTCACCGGCGAGGAGATGTGGGCCATCGCGATGACCGAGCCGGGCACCGGTTCGGACCTCGCGGGCATGAAGACCACCGCCAAGCTCTCCGAGGACGGCACCCACTACGTCCTCAACGGCGCCAAGACCTTCATCACCGGCGGTGTGCACGCCGACAAGGTGATCGTCTGCGCCCGCACCGCCGCGCCGACCGCCGAGGACCGCCGCCACGGCATCTCGCTGTTCGCCGTCGACACCAAGTCCGAGGGCTACTCCGTCGGCCGCAAGCTGGACAAGCTCGGCCTGAAGACCTCCGACACCGCCGAGCTGGCGTTCGTCGACGTCAAGGTGCCGGCCGAGGACCTGCTCGGCGAGGAGAACAAGGGCTTCTCCTACCTCGGCCACAACCTGGCCTCCGAGCGCTGGGGCATCGCCTTCGGTGCCTACGCGCAGGCCAAGGCCGCCGTCCGGTTCGCCAAGCAGTACGTGCAGGAGCGCACCGTCTTCGGCAAGCCGGTCGCCCACTTCCAGAACACCAAGTTCGAGCTGGCCGCCTGCCAGGCCGAGGTGGACGCCGCCGAGGCGGTCGCCGACCGCGCGACGGAGGCCCTGGACGCCGGCGAGCTGACCCCCGCCGAGGCCGCCTCCGCGAAGCTGTTCTGCACCGAGGTCGCGCACCGAGTGATCGACCGCTGCCTCCAGCTGCACGGCGGCTACGGCTACATGAACGAGTACCCGATCGCCCGCCTGTACGCGGACAACCGTGTCAACCGCATCTACGGCGGCACCAGCGAGATCATGAAGACGATCATCGCCAAGGACATGGGTCTGTAAGGCCCACGCCATCACTGGCCGGTACAACTGACGCCATGAGCCAGGCACTCCAGGATCTCCTCGATCTGCTCGACCTCGAGCAGATCGAGGAGGACATCTTCCGCGGCCAGTCCCGCTCCGCCGTCGTACCCCGCGTCTTCGGCGGGCAGGTCGCGGCGCAGGCGCTGGTCGCCGCCGGGCGGACGGTCCCCGCGGACCGCCCGGCCCACTCCCTGCACGCCTACTTCCTGCGCCCCGGCGATCCGGGCGCGCCGATCGTCTACACCGTGGACCGGATCCGCGACGGCCGGTCCTTCACCACCCGCCGGGTGGTCGCCGTCCAGCACGGCAAGCCGATCTTCCATCTCTCGGCGTCGTTCCAGACGTACGAGGAGGGGCTGGAGCACCAGGCGCCCATGCCCGTCTCGCCCGACCCGGCGACCCTGCCCACCTCCCAGGAGCGGCTGCGCGGCTACGGCCACCTCGCCCCCGAGGTGGTCGAGAGGTTCCTCGAGGCCCGCGAGGCGATCGACCTCAGGTACGTGGACGAGCCGCCGTACGGGCAGTACGGCGCGCCGCGCGAACCGCACTCCCAGGTGTGGTTCCGCACCAACGGCAAGCTCGAAGGCGCCATCGACGAAGCGCTGTTGCACGTCGTCCTCGCCACCTACGTCTCCGACATGACCCTGCTCGACTCCGTGCTGCTGGCCCACGGGCGCGGCGGCTGGGCCGTCGGGGACGTCGTGGGCGCGTCCCTGGACCACGCGATGTGGTTCCACCGGCCCTTCCGGGCCGACGAATGGCTGCTGTACGACCAGGAGTCGCCGTCCGCGCACGGCGGCCGCGGCCTCGGCCAGGCCCGTATCTACACCCAGGACGGGCGGCTCGCCATCTCGGTCATCCAGGAGGGCGTGGTCCGCGTCCCGAGGTGACTGTGACAGGGGTGCCGTTCGAGATGACGTGTGACGCAAGCGGGACTAGGCTCTTGGAGTGAAAGCCGCAGCGAACGGCATGCCCGGCACGCAGGGTCTTCCGGAATCCCGGGGCCTTCGCCGCAGCACCTGATGGCGCGATCACGCGCGGGTCGACTGTGGGTGCCGGCGAGCGTCGCCGTTCTCGAACACGGCTGCGGTGACACCTGAAGACCGCGCCGCATTTCCGCATGTGCAGCGGCGACGGCCATCCACCTCGCGCCTTCCCTCGGGAGCCGTGAGAGACGATGGAGATGGAAGGTATTCCCATGCGATCACAGCGCACGAGGCGCCTTGTCGCGATTTCCGCGTCCGGCCTGCTGCTGGCCGGCGGAGCCGCGCTCGGCACGGCCGGAACCGCCTTCGCCTCGGACCACAGCGATCATGGTTCCTACAGCAGGGACTATGGGGACGACCACGGCGGTGGCGGCTGGGGCGACGACGACGATGACGACTACGGCTACGGTGGCGACCACGATGGCTACGGTGGCGACCACGGTGGCTACGGCGGCGACCACGGCGGCGGCGGCTACGGCGGCGACCACGGTGGCGGCGGCTACGGCGGCGGTGGCGGTCACGGCGGCGGCGGTGGCGGCGGCCACGGCGGCGGCGGTGGCGGCGGTCACGGCGGCGGCGGAGGAGGTGGCGGTCACTGACCCGACCGCGAACTGAACACGATGTGCGGCTCCTTCGGTGGGGCCGCACATCGCGCCTTGCCGGTCCGGGGGCGGGTGTGCCGCCGGTCCGTCAGGTCAGGTTCGCCTCGGCGAGCAGATAGGCCGTCATCGGGTCGTAGTAGCGCGGGCTCACCACGTGGTCGTCGAGCGGGACGACCACCTGCACGGTTCCCTCGGCCTCGGCGAGGAACAGCGCGGGGTCGTTGCTGTCGGCGTACCCGACGGAGTCGACGCCGTGCCGGCCCGCGTACCCGGCCCAGCCGTGGTCGGCGACCACCAGGTCCGGCAACGGGCGCCCCGCGCGCTCGAGTCCGGTCAGAATGGCCCGCATCGGCTCCCCGGAGTGGGTGTGCCACAGCGTCGCCCCGTGCTCCAGCACGGCCACGTCCGCGAACTGCATGACGTACCCCTCGTCCGTCTGCAGCCCGTCCGGGATGACGACGATCTCACAGCCGGCGGCGCGCAGCGCGGCGGCCGTGGCACGGTGCACGTCCAGCAGGCCGCCCGGGTGTCCGGTCGCGAACAGCACCCGCTGGCGCCCCTCGGCCGCCTTGCGCAGCCGCGCCGCCATCCGGTCCAGCGCGTCCACCGTCAGGTCGGGGTCGATGGTGTCCTGCCCGTACCGGTACTCCGGGTCGTCGTTGACACCCACCCGCTCCGCCATCACCGCGAGCACGTCCTGCTCGTCGGTCCAGCGGTCGCCCAGCTCCAGACCGAACCAGAAGTTGCGGACACCATTGGCGAGCTGACGGTAGTGGGAGAGGTTGTTCTCGCGGGGCGTGGCGACGTCCCCCGCGATACGGGTGCGCACCAGGTGGTCGACGAGCTGGGCGCGGCTGGGTGTCCCGGGTATCGGCATGCCTTCATTGTGAGGCAGCGGGCCGTGGGAGTCCTCGGCATATCGCCCGCTGGGACGGGCGTCACTCGGCCGCCGGATCAGCCCCGCGCAGCGCGAACCACAGCTCCATGCGCACGTCCGGGTCGTCCAGGTCGGCGGCGAGCAGGGCCGTGCAGCGGGTGATCCGCTGCCGCACGGTGTTGCGGTGCACGCCCAGCGCCACCGCCGTGCGGTCCCAACTGCCGTGCAGCGACAGCCAGGTGCGCAGGGTCTCGGCGAGCGCGGACTGGCCGGAGAGGGGGGCGAGCAGGGTGCGGGCGTGCGTCTCGGCGTCCGTGCGCGGCACCAGGTCCGCCAGCGCGGGCCGGGCGGGGTGCCGGAGCAGGGGGGTGCGGGTGGCGCGGGCCCGGGCGAGGGCGCGGGCGGCCTGGGTGTCGGCGGCCGGCCACTCCGGCGGCCCGGCCGGCGCACTCACCCCGAGCGTCCAGCCGGGCTGCGGCTCCGGCTCCCGGTCCGCCGGGACCAGCACCCGTACGACGTCCCGGGCGAGGTCGACCAGCGGCGACCCCAGGGCGGCGCCGAGCGCGGAGGCGGCGACCGCGTCCGGGGCCTGGGCCTCCGGCCGCGCGTGCACGACGAGCCACCGCCCGGTGCCCAGCAGCGGGGCCACCTCCTCGGGCGGGGCGCCCAGCAGCAGCCGTACGAGCGCGGAGGACCGGGCGGCCCCGGCCCCGCTCTGGTGCTCGCCGGTCAGCAGGGCCAGCAGTACGGCGGCGACGGAGGCGATGGTGTGATCACCGGGCTCGCGCCGGGGCGTGGCCACCCCGAGCACGAAGCCCTCGCCGGCGCCCAGGGCGTACACGGCGAGATGGGTGGCCCCGAGGGTGTCCGTGGCGGAGGTGGGCTGCGGGGCGGTCGTCCTGGCCGTCGGCCTGACCACCGCGGACAGCGCGGCCAGCGCCGAGCGCACGCTGCCCGGTGCCTCCCGCCCCGCCCCCGCGACCTCCGTGCCGTCGGGCCCGTACAGCACGGCCCGGCCGCCCAGGCGCTGGGCCAGCTGACGCAGCACCGAGGGGACCGGATCCGGCCGGGACGCGGCCGCCGCGAGGCTCTGCTGGGCCTCCGTGACCCGCCGCAGCTCGGCCATCCGGGCCTGGGCCATCAGCTGCCAGACCGCGCGGGCCACGCCGGAGAAGGTGGTCTGCGGCGGCACCTCCAGCAGCGGCAGGCCGTGGTGGTCGCAGGCGGCGACCAGGGCCCGCGGGACCGTGTCGTGCACCGGGACCAGCCCGAAGCCCAGGGCCGCGCCGCCCGCCTCGACGATCCGGGAGACGTAGTCGTCGAAGTAGGTGCCGCTGCCGGCCGCCTCCGGGACGTGCACCCCGGCCGTCAGCAGCAGCTCGCCGCCCAGCAGGTACGGATAGGGGTCGGCCATCTCCGAGGTGTGCGCCCAGTGGACGACGACGTCCGGGTCCGCGGGGCCCGCGATCTGCCGCAGGCCCAGGTCCTCCCGGGCCAGCAGGGCCGTCAGCGGTACCGGTGGGGTCGGTGGGACGGCTGGGGTGATCGTCTCCGGCATGATGTGCGTTTCCTCCATCCCGCCCCGTTCATATGGATGAAACGTACTCTTCGCAGTCGCTTTCCGGCCACCTAAGGTCAACACGGAACGGCAGCCGCGGGTACGGGCGGATGTCCCCGCGATCCGCTGCCGTCACACCCCACGTCTTTGCACGACACGCCACCGACAGTGCGCGAAGGAGGGCCCATGGCCGTCGACTACACAGTGATCGTCCTCTACTTGGCCGGCATGCTGGCCATGGGCTGGTGGGGCATGCGCCGCGCCAAGTCGAAGAGCGAGTTCCTGGTGGCGGGCCGCCGTCTCGGACCCGCCATGTACTCCGGCACCATGGCGGCGATCGTCCTGGGCGGCGCCTCCACCATCGGCGGGGTGGGCCTGGGCTACCAGTACGGTCTCTCCGGCGCCTGGATGGTCTTCACCATCGGCCTCGGCCTGCTGGCCCTCTCCGTCTTCTTCTCCGCCCGCATCGCCCGGCTGAAGGTCTACACCGTCTCCGAGATGCTCGACCTGCGCTACGGCGGCCGGGCCGGTGTGATCTCGGGCGTGGTCATGTGGGCGTACACCCTGATGCTCGCGGTGACCTCCACCATCGCCTACGCCACGATCTTCGATGTCCTGTTCGACATGAACCGGACCGTCGCGATCGTCCTCGGCGGCTCGATCGTCGTCGCCTACTCCACCCTCGGCGGCATGTGGTCGATCACCCTCACCGACATGGTGCAGTTCGTGGTCAAGACGATCGGCGTGCTGCTCCTGCTGCTGCCGATCGCGGTCGTCAAGGCCGGCGGCTTCTCCGAGATGAAGGCCAAGCTCCCGACCTCCTACTTCGACCCGCTGGGCATCGGCGGCGAGACGATCTTCACCTATGTGCTGATCTACACCTTCGGCATGCTGATCGGCCAGGACATCTGGCAGCGCGTGTTCACCGCCCGCGGCGACAGGACCGCCAAGTGGGGCGGCACCGTGGCCGGCACCTACTGCCTGGTCTACGCCCTCGCCGGCGCGGTGATCGGCACCGCCGCCAAGGTGCTCTACCCCGAGCTGGGCAGCCCCGACGACGCCTTCGCCACCATCGTCAAGGACGAACTCCCCGTCGGGGTGCGCGGGCTCGTGCTGGCCGCCGCCCTGGCCGCCGTGATGTCGACCTCCTCCGGCGCCCTGATCGCCTGCGCCACCGTCGCCAACAACGACATCTGGTCGCGGCTGCGCGGGCTCGTGCGGCGCGACGGCGAGCAGCACGACGAGGTCGCGGGCAACCGCGCCTTCATCCTCGTCATGGGCCTGGCCGTGATCGGCACGGCGATCGCGCTGAACAACGTGGTCGAGGCGCTCACCGTGGCCTACAACCTGCTCGTCGGCGGCCTGCTCGTCCCCATCCTCGGCGGACTGCTGTGGAAGCGCGGCACGGTCCAGGGCGCGCTGGCCTCCGTGATCGTCGGCGGCCTCGCCGTCATCGGCCTGATGGCCGGCTACGGCATCCTCGCCAACGAGCCCGTCTACTACGGCCTGCTCGCCTCCCTCGTGGTCTACCTCGCCGTCTCCCTGGCGACGAAGCCCACCGACGAGGCGGTCCTCGCCACCTGGCGGGAGCGCCTCGCCGGGCGGTCCCCCGAACTCGCGTCCGAACCGGTCCCGGCTCACCAGTAGAGTCGTAGGGAAAGCAGTACATGCGCGATGAAGCGCAAGAAAGAAGGCAATTCACCATGAGCAGCAACGAGACGCCCCGCGGCCCTGTCGACTCCTCCCGCATCCCGCGGTACGCCGGCCCCGCGACCTTCGCCCGGCTGCCCCGCCTCGACGAGGTCGGCACCGCCGACGTCGCCGTCGTGGGCGTGCCGTTCGACTCCGGCGTCTCGTACCGGCCGGGCGCCCGCTTCGGCGGCAACGCCATCCGTGAGGCGTCCCGGCTGCTGCGCCCGTACAACCCGGCGCAGGACGCCTCGCCCTTCGCCCTCGCCCAGGTCGCGGACGGCGGCGACATCGCCGTGAACCCGTTCAACATCAACGAGGCCGTGGAGACCGTCGAGGCCGCCGCCGACGACCTGCTCGGCACCGGCGCCCGCCTGATGACCCTCGGCGGCGACCACACCATCGCCCTGCCCCTCCTCCGCTCGGTCGCGAAGAAGCACGGCCCGGTGGCCCTGCTCCACTTCGACGCCCACCTGGACACCTGGGACACCTACTTCGGCGCCGAGTACACCCACGGCACCCCGTTCCGCCGCGCGGTGGAGGAGGGCATCCTCGACACCGAGGCGCTCTCCCACGTCGGCACCCGCGGCCCGCTGTACGGCAAGCAGGACCTGACCGACGACGAGAAGATGGGCTTCGGCATCGTCACCTCCGCGGACATCTACCGCCGGGGCGCCGACGAGGTGGCCGACCAGCTCCGCCAGCGCATCGGCGACCGCCCGCTGTACATCTCCATCGACATCGACTGCCTCGACCCGGCCCACGCGCCCGGCACCGGCACCCCGGAGGCCGGCGGCATGACCTCCCGCGAGCTGCTGGAGATCCTGCGCGGGCTGGCCTCCTGCAACCTGGTCTCCGCGGACGTCGTCGAGGTCGCCCCCGCGTACGACCACGCGGAGATCACCTCGGTGGCCGCCTCCCACACGGCCTACGAACTGACCACCATCATGAGCCGCCAGATCGCGGCGGCCCGGAAGGACGCGGAAGCGAAGTGACCCACGACCACGACCTGGTACTCCGCCCGACGCCGGCGCAGATCACCGCCGCCCTGAACCCTCCCCCGGGGCGCAACGGCGGAGACCTGGTCGTGGAGACACTGGCCGGGCTCGGCGCGACCACGGTCTTCGGCCTGCCCGGCCAGCACGCGCTCGGCATGTTCGACGCCCTGCGCCGCTCCTCGCTCCGCTACGTCGGCCTGCGGGTGGAGAACAACGCGGGCTTCGCCGCCGACGCGTACGGCAGGATCACCGGCGAGGCGGCCCCGCTCCTCCTCTCCACCGGCCCGGGCGCCCTGACCTCCCTCGCGGCCCTCCAGGAGGCGGCGGCCGCCTCCGCCCCCGTCCTGGCGATCAGCAGCCAGATCCCCACCGCGGGCCTCGGCGGCGGCCGGCACGGCTACCTCCACGAACTCCCGGACCAGGCGGCCTCGTTCCGGGGCGTCGTCAAGTCGGTCCACACCGTCCGCACCCCGTCCCAGATCCCGTCCGCCATCGCGGCGGCCTGGCAGTCGTCCCTGACGGCCCCGCACGGCCCGGTGTGGGTGGAGATCCCGCAGGACGTCCTCCTGGCCGAGACCGCCCTGCCCGTGGTGACGGCGATGGACGCGGCCCCGGACGACCTGGTCCCGCGCCCCGAGCTGACGGCGGTCGCCGCCGACCTGCTGTCGAACGCGGCCCGTCCGGCGATCATCGCGGGCGGCGGGGTCGTGCGCTCCGACGCCTCCGGCAAGCTGCTCCAGCTCGCCGAGAAGCTGGACGCGCCCGTGGTGACGACGTTCGGCGGCAAGGGCGCCTTCCCCTGGGAGCACCCGCTGTCGATGCGGTCCTGGCTGGAGGACCGCCACACCACGGACTTCCTGGAGGACGCGGACGTACTCCTGGTGGTCGGCTCGGGCCTGGGCGAACTGTCCTCCAACTACCACACGTTCAAGCCCCGCGGCCGAGTGATCCAGATCGAGGCGGACCTCGGCAAGCTGGAGTCCAACCACCCGGCCCTCGGTATCCACGCGGACGCCCGCCTCGCGCTCCAGGCCCTGCTGGAGACGGTGGAGGAGCGGACGGACGAGACGGCACCGCGGCGGGTACGGGAGCTGCTCGCGAAGGTCGCCGACCGCATCTCCGGCCAGGAACTCACCCTGGAGCAGGACGTGCTGGCGTCGGTCCGCCGCGCCCTGCCCGCCGACTCCCCGTCCTTCTGGGACATGACGATCCTGGCGTACTGGGCCTGGTCGGCGTTCGACCCGCGGGGCGCGAACACCATGCACTCGGCCCAGGGCGCGGGCGGCCTCGGCTACGGCTTCCCGGCGGCCCTCGGCGCGGCGGCGGCGGACCCGACCCGGCCCGTGCTGGCGGTGTCCGGCGACGGAGGCGCCCTCTACTCGATCGCCGAACTCGCCACGGCGCGGCAGTACGACCTCCCGGTCACCTGGCTGATCGTCGACGACGGCGGCTACGGCATCCTCCGCGAGTACATGACGGACGCCTTCGGCCAGGCCACGGCGACGGAACTGACCCGCCCCGACTACGTGGCCCTGGCGGAGTCCTTCGGGGTGCCGGGGGTGCGCACGACTCCGGAGACGCTGGCGGAGGACCTGACGAAGGCGCTGTCCGCGCCCGGTCCCTCGGTGGTCGTACTCCCGGCGGTGCTGCGGATGTTCGCGCCGACGCATCTGGGCTGACCAAGGGGCGGAAGCGGCAGCTCCGCCCGACCGTCTTGCCGATGCGGCGCGCGCCGAGGGCCACCGGAGGCTCTCGGCGCGCGCCGCGTGGTCCGTCGCGGTGACCGGGCTCAGCCCACGTCCGACGGGTCCAGGCGGTAGACCGTGGACCGGCTCGTGGCATCCGCGGCACTCGCCGACGAGGAGTCCGAGGACGCGTCCGACGGCTTCGAGGGCGCGGACGAGTCCGGCTTCGAGGACGACGCAGAGGACGCGTCCGACGCCGAACTGCTGCCGTACGCGCTCTCCTCCACCGCCGTCCCGTGCTTCTGCACCCACGCCGTGACCTCGGAGCTGACGCTGTCGCCCTCGCCCCCCGTGCCCCCGCCCATGCCGCCGCCGAGCTGGACGTAGTGCAGCTCGCCCTTCTTCACCAGCTCCTTCAGCCTGGCCAGGGTCATCGCCTTGTCCGTGCCCGACCAGCCCCACATGGAGATCACCGGTTCGCGGCTGTCGAGGATCAGCTGGGCCGCGCTCTGTGAACCCGACACCGCGAGCAGCCACTTCGCGCCGTCCTGGTGCTTCTCGAGATACGCGATCAGCTCGCCGCTCGCGCCGCCCGTGCCCATGCCGCCGCCCATGCGGCCGGTTCCGCCCGTGCCCCCGGGTGC
This sequence comes from Streptomyces sp. NPDC038200, assembly GCF_055600785.1. Lineage (NCBI taxonomy): Bacteria > Bacillati > Actinomycetota > Actinomycetes > Kitasatosporales > Streptomycetaceae > Streptomyces > Streptomyces sp. NPDC038200. The sequence continues at coordinate 278,953 of NZ_JBVJYH010000007.1, forward strand.
CGTACCGCCCGAGGTGCCCTCGGCGCCAGGGAGTTCGCCGTTCGGGAGTTCGCCGTCCGGGGGTTCGCCGTTCGGGCCCCCGCCCGGGAAGCCACCGGCCTGCTGCCCGCCGCCGGGCAGCTCACCGCCGCCGGGCACGGTCCCGCCCGGGAAGCCGGCGCCCGCTTCGGCGTTCCCTGCGCCCGCCTCGGCGTTCCCGCCGCTCCGGCCGCCCTGCCGCGGCAGCTCTCCGCCACCGGGGAACCCGCCCCGGCCGCCACCGCCGCCCGGTCCGCCGCCGAAGCCGCCCCCCGTCGACGGGCCGGCCGTGGGGTTCGTACCGCCCATGCCGCCGCCGGAGCCCGACGGCACGGACCAGGCGTAGGCCGCCGGGCCCGCCAGCGCGGCGAGCACGGCCGCCGCCAGGGACGCGGCCAGCAGCCGTACCCGGGTGCCGGTGCGGAAGAGGAGCAGACCGGTGATCGCCGCCGCCATGACCACACCGACGGCCGGCCACAGCCAGGTGTGCCAGCCGGAGGCCCGGCGCAGCAGCACGACCGCCCACAGACCCGTCACGGCGAGGGCCGCCGGCAGCACCCAGGCCCCTCGCCGGTGCGCGCGAAAGGCCCGCCACAGCATCACGCCACCGCCGCCGCACAGCGCGGCGATGCCCGGCGCCAGAGCGGTCGTGTAGTACGGGTGCATGGTGCCCTCGGCCAGCGCGAACGTCAGGTAGTGCAGGGCCGTCCAGCCGCCCCACAGCACCAGCGCGGCCCGGGTGAGATCGGTGCGCGGTGCCCGGCCGCACAGGACCAGGCCGGCGACCAGGGCCACGGCCGAGAAGGGCAGCAGCCAGGAGATCTGGCCGCCGAGGACGTCGTTGAAGAGCCGGCCGATGCCCGCCGTGCCGGAGAAGCCGCCGCCCCCGCCCCCGCCGCCCATGTTGCCGTCGCCGCCGAGGACCCGGCCGAGGCCGTTGTAGCCCGTGATCAGGTTCCAGGCGGTGCCGTCCGCCGAGCCGCCGATGTACGGGCGCTCGGAGGCGGGCACCAGCGAGACGGCCGCCGCCCACCAGAAGCTCGACACCGCCAACGCCACGGCGGCCGCGGCCAGGTTGAGGATCCGCTTCGCGAGCGGGAGCCGGGTCGCGCACAGGTACACCGCGAAGACGGCGGGCAGCGCGATCCAGCCCTGGAGCATCTTGGTGTTGAAGGCCAGACCGAAGCAGACCGCCGAGCCGGCGAGCGGCAGCAGCCGGCCGTTCGTCACCGCGCGCAGGCCCAGGGCCGCGCCGCCGGTCATCAGCAGGACCAGCAGGGTGTCGGGGTTGTTGTCCCGGTTGATGGCGACCGTGATGGGGGTCAGCGCCAGCACCAGGGCGGCCGACGCGGCGGCCCCGTGGCCCCAGACGCGCTTCACCGTGGCGTGCAGGATCCAGATCGTGGCCAGCGCGGCCACGATCATCGGCGCCATCATCTGCCAGGTGCCGAAGCCGAAGAGACGGCAGGACAGGCCCATGACCATGAGGGCGAGCGGCGGTTTGTCGACGGTGAGGAAGTTCCCCGCGTCCAGGGAGCCGAAGAACCACGCCTTCCAGCTCTCGGTGCCGCTCAGCACGGCCGCGCTGTAGAAGCTGTTGAGGCCGGATCCGGAGAGGTTCCAGGCGTAGAGCACCGCCGCGAGCGGCAGGATCGCGAGCAGTGCGGGGAGCGACCGGCGGGGCGCCGGATCGCGTGGCGCGGCGGGGGACGGCGGCCCGGGGGCGGGCGCGGTCGTCGCGCGGGGGAGGGGATCGGTGGCAGATGTCACCAGGGCACCGTGCCGACCGGCGATGGGTGCGCGCTGTGGTCCACCTGGGCGGAGCCTGTGGGTCGGTGAGAGCCGGGTGGGGACGCCCGCCCCGGTCGGGGACCGTGAACCCCGGTCCTGCGAACACGCGTACAACTTTCGACCGCCCTGGCGAGTCCACTCAGACAGCGCACGGGTGCGCTCAACGGCGTTCAGGGGGACGCCCGTACGACGTTCAAGGGGAACTTCTCATGACTTACCGGACATCCGGCCGGGCCGGCGTGCTCGCCGCCGCCGTCAGTGCCGCGCTGCTCATACCGGCCGCCGTCGCCGCCACCCCGGCGGCAGCGGCCGCGCCCGCGGTGACCTGCACGTCCGCCAAGGCCGGCCTGGCCGCCACCCTGAAGAAGGACATCACGGCCGCCCTCGCGAACCGCAAGGGAACCGTTGCGATCGGCCTGTACGACCGCAGCACCAAGACGACCTGCACCCTGCGTGCCACCAGCGCCTACGACTCGGCCAGCACCGTCAAGGTCACCGTGCTCGCCACGCTGCTGTGGGACGCCAAGAAGCACAACCGGTATCTGACGAGCACCGAGCAGTCGCTCGCCAAGGCCATGATCACCAAGTCCGACAACGACGCGACCAGCAAGCTGTGGAAGCAGCTGGGCATGACGAAGATCAAGGGCTTCCTGTCCGCCGCCGGCATGACGAAGACTGTGCCGGGCTCGGGCGGTTACTGGGGCCTGACGCAGGAGAACGTCACCGACGAGCAGAAGCTCCTCAAGCTCGTCACCGCCAAGAACAGCGTGCTGAGCGACAACTCCCGCGCCTACATCCTCAAGCTGATGGGACAGGTCGTCTCCTCGCAGCGCTGGGGGACCCCGGCCGGCGCGCCGTCCTCCGTCGCGGTGCACGTCAAGAACGGCTGGCTGCAGCGCTCCACGCACGGCTGGCGGGTGCACAGCCTGGGCACCTTCAACGGCGCCGGGCACGACTACACGATCACCGTGCTGACGCAGGACAACAGCACCATGAACTACGGCGTGACCACCATCCAGAACGTCGCCAAGGCGATCCACAAGGACCTGGTGCCCACCACCGCCGGTGCCACCCGCTACGCCCCGACCGGCCAGCCGCGCGAGGCGTTCGTCGCGGTGCCGCCGCAGGGCTGACGGACGGCACGTCCCCGGCGGCCGCTGCCGCCGGGGACACCCCGGGCCGCGACGGCGCCGCGCCCACCCCACCGGCCGCTCGCCCCGCCCGCCGCCCGGTCCGGCCTGCGGGCCCGCGTCCCGCGGCCATCCCCCCGGTTCGCCCGAACTCCCGCCCTGCGAACATGCGTACAGCCGTCGTCCGTCCCCGGCTGCCGCGGCAGGCGAGGCGGGGGCACGTCCGACGGCGTCCAAGGAACGCCCGTACGACGTTCAAGGGGGAAGCTCTTCATGACCCATCGGATATCCGGCCGAGCCGGGGCACTCACGACCGCCCTCGCCGCCGCCCTGCTCGTCTCGGCCACCGCCGCCCTCCCGGCCGCGGCGGCACCCACGCCCACCGTCGGCTGCACGTCCGCCAAGGCGGGTCTCGCCGCCAAGCTGCAGAAGGACATCACGGCCGCTCTCGCGAACCGCAAGGGAACCGTCGCGATCGGCCTGTACGACCGCTCCACCGACACCACCTGCACGCTGAACGCCGCCACCGCCTTCGACTCGGCCAGCACCGTCAAGGTCACCGTGCTCGCCGCGCTGCTGTGGGACGCGAAGAAGAGCAACCGGTACCTGACCGACACCGAGGCCGACCTCGCCACGGCCATGATCACCCAGTCGGACAACGACGCGACCAGCAAGCTGTGGAAGCAGCTGGGCATGACGAAGATCCAGGGCTTCCTGACCGCGGCCGGGATGACGAAGACCGTGCCGGGCGCGGACGGTTACTGGGGCCTGACGCAGGAGAACGTCACCGACGAGCAGAAGCTCCTCAAGCTCGTCACCGCCAAGAACAGCGTGCTCAGTGACAACTCCCGTGCCTACATCCTGAAGTTGATGGGGCAGGTCGTCGCGGACCAGCGCTGGGGGACCCCGGCCGGTGCGCCGTCCTCCGTCGCGGTGCACGTCAAGAACGGCTGGCTGCAGCGCTCCACGCACGGCTGGCGCGTGCACAGCCTGGGCACCTTCAACGGCGCCGGGCACGACTACATGATCACCGTGCTGACGCAGGACGACAGCACCATGGAGTACGGCGTCGCCACCATCCAGAACGTCGCCGAGGCGATCCACAAGGACCTGGTGCCCACCGGTGCCGGTGCCACCCGCTACGCCCCGACCAGCCGGCCGCGCGAGGCGTTCGTCGCGGTGCCGCCGCGGGGCTGACGCTTCACGAGGCGGTCGCCCGTAGGTCACCGGCCCGTTCTACGGTGACGGCCATGCGCCTGAGAACCGTACTCGCCACCCTCACCGCCGGTCTGGCGGCGGCCACCTCGTCGGCCGCCGCCGGGCCCGCCGGTGCCCACCCGCAAGCGTCCGCGGCCTGTTCGGCCACCGTGTCGATCGACCGCTTCTCCGACGCGCTCGACAAGACGACGTACGACGGCACCTTCGTCGGCAACTTCTCCGCCCTCGCCGTGGACCGGGACGGCTCGCTCGCGGCTCTGGGGGACCGCTCGTCCCTGTTCCGTCTGGACGCCCGTACCCTCCGACCGAAGGAGGTCGTCCGGCTCGCCGACGAGAAGGGCGCCGACCTCGACTCCGAGGGCCTGGTCGTGGACGGCGACGGCACCCGGCTCGTCACCTCCGAGACCGAGCCGTCCGTCCGCCGCTACTCCCGCGACGGGACGATCCTCGACCGGCTGCCGGTGCCGTCGGCCCTCCAGGTCGCCCCGGCCGGCCGCGCCACCGCCAACCAGACCTTCGAGGGCCTGACCCTGCTGCCCGGCGGCCGCACCCTGCTGGCCTCCATGGAGTACGCGCTCGCCGGCGACACCGCCGGGACCGTCCGCTTCCAGACCTGGCGGCGGACGAGGGACGGCCACTTCCGGCTCGCCGCCCAGTACGCCTACCGCACCGACGCCGGCCTCGGCGTCCCCGAGGTCCGGGCCACCCCCGACGGCCGCCTCCTCGTCCTGGAGCGCGGCTTCACCGCGGGCGTCGGCAACACGGTCCGCCTCTACCTGGCCGACCCGCGGCACGCCACGGACACCGGCGGCATCGAGAACCTGACGGGCCAGGACGGGGTCCGGCCGATCAGCAAGACGCTCCTGGCGGACATGTCCGCCTGCCCCTCCCTGGGCGCCACGGCGAGGCAGCCCCAGCCGAACCCGCTGCTGGACAACATCGAGGGCATGACGGTCACGGGGCGTGACCGCACCGGCCGCCTGCGGGTGCTCCTGGTGAGCGACGACAACCAGAACGCGGCCCAGACGACGAGGTTCTACTACCTGCGGATACGCGCGTGAGTCCGGGGCGGCGGCCGGCCAGGGACGCGGGGAACCGCGCGCCCCGCCCCGCACGCGCCCGCGGCCGCCCCACGACGACATCCCGTCGCCATTGTTGCGGCGGGATGAAATCGCCCGCCTCGGGTGTTGGAGTCTTCCGGTAGAGCAGGCCGAAAATCTGGAGGGCACCGGCGTGGCAGCGCAACGGGGATGGGCGAAACGACTGGCGGGGTACGCCTGGCGTTACCCCAAGGACGTGATCCTCGCCCTCGGCTCCTCGCTGGCCGGCATGGCCGTGACGGCCGTCGTCCCGCTGATCACCAAGGTGATCATCGACGATGTGATCGGCGGCCACAGCCGGGCCATGGCCCCCTGGGCCGGCGCCCTCGTCGGCGCGGCCGTCCTCGTCTACGTCCTCACCTACGTCCGCCGTTTCTACGGCGGCCGGCTCGCCCTGGACGTCCAGCACGACCTGCGGACCGAGATGTACGGCACGATCACCCGGCTGGACGGCCGCCGCCAGGACGAGCTGTCCACCGGGCAGGTCGTCGGCCGGGCCACCAGCGACCTCCAGCTGATCCAGGGCCTGCTCTTCATGCTCCCGATGACCATCGGGAACGTCCTGCTCTTCCTGATGTCCCTGGTGATCATGGCGTGGCTGTCGCCGCCGCTGACGCTGGTCGCCCTGGCCGTCGCGCCCGCCCTCGGCTGGATCGCCAGGCGCAGCCGCAGCCGGCTGCACCCCGCCACCTGGTACGCCCAGGCCCAGGCCGCCGCCGTGGCCGGGGTGGTCGACGGCGCGGTGAGCGGCGTCCGCGTGGTGAAGGGCTTCGGGCAGGAGGACCAGGAGACCGGCAAGCTGCGCGAGGTCGGCCGCCGGCTCTTCGCGGGCCGCCTGCGCACGATCCGGATGAACAGCAGGTACACCCCGGCCCTCCAGGCCGTCCCGGCGCTCGGCCAGGTCGCCATGCTGGCCCTCGGCGGCTGGCTCGCCGTGCGCGGTCACATCACGCTCGGCACCTTCGTGGCCTTCTCCACCTATCTGGCCCAGCTGGTCGGCCCGGTCCGCATGCTCGCCATGGTCCTCACCGTCGGCCAGCAGGCCCGCGCCGGCACCGAGCGGGTCCTGGAGCTGATCGACACCGAGCCGACCCTGAAGGACGGCACCAAGGAGCTGTCCGCCGACGCGCCCGTGACGGTCGAGTTCGACGACGTGTCCTTCGCCTACGACCGCGCCCCCGGCGGAAGCGGCCCCGTCCTCGAAGGGCTCAGCTTCGAGATCCGGCCCGGCGAGACCCTCGCCGTCGTCGGTTCCTCCGGCTCCGGCAAGTCCACCCTCGCCCTGCTCCTGCCGCGCTTCTACGATGTCACCCACGGCGCCGTCCTGATCGGCGGCCACGACGTGCGCGAGCTGACCCTGGAGTCGCTGCGGGCCGCGATCGGCCTGGTCCCGGAAGATTCGTTTCTCTTCTCCGACACCATCCGCGGCAACATCGCCTACGGCCGCCCGGACGCCACACAGGAGGAGATCGAGGCCGCTGCCCGCGCCGCCCAGGCGGACCGTTTCATCAGCGAGCTGCCCGAGGGCTACGACACCAAGGTCGGCGAGCAGGGCCTCACCCTCTCCGGCGGCCAGCGCCAGCGCGTCGCGCTCGCCCGCGCCCTGCTCACCGACCCCCGCCTGCTGGTGCTGGACGACGCCACCTCGGCCGTGGACGCCCGCGTCGAGCACGAGATCCACGAGGCCCTCAAGCAGGTGATGCGGGGCCGCACCACCCTGCTCATCGCCCACCGCCGCTCCACCCTGAACCTCGCCGACCGCATCGCCGTGCTGGACGGCGGCCGGCTCGCCGACCTCGGCACCCACGAGGAACTCCAGGAGCGCTCCGCCCTCTACCGCCGGCTGCTCACCGACCCGGACGAGCTGGGCGGGGTCTCCCCGGGGCGCGCCCTGCCGGCCGAGCCGCGCGAGGACACCTCCGTCCGCGAGGAACTGGACGCGGAGTTCGACGCCGAGCGGGGCGTGACCCCCAGGCTGTGGACCGGCGACCGCGCACCCAAGGAGCCGACGCTCGCCGGCACCCCGGCCACCCCGGAACTCCTCGCCCAGGTAGAGGCGCTGCCCCCGGCCACCGACACCCCGGACGTCGACGAGGGCCGGGCGGTCCTGCCCGAGGACTCCTACGGCCTGCGCCGGCTGCTGCGCGGCTTCGGGCCGCCCCTCCTCGTCAGCCTGCTGCTGGTCGCCGTGGACGCGGGCAGTGGCCTGCTGCTGCCGGTGCTGATCCGGCACGGCATCGACTCCGGCGTCACCCGGATGGCGGTCGGCGCGGTGTGGGCGGCCTCCCTGCTCGCCCTGCTCACCGTGCTGGTGCAGTGGGCCGCGCAGATCGGCGAGACCCGGATGACCGGCCGTACCGGCGAACGCGTGCTGTACACGCTGCGGCTGAAGATCTTCGCCCAGCTCCAGCGGCTCGGCCTGGACTACTACGAGCGCGAGCTGACCGGGCGGATCATGACCCGGATGACGACGGACGTCGACGCCCTCTCCACCTTCCTGCAGACCGGCCTCGTCACGGCGTTCGTCTCGGTCGTCACCTTCTTCGGCATCATGGTCGCCCTACTGGTGCTGGACGTGCAGCTCGCCCTGGTCGTCTTCGTCACCCTGCCGCCGCTGGTGGTGGCCACCTTCTTCTTCCGCCGGGCGAGCGTGAAGGCGTACGAACTCGCCCGTGAGCGGGTCTCGGCGGTGAACGCCGACCTCCAGGAGACCGTGGCCGGGCTGCGGATCGTGCAGGCCTTCCGGCGGGAGCGGGACGGCGGGCGGCGGTTCGCCGAGCGCAGCGACGGCTACCGCAGCGCCCGCATCCGCGGCCAGCGGCTGATATCCGTCTACTTCCCGTTCGTGCAGCTGCTGTCCTCGGTCGCCGCGGCGGCCGTGCTGATCGCGGGCGCGGGCCGGGTGCAGGCGGCCACGCTGACGACCGGCGCCCTGGTGGCCTACCTGCTCTACATCGACCTGTTCTTCGCACCCGTCCAGCAGCTCTCCCAGGTCTTCGACGGCTACCAGCAGGCCACGGTCTCGCTGGGCCGCATCCAGGAGCTGCTGCGCGAGCCGACGTCCACGAAGTCCGCCGACGCGCCCCTGGAGGTCCTCTCCCTGCGGGGCGACATCTCCTTCGAGGGCGTGCACTTCGCCTACACCGGCGAGGAGGAGGCGCTGTCCGGCGTCGACCTGCGGATCCCGCGGGGGCAGACGGTCGCCTTCGTGGGCGAGACGGGCGCCGGCAAGTCGACCCTCGTCAAGCTGGTGGCGCGGTTCTACGACCCGACGGCCGGGCGGGTCGCGGTCGACGGCACGGATCTGCGCGGCCTGGACCTGACCTCGTACCGGCACCGGCTCGGGGTCGTGCCGCAGGAGGCGTACCTCTTCCCGGGCACGGTCCGCGACGCCATCGCCTACGGCCGCCCCGACGCCACCGACGCCGAGGTGGAGGCGGCGGCCCGCGCGGTGGGCGCGCACGAGATGATCGCCCGGCTCACGGGCGGCTATCTGCACGAGGTCGCCGAACGCGGCCGGAACCTCTCGGCCGGCCAGCGCCAGCTGATCGCCCTCGCCCGCGCCGAACTGGTCGACCCGGACATCCTGCTCCTGGACGAGGCCACGGCCGCCCTGGACCTGGCCACCGAGGCACAGGTCAACCAGGCCACCGACCGGCTGGCCGGCCGCCGCACCACCCTGGTGGTGGCCCACCGGCTCACCACCGCGGCCCGCGCCGACCGGGTGGTGGTGATGGACCGCGGCCGGGTCGCCGAGGACGGCACCCACGAGGAACTGCTGGCCCGCGGCGGCCGGTACGCCGCGCTGTGGCGGACCTTCGTCGGCCGGTCCGAGCCGGAGGAGCCGGTCGGCGTGCCCCGCTGAGCGGCCCCGGCCGCGCCCGCGCCCGGACCCGGCCGACGCGTGCCGCTGACGGTCGTGCAACCATCCGGCACATCCGTGCGTCCGTACATCAGTACGGACGCGGGGGAGTGTGACCGGGTTACGGGGAGGACGACAGTGGACAGTGGTGCGATACGCCGGCGACTGGCTCTCGGTGCGGCCGTGCTGGCCGCGTCCGGAGCGCTCGCGTTCACGGCGACGGGGACCGCCCAGGCCGCGTCGGCCGACGGCTGCGCCGGACGCGAGGTGCGGACCCTGCCGTTCAGAACCGGCGTCACCCACGTCTACAAGTCCAACGGCTACGTCTGCGCGGTCACCGTCGCCAAGCACCCCGGCCCCGCGCAGACCATGTCGGTCAGCGTGCAGGCCCGCGGCAACCGGCCGGTCGTCGACAAGGGCCGCTACAGGCACCACGCCGGTCCCGTGACCGTGCACGTCGGCCACCGCTGCGTCTGGATCAAGGGCGCGGTGGGCCGCCATGCGGTCAGCTCCGGCTGGATCATGTGCTGAGCCCACGGGCCGTCATGTGCCGAACCCACGGCCGGATCCCTCCCCGGCTGATGGGGAGCGCTCAATACCCCCTGGTGTGACGGCAGTTGCTGGGATAGCTTCCGGCGCACATCTGTCTCACAGGGGAGAGTGCGCATGCGCAAGGCGCTCAGATGGCTGCTCGCGCTCACGGTGTTCATAGGCACCCTGAGCACGGCGGCCGGCGCGGCCACCGCCGCCGAGTCCGGGCCCACCGACATCAAGGACCGGCTCCTGTCGATACCCGGCATGAGCCTCGTCGAGGAGAAGCCGTACCCCGGCTACCGCTACTTCGTCCTGAACTACACCCAGCCGGTCGACCACCACCACCCCGGCCGGGGCACCTTCCAGCAGCGGATCACCGTACTGCACAAGGACACCAGCCGCCCGACGGTCTTCTACACCAGCGGCTACAACGTCTCCACCACCCCCTCGCGCCGCGAGCCCACCCAGATCGTGGACGGCAACCAGGTCTCCCTGGAGTACCGCTTCTTCACCCCGTCCCGTCCCGACCCGGCCGACTGGTCCAAGCTCGACATCTGGCAGGCGGCCAGCGACCAGCACCGCGTGTACCGGGCGCTGAAGCGGATCTACTCCGCCAACTGGCTGGCCACCGGCGGCTCCAAGGGCGGCATGACGGCCACCTACTACGAGCGCTTCTATCCGCGGGACATGGCCGGTGTCGTCGCCTACGTCGCCCCCAACGACGTCGTCAACGACGAGGACTCGGCCTACGACCGCTTCTTCGCCCGTGTCGGCACCGAGGAGTGCCGCGACCGGCTCGGCGCCGTCCAGCGGGAGGCACTGGTGCGCCGCGAGCCGCTGGAGCAGAGGTACGCGCGGTACGCCGCCGAGAACGGCTACACCTTCGACACCATCGGCGGCCTGGACAAGGCGTACGAGGCGGTCGTCCTGGACTACGTCTGGGGCTTCTGGCAGTACAGCCTGCTGAAGGACTGCGCCACGATCCCGGCGCACGCGGCCACCGCGAGCGACGACGAGATCTGGAAGTCGGTCGACACCATCTCCGGCTTCTCCGCCTACACCGACCAGGGCCTCGCCCCGTACACGCCGTACTACTACCAGGCCGGCACCCAGCTCGGGGCGCCGACCATCCACTTCCCGCACATCGAGAAGCACCTGATCCGCTACGGCTACCAGCCGCCGCGCAACTTCGTGCCCCGCTCCATCCCGATGCGCTTCCAGCCGCGGGCGATGCGGGACGTGGACACCTGGGTCCGGCACCACGCCACCCACATGCTCTTCGTCTACGGCCAGAACGACCCCTGGGGTTCGGAACGCTTCCGGCTCGGCGCGGGCGCCCGTGACTCCTACGTCTTCACCGCGCCCGGCCTGAACCACGGTGCGAACGTCGCGGGACTGGTCCCGGACCAGAAGTCCCTCGCCACGGCCCGCATCCTGACGTGGGCGGGCGTCTCCCCGGCCGCCGTCGCCCAGGCCAGGCCGCTGGCCGCGTACGACGCCGGGCTGGACGGCCGGGACGTGGAGCGGGAGCCCGCGCTGCGGCCCTGAGCGGGCCCCGCGCTAGTACGTCAGCCCGTGCCCGATCGGGTACAGCACCTGCGTGGGATCGTCCGCCCGCTGCACCGGGACCGGCAGCTTCCCGCGCGGTGCGACCCGGCCGGCGATCACCCGTGCGGCGGCGCGCAGTTCGACGTCCGTCCAGCAGTACGTGGCCAGGACGGCCTTGGCGGACGGGAACTGCGCGACGTCGTACGGGTTGCGGACGGCCACCACGGCCAGCGGCCTGCCCGTCGCCAGCAGGCGGTCCACCAGGGTCCGCTGGCTGTTGCCCGCCGTCACGTTGTAGGTGGCGACCACCACCGCGTTCGCGTCCCGCGCGGCCGCGACCGCCTTGTCGATGGCCGCGGCGGAGGGCGCGGTCCCGGTGGACAGGGCCGTGGCGGTGAAGCCCAGTTCGGTGAGCGCGGCGGCCAGCACACCGGTGGAGGGGCCGGTGGTGCCGGAGGGCGAGGCGGGATCGGCGCCGACCACCAGGATCCTGCGGTCGCTGTAGCGGTCGAAGGGCAGCACGCCGTCCTCGTTGACCAGCAGGGTGGTGGTGCGTTCGGCGATACGGTCGGCGGTGGCCAGGTGGGCCTTGGTGCCCACCGCGCGGACGGTGCCCGACCGGCTCGCCCAGGGCCGGTCGAAGAGACCGCGCCGGGCCTTCAGACGCAGGATGCGCAGGATCGATTCGTCCAGCCGGGCCTCCGTCAGCTCGCCGTCCTGGACCGCCTTCAGCACCGCGTTCCAGGCCACGTCCAGCGCGGGCGGGTTGAGCAGCTGGTCGACGCCGGCCTTGAGGGCGAGCACCGGCACCCGGTCGTCGCCGTACTTCGTGCGCACGCCCTGCATGCCGAGCGAGTCGGTGATCACGACCCCGTCGTAGCCGAGTTCGCCGCGCAGGATGCCGGTGAGGATCGGCTCGGACAGGGTGGCCGGGTCGCCGGAGCCGTCCAGAGCCGGGAACTGGATGTGCGCGGTCATGATCGAGTCGATGCCCGCCCGGATCGCGGCGCGGAACGGCACCGCGTCCAGCTCCTCCCACAGCTCCCGGCTGTGGGTGATGACCGGGAAGCCGTAGTGGCTGTCGACGGCGGTGTCCCCGTGGCCGGGGAAGTGCTTGGCCGTCGCCGCCACACCGGCCGCCTGATACCCCCTCACCTCGGCGGCCACCAGACCGGCCACCGCGTCCGGGTCGGCGCCGAAGGAGCGGACACCGATCACCGGGTTGGCCGGGTTGACGTTCACGTCGGCGTCGGGGGAGTAGTCCTGGTTGATGCCCATCGCGCGCAGCTCGGCGCCGGAGATCCGGCCGAGCGTCCGCGCGTCGGCACGGGAGCCGCCCGCGCCGATCGCCATCGCGCCGGGGAAGAGGGTGGCGGGCTTGCCGATCCGGCACACCGCGCCGTGCTCCTGGTCGGTGGCGATGAGCACCGGCAGGCCGCGCGGCTGGTCCAGTGAGGCCCGCTGGATGCCGTTGGACAGATCGGCGATCTGGCGCGGGTCGCGGGTGTTGTGCGCCCACGTGAAGTAGATGATGCCGCCGACCCGGTACTTCGCGATCAGCTCGGCGGCGGTGCGGACGCCGATCTCCTTCAGGTTGGCGTCGATGTCCGCCTGGTCGGGTGCGGTGGCGGAGTGGCCGTAGACCCGCATCACGAAGAGCTGGCCCACCTTCTCCTCCAGCGTCATGCGGGAGATCAGGGCGCGCAGCCGGCGTTCGTCGGGGGCGGCGTGGGCGGTCGTCGGTACGGACAGCGCGGCGGTGACGCCCGCGGTCGCGGCGAGGACGGCGCGTCTGGACGGCCGTGCGGTGTGTCCCGTGCTTCCCGTGCCGGTGTCGCTTCCCGTGCTGGTGTGGTGCACGTGCGCTCCTTCCAGAGGAGAACCGCTGAAGGAAACTTCCGAGGAGTCACCAATATCCGGGAAGTTTCTTTCCGTCAAGGGAATGCACAGTAACCAGGAAGGGGCCGCCGACCGCGCATTCAAGGGGGCGCGTCCAGCCTCCGGACGTCCCGGACCACGGCTCGGACGAACGGTCATCATGCGGTCATGCCCGTAGTCGACATCCCCGGTTCCAAGTCCCTCACCGCCCGCGCGCTCTTTCTCGCCGCCGCGGCCGACGGGGTCAGCACCCTCGTACGCCCCCTGCACTCCGACGACACCGAGGGCTTCGCCGAGGGACTGACCCGGCTCGGCTACCGGGTCGGCCGCACCCCGGACGCCTGGCGGATCGACGGCCGCCCGCAGGGGCCGGCCCACGCCGAGGCCGACGTCTTCTGCCGCGACGGCGCCACCACCGCCCGCTTCCTGCCCACCCTGGCCGCCGCCGGCCACGGCACCTATCGCTTCGACGCCTCCCCGCAGATGCGCCGCCGCCCCCTCGGCCCGCTCACCCGCGCCCTGCGCGACCTCGGCGTCGACCTGCGGCACGAGGCGGCCGAGGGGCATCATCCGCTCACCGTGCACGCGTCCGGCGTCGAGGGCGGCGAGGTCGTGCTGGACGCCGGCGAGTCCTCCCAGTACCTGACCGCGCTGCTGCTGCTCGGCCCGCTGACCCGCACCGGCCTGAGGATCCGGGTGACCGACCTGGTGTCGGCGCCCTACGTGGAGATCACCCTCGCCATGATGCGCGCGTTCGGCGTGGACGTCGCCCGGGACGGCGCGGTGTACGACGTCCCGCCCGGCGGCTACCGGGCCACCACCTACGCGATCGAGCCGGACGCCTCCACCGCGAGCTACTTCTTCGCCGCGGCGGCCGTCACCCCGGGCCGCGAGATCACCGTGCCCGGTCTCGGCGCGGGCGCGCTCCAGGGTGACCTGCGCTTCGTGGAGGTGCTGCGGCGGATGGGCGCCGAGGTGACCGTCGCCGAGGACCGCACCACCGTACGCGGCACGGGCGAGCTGCGCGGGCTCACGGTGAACATGCGGGACATCTCCGACACCATGCCGACCCTGGCCGCGATCGCGCCGTTCGCCTCCGGACCGGTCCGCATCGAGGACGTCGGCAACACCCGGGTGAAGGAGTGCGACCGGCTGGAGGCCGGCGCGGACAACCTCCGGCGGCTCGGCGTGGACGTCGCCACCGGCCCCGACTGGATCGAGATCCGGCCCGGCACCCCCGCGCCCGGCGTCGAGATCAAGTCCTTCGGCGACCACCGCATCGTGATGTCCTTCGCCGTCACCGCCCTGCGCACGCCCGGGCTGACCTACGACGACCCCGGCTGTGTGCGCAAGACGTTCCCCGGTTTCCACGAGGCGTTCGCCACGCTGCCCGCCGCCGGCTGACGTCCGCTGTCCGAGACGGGCACTGGACCGGAGGGCGGGGTGCCGGACAGGATCACCGGCATGACCACACGCTCGTACCTCGTGCTGCACGGCTGGCAGAACCACCGCCCGCAGGGGCACTGGCAGCGCTGGCTCGCCGACCGCCTGACCGCCCTCGGGCACCAGGTCGGCTACCCGCAGCTGCCCGACGCGGACGACCCGGACCTGGAGGTCTGGCTGGGTGAACTCGGCCGTCATCTGGCGGAGTTGGACGGTACGGGGGAGCGGGTGGTGGTGGCGCACAGCCTGTCCGCCGTGCTGTGGCTGCACGCCGCCGCCCGCGGCATGCAGCAGCAGCGGTACGCCGACCGGGTACTGCTCGTCGCCCCGCCGTCCGGTTCCGTCCTCGCCCGGTACCCGGAGGTGGCCGCCTTCGTCCCGCCCGCTCCGGACTTCGCCCTGCCCGGACCGGCCCGGCTGGTCGCCGGCGACGACGATCCGTACTGCCCCGAGGGCGCCGACACGCTCTTCGCCGAGCCGTTCGGCATCCCCGCGGACATCCTGCCCGGCGCCGCCCACCTCGATCTGGACGCGGGCTACGGATCCTGGCCGGCCGTCCTCGACTGGTGCCTCGGGGAGTCCGTGCCGCTCACGGTACGGCCGGCCCCCTAGCGGGGCCGCCCGCTCACCGGGACGGCGAACTCCCGCCCCCACCGGCGGGATCGGGGTCCGGAGCGCGGGCGCGGCCACCGGCGCCGAGGACTCCCGTCCGCGACGACCGCCGTCAACTCGACGCGGCGCATGCCCGTTCAGTGGGAGGAGACGGCCGTGGCGCGATCGCTTCACCGTTCGAGGCGTCACACGTCCCGCTGAAAAGGCGGCGACACAGCGACCACCGCTCGCGCACGGCTCCCCCTTGATCAAGCTGGTGTCTTCTGCGAAGGAGACGCCACCGTGCGAATTTCTGACATTCAGCGCTGCGAGGTCCGGCCCGGACGGCTCGTCGAGTGGACGTTCAGTCCGGCGACCATCGCGGCCGCGGCAGTGCTGCCGCCGGATCCGCGGCCACCGGCGTACATCCAGGAGTCGCACATCAGAACGGCGCGGTCGGTGCGCGAGGACGGCCTTTTCGTCCCCACCTGGCTCGGCACGGCGTTCGACCTGCCGGGACAGGCCGACCTCGACGCGCTGGAACGGGCCTTGCGCGACTGGACGTTGCGTCACGAGACGCTGCGCAGCGGCTTCCGGTGGGCCGGTGACGACATGCACCGGTTCACGCTCGACGACGCGGACGTGTCGCTGCACCGCGAGGTGGTCGGCCACTTCACCGACGCGGAGGCGCTGACCCGGTACCTGCAGGACCGATTCGACGTCGCGGCGGACGCGCTCGACTGGCCGAACCTCATCTTCGCGGCGGTCGTCCGCGACGACTCCACCAGCGTGTACATGGCCTTCGACCACACCAACGTCGACGCCTACTCCGTCCACCGCATCCCGCACGAGATCCACGAGCTGTACACGGCGGGCGTCACGGGGCGGCCCGCCCTCGGCACGCCCGTGGGAAGTTACGTCGACTTCTGCGAACAGGAGCGGGCGAACGCGGACGGGATCGACGACACGCACGCGATCGTCCAGCGCTGGCGGGAGTTCATCGGCCGCTGCGGCGGAAGGCTCCCGGAGTTCCCCGTCGACCTCGGGCTGCGGCCCGGTGACGCGCTGCCCGCCCAGAAGCTGATGTGCGAACCGCTTCTCGGCGCGGACGAGGCCGCCGCGTTCGACGCGTACTGCCGGCCCTACGGCGGCAGCCTGGTGGGCGTCCTGGCCGCGACCAGTCTGATCGTCCACGAGATCGGCGGGCAGCCCTGCTACCGCACGGTCGTGCCGTTCCACACGCGGCTGAAGTCCGCGTGGTCGGACTCGGTGGGCTGGTACGTCGGCGGCGCGCCCATCGAGGTGCCCGCGGCGCGGGACTTCGACGACGCGCTCGCCACGGTCCGCGCCGAGTTGCGGGCCAACCGGTCGCTGGCGCGCATCCCGCTGGCCCGTGTACTGCGGCTGCTCGGCGCGGACTTCCGCCCGACCTCACCCGATATGTACTCGATCGTCTCGTATGTTGATGCCCGCCCCATCCCCGGCGCCGACCACTGGACCGAGCAGAAGGCCTATGGGCTGATCCGGGTGTCGTACGGCGACCAGGTGTGCGTCTGGGTCAACCGGCTGCACGAAGGGCTGTGGTTGGCCTGCCGCTACCCGGACACCGATGCCGCCTACGACAACGTGCGGCGGTACGTCGAGGGGCTGCGGGAGCTGATCGCCTCCGCGCCCGCACGCAACCGTCTCCGGCTCGCGGAACCGGCCTTCTCCTGACACAACTTTCCCTCGCCTCACTCGGGTTGGTGCCCGCGCCGCGCTGTGCCCGACGTGCGGCCCGTGCGCCGTGACGGTTCCCGCGGACGGCAACCGCCGCCCGTGCCACATCAGTTGCCGCCTCCCGGCGACTTCCCGGCGGCACGCGCCCCTCGGGACACGGGCGGACCGTGTGGAACGCCCCTCTCGCTACTGCTAGTGTCTGTTCGGTCACGCTAGGCAATCAATCTATGAACAAGCACAGAACCGAGGGCTTCATGCGCAAGCTTCAGAAGGTCGTGATCGCGGCAGTGGCGGCGGCCGGCGGCCTGTCGGCCATCGGCGCCGGCACCGCCACCGCCGACACCGCCGGGGGTGGGCAGCTGGTGACCGACCTCTACCGCCCCTACCAGGAGTGCAGTCCGCAGACGGTCTCCGAGAACGACATCCCGATCGCCGTGCTCGGCCTCGCCGACGCCATGGACACCACCTGCGGTCAGTACAACAACGCCTTCACCGGCTGAACTCGGCGGCGTCACATCGCGCGACGCCCGGCGCGGGACCCTTCGGCACCCCGAAGGGTCCCGTCCCCCCCGGCCGGACGCCTGAGTGTCGAAGACACCCGTTCAAAGGAAATGCGCGTCACATGTTCAACATGAAGAAGATCGTGGCCGTCTCGGGGCTCGTCGGCGGCCTCGCCGTCGCCTGCGCCGGCATCGCCCAGGCGCAGGTCGGCCGGGATCCGGGCACCTGCACCCGCGACCTCCTGGGCAGCATCAGCTGCTCGCAGCACATCAAGGGCCAGGTCTCCGAGGGCGGCGCCATCCCCCATCAGGAGAACTGTGTGCCGGTGCAGCCCTTGACGCTGCCCGCCGCCCTGGGCAACGGGCGGATGCGGCTCGGGCCCGAGGTGACCTGCAACCCCTCCACGCAGGGAGTGCCCGCGGACGTCGTCACGCAGGGCGTGCCCATCGGGGCCGACGACGACAGGGAGCCGTCCGGTCTGCCGCGCTGAGTCCGGAGCCCCACCCCTCCGTCCGGCGCCGCACGATCTCCTCTACTACATATGAGGGGCTGGCGCGACATGTGGGGCGTAGATCCTGAATCACTACGAAACGTATGTATAAGCTCACGTTGAGTAGTCGAGCCCGGGCGTCCTGCCCGGATGAGAAAGGGTCAACCATGCGTAAGTTTCAGCGCGCTGCAGTCGTAGCGGCCGCGATTGCCGGCCTGTCCGCCTTTGCTGCCGGTGTCAGCGTCGCCGACGGCTACGAGGGCGCTCCGCCGGTCACCGCCACGGCCAACGCCAACGCCGTGGCCGTCGGCGGCGGTTACTACGCCCAGCCGCAGGGTCCGGAGGAGCAGCAGCAGGGCCAGCCGGAGGAGCAGAGGAACCAGGAGCCCGAGCAGGGGTACGGCGAGCACCAGGGTGAACACCAGGGTGAAGGCGAGTAAGACCTGCCGAGGACTCGTCCTCTCGGCGCCACCGCGGGTCGCGTCGATCTGTGACACCCGTGGCGGAGGCAGCCCGGACGCGCGGTCCCCCAGGGAGCGCGTCCGGGCTGCGGCCATCCCGCCCTCACGCGCACCTGACGGAGCGTCAAAGGGCGGGATGTTCTGTTTCCATCTTTCAGGGCCCGAGCGCATGCCGGTCGACGGCGAGCGCCCGGGCCTCCGTCGTAAAGGAACACGGCACATGTTCAGTTCGCAGAGAATCGCCACCGTCTCGGGGCTCGTCGGCAGTCTTGCCGCGATCTGCCTCGGCGCCGGACACGCGTACGCAGAGGGAGGCCCGGCCGACTGCAAGACCACCGCACAGGGGGACGTCGTCTGCATCCGCAAGACGGAGACGCGCATCGACAAGGACGGTACGCACGTCCTCAAGCAGGAACAGGACTGCTCGACGGTCGACCGGCCGCCCGTGGTGTTCTCGGACGACCAGCTGACGGACGGCGGCTCCGCCAGTGTCGGACCGGTCATGGACTGCTCCAACACGGCCGAACTGCCCAAGGGCTTCAAGAAGCCGCACATCCGGTACTGAGCGCCTACGGCGGAATGCCGGGCCGGGAGTCGCTCCCGGCCCGGCATATCCGTGTTCCGGCGGACGAGCCGTTCTCGCGCGAAACGCGGCGGTGGGGGGGGGGGGTTTTTGTGGGGCACCCCCTTTTTTTTTTTTTTTCTTTCCCCCCCTCCTTTTTTTCTTCCTGTTTGGGTCCCGCTACTTTCCTTTTTCTTCCC
>NZ_JBVJYH010000007.1:298008-390177 GCF_055600785.1 Streptomyces sp. NPDC038200
GGGGGAGGAGTCCCCCTGCGCTACGGAACGCTGGTGCTTGGGGGAAAAGCCGTCCCCCAAAAAAAGGGGGCGGCGCCCCGCGCCCTCGGCTGGCCCACCGCCGCGTTTCCTTCGTGCTACAGGCCGACCTTGCTGCTGCAGCCCATGGTGGAGCCCATGTCGGTGGCCTGCGCTCCCGCGTTGCCCTCGCCGTTCAGCAGGTTGCCGCCCAGGCCGTTGATGAGGCCGACCTCGCCGAGGATGTCGGCGTTGGTGTCGTGCGACGTACAGTTGCTGCTCTGCTTGATGTTGAACTCGTCGCCACGCTTGCCCCAGCCGTGGTCGGCGTGGGCACTGCCGGCGCCCAGCAGCCCGACACTCCCGAGTGCGGCGACGAGGACGGCGGCGGTGCGAAGCTTGTGCATGTCATCTCCGGTGGAACGAGTGTGGACGCGACCCGTGAGAGATCGGCGTTCGTACAGTCACCAAGACTGATACGAAAATGTCCGAAAGGGTCAACGACGCGCCGAATGTGGTTAATTCTCGCCGCTTCGGCGGTCTGTTGGCGCGGCGCACGAGTCCCGGCGCATGCGAAAGGTCCCGGCGCCCTGCCCGAAGGCTGGTGCCGGGACCCTGTGTCGTCCGGCGCCCCGCGCCGACCGAGACCTTAGAGGGCGCTGTTGTTGCAGCCCATCGTCGAGCCGATGTCGGTGGCCTGGGCGCCCGGGTTGCCCTCGCCGTTCAGCCCGTTGCCCAGCAGGCCGTTGAGCAGGCCGACCTCGCCGAGGACGTCCAGGTTCAGGTCGTGCGACTTGCAGTGCGAGCTCTGCGTGATGTTGAACTTGTCGCCGCCCTTGCCGCCTTCGCCGGCGTGGGCCGTGCCGGCGACGAGTCCGATGGAGCCGATGGCGGCGACCAGGACGGCAACGTTGCGAAGCTTGCGCATGTCATCTCCGTGGAGTGGGTGGGTGCGATCTGGGGCAGATCGACTTTTTACAGTTACCGGAGACTAATACGAAATACCCCAAAACGGGCAGCGGCGCGCCGGTTTCGCGATCACGAGGCAGAAGTACCCGAAAGCCGTAATGCGGACGGACGGGCCGGTCGGACGCGTTCACCAAGGGGCCGTGTTCGCCCCGGAGTTCGGCCGTCGGGCGGCGCTACTGCGCGCTGGCGAGGGAGTTGGCCTGGCTGTTGGCCTGGGTGCAGTCGACGCCCCGGGTCTCGGAGGCGGCGAGCAGGGCCACCGGGACATTCGCGGCGAGCAGGTTCTGCGGGCTGCACTCCTGGTACGGACGGAACAGGTTGGCCTGGCCCACCGGGGCGCCCTGTCCCGACTGGGTCTGCGGGGCCTGCGGGGCCTGCGGGGCCTGCGGGGCCTGCGGGGTGATCCGAGGGCTGATCTGCGGGTTCAGCTGGGGGTTGACCTGCGGGGCGACCTCGGTCCCCCGCGCGGGGGCCGCCTGCGGGGCCGGCGAGCCGTAGGTCTGCGCGGTCGCCTGCGCGTGGGCGGCCGAGGCTGCCTGGGCGTCCGGCTGCGACGCGGGCGGCGGCGTGGACCCGTATCCGATCGGCGCCGCGGAGCTCGGGCCGGCACCGACTGCGGACAGACCACCTGCTGCTGCGACGATGAGCGCGACCTGCTGAAGCTTGCGCATGGAATCCTCGGCCCTTCATTGACCTGTGCACGGAACCTGGTTGAAATGCTGATGCGGCAGCGCAGTTGCTGCTTTTCCTGTCTGCTTAGCGCGGCTGCGATGGACCATCGCTCTTGCCCCGAGGGGAACGAAGTCGGCGCGGACTCGGATACGGCCATGGAGACTTGGTCACCCATTTGACGCAAGGGGGGCATCGGCCCGGCCGCAACACCCTTGACGGCAGCGGCAAATGGGTGACGGGCTTCAGCGCGCCGTGACCGCGTCGAGGAATCCTCGTTCCACGGGGAAAGGGCAGCGACCGTGGACCTGAAGAGGGGTGAGGGAATTCGCTGCCGGTTCCGATGCGAAGTCCGCGTGCAACTCGAGACGACCGCTGCCCAGGGCGCGGTGCGAGTGTCGCACGACCGCACGCGACCGCGCTGAATGCACTGGATCCCCATTCTCAGGTATCGAAGGGCCGAAGGGTTTCATGCGTAAGCTTCACAAGGCCGCGCTCGTCGTAGCGGCGGCCAGTGGTCTGACCGGCATCAGCGCCGGCGCCAGCCATGCCGATACTCCCGTCGGATACGGCAGCGCTCCTCCGGCGTCGGCCCCCGATCAGCCGGCTGCCCAGCCCGCGGCCCCGGCTCCGGCCTATCAGCCTGCCGCTCCGGCTCCGGCCTACCAGCCCGCGTATCAGCCCGCGGCGCCGGCTCCCGCCTACCAGCCGGTCGCCCAGGCCGCCCCGCCGCAACAGACCGGTTACGCCTCGGCCACGGCCTCCTCCCAGGGGACGGCACAGGCGGCTTCCTACCCGCAGCAGATGCAGGCCGCGCCTGTCCAGCAGATGCAGGCCGCACCCGTACAGCCGGTGCAGGCCGCGCCCGCCCAGCAGCCGCAGGTCGTACCGCAGGTCATGCCGCAGGTCATGCCGCAGGTGACCCCGCAGGTAGCCGTCCCCCAGGCCTTCGGTCCGGAGACCCCGTACCATGTCGCCCCCCAGGTGAACCCGCAGGTCAACCCCCAGGTGAACCCGCTCGTGAACCCGGTGCTGGGTTCGCCGAGCGTGCCGCAGCTGTCGCCCGTCGGCCTCGGACAGGTCGCGGCGCCCCCGCTCGGTCAACTGGGGCTGCCCCGACTCGGCTGACGGACGCACCACCGTCGTCCGCGCCCCCGCTCGATCTGTCGCAGATCTCATCCGCTCGACCAACGGAGAACCAATGCGCAAGTTCCACAAGGCAGTCCTCGTGGGTGCCCTCCTCGGCAGTGTCGGCACCCTCGGCGGCAACACCGCCTTCGCCCACGGTGAGCCGGGCCACGACCTGGACATCACGCAGGGCGTCGAGTGTCGCTCGCACGACATGAACATCGAGGTGCTCGGCAGCGTCGGCGCCCTCACCGGCCTGGCGGGCAACCTGCTGAACGGCGAGGGCAACCCGGGTGCGCAGCAGAGCCACCTCGGTTCGGACATGGGCTGCAACAACCAGGCGCTCTGACCCCGCCACCACCCGCCCCGCACCGCCCTTGCCCTCTTCTCCCCGGGAGGGCGAGGGCGGTGGTCGTATCTCGGCCCTCACCGGTCGGGGAACGCCACGGCCCCCAGGAGAGTCTTCCCTGACTCCTGGGGGCCGGATCGTGAGGTGGACACGGATATGCGGTGGATATCTGACATGTGATCAACACACTTTCCTGTGAGGCGATCACGTTCGCCGTCCCGGACGTGGGCCGGACACGGACAGGTCTGCACGGCCCCACCGGGGCTTCCTCGGTGGGGCCATGGGGCAGCGTCAGCGAGTGCGGCCCGGGCGGCAGCGGCGGTACAGGATCGCGCCCATCGCGACGAGCGCGGCGCCACCGATCGCGGCGGGAGCCGTGACGTCCGCACCGGTGCGGGCCAGCGCGGTCGCCGGGCGCGGGTGGGACCGGGAGGCCGGAGCCCTCGGGGCGCGCGGCCCGGGAGTCGCGGTGGTGTCCTCGTCGGGGCCGTTGACCGACTCGTTGCCGACGGCCGGGTTGCCCACACCGACCACGTTCACGCTGTTCCCGGAGACGTTCAGCGGCAGGTCGACCGGCAGCTGGACGTCGTTGCCCGAGAGCACACCGGGCGAGTTCGAGGTACGGCCGTGCGCGGACGCGCCGCCGCTCTTCCCCGCGCCGTGCGCCTTCGCCGTACCCCTGTTCGCGCAGGAGTTGCCGGCCGCCGGGTTGAGCAGCCCCACCACGTTCGCCGTGTTGCCGCACACGTTCACCGGCGCGTGCACCGGAACCTGGACGTTGTTGCCGGAGACGACCCCGGGCGAGCCGGCCGCCGTGCCGTGCGCGTCGGCCCCGTCGGCCGCGAAGGCTGCGGACACCGGAAGCGCCACGGCCATCGCGCCGGACGCGGCGGTGACGGCGATCATACGGTTTCGAGTAGCCCGTCTCATGGGTTCCCTGCCTTCCTGACATCTCGCGGGCACTCACCCGCACCTCATAAAACGCAGGGGAACCATCAGGGGTTATGGCGTAGCCCATTTCCACATGCAGGAAGCCGGGCCGCTCGACGATCCGGCCGGCTCCGCGTGCGGGAAACCGGGCCGCTCACGGTCCGGTCGGCTCCGGAGCGGGAGCGCCGCCCGCGCGCAGTTCGGGTGTCGTCGTGGCCACTCCCGCCACCGCCAGCACGCAGAGCCCCCCGCCGGTGATCAGCGCGGTCGCGCCGGAGGTCCAGCCGGCGAGCAGGCCGCCACGCACATTGCCGAGGCTCGGCCCCGCCTGGCCGACGATCTGCTCGGCCGCCGTGACCCGGCCGAGCAGCGCGTCCGGGGTACGGACCTGCACGAGCGTCGAGCGGGACATCACCGCCGTGGCGTCCGCCGCCCCGGCCAGCACCAGCAGGACGAGACCGAGCCAGGCGCTGGTGGAGAGGCCGAAGAGGACCAGGGCCGCGCCCCAGGTCGCGGACGCGCACAGCATCACCGCGCCCGGCCGGCCGAGCCGGGTCACCGAGCCGGACAGCCCGGCCGCCGTGATCCCGCCCACCGCCAGCGCCGACAGGAACAGTCCGAGGGTGCGCGGGTCGCCGCCGAACCGCTCGGTGTTGACCAGCGGGAACAGACTCACCGGGAACGACAGCACGGTGGCGGCGAGATCGGTGATCAGCGCGCCCCGCACCACCCGGTGCCCGGCCAGGAACCGCAGCCCGTCCAGCACCCCGTGCAGCCCCGCCCGCGACGGCTCCCCCTCGGGCGGCAGCGCGGGCAGCCCGAAGGCGCCGTAGAAGGCGAAACCGAAGCTGAGGGCGTCCAGCAGGTAGCAGACGCCGATGCCGAACCAGCCCAGCAGCACTCCGGCCAGCGCGGGGCCGAGCAGCATCATCGACTGGCCGGTGACCTGTTGCAGCGCCAGCCCGGCGGCCACCTGGTCCTTGGGCAGCAGCCGTGGCAGGAACACCCCGGCGGCCGGGGCGCCGAGCGCGCCGAAGGCCGACTGCACGGCGACGAGGAGCAGCACCACGACCACCGGCACATGCCCGGTGAAGCCCTGCACCGCGAGCAGCAGGGAGCAGGCCGCCTGGCCGACGGTGGCCACCAGGAAGACCCGCCGCCGGTCGGCGCGGTCCGCCCATGCCCCGGCGAACAGCCCGAACACCACCAGCGGCAGCGCCTGCGCGAGCCCGACCGCGCCGGTCCAGGCGGTGCTGCGGGTCATGTCCCACACCTGGTACATGACCGTCACCATGGTCATGAACCCGCCGAGCACGGACACGGTCCGCCCGATCAGCAGCCGCCGGAAGACGGGTGAGGCACGCAGCGGTCGTACGTCGACGAGTGAGCGGGCGAGGCTCATGAGCGGAAGCGGGCGCGCGGCCCCGGCTGCTGAATCACCGAGGGAGGGTAACCGCCGGTCCGGGCCCCCGCCAGCGAATTTGCCCGCCGGACCGGGCCGGGCAGCGTTCCCGGCAGCCGCCGGCCCGGTTGAGCCGCGTCTCTCGGCAGCCCCCGGCCCCGGCTGAGCCCGTTCCTCGGCAGCCCCCGGCCCCGGCTGAGCCCGTTCCTCGGCAGTCGCCCGGCCCGGCTAGGCCGCGTCCCCCAGCAGCCGCATCAGGTGGTCGCGGCCCGCGCCCAGCAGCTCCGGCAGCGGGGCGGCCCCCGCGTACCAGCGCTTCTCGTACTCCCAGCACAGCCAGCCCTCCCAGCCGTGCCGGCACAGGACGTCCACGCACTCGGTGAGCGGCAGCACCCCGGCACCGAGCGGCAGCGGGGTGGTGTCCTCGGCGGAGACGATGTCCTTGACCTGGACGTAGCCCAGGTGCGGGGCGAGGGCGGCGTAGGTGTCCGACGGCTGCTCGCCGCCCAGCCAGGTGTGCATCACGTCCCACACCGCGCCCACCTGCCGGTGCCCGACCGGGCCGAGGATCCGGATCGCGTCGGCGCCGGTGCGGTGCGAGTCGTGGGTCTCCAGCAGGATCCGGACGCCGAGCGCGGAGGCGTCCTCGGCGGCCGTGCCGAGCCGCCGGGCCGCGATCGCGTCCGACTCCTCGCGCGGCCGGTCCGGGTCGCCGCCGGGGAAGACCCGGACGAAGGGCGCGCCCAGATCGTGGGCCAGCCGGAGGAGGTCCCTGATCTCCGCCAGCACGGGTGCGTCCTCGCCCGGGGCGGCGACGCGCGCGTATCCGGCGACACACAGCAGCTCGACCCCGGCGCCCCGGAACAGGGCCGCGGTCTCGGCGCGTTCGGCGGGGGGCAGGCCGGGGTGCACCGGTTCCTCGGGGTGGGCGCGCAGCTCGACGCCGTGATATCCGTGCGCGGTAGCGAGGGCCAGGACGTCCGGGACGGACAGGCCGGGGACACCGAGAGTGGAAAACGCCAGCTTCATGGGCACGGACCCTACCCCCTGCTCGTCACTCGTCCGGGGCGCGCAGCGCGAGCCGCCGGTCCCGGCCGCCCGGATCGGCGCCGAAGGAGCGGTGGGGCTGCCCGGCGGCCCGCGGTGCCCTCGCGCACCCGGCGCGCAGGCGCACCGCCGCACCCGCGCCCGAAGTCAGCCCCGGGGAACCCCGGGGGACCACCCGCACCCGCGCCCGAAGTCAGCCCCGGGGAACCCCGGGGGACCACCCGCACCCGCGCCCGAAGTCAGCCCCGGGGAACCCCGGAGGACCCCCGCACCATCAGCTCCCCTCGCATCGAGGCGATCCCCCCGGGCGGTGGTTCCTCGCGGCCCATCGCGATGCGCCCGGCCCGCGCGCCCGCCTCCGCCAGCGGCAGCCGGACCGTCGTCAGGGAGGGCACCGCGTCGATGCTGAACGGCAGGTCGTCGAAGCCGGCCACCGAGACGTCCTCGGGGATGCGCAGCCCGGACTCCCGCAGCGCGGCGCACGCCCCCAGCGCGACCGAGTCGTTCGCGGCCACGATCGCCGTCAGGGAGGGATCGCGGCGCAGCAGCTCCAGCGTGGCCTCGTGACCGGACCGGCGGTCGTAGCGGCCGTGCACGGTCCGGCGCGGGTCGTCCTCGATGCCTGCCGCGGTGAGGGCGGCGCGGTGGCCCTCCAGGCGGTGCCGGGTGGTCGTGCGCTCCTCGGGGCCGGCGATGTAGCCGAGCCGGCGGTGGCCGAGGCCGGTCAAGTGGTCGGTGAGCGCGCGGGCGCCGCCCCGGTTGTCGAAGGTCAGCGCGATGGCCTCGGTGTCCGGCGCCGGCGGGCGCCCGCACAGCACCACCCGGGTCCCGGCGTCCGCCAGCTTCCGCAGCTTCGCCGCGACCGCCGCCGCGTGCGAGGCGTCCTCGACGGCCCCGCCGGTCAGCACGACGGCCGCGGCCCGCTGCCGCTGGAGCAGGGTGAGATACGTCAGCTCGCGCTCGGGGCTGCCGCCGGTGTTGCAGACGACCGCCAGGCGTTCCCCGCCCGCGCGTCCGCCCGGCCCTCCGATCTCGGCCTGGATCGCGCTCGCCATGATCCCGAAGAACGGGTCGGCGATGTCGTTGACGAGGATGCCGACCAGGTCGGAGGTGGCCGCGGCGAGCGCGCTGGCGGGGCCGTTGAGGACGTAGTCCAGCTCGTCCACGGCCCGCAGCACCCGCTCGCGCGTGGAGGCGGCGACCGGGTAGTTGCCGTTCAGCACGCGCGACACCGTCGCGGGGGAGACCTGGGCGCGGGCCGCCACGTCCGCCAGGGTCACCGTCATCTCGTCGTCCTCCGGTCGCGCATCTCGTCGTACGTCTTCGCAGACAGTTCGTACGCCCTCGTAGACAGCCGGGCATGCGACCTGGTTCCGACAGACCTTAAGGCCACGACCTCGAGTTGTTCGCCCCCTCGAACGACTCGAAGCGGACACGGTCTTGTACAGACCCCGCCCAGAGGCTAGCTTCTCCGGATAGAAAGCGCTTGCTGCGCGATCGGCGCTGTTACCGAACGGGGCGCGCGGCGCCCACGAAGGGGACTGACGTGACACGCAAGACGGTGCGTATCGCCATGAACGGCGTCACCGGACGCATGGGCTACCGCCAGCACCTCGTCCGGTCGATCCTCGCCCTGCGCGACCAGGGCGGCCTCGACCTCGGCGACGGCACCGTGCTCTGGCCCGAGCCGATCCTCCTCGGCCGCCGCGAGCACGCCCTGCGGGAGATCGCCGAGCGGCACGGCCTCGACCACTTCTCCACCGACGTGGACGCCGTCCTCGCCGACCCCGCCGTCGACATCTACTTCGACTCCCAGGTCACCGCCGCCCGCGAGGAGGCCCTCACCAAGGCGATCGCGGCCGGCAAGCACGTCTACACCGAGAAGCCCACCGCCACCGGCCTCGACGGCGCCCTCGCCCTCGCCCGCCTCGCCCACGACAAGGGCGTCAAGCACGGCGTCGTCCAGGACAAGATCTTCCTGCCGGGCCTGCTGAAGCTGAAGCGCCTGATCGACGGCGGCTTCTTCGGCCGCGTCCTGTCCGTCCGCGGCGAGTTCGGCTACTGGGTCTTCGAGGGCGACTGGCAGCCCGCCCAGCGCCCCTCCTGGAACTACCGCGCCGAGGACGGCGGCGGCATCGTCGTCGACATGTTCCCGCACTGGGAGTACGTGCTCCACGAGCTGTTCGGCCGGGTGACCTCCGTGCAGGCCCTGGCCACCACCCACATCCCGCAGCGCTGGGACGAACAGGGCAAGCCCTACGACGCCACCGCCGACGACGCCGCCTACGGCGTCTTCGAGCTGGAGGGCGGCGTCGTCGCGCAGATCAACTCCTCGTGGGCCGTGCGCGTCCACCGCGACGAGCTGGTGGAGTTCCAGGTCGACGGCACCGAGGGCTCCGCCGTGGCCGGCCTGCGCGGATGCCGTGCGCAGCACCGCGGCGCCACCCCCAAGCCCGTGTGGAACCCGGACGTCCCCGCCACCGAGGCCTTCCGCGACCAGTGGCAGGAGGTCCCCGACAACGACGAGTTCGACAACGGCTTCAAGGCCCAGTGGGAACTGTTCCTCAAACACGTCCACGCCGACACCCCGTACCACTGGGACCTGCTGGCCGGCGCCCGCGGTGTACAACTCGCCGAACTGGGCCTGAGGTCCTCCGCCGAGGGCCGCCGCATCGACGTACCGGAGATCTCCCTGTGACCCTCCACCTCCCCGGCGCGGACGGCACCCTGCGCCGCTACGAACCACGCGCCGAACCCCTGGCGGTCTCCCCGGGCACCCCCTTCACCTCCCGTACGGTCTTCTCCGCGGCCCACGTCGTCGCCGACCCGTACGCCGACGTCTCGCCCGACGCGCCCGCCGCCGTCGACTGGGACGCCACCCTCGCCTTCCGCCGCCACCTGTGGTCCCACGGCCTGGGCGTCGCCGAGGCGATGGACACCGCCCAGCGGGGCATGGGCCTGGAGTGGGCGGGCGCGGCCGAACTGATCCGGCGCAGCGCGGCGGAGGCCCGCGCCGTGGGCGGCCGGATCGCCTGCGGGGCCGGCACCGACCAGCTCACCCGCGGCACGCTCGCCGACATCCGCGCGGCCTACGAGGAACAGCTCGCCGTGGTCGAGGAAGCGGGCGCCCGGGCCGTCCTCATGGCGTCCAGGGCCCTGGCCGCCACCGCCGGCGGCCCCGAGGACTACCTGGAGGTCTACGGCCACCTGCTGCGCCAGGCCGCCGAACCGGTGATCCTGCACTGGCTGGGCCCGATGTTCGACCCCGCGCTGGAGGGCTACTGGGGCTCGGCCGACCTGGACGCGGCCACCGGCACCTTCCTGGAGGTCATCGCCGCGCACCCCGACAAGGTCGACGGCGTCAAGATCTCCCTGCTGGACGCGCGGCGCGAGATCGACCTGAGGCGGCGGCTCCCGCGGGGCGTCCGCTGCTACACCGGGGACGACTTCCACTACCCCGAGCTGATCGCGGGCGACGAGCAGGGCTTCAGCCACGCCCTGCTCGGCGTCTTCGACCCGCTCGGCCCGCTGGCGGCGGAGGCGGTACGGGTCCTGGACACGGGCGACGTCCAGGGCTTCCGGAAACTCCTCGACCCCACCGTGGAGCTGTCCCGCCACCTCTTCCAGCCCCCCACCCGCTTCTACAAGACGGGAGTCGTCCTCCTCGCCTGGCTCGCGGGCCACCAGTCCCACTTCACCATGGTCGGCGGCCTCCAGTCGGCCCGCTCCCTCCCGCACTTCGCCCGCGCCTACGAACTCGCCGACTCCCTCGGCCTGTTCCCCGACCCCGGACTGGCCGAGGAACGGATGAAGAACCTGCTGAGCCTGTACGGGGTGGACCGGTGAGCACGGACCTCGCGCGGTTCTCCGTCAACCAGATGACGGTCAGGCAGCTGTCGCTCCCCGAACTCGTCGACGCCTGCGGCCGGTCGGGCGTCGGCAACGTCGGCCTGTGGCGGGAACCGGTCCGGGCGTACGGCGTGGAGGCGACCGCCGAGCTGGTCCGCGACGCCGGCCTGACGGTCACCACCCTGTGCCGGGGCGGCTTCCTCACGGCGACCGACCCCGCCGAGCGGGCCGAGGCGCTGGGCGACAACCACGCGGCCGTCGACGAGGCCGCCGCGCTCGGCACGGACACCCTGGTCCTGGTCTCCGGCGGCCTCCCCGCGGGCAGCAAGG
Source organism: Streptomyces sp. NPDC038200 (assembly GCF_055600785.1). Taxonomy (NCBI): domain Bacteria; kingdom Bacillati; phylum Actinomycetota; class Actinomycetes; order Kitasatosporales; family Streptomycetaceae; genus Streptomyces; species Streptomyces sp. NPDC038200. The sequence continues at coordinate 308,679 of NZ_JBVJYH010000007.1, forward strand.
ACCTGCACGGCGCCCGAGAACGCGTCGCGGACGCCCTGGCCGTCCTCGCCCCCTACGCCGCCGAACGCGGCGTCCGGCTCGCCATCGAGCCCCTGCACCCCATGTACGCCGCCGACCGCTGCGTGGTCTCCACCCTCGCCCAGGCCCTGGACCTCGCCGAACGCTTCCCCGCGCACCAGGTGGGGGTGGCCGTGGACACGTACCACGTCTGGTGGGACGATCGGGCCCCCGCCCAGATCGCCCGCGCGGGCACGGCGGGCCGTATCCACACCTTCCAGCTCGCCGACTGGACCACCCCCCTGCCCGAGGGCGTCCTCAACGGCCGTGGCCAGCTCGGGGACGGCGCGATCGACATGCGGGAGTGGACGGGGTACGTGGCGGCGGCCGGCTACAACGGACCCATCGAGGTGGAGCTGTTCAACGAGCGGCTGTGGGCCCGGGACGGACGGGAGGTGCTGGCGGAGACGGCGGAGCGTTTCGTGGAGCACGTGGTCCGTCAGGGGGAGATCCGGGAAGCGGGTGCAACCATTCCGCCGCCTCCGGTGTCGTAACTGTCGTCGGAACCACGGGGGACCCCGGGGGGGATTCGGGTTCCGGCAGGGGAGGGGAGAACCGAGGGGGCGTCCCCGGCCGTCGGGCCGGGGACGCCCCCTCGAAACGTCACGGCACCCCACGGCGCCCGGGCCCCGTCGTCGGACCCCCGGCAGCCGGGCGGGCGGCGGGAGTCCGAGGACCGGACCTAGAAGAACACCCCGCAGCGCAGCAGGACGTTCGCGTACGGGCGGGCCTCGCCGGTGCGGACGATCAGCCGGGCGTCCGCCGACAGTTCCTTCAGCCGCTCGTGCGGGACCACGGCCAGCTCCGGGAAGCGGCCCTCCAGCAGGGCCGCCGCCGCCGGGTTGGCCGCCCGTGTCTCCGCCGCCGCCGTGGCGCCCTCCACCACCAGCTCGGCCAGCAGACCGTCCAGCACCTCCGCGAACGACGGGACACCGGCCCGGAACGCGAGGTCCACCACGCGCGGCCCCGTCGGGATCGGCATGCCCGCGTCGCAGACCAGCACCCCGTCCCCGTGCCCCAGCTCCGCCAGCGCGCCGGCCAGATGACGGTTGAGGATCCCCGCCTTCTTCACCGCGACTCCCCTCGCCCGCCGGCCTCGGCCGGGGCCTCCGGCACCGGGCCGGAGGACCGGGAGCCGCCTCCCGGCACCGCACCGCACAGGGCGTCGACCTCTGTGGCCGTCGGGTACGACTCCTGCGCGCCCCGCTTCGTCACGGCCGCCGCGCCGACCCCGGCCGCGTAGGCCGCCGCCTCGGCGAGCGTGGCCCCCGCGCCCAGCCGCCAGGCCAGCGCGGCGGTGAACGCGTCCCCCGCGCCCGTGGTGTCCACCGCGTCCACCGTCACCGACGGCACCCGGGCCACACCCGAGCCGTCACACACCAGCGCCCCCTCCGCGCCCAGCGTCACCACCACCGAGCGCGGGCCCCTGGCCAGCAGCAGCCGCGCCCAGTCCGCGGGATCCCCGCTCACACAGGCGTCCCCGAGGATCACCCGGGCCTCGTGCTCGTTCACGATCAGCGGATCACAGGCCGCCAGCACCTCCGCGGGCAGCTCGCGCGGCGGAGAGGGGTTCAGCACGAAACGGCCGTCCGGCGCCAGGTTCCGCACCACCTCCACGACCGTCTCCAGCGGGATCTCCAGCTGCGCCGACACCACGCGGGCGGCATGGAAGAGGCTCGTGGCCGCCCGGACGTCCGCGGGCAGCAGACGGAAGTTGGCGCCCGGCGACACCACGATGCTGTTGTCGCCGGACGGGTCGACGGTGATCAGCGCGACGCCCGTCGGGGCGCCGCCCACCAGCACACCCACCGTGTCGACCCCGGCCGCGCGCAGGGAGTCGAGCAGCAGCCGGCCGTGACCGTCGTCGCCGACCCGCGCCAGCAGCGCCGTCGCGGCACCGAGCCGGGCGGCGGCGACCGCCTGGTTGGCGCCCTTGCCGCCCGGGTGCACGGCCAGGTCGCCGCCGAGCACCGTCTCGCCGGCGGCCGGCCGCCGCTCGACGCCGATCACCAGGTCGGCGTTGGCCGATCCCACGACCAGGAGGTCGTAGTCGTACATCAGTTGACTCCCCTGAGAGAGGACGCCGGGCGGGCCGCCCCGGAAACGCTCCGGAAGGCCGCCCGCCCGCTTCGTCCGTGTCAGCCGCTGAAGCCGGCCACGTTGTCCTTCGTGACCACCTTCACCGGCACCTTCACCGTCGGCTCCACCTTCTCGCCCTTGACCGCCCTGAGAGCGTTGTCCACGGCGATCCGGCCCAACTGCGTGGGCTGCTGGGCGACCGACGCGTACAGCGTGCCGTCCTTGACCGCGGTCAGCCCGTCCGGGGTGCCGTCGAAGCCGACGACCTGCACGGACCTGCCGGCCTTCGAACCCAGCGCCTTGATCGCGCCGAGGGCCATCTCGTCGTTGGCGGCGATGACGCCCTGCACGTCGGGGTGGGCCTGGAGCAGGTTCGACATCACGTCGAGGCCCTTGGTGCGGTCGAAGTCGGCGGGCTGCTGGGCCAGCACCTGGATGCCCGGGTAGGCCTTGAGACCCCGGGCGAACCCGGCCGCCCGCTCCCGGGCCGCCGACGTACCCGCCTGGCCCTGCAGAATGATGATCTTCCCCTTGCCGCCCAGCTTCTCGGCGACGGTCTTCGCGGCCAGCTCGCCGCCGGCGACGTTGTCGGAGGCCACCAGGGCGTCCACGGACGCCTTGTTGACGCCCCGGTCGACGGCGATGACCGGGATCCTCGCCTTGTCGGCGGCCTTGACGGAGTTGCTCGCCGCGTCCGAGTCCACCGGGTTGACGATGATCGCCCCGAGGCCGGAACTGGTGAAGTTCTGCAGCTGGTTCGCCTGCTGGGAGGCGTCGTTCTGGGCGTCGGTGACGGTCAGGTCCAAGCCCAGCTTCTCCGCCTCGGCCTGGGCGCCCTTGCGGATCTGCACGAAGAAGGGGTTGTTGAGCGTGGACAGCGACAGCCCCATCCTCGGGTTCGCGGACGCCGGGGAGCCGCTGTGCAGGAAGGAGGTGGCGCCGACGACGGCCACGGTGACCACGGCCGCGAGGGCGTACGTCACCGCCTGCCTGCCCTTGGCACCCCCGCCGCCGGTGGTCACCGGGGTCGCCCCGGCCTTGCGGCGCACGGTGTCCAGCAGCACCGCCAGCGCGATCACGACACCGATGACGACCTGCTGCCAGAAGGCGGACACGTTCAGCAGGTTGAGGCCGTTCCTGAGCACCGCCAGGATGAGCGCGCCGATCAGGGTGCCGGACGCCTTGCCGGTGCCGCCCGCCAGCGAGGCGCCGCCGATGACGACGGCGGCGATCGCGTCCAGCTCGTAGCCGTCGGCGGCCTGCGGCTGCGCCGAGGACAGCCGGGAGGCCAGCACGATGCCCGCGACGGCGGCGAACAGACCGGACAGGGCGTAGATGGCGAGCTTCTGCTTCCGTACCCGCAGACCGGACAGCCGCGCGGCCTCCTCGTTGCCGCCGATCGCGTACATGGACCGGCCGATGTACGTCCGCCCGAGCACGAACGCGGCGATCAGCCCCATCACCACCATGACCAGCACCGGCACCGGCAGCCAGCCGCCGAGGGTGTCCCCGAGGTGGGAGACCGAGTCGGGGAAGGCGATGGGGGAGCCCTGCGAGATCACCAGGGCGAGACCGCGGCCCACCGACAGCATGGCCAGCGTCGCGATGAACGGCGGCAGCTTGCCGTAGGCGATGAGGAAACCGTTCACCAGTCCGGCCGCGATGCCGGTGGCCACGGCGATGACGACCGCCAGGGCGACCGGCACCCCGTGCTGTGTGGCGCTCCACGCCAGCATGGTCGCCGACAGCGCGGCCACCGAGCCCACGGACAGGTCGATGCCCGCCGAGACGATCACGAAGGTCACACCGAAGGCGAGGATCGCCGTCACGGCCGCCTGGACACCGATGTTGAGCAGGTTGTCCGTGGTCAGGAAGTCCCCGGACAGCGCCGACAGGGCGATGACGAGGACGATCAGCGCGGTGAGGGCGCCGTTGTCGAGGAGCAGCCGGCGCAAGGCCCCGGGGGCGCCACTCGCGCCCGTCGTGCTCTTGAGCGTGTCAGTGGCCACGGGGGGCCTCCTTCTCGGTGGTGGGGGTGCTGACGGCCAGGGACATCACCGCGTCCTGCGTGGCCTCGCCCGCGGACAGTTCACCGGCGATCCGGCCCTGGGCCATGACCAGAACCCGGTCGCTCATGCCGAGCACCTCCGGCAGATCGCTGGAGATCATCAGCACGGCGGCCCCGGCGGCGGTCAGTTCGTTGATCAGCTGGTAGATCTCGACCTTGGCGCCGACGTCGATACCGCGCGTCGGCTCGTCCAGGATCAGGACCTTGGTGTCGGCCAGCAGCCACTTGCCGATGACGACCTTCTGCTGGTTGCCGCCGGACAGGGTCCGCACGTGCTGCCCGAGGCCCGCCATGCGCACCCCCAGCTGCCCCGCCATCCGCTCGGCCGCCGCGTGCTGCGCCTTGCGGTCCACGACACCGGCCCGGGTCGCCGACCGCAGCGTCACCAGCCCGAGGTTCTCCGCCACGGAGGCGTCCAGCACCAGCCCCTGGCCCTTGCGGTCCTCGGGGACGAGCCCGATCCCGGCCGCCATGGCGGCGTTCACGTCGTGCCGCCTGAGCCGGTCACCGGAGACCCGCACGGCCCCGTCGTCGTAGGGGTCCGCGCCGAACACGGCCCGCACGACCTCGGTCCGCCCGGCCCCCACGAGCCCCGCGATCCCGACGACCTCACCGGCGTGCACGTCGAAGCTGACGTCGTGGAAGACGCCGTCACGGGTGAGCCCTTCCACGGACAGCAGCGCGGCGCCCTTCTCGGGCCGTTCCCGCGGGTACTGCTGCTCGATGGACCGCCCCACCATGAGCCGCACGAGTTCGTCCTCGGGCGTGGTGGCGGGCACCTGACCGACGCTGCGGCCGTCCCGGATGACGGTGACCCGGTCCCCCAGGGCGGCGATCTCCTCCAGATGGTGGGTGATGAAGACGACGCCCACGCCGTCCGCGCGCAGCGACCGCACGATGGCGAAGAGCTTCTCCACCTCCTCCGAGGTGAGCACGGCGGTCGGCTCGTCCATGATGAGCACGCGCGCGTCCAGGCTGAGCGCCTTGGCGATCTCGACCATCTGGAGCCGTGCGATGCCGAGTTCCCGCACCCGCGCGCGGGGCGACACGTGTACGCCCACCCGCGCGAGCAGGACCTCCGCGTCGGCCTCCATCCGCTTCCGGTCGATCATCCCGAAGCGCCGCGGCTGCCGTCCCAGGAAGATGTTCTCCGCGACCGTCAGATCGGGTACCAGGTTGAACTCCTGGTAGATGGTGGCGATCCCGAGCCGCTCGGCGTCCTGGGCGCCGTGGATGCGCACCTCGCGACCGCCGGCCAGGATGCGCCCGGCGTCGGGCGTGTAGGCACCGGAGAGCATCTTGATGAGCGTGCTCTTGCCGGCGCCGTTCTCACCGAGCAGCACGTGGACCTCGCCCCGGCGCAGATCGAAGTCGACGCCGTCGAGCGCGACCACGCCGGGGAAGGTCTTGCGTATGCCCTCGATGCGCAGCAACTCGTCCGGGTTGCTCACGACGTGCTCCTTTGCACTGGGGAGAGGGACGGTGTGGGGGTGGCGGGCTCGCCGCACGAGCGGCGCACGACGAGCCGGGCGGGCAGGGTGACGGAGGTGGGGGTCCGGCCCTCGATCCGGTCGACCAGCGCGCGCACGGCGGCCCGCCCCAGCTCACCGGTCGGCTGGGCGATCGCGGTGACCGGCGGGTCCGTGTGCACGAACCAGGGGATGTCGTCGAACGCGGCGAGTGCGAGATCGTCGGGCACGCGCAGCCCGCGCGCGCGTACGGCGTCGAGGGCGCCGAGCGCCATCAGGTTGTCGGCGGCGAAGACGACCTCGGGCGGCTCCGGCAGATCCAGGAACCCCTCGGTGACCCGCCGCCCGCTCTCCGCCTGGAAGTCGCCCTGGCCTATGTAGGCGTCGGGCAGCGGGAGGCCGTACTCGGCCAGCGCGGCCCGGAAGGCCTCGACGCGCTCGCTGCCGGTGGTGGTGGCCGCGGGCCCGGCGATGATCGCGAGCCGGCGGTGCCCCAGCCCGTACAGGTGCGCCACGAGATCCCGTACGGCCGCCCGCCCGTCGGCCCGCACGACGGGCACGTCCACGGCCGGGATCCACCGGTCGACGAACACCATGGGGGTGCCCGCGCGCACGGCGTCCAGCATGAGAGGCGAGCCGCCGTCGGTGGGCGACACGAGCAGCCCGTCGATCCGCCGGTCCAGCAGGTTCCGCACGTGGTGGTCCTGGAGGTCCGGCCGCTCGTCGGCGTTACCGATGATCACGCTGTAGCCGAGCGCCCGTGCCTCCTCCTCGACGGAGCGGGCCAGCTCGGTGAAGTAGGGATTCAGCACATCGCTGATGACCAGGCCGAGGGTGTGGGTCTGGTCGGTCCGCAGGGACCGGGCGACGGCGTTCGGCCGGTACCCGAGGTCGGCCACGGCGGCCAGCACGCGCGTGCGTGCGTCGGCGCTGACGGACGGGTGCTCGTTCAGCACCCGCGACACGGTGGCCACGGACACCCCGGCCGCCGCGGCGACGTCCTTGATGCTCGCCATTGCCGGCTCCACCTCCTCGTGGAACTCGTGGAATCGATTACACGACTCGCTGCAGAAAGGATTGGAATCGATTACACGGACTTCGGCAAGCCCCTGACCGCATCCCGAAACCGGATCGTGACCGGCGACGAAAGGATCTAGGCTGCCTCTCGCGGCGCGGGTGGCATGCTCGCGCCAATCAACGGGAGGAGTACCAGAGATGCGCGCACGCCGGATCCTCGGAGCGTCCATGGCCGCCGCCGCCCTGGCCGGAACCACGCTCGTCGCGAGCACCCCCGCCGTCGCCGCGACCGACGCGGCAGCGGCGAGCTGCACGGCCAAGGCGCTGGAGACGGTGATCATCCGCGACCGGACGAGCACCGGCGGCACGGCCCTCGCCCAGCTGAACAAGGGCGAGACCGCGTCCTCGCCGTGCGAGATGTACTACGGCGGTTCGTACACCGCGTGCGGCATCACCAGCACGCGGTGGGTCAAGGTCACCAAGAGCGGCGTGACCGGGTACGTGGTGGGCACCTGCGTGCTCCAGCCGGCCTGACCCACCCCGACGGCCGGGCGGCGGCACCGGTCACGACGGCCGGCGCCCCGCCCGATCTGATCCGCCCGATCTGATCCGCCCGATCTGATCCGCCCGATCCGGCACGTGGATCCGGCCCGGCGCGGACCCCGGGGCCGGAGGTGGGGGGCAGGGACACGGCACTCCATCTCCAGGCCCGAGCCGGCTGCCGGGGCCTGTACGACCCGCCCCCCATGGCCGCGAGTCCCTCACGATCTCCGTCCGGCCCAGCACGGCACACCGTAAGGGGAACCACTGACATCACGGCCGGAGGCGGCGGCAGCGGCCGTGAGGTGAGGTCCGGTCGAGCAGGGGTACCGGCCGGCCGGGAGCCGAGGTCACGAGGACAGGGCGGCCCGCTCGGATTCGGCCAGCAGTACGCAGAACTCGTTGCCTTCCGGGTCGGCGAGAACCACCCAGCCCCAGCCGTCGGACGTGCGGCGGTCGGCGACCAGGGAGGCGCCCAGCCCCAGCAGCCGCTCGACCTCCGCATCCCTCGAGGTGTCCGGCCGCAGGCACAGATGGAGCCTGTTCTTGCCCGACTTGGGCTCCGGTACCTGGTTGAAGTGCAGGGCCGGCCCGCCGGGCAGCATGATCTCGGTCTCCTCGCTCCCCGGCTCGTCCTCGGGATCCAGCGGTTGCCCCGTCACCGCGCTCCAGAACCCCGCCAGTCGGTAGGCGTCCGCGCAGTCGATGGCCACGTTCGTCAACACTGAGAGCATGCGGGCGATCCTGTCCGAGCACCGTCCCGCCCGCCACCGGAATTCGGCGGCGGGCGGAGGCCGGGAGTGGCGGTGCCGCACGGGCTCGTGGAGGAATGGCAGATCCCCCGGCGATCCGCTGCCGACGCAGGGGGACGTGGAACGGATCCGCGGATCGCGGATCCGTCGGTCGCCGATCCGATCCGGTGCCGGTCCCGTCGGCCCGGGTGGCGTCAGGATCGCCCTCACCCCTGGGTCGGCGAGGTGCGGCCCAGCGGCAGGAGGTACTGGATCGGCTCGTCGAGGTCGTCCAGGCCCAGGAGTTCGTGGGCCAGGTCGTCGTGGAGGCCGCCCAGGGGGAGGGTCGACAGGCCGAACGCCGAGGCGGTGAGCAGGAGCGTCTGCGTGAGGTGCCCGGCCTCCAGCAGGCCCAGCCGCAGCGCCCGCAGTCCGTAGCGGCGGCGCAGCAGACCGAGGTCGAGGTGGACCGCCAGCACCGCGGGCACCTCGTCGACGCCCACCGCGTCCGGGTCGTCCGCCGGCCGGGAGAGGTACGAGGACAGTGCCTTCAGCTCGGCGACGGTCGGCGCCGGGCCGATCGGCAGCAGCGCGCGGCGCTCCGGCACGCAGTGGTACGTGCCCGCGGCCAGCCCCGCGACGTCCAGCGCCACCAGACGAACACGCACGCTGTAGAGGGCGCCGGCGCTCGGGTACGGGCGGTGCCGGAGGGTGCGTACGGTGCCGTCGGCGAGCGGCTGCCGCGTCGCGTGGCTCTCGGCGTACGCGGACCACAGCACCCCGCCCAGGGTCCCCGCGTCCAGCGGCCCGTACAGCGGCCCGCGCACGGAGCTGCGCCGCCGCAGCGCCTCGGTGAGCGACAGGTCCGGCAAGGGGGCCGCGGGCAGGGGGAGTTCGGCGGCCAGTCGCGTGGCCGCGGGGGCCGGTGGCGGGGGCAGGTCGCGCAGTGCGGTGTCCTCGGGCCGCCCGACCTGGAACTTGCTGCGCTCCAGATACCGGTAGTCGGCCGCGCGGTGCCCGGCGGGGAAGAACCCCGGGTCGTCCTCGGTCTCCAGCAGCGTGCGGGCCGCGAGGCGGCAGACGGCCCGCTCCTCGTCGGGGGTGACCCCGATCCGGTTGAACAGCATGTGCAGCTGGGAGGCCCACACCCAGGGCACCCGGCGAGCGGCCTGCTCCGCGGGTACGGCCTCGCGCAGGCGGGCGTCCGCCGCGCCGACCCGGTGTGCCCACTCCGTCAGCCAGGGCGCGGCGGTGCCCGCGTCGAGGGCCGCGCGCAGGGTTCGGGCGCGCCGGACCAGCCCCGGCCGCTGGAGGGCGAACACCGAGTTCACGCGGGAGTGGACGGCGGCCCCGGGCAGCGGCTCCACCTCGGTGATCCAGCGCCAGGAGGCGGCGTGCCGGCGCAGCCAGCCCGCGGCCCGGAGTTCGTCGAGGCCGAGCGCGTGGGCGGTGGCGTGGGCGAGGTCGAGGGCGAGCGGGAGCCGGGCGGCGCGCTCCGGGGTGGCGCGCAGGGCCTCGACGGCCGCGCGGGTGGAGTGGGCGAACACCTCCTCGGCGAGGGGCAGTGCGGCGGGGCCGCCGTACCGCTCGGTCTCGGGCACGTACGGCACCTCGCGCACCTCGCCGTGCCGGGACGGCCAGGGGCCGGTGAACTCGGCGGGCCGCGCGGACGCCACATCCGCCAGCTGGGCCGCCAGTTCCGCTGTCGCGTCGGCGGGCAGCGGGCCCCGGAAGCGGATCCGCAGGTGGGGGCCGCCCTCGCCGTAGCGGATGAAGAACCAGGCGGCGTCCGGGGCGTCGGTCAGGCCGTCCATCAGCGGGGCGAGCGAGTCGGTGACGAAGGCGTCCGTCCCCGCGCCGCCGGTGTGCAGGTGGAGGTGGAGGCTGTGCCAGAGGTGTCCGGGGTGTCCGGAGCCCTCGGGCAGGGTCCCGGAGGCGGCCGGGCGGGGGCGGGGGCGGGCGGTCGTCATCGCGTCCTCACGGGAAGGGGTGGGGGTCGAGGGGCAGTTCGTCGCGGCGCTGGGGACGGGCGGTGCGACCCAGCCGGTGGGGCACCTCCAGCAGCCGGTCCAGTCCCGCGGTACGGCGGTTGACGTGCCCGAAGGTCATCGGGAGCGTGCCCGGGACGATCACCTTGGCGCAGTGCAGCCCCAGCCGGTCCCGTACACCCGGCTCGTCCTGTGTGACCGCGACGACCTCCAGGCCCTCGGCGGCCAGCCGCTCCACGGTCCGCTCCAGCAGCGGCGTCAGGTCGGCCACGGGCTCGGGCGCCCCCGGCCACCGCTCGTGCCAGGGGGCCTCCGCGGTGTCCGTGCAGAGGAACTCCAGCCGGGGCTGCGCCTCCGGCAGGGTGTTGAGGCCGACGTGGTCGTCCAGGTCCAGCACCAGCTCGGGGCGGTCCAGCATCGGGCGCAGCCGCTCCGGGTCCCGGAGGCCGCCCGGGGCCGAACGGCGGGCGGCCTCCTGGACATTGGTGACCACCTCGGCCACCGCCGAGCGGATCGCCACCCGGGGGTCGTGGTGGGCGCCGGCGGCCAGGAAGGCGCGGGGCGCGTCGGGATGCGCGCCCTCGTAACGGCAGAGCGAGATCACCGCCGGGACGCCCAGGTCGTTGGTGGCGTCCAGCAGGGTCAGGCGGTAGCGCAGCAGCGCGGCACGGTCGGCCAGGGCGGCGACCTCGGGGTCGTCGTCGGGGACGGCGACCCGGGGCAGCGGGGTGCGCGCGTACCAGGCCATCAGGAAGGCGTCGCGCTCGGCGACCTCGAACAGGCCGTACAGCGCGGCCTCCTGGGGGCTGTTGCCCAGCCCGCAGCCGTTCGAGGACTCGTACACCACCCGCGGCCGGTCCGGTCCCGACACGTCCCAGTACGCCACGTGCTCGGGTACCGCCAGCGCGCGGCGCTCGGTGAGGGACCAGCCGTACACCCAGTCGAGGACGAGGTCCGGGGAGTACGGGACGGTCCGGCGGGCGGGGTGGCCGTCCAGCTCCGGATCCGGCAGACCGAGCCGGACGGGGTCGAGCACGGCGAGCCCGCCCGCGGCGACGAGGTCGGCGTACGAGGCGCGGAGCACGGTACGGCGGCCGGTGGGCCGCATCCCGGCGAACCGCTCCACGCTCTCGAAGAGGGCGACGCGTTCGCTGGACCGGAAGTCGCCGGCCCGGCCGTAACCGCCGTCGTCGAGGGAACGGCCGTCCGTCACCCAGGCGGTGGTCAGCGCGAACGCGGAGTCCTCGGTACGGAAGAGCCGGCGCACCGGCCCGAACCGTTCGTCGTACAGCTCGGCCCGCAACTGCGCGGGCGTGGTGCGGCCGTTGGGGCCGCGCAGCACCGACGGGTCGGGCAGCGGCCGGGGCTCGGCCGGCAACCGGGCACCGTCGGCCGAGTCGTCCGGCAACGGCCGGCAGACCGGGCAGCCACCGACCGGCCGGATGCGGTGGGTGGACCAGGTGTACCGGTCGCCCTGGAGAATGTGGACGACGGCCCGGTCGTCGTCGGCGGGGGCCGGGGCGAGGACCGGGAGGGGGGCGGGGACGGGGCGATGGCGGCCGGGGGTGGGGGGCTTCGGTTCGTGCGGGTCGGGGGTGGGGGGCTTCGCGTGCGGATCGGGGATGGGTGGCTTCGGTTCGTGCGGGCCGGTCGTCAGCAGGTCCGCTGCGAGCCGGAGCGCCGCCTCGGTCAGCGGCGGGGTTCCGGTGCCGCCGAGCGCCAGCCGGGGGCTCTGCCACGGCACCCGGCCGCCCGCGGTGGCCAGCCGCTGGTACTCCGCGCAGCCGACGCAGGCCCGCGCCCCCGGGTGGAGTACGGGCCCGATCACGGTCAGTGCCCCGTCCTCGCGTACCGGCACGAACCGCACCGGATGGGCCAGGGCGTGCCGACTGAGCCGCTCGGCCAGTCCGAGGTCCCACGCGGTCAGCCGTACGACGGCGGCGCCCTCGACGGTCGCGAGCGCCGCGGCCGGATCGAGCACGGGCACGGGCACGGGGCCGGAGACGGGTGCGGGGCCGGAGACGGTTAGGGGTACGGGGCCGGAGGGGCCCGAGCCGGTGACGGGCACGGGGGCGGAGACGGAAGGGGTGTGTGGGTCGGCGGTGTTCATCGGGGGCCTCCCGGTCCCGTGAGGACCGTGAATCCGGATGCGCGCAGGGCGTCGGCGAGCGGGTGGTGGCCGGTGCTCCGCCAGGGCGTGGGGCGCAGGCCGGTCAGTCGGTGCAGGGCTGCGCGCAGGGCCGGTTCCCGTGCGGCGATCCCGGCCAGCCAGGTGTCGGTCCAGCCCTCGTCCGCCCAGCCGACCGGTTCGACACCGGCCGCGGCGAGCGGGGCCGCGGCGCCGCTGAGCGTGGTGTGCCGCGCCCGGTCCGGCGCGTGCTCCGCCGCCATCGCGCGGGTGACCGCGTCAAGCGTGGCGAGGGCCACGGCGTCGGCCACGGTGGCCTCGACGGCGTGGCTCACCGTGGCCGGGGCGCCGCCGGTGGAGAGCGCGGTCGCCCGGACCCGGACGACGGCTGAATGAACGGCACCTGAGGCGAGTCGGCCTACCGACAGATCGGCCGACCGGCCCATGCGCTCGGTCAGCACCGTCCACCAGTGGCGGGCCTGGGGGTGCGTGCGCCGGACGTCGTCCTCGCCGCCCCCGGCTGGGGCAGCGGCAGCGACCGGATCCGCTCCCGACGCGGAGGAGACGGGTTCCGGAGCGATACGGGCGAGGACGGCTCGGCGCAGTGCCCGGCTGTGGGCATGGTCGGGGCTCGCTCCGACGACCGGGATCGACGGACCGTCGGCGAGGGCGAGTTCGGCGGCGCGGCAGGCCGCTTCCAGCCGGGCCAGGTCCGCCCGCACCGCGCCGGCGACCAGCAGGCCCGCCGGGGTCCGGCAGGAGGCGAGCGACGCGGGGAGCTGCGGCAGATCCCCGGGCAGCGGCGCGTCGAGCACCCCGAGCCGCGGGTCACCCAGGGCCGTGACCCGCCGCAGGGCTTCCGCGAGGTCCGGCGCGGGTGGTGCGTCCGGGCCCCGGCGGGCGGCGCGCGGGGCGGCGACCCACGGGTGGTACGTCGCCCGGGGCGGCTCGGCCCGGGCGATCAGCACGGCAGGATGCCCGGCCGTGGCCGTGGCCGTGCCGGAGGCGTCCTCCTGGGCGGCGGGGTCGGGCAGCCCGGCGACGGCCGCGAGCAGCCGCCCGGCCGCGGCTCCGGCGAGCAGCGCGACATGGGTGAGGGACGGTGTCGTGGCAACGGCAGCAGGGTGGGACGGCGCCCCGGCACCGGCAACCGCCGTACCGGGCGCCGCCGACCGCGACCGCGCGGTGCCGGGACCCCCAGGTGCCCATGACGGTGTGCCGGAGCCGGAGCCGGAGCCGGAGCCGGAGCCGGAGTCGGAGCCGAGGCGGGTGCGGGTTTCGGTACCGGTGCCGAGGTGGGTGTGGGTTCCGGTGTCGAGACGGGTGGCGGTGCTGGTGTCGAGATCTGTGCCGGTATCGATATCGGTGTCGAGGTCGGTGGCGGTGTCGAGGCGGGCGGCGATGGCGGTGGCGTCGGTGCGGGCGCCGTCCGGGGGACCGGGCTCGGTGACGAAGCCGCCGTCGGCGTCGCAGGACACGGCCAGCGCCACGGCTCCGGTCGGCGCGTCGGCCGTGACCACGGCGTGCCCGGCGGGCAGCCGGTCGTCGGTGGTGACCCGCGGGCTCGCTCCCGCGTGGTGCAGCGCCTGTACGAGGCTTGCGGCGAGCGGACCGCCGGGATCCCGTGTGGCGACGACCGGTCGCGCGGCCCGGATCGCTTCGACCGCCTCCGCCGGGTGGGCGGCCGACGAACCCGGCCAGGGCGGGAGTTCGGCGCCGTCCGGATGCTCGACCACCAGGTCGTGCTCACGCAGCCGTGCCGTGAGCGTCTCCAGCGCGGCTTCCACCCGTGGGCCGCCCCGCTCACCCACGTCGGCCCGCCCCGGGACATCGGTCCCCTGCTCGGCATCGGTCCGCGCCCCCGTGCCGCCCTGTCCGTCACGGTCCGCCCGCGTCCCGGTGCGGGCCCGCGTGTCACCGTCCTCCCGCACCCCGGTACCGGTATCGGTATCGGCCTCGCCGTCTCCTCGTGCCGCGCGGTCGGGAGTGAGCCGGGCCGAGAGCAGCTGCCACAGGGCCGGCAGTGCACGGCTGCCCTCCAGCGTGACGCCGGCGCTGCGGCCGCGCAGATGCAGACCCATACGCAGCGGCGTGACGGCTACGCCGGGCCGCAGCCGGAGCCGCGACTCGGGCAGTGACTCGGGCCGCTCCTCCGGCTGTGATTCGGCTCGCCCCTCCGGCCGCGCCGCGGGCGCGACGGGGCTTTCGGATGCCGGCGGGCTGGGCTCCCCGCCCGGTGAAGGCTCCGGGGGCGTGTCCGACGCGGTGGTGTCCGACGCGGTGGTGTCCGACGTGGTGGTGTCGGGCGTGGTGGTGGCGGACGCGGTGGTCATGACGAGCCCTCCACCGCCGCGATCACCTCGTCGATGCGCCCCTGCCACGTGTGCCCGGTGAGTTCCGGCACCGTGCGCACGACCAGGTGCGCGGCGAGGTACCGCTCCACCGGCCGTACGTCGCAGATCGCGAACAGCCGGTAGAGCGCGTTCGTACAGGCCCGGTAGATCAGGTAGTCGGGCCGGCTCCACATCGTCCCGTGCGGGTCCGAGCGGCGCAGCCGGCGGTGGAACTCGCTGTAGCGGGTGCGAAGGTCCTGGTTCCAGCGCTCGGCCACCGTCCGGTCGCCGAGCACCGCCGCCCGGTCCCGGTATTCGAGGGGGTCCCCGGCGAAGTCCGCGCCCGCCGCTGACCGCTCCTCCGCGATGCGCCACGCCTCGGCGGACCAGTCGGCCCAGGCGCGTTCCCAGCCGGCCGCCCCGCCGTCCGTGATCCGTCCCACCAGGGCGGTGACGGCGGGCCCGGTGGCCTGCCAGCGGCGTTCGAAGGCCGCCCGCAGCCTGCCGTCCGGGTCCTCGTACACCAGGAAGTCCTCAAGGTGCGAGACGAACGAGTAGTGGCCGCCGATCAGCCCCTCCGGGTGCGCCGCGGCGTGCGCGGCCAGCGCCGTGACCGCGAGCCGCACGCGGGCGGCGGACGCGTCCCCGTGCCGGCCCAGGAACGCGCACCCGGTGTCGAGCGCCGGCAGGCCCAGCGCCAGCAGGTCGTCGCGGAGCCGGACCCCGTCGGGCCCGATCAGGGCGCGCAGGGACGACTGGTCCACCGGCTCGACACGGACCGTGCCGTCCGGTACGAGCGGGCCGTACGGCGGGGGGATCAGCTCGGCGCGGCCGGCCGCCTCGGCCCGGGCGAGGAGTTCCTCCTCGGTGGCGCGGTCGGCGCAGGGGTGGCCGACGGCCCAGGTCCGCAGGGCGGCGGCGGTGTGCTCGGCCGCCGCGGCCGCCCGGTCGGGTGCGCCGCGCAGCCGGAGCCGCACGTGCGGGCCGTACCGCCAGTGGCGTTCGACGTGCGCGGTCAGGCCGTCGGCGGCGGCCTGCCGGGCCAGCGGCAGCACCGCCTCGCGCAGCAGCGGGGCCTTGTCCTCGCGGTAGTCGTACAGGACGACGTCGAGGGCCGCGACCGAGCCGGGCGCGGCCGGGTCCAGGGGTACGGGTGCGGGGCCGGCCGGGGCGTTCATCGGGTGCCTCCTCGGCGGGGTACGGGCGGGGCGGCGGGCGGGGGCGCGTTCCGGTCCGTCGTACGGTGGCGCGCCGGGCGGTACGTCTCGACGACGGACTCGACGGCATGGGCGGGCCGGTCCCGGCCGCCGAAAGCGGGCAGGGCCTCCTCCAGCACGACGCCCTGGGGATGGCGTGCCAGCCAGCTGCCCAGGCAGCGCAGGTGCAGGGCGTTGCCCAGGTCGAGCGCCTGCGGCTTGGGCGCCCGCAGCCGCGCGACGAAGTCGTCGACCGCGCGTCCGGCCGGGGGCCGCGGAACGGGGTGCAGGAAGAGTTGCTCCGGGAGGTCGAGCAGGGCCCGCCAGCGGGCCACCGCGGCGGCCGGCACCTCCCCTTCCGCCGCGGCGAGGTCGGCGCGCAGCGTGTCGAGCACGCCCCGACCGAGGTGCCAGCGGCGCCGGGCCAGGACCAGGTGGCGGTGGCGCAGCCGCGGCGTACGGAGGACGTGGCCGCCCGGCGCCGCCATGGTGTGCCGGGGCAGCAGGGGGCGGAAGTCCACCACGCCCGCGGGATGGTCGGAGAGGAACGGCCCGAGCCGCCCCGGCAGCATGATCGGGGCGAGGAAGCCCAGGTAGAGCACGTCCAAGGGCTCGCCGGTCGCCCGTACGCGGAACCGCAGCCCGTCGCCGTCCGTGTCGTGGACGAGATCGAGGTCGGCCTCGGCGAGAGCGGTGCGGCCGCGGTCGGGCCCGATCTCCTCGGCGAGCAGCAGCGGGTGGAGGTTGGCGTTGAACCCGCCCACCGGCCGGACCTGCGCCGCCCGCGCGCCCGCGCCGAGGCCGCGCCGGACGCGCTCGCCGACGGCGGCCGAGGCGCTCGCGGGCAGGGCGTCGAGGAAGCGGCTGGTGAACCGGCCCCAGCCGCCGTAGACGTGGTTGACGCACAACAGCGCTTCCTCGTGGGCGCGTTGGGCGAAGCAGGAGTAGCTGAGCGGTCGGGCGGCCGTCCAGGCGGGCAGGCGGTCGGCGAGGGCGCGGACGGGACCGGCCGGCAGGACGACCTCGGGGGCCGGGTCTCCGGCCGGACCCGCCGCCTCCCGGGCCAGTGCGGTGAACTCCTCCCGCAGACGCGCGAGTCCGACCAGTCCCGCCGGCAGTTCGGGGTCGTCGGACCGGAGGCCCACGAGGCGGCCGGACTCCTCCCAGGCGGCGGCGGTGTCGGCACCGAAGTCCCACGGGTCGCGGCAGACGCCGCCCACCCCGTACCGGGCGACGAAGCGGTCCCGGGCCACCCGGCTCATCACGTGCCCCAGGTCGAACAGCTCCGCCAGAGCGGTGAGTTCGGTGAGCGCGACGTGGTCGGCGGGGGCCGAGGGATCGTATCCGGCGAGGGCGAACGGGTCGCATCCGGCCGGAGTGAACGGCCCGTGTCCGGCGGGGGCGAACGGGTCGTGTTCGGCCGGGGTGAACGGCCCGTGTCCGGCCGGGGTGAACGGCTCGTGTCCGGTGGGGGTGAACGGGGCGTGTCCGGTGGGCGGGTCCTCCCGCGGCGGTGCCGTGGGCCGTGCGCCCGCGCCCGCGCCCGTGCCCGGTGCGGACGGCGGGCGGCGCGGGGACAGGGGTACGGGAGCGACGGCGTCCTCGGTGAGGGCCGTCAGCGGGGCCGCGTCCGGCGGGACGGCTCGGCCGGTGTCGGCGAGCAGCCCGTGCCAGCGGTCGGCCAGCTCGGCGAGCAGGGCGGGGCGCTCGGCGGCGGGAGTGTCCGCGAAGCGCCGTGTGTCGTGGGCGAGTCGGGTGATCCGGTCCGCCAGGGCGGTGTCCGCGGGCCACTGGCGCAGCCAGTCGGCGAGCGCGCGCAGCGGGGCGGGGTGCTGCGGATCGACGGGCTCCGCGGGGACGAGGAGTCCGGAGTCGGCGAGCCGGTCCACGAAGCCCGTGACGGCGGGGTCGTCCGGTGCCCGGCGCAGGTCGGCGGCGAGCCGGGCGGTCAGCGCGCCGAGGACGAGCGGGCCGTCGGCGAGGGCGGCGGCCAGCCTGTCCAGTGCCGGGCGGGCGGCCACCTCGACCTCGTCCTCGCGGGTGACCAGGTACCGGCCGCCGGCGAACAGCGGCTCCGCACGCGCGAAGCGGGCCCGCCCGTCGGCCACCGCCGCGGTGCTCGTCATGCGGTGGGGGAGGGTGCGGCGGCGGCGCGGCTCGTCGAGCAGGGCCGCGGTGAGCGCGGCGACGAGGGTGCGGTTCTCCGCGACGACGGAGACCGGCGAAGCGGCGGACTCGGCCTCGGCCTCGGAACCGGACTCGGCCCCGCCCCCGGAACCGGACTCGGCCCCGTACCGGGACTCGTACCCGGCCCCGGACCCGTGCTGGGACCCATTCCCAGCCCCGGCCTCCGCCGCGGAGGCGCCCGTGACCGTCGGGTCGGCGGTCGGCTCGGTCGCCCATCCGACCGCGGTGAACCACGACAGCGGACTGGTCTTCGTGCTGGCCCGCAGGGCGTGCCGCAGGACCGAAGCCTCCTCCTTGCGCGCCCGCCGCCCGGTCTCGCCCCGCCCGGCCCTGTCGACCGCTCGCAGCAGATCGGCACTGGTCAGGGCGATGGCCCGGGTGAAGGCGGGGGAGCGGCAGAGGCCGGCCAGCGCCGCGCGCTCGGCGGTCAGGGCGGGCGGGACGGCGGAGCCCAGTTCGTCGAGCAGCCGGGCGCGCAGTTCGCGCAGGGCGAGCCAGTCGGCGAGCCGCGGAACCCGGTCGGGCAGGGTGCCGAGCCGGCCGAGGAGGGCGGGGCGGGGCTCGCGGCCGTTGTGCAGGGCACGGCGGAGCGGGAGGACCACCCCTCGGTGGAACTCCTCGTCGTGGCCGGCGCGCGCGGCGAAGAGGTCGTCGGACAGGGCGGCCCGCAGGGCGGCGTCCCGGGCGGCCAGTTCGGTGAGCCGGGTGAGCAGGGACCGCAGTTCGGCGGCGGGGGCGGTCTCGGCCGGGTACGGGAGCACGGTCGTACGGACGAGGGCGTACGGCGCGGTCCGGTCGTACGAGCCCGCCGGGTCACCGTGGGCCGCCGGGTCGCCGTGGCCCGCCGGGTCGGCATGGCCGGGCGAGTCGGCATGGCCCGCCGGGTCGGCATGGCCGGGCGGCGGCACGCGCACCGGGGCTGCCTGCGGGGCTGCCTGCGGGGCGGGGTACGGCATGACGGGGCTCCCGGCGTACGACTCGGAGGGCGGGCGGGATCGGCAGAGCGGCTGGAACGCGAACACGGCGACGACACGGACCGGGCGGGTGGAGACCACCGAACCGGGCGGGTGGAGACCACCGAACCGGGTGGAGACCACCGGACCTCACGGCGACCGGGCCCCCTCGGGCAGTAGGGGCCGTCGGGCCTGTCGGGGACGTAGGGGCCGTAGGGCCCGTCCGGACGTCGGCCGCTGCCGGGTGGGGCGCCGGGTCGTGCGGCCGGCCGGGGCCGGGCAGGACCGGACGAGCCGGCCGGCCGCACGGGCGCCGTGCCCACCGGCCTCGCGGGAGGCGAGGCCGAGGACCGGCTAGTAGGGCAGTTCGGGCAGCCTGGGCTGGGCGCACGAGGAGGAGCCGCACGAGCACGAGCTCACTCCGCCGGAAGCACCCGTCTCGGGCAGCGCGACGGTGTCCCGCAGGGCGGTGACGGTCAGCTCGCCGAGGTCGAGGTCCTCGACGGCGAGGAGGTCCTCGCTGTGGTCGGGCATGTGGAGCCTCTCAGGTTCGATGGACGGTGCCCGGAACGGGCCGGGGATCAGAGGGTGGGCGTGTCCACCGTCGGCTGCGCACAGGACGACGAGCCCTGGCAGGAGCAGGAGCCCCAGGAGGCGCCGTTCTCGGGCAGCGCGGCGGTGTCGCGCAGCGAGGTCACGGTCAGGTCGCTGAGGTCCAGGTCCGCGTCCAGGGCGAGGTCCTGGAGGTCCAGGGCGTCCTGCTGGTTCGGCGTACGGGACATGACGAACTCCCTTCGGAGAAGGTGGAGATCGGGACGCGCCGATGGGATGGCGGCGCGGAACATGCCGAAAAGAAGGGCATGTAAGGAAAACCGCCCGAAGCTGGAGAAAGCGCCCGAACGGTCATTCGTCGTGCAGCAGCGAGTCTGGATCCCGGGGGAGTCCGGCAGCAAGGCCGATCCTGAGATTGGCCTGTTGTCTTCATCCCATTTCGGTGTGTCTTGTCAGGCCGCGGCGCGCTGGTGTGGCGGTGATTGGACCGGAACTCGGTGAAGAAGGCGTGGAGTCGTGTGTCCCTTGTGAGGGGGATCTTCCCCGACTGTCCACAGGTTGAGTCAGGGCTCTGTCAAGAGGAGGTCAGGCCTCCGTCGGCCGGGTGCCGGCGCCGCCGGGCGCTCTCGCGCGGGCCCGCCCCGCGGAGGTGACATACCTTGCGCTCGCCAGGGGTGCACAATCGGTCAACTTTCCCACCGGGAAGGACCGGAGCCGTCCGCGTCGGCCGGGTGGCCGCTCCCGTGCGCCCCGGAGCCGGAACACCGCTGTCAGACCCCACCGGTACCGTCGGATCATGGACCGACAGGCGGGGACGCAGACCGGCGAACGGCGGCTTGCCGTGCTCGAAGGCGTGCTGGAGCGGATCACGTACGCCAACGAGGAGAACGGATACACGGTCGCCCGGGTGGACACCGGCAGAGGCGCCGGCGATCTGCTCACCGTGGTCGGCGCGCTGCTCGGTGCCCAGGTGGGGGAGTCCCTGCGGATGGAGGGACGCTGGGGGTCGCATCCGCAGTACGGCAAGCAGTTCCACGTCGAGAACTACACGACGCTCCTGCCGGCCACCGTCCAGGGCATCCGGCGCTATCTGGGATCCGGGCTGGTCAAGGGCATCGGGCCGGTCTTCGCCGACCGCATCACCCAGCACTTCGGGCTGGACACCCTGCGGATCATCGAGGAGGAGCCGAAGCGGCTGGTCGAGGTGCCGGGACTCGGGCCGAAGCGGACCAGGAAGATCGCGGACGCCTGGGAGGAGCAGAAGGCGATCAAGGAGGTCATGCTCTTCCTCCAGACCGTCGAGGTGTCGACCTCGATCGCCGTGCGGATCTACAAGAAGTACGGGGACGAGTCCATCTCCGTGGTGAAGGAGCAGCCGTACCGGCTCGCCGCCGACGTCTGGGGCATCGGCTTCCTCACCGCCGACAAGATCGCCCAGTCCGTCGGCATCCCGCACGACAGCCCCGCGCGCGTGAAGGCCGGACTGCAGTACGCGCTGTCGCAGTCCGCCGACCAGGGGCACTGCTACCTGCCGGAGGAGCGGCTGATCGCCGACGCCGTCAAGCTCCTCCAGGTCGACACGGGGCTGGTCATCGAGTGCCTCGCCGAACTGGGCGGAGTGCCGGAGGAAGGGGCCGATCCGGGGGTCGTACGGGAGAAGGTGCCGGGGCCCGAGGGGGACACGGAGCCCGTCAGTGCCGTCTACCTCGTCCCCTTCCACCGCGCCGAACTGTCCCTGTCCGGCCAGCTGCTGCGGCTCCTGCGGACCGGAGAGGACCGGATGCCGGGGTTCCGGGACGTCGACTGGGGCAAGGCGCTCGGCTGGCTGAAGGCCCGTACCGGCGCCGACCTCGCGCCCGGCCAGGAGGCCGCCGTCAAGCTTGCGCTGACCGAGAAGGTCGCCGTGCTCACCGGCGGGCCGGGCTGCGGCAAGTCGTTCACGGTCCGCTCGATCGTGGAGCTGGCCCGGGCCCGGCGCGCCAAGGTGCTGCTCGCCGCCCCGACCGGGCGGGCCGCCAAGCGGCTGTCGGAGCTGACCGGCGCCGAGGCGTCCACCGTGCACCGGCTGCTGGAGCTGAAGCCCGGCGGGGACGCGGCCTACGACCGGGACCGGCCGCTCGACGCCGACCTGGTGGTGGTGGACGAGGCATCCATGCTGGACCTGCTGCTCGCGAACAAACTGGTGAAGGCCGTACCCCCGGGCGCGCACCTGCTGTTCGTCGGGGACGTGGACCAGCTGCCCAGCGTCGGCGCCGGGGAGGTCCTCCGCGATCTCCTCGCCGACGGCGGTCCCATCCCGGCCGTCCGGCTCACCCAGGTCTTCCGGCAGGCCCAGCAGTCCGGTGTCGTCACCAACGCGCACCGCATCAACGCGGGGCAGCATCCGCTCACCGACGGGCTGAAGGACTTCTTCCTCTTCGTCGAGGACGACACCGAGGCCGCCGGCCGGCTCACCGTCGACGTGGCCGCCCGGCGCATCCCGGCCAAGTTCGGGCTGGACCCGCGCCGGGACGTGCAGGTGCTCGCGCCGATGCACCGGGGACCGGCCGGCGCGGGTGCGCTCAACGGGCTGCTCCAGCAGGCCATCACGCCGGGACGGCCCGATCTGCCGGAGAAGCGGTTCGGGGGGCGGGTCTTCCGGGTCGGCGACAAGGTCACCCAGATTCGCAACAATTACGAGAAAGGGAAGAACGGTGTCTTCAACGGCACCGTGGGCGTCGTCACCTCGCTCGACCCGGTCGACCAGCGCCTGACGGTGCTGACGGACGAGGACGAGGAGGTTCCGTACGAATTCGACGAACTGGACGAACTGGCCCATGCGTACGCGGTGACCATCCATCGCTCGCAGGGAAGCGAGTATCCCGCCGTGGTGATTCCCGTCACCACGGGAGCATGGATGATGCTCCAGCGGAATCTGCTGTACACGGCGGTCACCCGGGCTCGACAGCTGGTCGTCCTGGTCGGTTCGCGCAAGGCGATCGGGCAGGCGGTGCGCACCGTCTCTGCAGGACGGCGCTGTACGGCCCTGGATTTCCGGCTCGGAACGCAAAATGATCGATCAAATGAGTCATGAAGGTCACAGAGGCTTCCAGTCGCCCCCTCCGAGGGGGCAGGATGAGCAGGTTGGCGGCACTGAGTGCCGCCAATAGGCCCAATGGTCGACCCCGAGTGCACTCTCCTGAGCCAAATGGGGGATGGTAGAGACAGTCAGGGCACCTCGAAGATGAGGCACTACGTCGGTGAGGGAAGACGTGAGCGACAACTCTGTAGTACTGCGGTACGGCGACGGCGAGTACACCTACCCGGTGGTCGACAGCACCGTCGGCGACAAGGGCTTCGACATCGGGAAGCTTCGCGCCCAGACCGGTCTGGTGACTCTGGACAGCGGTTACGGCAACACGGCCGCCTACAAATCCGCGGTCACCTACCTCGACGGCGAGGCGGGCATCCTCCGCTACCGCGGCTACCCCATCGAGCAGCTGGCCGAGCGCTCCACCTTCCTCGAGGTGGCGTACCTGCTGATCAACGGCGAACTGCCCACCGTCGACCAGCTGACGACGTTCCAGAACGACATCACGCGGCACACGCTGCTGCACGAGGACGTCAAGAACTTCTACAAGGGCTTCCCGCGCGACGCCCACCCGATGGCCATGCTGTCGTCGGTGGTCTCTGCGCTGTCGACCTTCTACCAGGACAGCCACAACCCGTTCGACGAGCGCCAGCGCGACCTCTCGACGATCCGCCTGCTCGCCAAGCTTCCGACGATCGCGGCGTACGCGTACAAGAAGTCGATCGGTCACCCCTTCGTCTACCCGCGCAACGACCTCGGCTACGTCGAGAACTTCCTGCGCATGACCTTCTCGGTCCCGGCACAGGAGTTCGAGCTGGACCCGGTCGTGGTCTCCGCGCTCGACAAGCTGCTGATCCTGCACGCCGACCACGAGCAGAACTGCTCGACCTCCACGGTCCGCCTGGTCGGCTCCTCGCAGGCGAACATGTTCGCCTCGATCTCGGCCGGCATCAGCGCGCTGTGGGGTCCGCTGCACGGTGGCGCCAACCAGTCCGTGCTGGAGATGCTGGAAGGCATCCAGGCCAACGGTGGCGACGTCGACTCCTTCATCCGCAAGGTGAAGAACAAGGAGGACGGCGTCCGCCTGATGGGCTTCGGCCACCGGGTCTACAAGAGCTTCGACCCGCGCGCCAAGATCATCAAGGCTGCCGCGCACGACGTCCTCTCCGCGCTCGGCAAGTCCGACGAGCTGCTGGACATCGCGCTGAAGCTGGAGGAGCACGCGCTCTCCGACGACTACTTCGTCTCGCGCAACCTCTACCCGAACGTCGACTTCTACACCGGTCTGATCTACCGGGCCATGGGCTTCCCGACCGAGATGTTCACGGTCCTGTTCGCCCTCGGCCGTCTGCCGGGCTGGATCGCCCAGTGGACCGAGATGATCAAGGAGCCGGGCTCCCGCATCGGCCGTCCGCGCCAGATCTACACCGGTGTGGTCGAGCGCGACTTCGTGCCGGTCGAGGAGCGCTGAGCCGGTGAGTGACGGGGCCTGCCCGGTGGGCGGGCCCTGAATCGGCGGCGAACCGAGCCACGGACAAGCGGAAGGCGCCCTGAGACGCCGGTCCCCCCACGGGCCGACGACCAGGGCGCCTTCCCATGTCCCGGTGCGGATTCCCCCCACGGGATCCGGCCGGGCGCTCGGAGAGGACAGCGCCTGAAATCGCTGTCTGTGAGCAGAACGAGCAAAACTCGCCCTGCTCCAGTGATGCGGTGCGATCTGCCGGGACAACGCACGCTGGGAGGGCCGCTCAAAGCTTCCCGGTGTACGTGCCCCGGCAACGCATCTCTGAGGAAGTCCCCCAAGACATCCTCAGATGCCAGTCAGCGCCCCCCAAGACGCTGTTCTGACATTGCCAACTTAGACCTTCGAACCCCTTCGATGGTTACGTTCGCATCACTGTGATCTGCGTCTCTTGCATATGTCCCTTAGGTGCGCAAGAGCCCCGATATGGCAATCAGGACCCAAGCGTAAGGATGATGCGCGAGCCTTGTGAAGAGCTTATGTGAGGCTCGCGCCGGACTCCAGGGGGACCGGGACATCGGTGCGGTCAATTGCGGCCGGGGTCACCGGAAGCTCCGCAGCCGCAGGCTGTTGGTCACCACGAACACCGAGGAGAAGGCCATCGCCGCCCCCGCGATCATCGGGTTGAGGAGACCGGCGGCGGCCAGCGGCAGCGCGGCGACGTTGTAGCCGAAGGCCCACACCAGATTGCCCTTGATGGTGGCGAGCGTCCTGCGGGACAGCCGGATCGCGTCCGCGGCCACGCGCAGGTCCCCGCGCACCAGCGTCAGGTCGCCGGCCTCGATCGCCGCGTCCGTGCCGGTGCCCATGGCCAGGCCCAGGTCGGCGGTGGCGAGCGCGGCGGCGTCGTTCACGCCGTCGCCGACCATGGCCACGGACCGCCCCTCGGCCTGCAGCCGTCGTACGACGTCCACCTTGTCCTCGGGCAGCACCTCGGCGAACACGTCCCCGGGGTCGATGCCGACCGTCTTCGCGACCGCCTCGGCGACCGTGCGGTTGTCCCCGGTGAGCAGCAGCGGCGTGAGTCCCAGCGCGCGCAGTTCGCGGACCGCCTCGGCGCTGGTGTCCTTGACCGCGTCGGCGACGGCGAGGACCCCGCGGGCCCGCCCCTCCCAGCCGGCCACGACGGCCGTACGGCCCTGCTGCTCGGCCTCGCGGGCCGCGCGGGCCAACTCCTGCGGCAGCTCGTCGTAGAGGCGCCCCACGGCCACCTCAAGGCCGTTCACGCGTCCGCGGACGCCGCGCCCGGGGACGTTCTCGAAGTGCTCGACCGCGGGCAGCGTTCCGGCCCGTTCCTCGGCGCCGACGGCGATCGCGCGGGCCACGGGGTGCTCGGAGGCGTGCTCCAGGGCGCCCGCGAGCCGCAGCAGCTCCTTCTCGTCCTCGCCGTCGGCGACGTACACCGCCTGCAGGCTCATCCGGCCGGTGGTGACCGTGCCGGTCTTGTCCAGGACGACCGTGTCCACGCGGCGGGTGGACTCCAGCACCTCGGGGCCCTTGATCAGGATGCCGAGCTGGGCGCCGCGCCCGGTCCCGACCATCAGCGCGGTCGGCGTGGCGAGGCCCAGCGCGCAGGGGCAGGCGATGATCAGCACGGCGACGGCGGCCGTGAACGCGGCGGCCGTGTCGCCGGTGACGCCGAGCCGGACGCCGAAGGTGCCGAGCGCGATGAGGAGGACCACGGGCACGAACACCGCGGAGACCCGGTCGGCGAGCCGCTGCACCTCGGCCTTGCCGTTCTGCGCGTCCTCCACGAGCCTCGCCATCCGGGCGAGCCGGGTGTCCGCGCCGACCCGGCCGGCCTCCACGAGCAGCCGGCCGCCCGCGTTGACCGTGGCGCCGGTGACCCGGTCGCCGGGGCCGACGTCCACCGGCACCGACTCGCCGGTCAGCATCGACGTGTCCACCGCGGAGACGCCCTCCACGACCGTGCCGTCGGTGGCGATCTTCTCGCCGGGCCGGACGACGAAACGGTCGCCGACGGCCAGGGACGACACCGGCACCCGCACCTCGCGGCCGTCCCGTACGACCGCCACGTCCTTGGCGCCCAGCTCCATCAGGGCCCTCAGGGCGGCGCCCGCGCGGCGCTTGGAGCGGGCCTCCAGGTAACGGCCGAGCAGGATCAGCGCGACGACCCCGGCGGCGACCTCCAGGTAGATGGTGGAGGCGCCGTCCATGCGGGAGACGGTGAGGCGGAACTCGTCGCGCATGCCGGGCATGCCCGCGTGGCCGAGGAACAGCGCCCACAGCGACCAGCCGAACGCGGCCAGCGTGCCGACCGAGACGAGGGTGTCCATGGTGGCGGCGCCGTGCCGGAGGTTGGTCCAGGCGGCCCGGTGGAAGGGGGCGCCGCCCCAGACGACGACCGGCGCGGCGAGGGTGAGCGAGAGCCACTGCCAGTTGTCGAACTGGAGCGCCGGGATCATCGCGAGCAGGACGACGGGGGCGGCGAGCAGCGCGGAGACGAGCAGGCGGTGCCGCAGGGCGCCCAGCTCGGGATCCCGTGCGGTCGTCTCCGCCGCGGGCTCGGGCGCGGGTTCCGGCGGCGGGGGTTCCGCGGCGGTGTAGCCCGTCCTCTCCACGGTGGCGATCAGGTCGGCGACCCGGACGCCGTCGGCGTAGGCGACCTTGGCCTTCTCGGTGGCGAAGTTGACGGTGGCGCTGACGCCCGCCATCCGGTTGAGCTTCTTCTCCACCCGGGCGGCGCAGGAGGCGCAGGTCATGCCGCCGATGAGCAGCTCGACCTCGGCGCCGGCGGGGGCCGTGCCCCCCGGCTGGGCAGTGGTGCTGGTCATGTCCGGACTCCAGACATCGGACCGGGCCGTACGGATCCAGTATCAGCTGGTCGGCACGGCCCGGTCGGGGGAAGGAAGGGACGTGCTCAGGCCTTGCCGGCCAGCTCGAAGCCGGCCTCGTCGACGGCGGCGCGCACGGCCTCGTCGTCCAGCGGGGCCTCGGACACGACGGTCACCTCGCCGGTCGACGCGACGGCCTTCACCGAGCTGACGCCCGGGATCCGGGAGATCTCGCCGGAGACGGAGCCTTCGCAGTGGCCACAGCTCATGCCGGTCACCTGGTAGACGGTGGTGACGGAGCCCGGGGTGTCGGTCTGGGCGGTCATGTCGTTACTCCTCGTGGAGGCGTGTGGGACCGGTGGGATCCGCGACGGGGTCCCACGCTTCCTCCACTGTACCCCTAGGGGGTATGGCGTCCCGGTGCGGGCCCGGCGCTTCGGGCGGCGTGGTGCGGGCCGTCTCAGGCGCGGCCGGGCCGGTCGCCCACCAGGGGCTCCAGGTAGCGGATCAGGACGTCCTTGGTCTCCTGGGTGTACGCCGCGCGCTCGGCCCCCTCGTGGGTCAGCACCAGCTCCAGGCCGGCCTTGTAGACGCCGAGGCAGACGCGGGCCGTACGGCTGACATCGGCCGGCGCGGCGTCGGGCATGAGCGAGCCGAGCAGTGCCTCGATGCGGCCGATCACGGTCGTGTGGAGCTGGTCGTGCGCCTCGGCCATCCGGCCCGGGACGTCGGGGCCGTGCAGGAGCGCGAAGAACACCGGGTGGTCGGTGTTGAAGGCCATGAACCGGTCGACGGCCGAGCCGATGGCCTCCTCCAGCGGGGTGGCCGGATCGACGGGCACCAGGGCCTCGCCGTACGCCTCCCGCATCTCGTGCATCAGCCGCTCGCCCAGCTCGATCGCGATCGCTTCCTTGTTCGGGAAGAACTGGTAGAGCGTGCCGGGCGAGACGCCGGCCTCGCGGGCGATGGCGTTGGTGCTGGCGGCGGTGTAGCCGGTGGTGCAGAAGACCTGGGCGGCGGCTGCGAGCAGCTGCGCGATGCGGCGTTCGCCGCGGGCCTGGCGGCGGCGCGGCTGCTGCTCCTTCTCCGTGGTGTCGGACACGCGTGATCCCCAGTTCTCAGGACACGATTGACAAACGCGAGCGTTCGCTCGCATTCTGATGAAACGCGAGCGATCTCTCGTGTTTGTCAGTCTATGGCAATGGCTCATCCATGCTGCCGTGCTCGCGCGCGGTCGCGCTGGTCAGGGTGAAGGGGACACCGCACGATGGCCGAAGTCGACACACCCATGCGCTCGGGGGAGCGGCGCGCGGAGGAGGGGCCGCGGCGGTCGCCGGCGCCCCGGCCGGGCCGCTGGACCCGGTTCGTGACCGCCCGTCCGCGGCTGTCCCTCCTGGTGGCCCTGGTGCTCACCGCGCTCGCCGTGCTGGCCGGCGGCGGGGTCGCGGACCGTCTCGGCAGCGGTGGCTGGGAGGACCCGGCCGCCGAGTCGACGTACGCGACCAAGGCGCTGGAGCGCGAGTTCCCCGCCTCCCAGCCGAACCTGCTGCTCCTGGTCGACGCGGGCCGCGCCTCGGTCGACGACCCGGCGGTGGCCGCAAAGGCCCGCGCCCTGGCCGGGCGGCTGGCGGGGGAGCGGGGCGTGACCGGCGTCGGCTCCTACTGGCAGGCCGACCCCGCCGCCGCCCCCGCCCTGCGTGCCGAGGACGGGCACGAGGCCCTGATCGCCGCCCGCGTCACCGGCGACGAGAGCGCGATGGGCCGGACCCTGGACCGCATATCCCCCCACTACCAGGGCACGCACGGCCCGGTCCGGGTGAGGATCGGCGGCATCGTCGCGGTGCGGCACGAGATGCAGACCATCATCAAGGAGGACCTCACCCGCGCCGAGCTGATCGCCCTGCCGATCACCCTGGTGCTGCTGGTCATGGTCTTCGGCAGCGCGGTGGCGGCCCTGCTCCCGCTGGGCATCGGCGTCGTCGCCATCCTCGGCACGAACGCGGTGCTGCGCGGCCTGACCACCTTCACCGACGTCTCGGTCTTCGCGCTGAACCTCACCACGGCCCTCGGCCTGGGCCTGGCCATCGACTACGCCTTGTTCATCGTCCGCCGCTACCGCGAGGAGCTGTCCGCCGGCGCCGAGCCGCTGACCGCCGTGGGCACGACCCTGCGCACGGCGGGCCGCACGGTGCTCTTCTCCGCCCTGACGGTCGCGGTCTCCCTGGCCGCCATGTTGGTCTTCCCGCAGTACTTCCTGCGGTCCTTCGCCTACGCCGGCATCGCCGTGGTCCTCCTCGCGGCGGCAGCCGCCCTGATCCTGCTCCCGGCCGCACTGGTCCTGCTCGGCCACCGGGTCAACTCCCTGGACCTGCGCCGCCTCGTGCGCCGCGGCCGCGAGCCGAAGCCGGCCGAGGGCACGGCCTGGGCGCGTGCGGCCGGGCTGGTGATGCGCCGCGCCCCGCTCTTCGCCCTCGGCACCACCGCCCTGCTGGTGCTGCTCGGACTGCCCTTCCTGGGAGTGACGTTCGGTACGGCCGACGACCGGCAGCTGCCCTCCACCGCCGCGTCCCATGTGGTGCAGCAGCACATCCGCGAAGGCTTCCCCGGCAGCCCCGGCGGCGGCCTGGAGGTCCTCGCCGAGGGCGGAGCCACCGAGTCCCAGTACGCCGCCTACAAGCAGCGGGTGGCCGAACTGCCCGGAGTGGCCCGCGTCGACGGTCCCCTGGTCAAGGGCGACACCGCCTACTTCACGGTCCAGCCGAGGGGCGAGGCCGTGGACGGCCCCGCCCAGCGGCTGGTCGGCGACCTGCGCTCACTGCGGGCCGGCTTCGACACGAAGGTGACCGGCACGGCCGCCGTCCTCGTGGACACCAAGCACGCCATAGCGGAACGCCTGCCCTGGGCGGCCGTGTTCATCGCCGTGGTCACGCTCCTGCTGGTCTTCCTGCTCACCGGCAGCGTGCTGATACCCCTCCAGGCCGTGGTGCTCAACGCGCTCAGTCTGACGGCGATGTTCGGCGCGGTCGTCTGGGTCTTCCAGGACGGCCACCTGTCGGGCCCGCTCGGCTTCACCAGCCCCGGCTCCATCGAGACCACCCTGCCCGTCCTGATGTTCTGCGTGGCCTTCGGCCTGTCCATGGACTACGGCGTGTTCCTGCTCTCCCGCATCAAGGAGGAGTACGACCGCACGGGCGACCACGACGAGGCGGTGCGGCACGGACTCCAGCGCACGGGCGGGCTGATCACCGCGGCGGCGGTCATCCTCGCCGTGGTGATGGTCGCCATCGGCACCTCCCGGGTGACCAACACCAAGATGCTGGGCCTCGGCATCGCGCTCGCGGTGCTGATGGACGCGATGGTGGTCCGCAGCCTCCTGGTCCCGGCCATCATGCGCCTCACCGGCCGCGCCACCTGGTGGGCCCCGGCACCCCTGCGGCGCCTCCACCGGCGGTTCGGTCTGAGCGAGGGCGGGCCCGGTACGCCCCATGAGGCCGCGGGCCGCGGCGCGGTCGGGCACGACGAGCCGGTGCCGGCGGCGCGGCCGGGCGACGGCCGGAGCGTCTAGCCTTCGCGCAGGTCCCCGAGAGGAGTGCGCATGCGTGCCGTGGTGTTCGCGGAGTACGGGAAGCCGGCCGAGGTGAGGGAGGTGCCCGACCCGGAGCCCGCCGAGCACGGCGTGGTCGTCCGCGTCCAGGCCACCGGTCTCTGCCGCAGCGACTGGCACGGCTGGATGGGCCACGACCCCGACATCACGCTGCCGCACGTGCCGGGGCACGAACTCGCCGGCGTGGTCGCGTCGGTGGGGTCCCGGGTGACCGGGTGGCGGCCCGGCGACCGGGTCACCGTGCCCTTCGTCTGCGCCTGCGGCAGCTGCCCGTCCTGCGCGGCCGGCGACCAGCAGGTGTGCGAACGGCAGACCCAGCCCGGCTTCCACCACTGGGGCTCCTTCGCCGAGTACGTCGCGCTCGACCACGCCGACGTCAATCTCGTCGCGCTCCCGGACGACATGACGTACGCCACCGCCGCCGCCCTCGGCTGCCGCTTCGCCACCGCCTTCCGTGCCGTGGTGCAGCAGGGCCGGGTGGCGCCCGGTGAGTGGGTCGCGGTGCACGGCTGCGGCGGGGTCGGCCTGTCGGCGGTGATGATCGCGGCGGCCTCGGGGGCCCGGGTGGTCGCGGTCGACGTCTCACCCCGAGCGCTCGACCTCGCGCGCGGGTTCGGTGCGGTGCACACGGTGGACGCGGCCCGGGTGACCGACACCGCGGAGGCCGTCGTCGCCCTGACCGGCGGCGGCGCCCACCTCTCGCTGGACGCCCTCGGATCCCCCGTCACCTGTGCGGGCTCGGTCGGCTCCCTGCGCCGCCGCGGCCGGCACGTCCAGGTCGGTCTGCTGCCCTCGGCCGACGGCACCACCCCGGTGCCGATGGCCCGCGTGATCGCCCTGGAGCTGGAACTCCTGGGCAGTCACGGCATGGCCGCCCACGCCTACCCCGGCATGCTCGAACTGGTCCGCTCCGGCGTGCTGCGTCCCGACCTCCTGGTCACCCGGACGATCCCGCTCGACGCGGCCCCGGCGGCACTCGCGGCGATGGACGCGGCCCCGGCGGCGGGCGTGACGGTCGTCGAACCCTGGAGCTGACGGGGTCCGGCAGCCCCCCGTGCCCCGCCGCGTGCGGCGGACGGGGCACGGCACGGACGCGAGGGGAAGGACGGGAAGGGCCGGGGTCAGTCGTCTCCTCGGGCACGGTTGCGGGGGCGGGAGGCGACCCAGGCGCGGACGGTTTCGGCGTACCAGTAGGGCTTGCCGCCCTCGACGTGGTCGGGGGGAGGCAGCAGCCCGTGCTTGCGATAGGACCGTACGGTGTCCGGCTGCACCCGGATGTGCGCCGCGATCTCCTTGTAGGACCAGAGCCGTCGGTCGGTCATGAGTTGCACCTCCCTGCGCGCACCGCGGAGGCGACCGGAACGGCCGCCGGGGGGACCGGGCGCTGCGCTGGCGATCACCAAGCCTGTGCCCGGTGAACGACGCAGAGTGACCAATGGTGGGGGCCTGTCGTCCGGGTGTGACCGAGAGGCCGCGTACACGCGACACGTGTGACACGAGCGAGGCTTTTGTGACGGATCGGTCACAGGGGGCAACCATGTGAGGGGCGGTTCCCGTGGCCTCCGGATGGCGGCGCGCCCGGACCGCGCGGTCGGCGGCGCGTACCGGCGGGAGTCCGGCGTCCGAGCGGGCCGCGCCCCGCCTCCACGGGAACTGGTCCGAATGTCTGGACAAAACATTGACAGGGTTCGGCGTGCGGGACTAGAAAGCCGGGGAGAGCCATGACGAAGGGAAGCCGATGGCCTACGACCTGATCACCATGGGGCGGATCGGAGTGGACCTCTACCCGCTGCAGACCGGTGTCCCGCTGGCCCGGGTGTCGTCGTTCGGCAAGTTCCTCGGCGGGTCGGCGACGAACGTCGCGGTCGCCGCGGCCCGGCTCGGCCGGCACACCGCCGTGATCACCCGCACCGGCGACGACCCGTTCGGCGCCTATCTGCACGAGGCGCTGCGCGGCTTCGGCGTCGACGACCGCTGGGTCACCCCCGTCCCCGGGCTGCCGACCCCGGTCACCTTCTGCGAGGTCTTCCCGCCGGACGACTTCCCGCTCTACTTCTACCGGCAGCCCAAGGCCCCCGACCTGGAGATCCACGCCCACGAGCTGGACCTCGACGCCATCCGCCGGGCCCGCGTCTTCTGGGTCACCGGCACCGGCCTGAGCGAGGAGCCGAGCCGCACGGCGACCCTCGCGGCCCTCGCCCGGCGGGACAGGGCGGGGACCACGGTCTTCGACCTGGACTGGCGCCCCATGTTCTGGAGCGATCCGGACCGGGCCCGCCCCTTCTACGCCGAGGCCCTGCGCCACACCACGGTCGCCGTCGGCAACCTGGACGAGGTCGAGGTCGCCACCGGGGTGCGCGAGCCGCATGCCGCCGCCCGCGCCCTGCTGGACGCCGGGGTCGAGCTGGCCGTCGTCAAGCAGGGCCCCAAGGGAGTCCTCGCCGTCCACCGCGACGGTGAGTCCGTCGAAGTCCCGCCGCTGCCCGTCACCGTCCTCAACGGGCTGGGCGCCGGGGACGCCTTCGGCGGCTCCCTCTGCCACGGCCTGCTGGCCGGCTGGGACCTGGAGACGGTCATGCGGCACGCCAACGCGGCCGGCGCCATCGTCGCCTCCCGCCTGGAGTGCTCCTCCGCGATGCCGACCCCGGCCGAGGTGGCCGCCGCGCTCGACGCCGGAGCGGTGCTGTGAGGGCCGGCCGCGTCGCCGGGACGCACCCGCACGGCGGCGACGGCACCCGGCGGTCCCGCGTGGACACCGCCGAGCTGGTCCGGATCCGCACCCACCACCCCGAGGCGATCGCCGAGGCCGCCACCCGCCGGGCCCGCAGACCCCTGCTCAAGGAGAACGGCCGGCTGATGATCGTCGCCGCCGACCACCCGGCCCGCGGCGCGCTCGGCGTCGGCGACCGCAAACTCGCCATGGCCAACCGCGCCGACCTGCTCGAACGCCTCTGTCTCGCGCTGTCCCGGCCCGGCGTCGACGGCGTCCTCGCCACCGCCGACATCCTGGACGACCTGCTCCTCCTCGGCGCCCTGGACCACAAGGTCGTCATGGGGTCGATGAACCGCGGCGGCCTCCAGGGCGCGAGCTTCGAACTGGACGACCGGTTCACCGGCCACCGCCCCGAGGACATCGAGCGGCTCGGCTTCGACGCGGGCAAACTGCTGCTGCGCGTCGACTACACCGACCCGGGCTCCCTCACCACCCTGGAGTCCACCGCACGCGCCATCGACGCCATGGCCGCGCGCAGACTGCCGGTGTTCGTGGAGCCGTTCATCAGCCTCCGCACCCCCGAGGGCAGGCTGACGAACGACCTGTCCGCCGAAGCGGTCATCCGGTCCATCGCCATCGCCTCCGGCCTCGGCGGCTCCTCCGCCTACACCTGGCTGAAGGTGCCGGTCACCGAGAACCCCGACGACATGGCCCGGGTCATGGAGACCTCCACGCTCCCCGCCGTGCTGCTCGGCGGGGACATCGGTGACTCGCCCGGGGACCAGGAGGCCGCCTACGAGAAGTGGCGCGGCGCGCTCCGACTCCCCACCGTGCGCGGCCTGGTGGTCGGCCGCTCGCTGCTGTACCCGGCGGACGGCGATGTGGCCGCCGCCGTGGACACCGCCGTAGGACTGCTGTGAGGGCCGCATGACCAGCACCGATCTGCATCTTCCCAAGGGCACCACCGCGAACCCCCAGTACGCCGTCGACATCGATCCCAAGTTGGCCGGCTGGACACACAGCAGCCTGCGTGTCGTCGAGTTGGCGCCCGGTGGCAGCCATACGTTCACCACGGGCGACAGTGAATGGATCGTGCTTCCGCTGGAAGGCGGATGTACCGTACAAATTGAGGGAAACGAGTTCCAACTCCTGGGCCGGGAGAGCGTGTTCGCGGACGTCTCGGACTTCGCGTACGCCCCCCGGGATTCCCGGGTCCAGATCGCCTCCGGCGCGGGAGGCCGCTTCGCCCTGGCAGGAGCGAAGTGCGAGCGACGACTCCCCGCCCGCTACGGCCCCGCGCCGGAGGTTCCCGTCGAGGTGCGCGGCAGCGGTACCTGCGCCCGCCGGGTGCGCAACTTCGCCTCGGCCGACTCCTTCGACTGCGACACGCTGATCGCCGTCGAGGTGATCACCCCGGGCGGCAACTGGTCCTCGTACCCGCCGCACAAGCACGACGAGCACCGGCCGGGCGAGGAGTCCGAGCTGGAGGAGATCTACTACTTCGAGATCGCGGGTTCCGGCGGGCTCGGCTACCAGCGGGTGTTCCCCTCGCGCGAGGGCGGTGCCGACGTGCTCGCCGAGGTCCGCTCCGGCGACGCCGTCCTCGTCCCGGACGGCTGGCACGGACCGTCCATCGCCCAGCCCGGGCATGACATGTACTACCTGAACGTCATGGCGGGCCCCGGCGAGACCCGGGAGTGGCGGATCTGCTTCCACCCCGACCACACCGCGACCACAGGGGGATACCGATGACGATCCGGCTGACCGTCGCCCAGGCGCTCGTCCGCTTCCTCGCCGCGCAGTACACCGAGCGGGACGGCGAGCGGCAGCGGCTGATCGGCGCCACCTGGGGCATCTTCGGGCACGGCAACGTCGCCGGGATCGGCCAGGCGCTGATCGAGTACCAGGACGTGATGCCGTATCACCAGGGCCGCAACGAGCAGTCCATGGTGCACGCGGCGGTCGGCTACGCCCGCCAGGCGAACCGCCTGTCCACGCACGCGGTGACGACGTCGATCGGGCCCGGCGCGACCAACCTCGTCACCGGCGCCGCCCTGGCCACCATCAACCACCTCCCGGTCCTCCTCCTCCCCGGCGACGTCTTCGCCACCCGCCCCGCCGACCCGGTCCTCCAGCAGCTGGAGGTGCCGTACGCGGGAGATGCGTCGGTCAACGACACCCTGCGTCCGGTGTCGAAGTACTTCGACCGGATCACCCGGCCGGAGGCCCTGATGCCGAGCGCGCTCCAGGCCGTGCGGGTCCTCACCGACCCGGTGGAGACCGGCGCGGTCACGCTCGCCCTGCCGCAGGACGTCCAGGCGGAGGCGTTCGAGTGGCCGGAGGAGTTCTTCGCCGAGCGGGTGTGGACCGTGCGGCGGCCGGGCGCGGACCCGACCGAGCTGGCCGAGGCGGTCCGTGCGGTCCGTGCGGCGCGCCGGCCCCTGGTCATCGCCGGCGGCGGTGTCCACCACAGCCGCGCCGAGGCGGCGCTCGCGGAGTTCGCCGCGGCGACCCGCATCCCCGTCGCCTCCACCCAGGCCGGCAAGGGCTCGCTCCGCCACGACCACCCGCAGGACGTCGGCGGGGTCGGCCACACCGGCACCGCGACAGCCGACGGGCTGGCCCGCACCGCGGACCTGGTGATCGGCGTCGGCACCCGCTACACCGACTTCACCACCGCCTCCGGCACCCTCTTCGAGAACCCGGACGTCCGCTTCCTGAACCTCACCATCGCGCCCTTCGACGGCCACAAGCTCGCCGGGCTCCCGCTGATCGCGGACGCCCGCAGCGGACTCGGCGAGCTGACCGAGGCCCTGGTCATGCACGGGCACACCGTCGCCGACGGGTACGTCACCGAGTACACCGAGGACAAGGAGCGCTGGGAGCAGCGCGTCGACGCCTGCTTCGAGGCCGGGGACCCCGCTGCGCGGCCGACCCAGCCGCAGGTCATCGGGGCTCTGGACGCCCTGGTGGACGAGTCGGACATCATCGTCAACGCGGCCGGCTCGCTCCCCGGCGACCTGCACAAGCTGTGGCGGGCGCGGTCGTACGACCAGTACCACCTGGAGTACGGCTACTCCTGCATGGGCTACGAGATCCCGGCCGCCCTCGGTGTGAAGCTCGCCGCGCCCGAGCGGCCCGTGTGGGCGCTGGTCGGTGACGGCACCTATCTGATGATGCCGACGGAGATCGTGACCGCCGTGCAGGAGGGCATCGCGATCAAGGTCCTGCTGGTGCAGAACCACGGGTACGCGTCCATCGGCGGGCTCTCGGAGTCGGTGGGCGGCGAGCGGTTCGGCACGGCCTACCGGTTCCCGACGGCGGAGGGCACGTACACGGGTGCCCCGCTGCCCGTCGACCTCGCCGCCAACGCGGCCAGCCTGGGCATGCGGGTGCTGCGCGCGAAGAGCGTGGGCGACCTGCGCGCGGCGCTCGCCGAGGCGCGGGCCGCCGACACTCCCACATGTGTCTACGTGGAGACCGAAACGTCCGACACTGTGTCGGGCGCGCCTCCGGCGCAGGCCTGGTGGGATGTTCCTGTGGCCGAGACCGCGACCCGACCGTCGGCGGTCAAGGCACGTGAGCTGTACGAACGGCACGTCTCGACCCGACGCCGCCATCTGTAAGAAGGAGTCTCTGGGCATGACGAAGATCGTCAACCACTGGATCGGCGGCAAGACCGCCGAAGGCGCGTCGGGCACGTACGGGCCGGTCACGGACCCGGCGACCGGCGCGGTCACCACGAAGGTCGCGTTCGCGTCGGTCGAGGAGGTGGACGCGGCCGTCGCGGCGGCCAAGGACGCCTTCGCCACCTGGGGGCAGTCCTCGCTGGCCCAGCGGACCTCGATCCTGTTCAAGTTCCGTGCGCTGCTCGACGCCAACCGGGACGCCATCGCGGAGCTGATCACCGCCGAGCACGGCAAGGTGCACTCCGACGCGCTCGGCGAGGTCGCGCGCGGCCTGGAGATCGTGGACCTCGCCTGCGGTATCAACGTGCAGCTCAAGGGCGAGCTGTCCACGCAGGTCGCCCACCGGGTCGACGTGGCCGCGATCCGCCAGCCGCTCGGTGTCGTCGCCGGCATCACGCCGTTCAACTTCCCGGCGATGGTCCCGATGTGGATGTTCCCGATCGCCATCGCGACCGGCAACACCTTCGTGCTGAAGCCGTCCGAGAAGGACCCGTCGGCCGCGGTCAAGATCGCCGAGCTGCTGTCCGAGGCCGGTCTGCCCGACGGCGTCTTCAACGTCGTCCACGGCGACAAGGTGGCCGTCGACCGCCTGCTGGAGCACCCGGACGTCAAGGCGGTCTCCTTCGTCGGCTCGACCCCGATCGCCCGCTACATCCACACCACCGCCTCCGCCAACGGCAAGCGCGTCCAGGCCCTGGGCGGCGCCAAGAACCACATGCTGGTCCTGCCGGACGCCGACCTGGACGCGGCGGCCGACGCGGCCGTCTCCGCCGCCTACGGCTCCGCGGGCGAGCGCTGCATGGCCATCTCGGCCGTCGTGGCCGTGGGCGCCATCGGGGACACGCTGGTGGAGAAGATCCGCGAGCGTGCCGAGAAGATCAAGATCGGTCCGGGCAACGACCCGACGTCCGAGATGGGTCCGCTGATCACCGCCGCCCACCGCGACAAGGTGGCCGGCTACGTCTCCGGTGCCGCCGCGGAGGGCGCCGAGGTCGTGCTCGACGGCACCGGCTACACGGTCGAGGGCTTCGAGGACGGCCACTGGATCGGCATCTCGCTCCTGGACAAGGTGCCGACCAGCGCGAAGGCGTACCAGGACGAGATCTTCGGCCCGGTGCTGTGCGTGCTGCGCGTCGACACCTACGAGGAGGGCGTGGCGCTCATCAACGCCTCGCCGTTCGGCAACGGCACCGCGATCTTCACCCGGGACGGCGGCGCGGCCCGCCGCTTCCAGCTGGAGATCGAGGCCGGCATGGTCGGTGTGAACGTGCCGATCCCGGTGCCGGTGGGCTACCACTCCTTCGGTGGCTGGAAGGACTCGCTCTTCGGCGACCACCACATCTACGGCAACGACGGCACGCACTTCTACACCCGCGGCAAGGTCGTCACCACCCGCTGGCCCGACCCGGCGGACGCCCCGGCGGGCGTGGACCTGGGCTTCCCGCGCAACCACTGACAGCCGGACGGCACGGTGCCCCGTCCTCCCGCGATGGGAGGACGGGGTACCGGTGCGTTCAGCCCTGCTGCTTCTGCTGCTTCTTGATCACTTCGGTGAGGTCGGCGGTCCGCGAGGCGGGCGGGGCCTCGACGGCGACCGTCTTGCCGAACTTCTCGAAGTCCATGCTGATGGTCATGACGCCGAGCTTCTCCTTGAGCCGCACCGGCAGGTCGTCGGGACCGACCCACACGTCCATGACGATGGCCTTCGTACCGGTGGCCTCGCCCATGGGGCTGCCCTCGCCGTAGACGTCCTTGAACTTGCCCATGTGCGCGCTGTCGATCACGCCGCGGTAGTGCGTGGTGCGCCGTCCGTTCACGGTCTGCGTGCCGAGGTCCTGGACGTCCTTGGCGTACTTCAGGCTCTTCATGGAGGCGGAGGGGCTGCCGTTGTCCCCGCTGAGGGCCTGGGCGCCCTTCTTCCCGAACACCGCCGAACCGTCGACCTTGATCCAGTCCTTGCCCTGGTACGGGCCGGAGGTGAAGGGGTCGACGTCGTAGTAGTAGACGCCGTCCACGAACAGGACGTGCGTCGTGGGGGAGTGGCTGACGGCCTGCATGTTCGCGGCCTTGGTGTCCATCTCCACGTCGAAGGCGTATCCGTCGCCCCAGGAGTACGTGCCCGTCATGGCGATGGGGCCGCTGGTGCCGGTGTCGGTCGTCATCCGCACCTCGGCCGACCCCACTGCCTGCGTCCGGTCCGTCGCCCGGGCCAGTGCCGCCATCGCCGTGGTGTTGGCCTTGTCGACCGCCTTGACGGCCGTCTTGGCGCTCTCGGTGCCGCAGCCGGAAGCCGCGACCAGCGCCGCCGTCGTGAACGCCACCCAGGCGGCGGTGTGCCGCATCGTCATGTCCCCACCCCAAAGCTGTGTGCCTGCTGTGCGGGCGCACTCTATCGGCCACCACTGACATGAACGCGACTGGATTACCCGTCCGGATAGCGGACGGCTGACATTTTTTTGAAACACGGGCTGCGGTTCCCGTTCAGTGTGGACGAAACGGGTGGCGAAGGGGTTACGGGGAGATGACCTTCGAAAGCAAGGTCACACTCGGGATGGGCTTGACGGATGCCTCTATAGGGCGTCACGGCCTGGGAAAGTGATGTGCCACGTGCGCTCCCGCAGGTACGGATTCCGAAGGTAATCGGCCATTGACGCGGTGGTTTTCGTCGGGGTTCTATGCAGCGCCGGGAGCGGACGAGACGAACGTACGACGATCCGCCGGAGGCGATAGCGCTCCCGACCCCCACCCTCAGTCGCACGAGTCGATCGGAACCGCCGTATGACCGACACGCTCCAGAAGTCCGTGGCCGACACCGCAGCGGCCCCCGCGCCGGGGCTGAAGAGGTCCATCGGTGTCGTCGGCGGCACCCTGCTGACGCTGTCGTGCGTCACGCCCGCCTCCACGCTCTTCGTGGTCGTCCCCGACCTGTTCGGTTCCCTCGGCACCGCCACCGCCCTGACGATCGCCATCGGCTCCCTCCTCTGTATCGCCGTCGCGTTCTGCTACTCCGAGCTGGGCACCCTCATCCCCAGCGCGGGCGGCGAGTACGCCATGGTGTCGACGATGGCCGGGCGGCTCGCGGGCTGGCTCGTCTTCGTACTCTCCCTGCTGGTCGTGATGATCGTCCCGCCGGTGATCGCGATGGGCACGGCGGACTACCTCGCCCCCATCGTCCACCTCGACCCCTCCATGACCGGCGCCGGCGTCATGCTCCTCGCCACCCTCGCCGGCCTGCTCGACCTGCGCGCCAACGCCTGGATCACCGGCATCTTCCTGGTCCTGGAGGTCGTCGCCGCAGGCGTCGTCGCCCTGCTCGGCTTCTCGCACAGCCACCGCGGCGTGGGCAGCCTGGTCTCCCTGCAGGTGGCCGGGGAACACGGCCACACGGACACCGTGACGGCCATACTGGTCGTCTCCGGGCTCGCGATCGCCCTCTTCGTCACCCAGGGCTTCTCGACCGCCGTCTACCTCTCCGAGGAACTGGAGAACCCGCGCCGCAACGTCGCCCGCACGGTCCTCGCCACCCTCGCCATCTCCACCGTGGTCATCCTGGTGCCGGTCACCGCCATCACCATGGGCGCCTCCGACCTCGAGGAGCTGACCGGCGGCGACATCAGCTCCATGGTCACCGCCTGGTCCAACTCCGCGGTCGGCACCTTCGTCAGCCTCTGCGTGGCCCTCGCGATCATCAACGCGGGCATCGTCATGGTCATCCAGAACTCCCGCGTCCTGTTCGCCTCCGCCCGCGACAAGGCATGGCCCGGCCCGGTCAACACCGTCTTCGCCAAGCTCGGCCGCTTCGGCTCCCCCTGGGTGGCCACCCTCGCGGTCGGCGTCCCCGGCGCGGTGCTCTGCTTCGTCAACCTGGACACCCTGTACGGCGTCACCGGCGTCTCGGTGACCGCCATGTACCTGCTGGTCGCGGTCGCCGCCCTGCTCGCCCGCCGCGGCTCCCACAAGCACGTCCCGGCCTGGCGAATGCCGCTGTGGCCCGCGATGCCGGTCCTGCTCATCGCCGTCCTGGCGTACATCCTGACCCAGCAGGAGACGAGCTACCTGCTGTGGACCGGCGGCATCACCGCCGTCGCCACCCTCTACTGGGCCCTGTACCTGCGCCCCCGCCGCGACACCCGCTGGCTGGTGTCGATCCCGGAGGACGCGCAGCTCCCGGAGCACCCGGTGGCCGACCCGGCCCAGGGCA
Source organism: Streptomyces sp. NPDC038200 (assembly GCF_055600785.1). Taxonomy (NCBI): domain Bacteria; kingdom Bacillati; phylum Actinomycetota; class Actinomycetes; order Kitasatosporales; family Streptomycetaceae; genus Streptomyces; species Streptomyces sp. NPDC038200. Next base: position 349,571 of record NZ_JBVJYH010000007.1, read on the forward strand.
TCCCGGCGCAGGGCATGCCGGTGCACGGCATCCCGGCCCAGGGCGGCCCGGCCCCCGCCCCGGTCGCCGGCGAGGCCCAGGCGTGATCCGCCGGGGGTGAACTCCCCCGTCACCCCCGGCCCCCGTTCACCCCCGCCGCTCCGGGGACACCGTCGGCGCATCAGGAACGTGTGTCCACGGCACCCGCGGGGGCATGCGGAAGGTTGTGCCGGGTCAGCACTCGTCGGCGAGGGGGCCGGCTTGCGCAGCCGGCCGGCCCGGTGGTCCTCGTGGGCGAGTGCGAGGTTGTCCTGGGCCGATAGGCGCCGTGGGCGGTGTGTCGACGAGGGCGGGAGGCTCCGATCTTGTTCGAGGGCTTTGAGACCAGGCGGGTTCAGGTCGATGACGCATCGATCCGCGTTCGCTTCGGCGGGGAAGGGCCGCCGGTGGTGCTGCTGCACGGCCACCCCCGGACATCCGCGACCTGGCATCGCGTCGCCCCGCTCCTCGTCCGGCAGGGTTTCACCGTGGTCTGTCCCGACCTCCGGGGGTACGGCCGGTCCACCGGCCCGGCGCCTACCGCGGACCACGCCGGGTACTCCAAGCGGGCCGTCGCCGGTGACGTCGTCGAGGTGATGCGCTCCCTCGGCCATGCCCGGTTCGCGCTCGCCGGGCACGACCGCGGAGGCAGCGTCGCGCTGCGTCTCGCACTCGATCACCCCGACGCGGTCTCGCGGGTGGCACTGATCGACTGTCTGCCCCTCACCGAGCACCTGTCCCGCATCACGGTCGACTTCGCCACGCAGTGGTGGCACTGGTTCTTCTTCGCCCAGCCGGATGTTCCCGAGCGGGTCATCAATGTCGATCCGGACGGCTGGTACCACGGTGATCCCCGGAGCATGGGGCAGGAGAACTACGACGAGTGGCGCGCGGCCACGCGAAACCCCGACGTGGTGCGGGCGATGCTGGAGGACTACCGGGCCGGCCTCACCATCGACCGGCGGCACGAGGAGGACGACCGCGCCGCCGGGACACAGATCCAGTGCCCGGCACTGATCCTGTGGTCGCTCCGGGACGACCTCCAGGACCTGTACGGGGACCCGGTGAAGATCTGGCGGCAGTGGGCACCGGACGTACGCGGCCACGGCATCGACTCCGGGCACCACGTGGCCGAAGAGGCTCCACAAGCGCTCGCGTCCTCCCTTGCGGGCTTCTTCGCCGGACGGCCTGAGTAAGAGACCTCCGGGCCGCCTCCCGCAGAACGACGCGGGGGACGCGCGGCGGCGCCGCGTACCGCGCTCGGTGTACGCCGGGCCCGGCCCGTACTCCCCGAGGAGGGGCGGCCGTTCAGCCCGGGGTCTGCAGCGGTTGTCGGCGGCGGCCCGTACCGTTGACGCATGGATCTTCGACCTCTACGGCCGCGGGCGTGGGCGCGCGGGCCGCGCCGGCTGGCCGCCGTCGTGGCCGCCGTCGCGGTGCTCGCCGGCGCCGGGACGTGGACGGCGGCCGTCGCCTCCGACGACACCCGGCCCGTGCGCGCCGGCGAGCGGGTCCTGACGGTCGACGGGGTGCGCCTGGACACCTCGTACTTCGCCCCGGACGACGGCGCCCGCCACCCCGCCGTGCTGCTCGCGCACGGCTTCGGCGGCAGCAAGGACGACATGCGCGCCCAGGCCGAGGACCTCGCCCGGGACGGATACGCGGTCCTGACCTGGTCCGCGCGCGGCTTCGGCCGGTCCACCGGGAAGATCGGCCTCAACGCCCCCGAGGGTGAGGTCGCCGACGTCTCCCGGCTCATCGACTGGCTGGCCGAGCAGCCCGAGGTGCGGCTCGACAAGCCCGGCGACCCGCGCGTGGGCGTGGCCGGCGGGTCCTACGGCGGCGCGGTCTCCCTGCTCGCCGCCGGACACGACCGCCGGGTCGACGCCATCGCCCCGGCGATCACCTACTGGAACCTCGCGGACGCCCTCTTCCCGAACGGCGTGTTCAAGAAACTGTGGGCCGGCGTCTTCGTCAACACCGGCGGCGGCTGCCCAGCGTTCCAGCCCGCCCTGTGCCGGATGTACGACCGGGTCGCCGAGTCCGGCACCCCGGACGAGACCGCACGGAAGCTGCTGGAGGAACGCTCGCCGTCCGCCGTCGGCGACCGCATCAAGGTCCCCACCCTGCTGGTGCAGGGACAGACCGACTCGCTGTTCACCCTCGACCAGGCCGACGCCGCCGCGCGGGCGATCCGCGCGGGCGGCGCCCCGGTCGCCGTGGACTGGGTCGCCGGCGGGCACGACGGGGGCGACATGGAGACGGAGCGCGTCCAGGCACGCGTGCGCGCCTGGTTCGACCGCTACCTGAAGGGCGACAAGGACACCGACACCGGCCCGGCCTTCCGGATCACCCGCACCGGGGGCATCGACTCCACCGACGGCACCGCCCAACTGCGCGGCGCGAGCGCCGCCGCCTACCCGGGCCTGCACGACCACCGGCGCACCGTCGCCCTCACCGGCGGCACCCAGCGCGTCGCCAACCCGGCCGGCGCCAGCCCGCCCGGGGTCTCCGCGCTGCCCGGCCTCGGCGGCTCCGGCGGCCTCGCCCAGCTGTCCGCGCTCGGCGTCGGCGTCTCCCTGGACTTCCCCGGCCAGTACGCGAAGTTCGACTCCGCGCCGCTCACCAGCGACCTGCGGATCACCGGCGCCCCGACCGCCACCGTGCACCTCACCTCCACCCGGGACGACGCCGTCCTGTTCGGCAAGGTCTACGACGTCGGCCCCGACGGCACCCGGCAGGTCCTGCCCGCCCGGCTGGTCGCGCCCTTCCGGGTGACCGGCGCCGGGGCGGGCAAGGACGTCACCGTCACCCTCCCGGCGATCGACCACGAGGTACGGAAGGGCCACCGGCTCCGTCTGGTCCTCGCCTCCACCGACCTCGGCTACGCCTCACCGGCCGCCCCGGCCGGCTACACCGTCTCCCTGAAGGGAGACCTGAGCGTGCCGACGGCCCCCGCGGTCATCACCGCCGCCGCGCCCCTGCCCGCCTGGGTGTGGTGGCTGCCCGCGGCCGGCGCGGTCACCGCCCTCGCCCTGCTGCTCACCGCCCGCCGCCGGACGTCCGCCCCCGCACCCGACCCGGAGCTGGCCGACGTCCCCCTCGTGATCAGGGACCTGAGCAAGCGGTACGCGAAGTCCACCGACCGGTACGCCGTGCGCGAGCTGTCCTTCCGCGTCGAGAAGGGGCAGGTCCTCGGCCTGCTCGGACCGAACGGCGCGGGCAAGACCACCACGCTGCGCATGCTGATGGGCCTGATCCGGCCGGACGACGGCGAGATCCGCGTCTTCGGCCACGCGATCCGGCCCGGCGCCCCGGTGCTCTCCCGGGTCGGCGCGTTCGTGGAGGGCGCGGGCTTCCTGCCCCACCTGTCCGGCCGCGAGAACCTGGAGCTGTACTGGCGGGCCACCGGCCGCCCGCCCGAGGACGCCCGCCTGGACGAGGCGCTGGAGATCGCCGGCCTCGGTGACGCCCTCGCCCGCGCGGTGCGCACCTACTCCCAGGGCATGCGCCAGCGCCTGGCCATCGCCCAGGCCATGCTCGGCCTGCCCGACCTGCTCATCCTGGACGAGCCCACCAACGGCCTGGACCCGCCCCAGATCCGCGAGATGCGCGAGGTGATGATCCGCTACGCGGCCGGCGGCCGCACGGTGATCGTCTCCAGCCATCTCCTCGCCGAGGTGGAGCAGTCCTGCACCCACCTGGTGGTGATGGACCGCGGCCGGCTCGTACAGGCCGGCCCGGTCCGGGAGATCGTCGGCTCCGGCGACACCCTGCTGGTCGGCACCGGCACACCCGTGGAGGAGCCGGTGGTGGAGAAGGTGGACGCGCTGCCCGGCGTCGCCTCCGCCCTGCGCACCGACGACGGGCTGCTGATCCGGCTCGAACCCGGCGGCACGGCCGAACGCCTGGTCGTGGAGCTGGTGCGGCTGGAGGTGCCGGTCGCCTCCGTCGGCCCCCACCGCCGGCTGGAAGACGCCTTCCTCACCCTGATCGGAGGTTCCGCATGAGCACGCTCACCGAGGTCGCCTCCGGCTATCAGGCGGGGCGCACCCTGCCGCTGCGCGTCGAGCTGGTCCGCCAGCTCAAGCGGCGCCGCACGCTGGTCATGGGCGCGATCCTGGCCGTGCTCCCGTTCGTGCTGCTGATCGCCTTCGCGGTCGGCGGCGAGCCGGGCGGCCGGAACAACCAGGTCACCCTGATGGACACGGCCACCGCCTCCGGCGCCAACTTCGCCGCCGTGAACCTCTTCGTGTCGGCCGGTTTCCTGCTGGTGATCCCGGTCGCCCTGTTCTGCGGGGACACGGTCGCCTCGGAGGCCGGCTGGTCCTCGCTGCGCTATCTGCTCGCCGCGCCCGTGCCCCGGGCCCGGCTGCTGTGGTCCAAGCTCGTCGTGGCGCTCGGGCTGAGCCTCGCCGCCATGGTGCTGCTGCCGCTGGTGGCGCTCGCCGCCGGCACGGCCGCCTACGGCTGGGGCCCGCTGGAGATCCCCACCGGCGGCGCGCTGGACACCGGTACGGCGGCCCAGCGGCTCCTGGTGGCGGTGGCGTACATCTTCGTGTCCCAACTGGTCACCGCGGGGCTGGCGTTCTGGCTGTCCACCAGGACGGACGCCCCGCTCGGCGCGGTCGGCGGCGCGGTCGGCCTGACCATCGTCGGCAACGTCCTGGACGCCGTCACCGCCCTCGGGCACTGGCGGGACTTCCTCCCCGCGCACTGGCAGTTCGCCTGGGCCGACGCCGTCCAGCCGCAACCCGAGTGGTCCGGCATGATCCAGGGCACCGCGCTCTCCCTCGCCTACGCCCTGGTGCTGTTCGCCCTCGCCTTCCGGGGTTTCGCCCGCAAGGACGTCGTGTCCTAGCCCGAGCCCCGCGCGACCCATTGACGTTTCCTTACTTCCGAGTAAGTTGACCGGGCGGCACGGGCCGTGGGCCGTACCCCGCCACCGGGAGCCGTCATGGGCGTACGCAGGGATCTGAAACGGGCACGGCAGCGCACCGATCTCGCGGACCGCGCCGCGGTGGAGATCGTCCGGGATGCCACGGGCGCCGTCCGCGAGGTGCGGGCCGCGCCCCTGGCGCCCCCGCTCACCGCCGGCTCCCTCGCCGACCTGCCGTTCACGCACGCGGTCGAGACCCCGGACGCGGTGCTGCTGCGCCGGCGTGAGCAGGGCGCCTGGCGGCCGGTCACGGCAGCGGTCTTCGCCGCCGAGGTGGCCGCCGTCGCCAAGGGGCTGATCGCCGCGGGACTCGAACCGGGCGGCCGGGTCGCCGTGATGTCCCGCACGCGCTACGAGTGGACCGTCCTGGACTTCGCCGTCTGGGCGGCCGGCGGCCAGTCCGTACCGGTCTATCCGACCTCCTCCGCCCAACAGGTGGAGTGGATCGTCCGCGACTCCGGCGCCCGGTTCGTCGTCACCGAGACCGCCGCGCACGCGGCCACGGTCATCACCGGCACCGCCGGGCACGCGCGCCCTCCGCGGCTCTGGCAGCTGGACGCGAACGCCCTCGCCGACCTCGCCACCCTCGGCCGCGACCTCGCCGACGACGCACTCGCCGAGCGGCGCGGAGCGCTGACCCCCGACACCATCGCCACCCTCTGCTACACCTCCGGCACCACCGGCCGCCCCAAGGGCTGCGTCCTCACCCACGCCAACCTGCACGCCGAGGCCGCCAACACCGTCGAGCTGCTGCACCCCGTCTTCCAGGCCGTCACCGGCCGGGTCGCGTCCACCCTGCTCTTCCTGCCGCTCGCCCACATCCTCGGCCGCACCCTGCAGCTCGCCTGTCTGCTGGCCCGCATCGAGACCGGCCACTTCCCGAGCGTCAGGCCCGACGAGCTGCGGCCCGCGCTGCGGGAGTTCCGGCCCACCTTCCTGGTGGGGGTGCCGTACCTCTTCGAGAAGATCCACGACACCGGTCGGGCCACCGCCGAGAAGATCGGCCGGGCCGCCTCCTTCGACCGCGCCGAACGGATCGCCGTCCGCTTCGGCGAGGCCCATCTGCGGAAGTTCCTCGGCACCGGCAAGGGCCCGGGACCGGGACTGTACGCGGCCTGGGCGCTGTACGACCTGCTGGTCTACCGCCGTATCCGCAAGGAGCTGGGCGGCCGGACGCGGTACGCGATCAGCGGCGGTTCCCCGCTCGACCGCGACCTCGGCCTCTTCTTCCACGCGGCCGGCATCGTCGTCTACGAGGGCTACGGCCTGACCGAGACCAGCGCCGCCGCCACCATCGTGCCCCCGCTCGGCCCGCGCCCCGGCACGGTCGGCCGGCCGGTGCCGGGGGTGTCCGTGCGCCTCGCCGACGACGGCGAGGTGCTGGTCAGGGGCGGGATCGTGTTCGGGGGGTACTGGGACAACCCGGCCGCCACCGGCGACGTGCTCCAGGACGGCTGGTTCGCCACCGGCGACCTCGGTGCCCTGGACGACGACGGCTATCTCACCATCACCGGCCGCAAGAAGGACATCCTCGTCACCTCCGGCGGCAAGAACGTCTCGCCGGCCGTGCTGGAGGACCGGCTGCGCAGCCGCTCACCGGTCGGCCAGTGCGTGGTCGTCGGCGACAACCGGCCCTTCGTCGCCGCCCTGGTCACCCTCGACCCGGAGGCGCTCGCCCACTGGCTGGCCGTACGGAAGCTGCCGCCGGACACCCCGCTGTCCGAGCTGGTCCGCGACGAGCGGCTGCGCGCCGAGGTGCAGAGGGCGGTCGACCACGCCAACGCGGCCGTCTCCCGCGCGGAGTCGATCCGCTCCTTCGCGCTGGTGGAGGGCGAGTTCACCGAGGAGAACGGGTTGTTGACCCCGTCCCTGAAGGTCAAGCGGCACGCGGTGACGGCCGCGTACGCCGCAGAGATCGACGCCCTCTACGCCAAGCCCGCCTAGACAGCACGGCGGCGGGCCACCGGGAGCACCGGTGACCCGCCGCCGCGGGGGAGGACCGCTCAGTTGTTGCCGGTGCCGTTGCCGGACAGGGCGGAGATGTCGTCCAGGATGTGCGACAGCGGCTCGTCGCCCTTGGCCTGGGTGGAGTTCTCCGTGCACTGCTGGTTCTGCGGTGCCGACAGGATCGGCACGTCCTGCGCGATGCCGAGGGCGACGATGCCGAGCAGACCCTGGCCGTTCGCCTTCACCGGCAGACCGACGCACGGCTTGTTCAGCGAGCCCTGGACCAGCGAGAGCTGCGGGCTCTGGTCGCCCAGCGTGGCGGAGTTGCCGAACGACGAGCTGGCCTCGTTGCCGCTGAGCGACGTGGTGCCGTGGTCGTTGCCGATGGCGAGGGCCTGCGGGGCCGCCGCGCCGGCGAGGCCGGCGACGGAGGCGGCGACAGCCGCGGTTGCCCACAGCTTCTTCATGTTTCGTTCCCTTTCGAAAGGCGGACTCCGCGGAGGAGCTGCGTGATCGTCAACGGGCCCTACCCCGCCCTGGTTGCGAGGTTTGCCTCGAATGGACCATTTCAGCCCTATGAGTCCATGATTGCTCCCCTCGGGTGAGGGGCGGCGGTGGGCGGCGGCCGGGAGTGGCGGACGGGCCGCCGAGCGCGTCGGCGGCCCGTCGCGGGTCCGTCACGGACCCGGCGGAACTCAGTTGTTGCCGGTGCCGTTGCCGGACAGGGCGGAGATGTCGTCCAGGATGTGCGACAGCGGCTCGTCGCCCTTGGCCTGGGTGGAGTTCTCCACACACTGCTGGTTCTGCGGCGCCGACAGGACCGGCACGTCCTGGAGCACACCGACGGCACCGGCGCCGACCAGGCCCTGGAGGTTCAGCTTCGCCGGCAGACCGACACACGGCTTGTTGAAGGAGCCCTGGATGAGCGCCAGCTGCGGGCTCATGTTGCCGAACGTGGCGGAGTTGCCGAACGCCTGCGTGGCGTCGTTGCCGCTGAAGGACGTCGTACCGGTGTCGTTGCCGATGGCCAGGGCCGGCGACGCGACTGCGGCGGAGGCGCCGACGGCGGAGACGGCAACCGCGGCGGCGGCCAGAACCTTCTTGATCACTTGGTCATTCCCTTCTGGAGAAACCCCGTCCACCGGAGCGTCCTGGTTCAACTGCCCACCGCAGGAACGGTTCCTGGGGTTCACTCCGATGGCCCACACGGAACGGAGAACCGGGTGACGCCCCGCAACCAATCGGCACGGGTCCGGTTGATGCCGGGGCAGGAACGTGCGTCTCGGCGAAGAGCCGGGACAGGAAAGGAAAGCGAAATGCTGAAGAAGGCAATGGCCGCGGCGGCGGTCGCCGCATCCGTCGTCGGTGTTGCGGCCGCGGCAGCCCCCCAGGCGCTTGCCATCGGCAACGACACCGGCACCACGTCGCTCAGCGGCAACGAGGCCAAGGAGGCGTTCGGCAACCAGGTGACCAAGGGCAACCTGAGCCCGCAGGCCACCCTGGTGCAGAGCTCGCTCAACAAGCTCTGTGTCGGCCTGCCGGTGAAGGGGAACGCCCAGGGCATCCTCGGCATCATCGCCGCCGTCGGTGTCGCGCAGGACGTGCCGGTCCTGTCGGCGCCGCAGAACCAGCAGTGCACCGAGAACTCGACCCAGGCCAAGGGCGACGAGCCGGTGTCGCACGTCCTGGACGACATCTCCGTGCTCGCGGGCAACGGCACGGGCAACCGCTGACCAAAAAGGTACGCATACCGCCCGGATGGGCGCGTGGACTTTCCGCGCGGCCATCCGGGCGGATTTCGTGGCCCCTCTGGAGAAGCGTTTCTCTCCGTATCCGCCAAGGCGTCAATTCTCTGAAGGCGTTCGAGTGAATCAGGGGGCGGCACGCGTTCCATAGTTTCTTCGGCTGTCTATCTCTCGTTCTACAACGTGCCGGTCATGGTGCGAGCCGTTCCAGCTGTGCTCGCTCGGCCTCGGCCGTCAATAGGGGCATGACCGCAGAGAAGGGAAAGTCCATGAAGAAGAGCGCTGCTGTCGTCGCCGGCGTCATCCTGGCCCTGGGCGGGGCGGCCCCCGCGTTCGCCGACTCCGGAGCCACGGGCGCCGCCTCGTATTCTTCCGGCGTCCTGTCCGGCAACGCCATTCAGGCCCCGGTCCACGTGCCGATCGCCGTCTGCGGCAACACGGTGAACGTCATCACCCTGCTGAACCCGGCGTTCGCCAACGTCTGCGCCAACGACTGACGTTCGGCGTTCCATCCGCCAGCCCCACCGGCTGCGTACAAGCCGGCCCCGGATCATCGATTTCTCGTTCCGGGGCCGGCTTTCCCGTTTCTTCGAGCAGGAAGACCACGAGATTGCGACAGACTCTCAGCAAGGGCTTGGCCGTGGCCGCCGTCGCGACCGGCGTGCTGTCCCTGTACGGCGGCTCCGCGCTCGCCGACTCGCACGCGCACGGTACCGCCCAGCGTTCCCCCGGCGTGGTGGCCGGGAACGACGTCCAGGCGCCGGCGCATGCCGCGGCCGACCTCTGCGGCGACTCCGCCGTGGCGGCCGCCGCGCCGAACGCGGCGGCGGGCAACGCCTGTGCCGCCGCCGACGAGGGTGCGAAGGGGCAGGACGAGGGCCTGCACCTCGCCGGCTCCGCCGACTCCGGCGTCCGGGGTGACTCCGCCGTCCGGGGTGACTCCGCCGAGCACGCCACGCCGTCTTCCCCCGACGCCGGCAGCGAGGCCACACCCGCCGCCGAGGAGAACACCCCGTCCACCACACCGTCTCCGTACGGCGAGGAGGAGAGCACCCCGTCCGCCACGCCGTCGCCCTACGGTGGCGAGGAGGAGGAGAGCACTCCGACCGCGACCTCGTCCTCGTACGGTGAGGAGGAGAGCACCCCGTCCGCCACGCCGTCCCCCTACGGCGACGAGGAGGAGAGCACTCCGTCGGCCACCTCGTCCTCGTACGGCGAGGAGGGAAGCACCCCGTCCGCCACGCCGTCCCCCTACGGTGGCGAGGAGACCAAGACCCCGCCCACCACCTCGCCTCCGTACGGCGGCGAGGAGACCAGAACCACTCCGCCTCCGTACGGCGGTGAAGAAACCATCCCGCCCCCTTATGGCGGTGAGGAGACCAGCCCGCCCCCTTATGGCGGTGAGGAGACCACGCCTCCCCCCTACGGCGGTGAGGAGACCACTCCGCCGGGTGGAGAGCACACGACACCGCCCGGCGGCAGTGAGCACCACCCCGGGAAGCCCGAGCTGCCGCACACCGGTGGTGATTCCCGTGCCATGATCGCGACCTCGGCCGCCGGCGCCGTGCTGATCGTGGCCGGGGCCGTGCTGTACCGGCGAGGCAGGGCCGCCTCCCGTCGATAGCGTGCCGGGTGCCGGGCCCCGTGCCCGGCACCCCGCCGCACATCGCGCGCTCCCGAGGCAGGCCGATCCGCCTCGCGGGGCCGCGTCTTCGGGGGCGCCGGGCGGGGGAGGCACGCCGGGCGGCCACGGCGGATGCGGCCGGCGTACGAAACGCATGACACGCACCGGAGTTGCCGTGGAACCGGCGTCTTCGTCAACCTTCCCTTTCGCCCTGCCGAGCGGGCACATGTCGCCCAGGGGAGCCGGGGGGAAAGGGAGTCCGGTCGATCCACGGAATCATCCGGGAATCCGGACGTCCGGCAGTGACACGGGCTTTTCTCCTCCCTTCCCTTCGGTTCACCCGTGCGGGGGTCGGTGAGACCCGAACGCGGCAACCGCGCTGGCGCTGTTCATATCGATATGACTGACATTGATATGACCGGGTGTCAGTCACTCGGTACCGAGCGGGACATCGAATGGCGAGTGGAGAGGGGCGCGGGCATGGCTACACGGCAGCGCAGGGCCCGGTCCGGGAGGCTGGCCGTCATCACGGCGTCGGCGGTCGTGTCGGGCGCCCTGGCGATCGTCCCCGGTTTCGCCGCGGGCCCGGGAGCGGTACGGGCCGACGACCCACCGGCTCCCGCCTCGACCTCCCCGGCCCCACCGTCGTCTCCGGCCCCACCGTCGTCTCCGGCCGTGCCGTCACCTCCGGCCGTGTCGTCGACTTCCACGCCCGCGCGGGCCGTCCCGCCCTTCGGGGCGTTTCTCGACTCCGGGCCGCTCGGGGTCGCGCGCATGGCCCAGCTGAGCCACTGGCTCGGCGGGACCGAGCTGAAGGTCGCCCACACCTATCTGCCGGGCGGTCGCTGGCAGGACATCGAGGGCGCGCCCGGCTTCCTCGACGTGTGGGCGCACTGGCGGCGCGAGAAGGCCGACCGGATGCTCGTCCTCAACGTGCCGATGCAGGAACGCAACGAGGAGAACGTCTCGGACGCCCAGGTGCGGTGGCTGCTGCGGCAGGGCGCGGCGGGCGCGTTCGACCGCCACTTCAGGACCCTCGCTCAGCGGCTGGTGCAGTTGAAGGTGCCGGACACGGTGATCGTGCTCGGCTGGGAGATGAACGGCATCACCTACACCCACCGCTGCGGACCCGACCCTCAGGCGTGGAAGACGTACTGGAAGAGGATCGTCGCCACCATGCGCTCGGTCCCGGGCCAGAAATTCCGGTTCGACTTCACGCCGAGCCGCGGCCGGGACGCCGTGCCCTGGACCGAGTGCTATCCCGGGGACGACACGGTCGACGTCATCGGCATGGATTCCTACGACCAGCCGAGCGGACTGTCGTTCGACGAACAGGTGACAGAGCCCTACGGCCTCCAGCGGCACGTGGACTTCGCGAAATCCCACGGCAAGCCCATCTCCTATCCGGAATGGGGACTCTTCCGCAACGGTGACAACGCCGAGTACATGCGGCGCATGCTCGCCTGGATCGACGAGCACAGGCCGCTCTACCACACGCTGACCGACTACTGCCCGCACGGCGTGTGGCAGTGCTCGGCCAACCCCCGCTCGTCGCGCCTGTACCGGGCCGCACTCTACGGCCGTACCGAGCAGCCGCTCCCGGTGCCCACGCCGACCCCGACGCCGACCCCCAAGCCGACGCCGACTCCCAAGCCGACGCCGACTCCCAAGCCGACCCCGACTCCCACGCCGACGCCGACTCCCACGCCGAAACCGGCGCCCGCCACCCAGCCGCCGGCCGGCTGCTCGCCGCTGGACCTGGGCGACTGGGTCGAGTACTGGCTCGGTGGCAAGCTCTGCATCCGCTTCGATTGGTGGTCGCGGATCCGCTAGTCCTGGCCGCGTTCCCGCCACCGGTGCAGCACGGTCCTGCCCCGCTGCCGGGCGGTCGCGTCGCACAGCGCGGCCGTCAGCAGCGGGGCGGTGCGCCGCCGCGCCAGCAGCAGCCGCCGGTTGTCGACCCGTTCGGGCCGCCAGTGGTGCTTGTACGGCTCGTCGCCGCGCAGCAGGCTCAGCGTGCCGCGCTCACCGCCGACGTGCTCGGTGCAGGCGTCCAGCAGCATCACCGCCACGTCCGCCTTCCGCTCCCTGAGGCACGGATGGGCGCCGTACAGGTAGCCCCCGGCCAGGCCGCGCGAGAGCAGGGTCAGATCGACGGCCACCACCTCGTCGGCGATCAGGAACTCGGTGACCACCGCGTTCCCCGCGCGTACCATCGGGCCCACCGCGCGCACCAGGTGCTCGCGGAACCGGGGCTGCAGATGCTCGGACGTCACCTTCCGCTCCTGCCACTGCAACCGGTGCAGCGTCAGCAGCCGGCCGACCGCCGCGTCCACCTCCTCGGGCCGTACCGTCCGCCGCCACACGCCCAGCGCGTCCACCTTGCGCAGCTTGGCCCGCACCCGCTGGGCCGACTTCGCCGGCAGCCGGGCCATCAGCCCGTCCATGGGCACGGCGGGCAGCTCCAGGCAGAGCGAGTCACGGACCGCGCGGCGCGGCCCGAGCCAGCGCTCGTAGACCCGCTCCACCGCACCGCCCGGACGGACCTCGCCGAAGTCGACCAGGGCCGTGCGGGCCGCGCCGGCCAGCGCCTCGGTCAGCGCGTCCGCCGCCCGGGCGTCGGTGTCGTCCAGCAGCACGTCCGCGTAGTCGGAGATCGCCCCGCCCAGCGGCACCAGCGTGGGCAGCGGCCGTTGGACCAGCATCAGCGGCGCGACGGCCAGCAGTTCCCCGCCGGTCCGCACCACCAGCAGCCTGAGCCGCCCGGGCCGGCCGTACGACAGCCACCACGAGTACAGCCAGGCGTGGCTCTGGAACGGGGTCGCGGCGGCGCACCGCCCGTACAGCCGCCCCCAGGCCGGGGCCAGCCCGGCGAAGCGGGCCTCGTCGGTGACCAGTTCGGTGACGAGGGCGGGCCGCGTGGCGCGCGCCGTGGCGAGGGCGGTCACAGCTGGCCGTGTACGTCGGCGGCGACGGCCGGTCCGGGCACCGAGGCCGGGCGGGCGGCCTCCTCCTCCGGGCGGCGTCTCGGCCGCACCAGCAGCGCGAGGGCGCCGAGCAGCCCGCCCGCGCTCGCACCGACCAGCCCGGTCACGACCGGGGACGCCGTCGCGGGCTGGGCCGGCTTCACCGCACGCGAGAACTGCACGAGTTCGACGTGGGTGTCGGCCTTGGCCGCGTTGGCGTGCAGGGTGAGCGCGCGGGCGACCGCGTTGGCCATGTCGGCGGCCCGGGACGGACGGGTCGAGGTGGCGGAGACGGAGACCATGGGGGCGTCCGGCGAGGTGGCCGTGCGCACGCTGCTCTGCAGGGTGGCCACCGGCACCCCGGCCCACACCTGGGCATCGCCGAGCACCGCGACCTGGGTGGCGATCCGGCCGTAGGCCTGCGCGAAGCCGAGCGCGGTGGCGGTGTCGGACCGCTCGGTGGGGACGGCGACGACATAGCTGGTCGCCGTGTACTCGGGGGTCTTCAGCACGCCGTACCCGCCGCCCAGCAGCCCGCCCGCGAGGACGCCGGCCGTCACCAGCGACCAGGGCGGCAGCGCGCCGAGACGGGAGGGGCGGGAGGTGCGGTGGTGCCGGTTGTGGTTGTCGGTCATGACGGGCTGACTCCCTGGGGGGATCGTGGCTGGGGGACCGGGTGGGCGAGCGCCGCCGCGTAGACGTCCATGAGCCGGGCGGCGCTGCGGGTGATGCAGTAGTGGCGGGCCGCCTCGGGGGCGGTGCGCGGGGCGGGCCCGGCGGCGCGGACCGCGGCGAGCGCGCGGGTGTAGGCGCCGGCGTCGCACGGGACGCGCACCGCGTCCGGAGCGGCTCCGGACGGCAGGTCCGCCAGTGCCGGGCAGGAGGTGTAGCGCACCGGCAGTCCGGCCGCGAGCGCCTCCACGACCGCGAGCCCGAACGCCTCCTCGGTCGAGGGGGCGGCCAGCACGTCCATCGCCGAGGTCAGCGCGGGCAGGTCCGGGCCGGACGAGCCGTCGGGCAGGTACGGCCGCTCCCCGGCGAACAGCACCCGCCCGGCGACCCCCGCCCGCCCGGCGGCCCGCCGCAGCGTGGACTCCTCCGGGCCGCCGCCCACCAGCAGCAGCCGGCAGTCGGCGGGCAGTCCGGCGAAGGCGCGGATCAGCACGTCGAAGCGTTTGCCGGGAGCGAGCCGGCCGACTCCGCCGACGACGAACGCGTCCTCCGGCAGCCCGAGCAGGGCCCGGGTGTGCCGGCGGGCGTCGGGGTCGAAGACGAACCGGTCCAGGTCGATGCCGTTGGGCACGACCGCGATGCGGGGCCCGGGCACCCCCCAGCGGGTGAGCCGGGCGGCGACCGTCGGCGAGACGGCGACCGTGGACCGGCCCAGCCGCTCGCCCAGCAGATACAGCGCGCGGACTCCGGCGGTGAGCGGCCGGCCCTCCGTCTGCGAGTCGCCGAGGGAGTGCTCGGTGGCGACGACCGCCCGCACCCCGGCCAGCCGGGCGGCGATCCGGCCGTACAGGCAGGCCCGGTAGAGGTGGGTGTGCACGAGGTCGTACCGGCCCTGCCGGATCAGCCGGACCAGCCGGGGCAGCGCCGCCAGATCGCGGTTGCCGGCCATGCCGAGGTGGGTCACCCGTACCCCGTCGGCCGCCAGCCCGTCGGCCACCGGCCCCGGGTTGGTCAGCGTCACCACCTCGCACTCGACCGGCAGATGCCGCAGCAGCAGCCGCAGTTGCTGCTCGGCACCGCCCACCCCGAGCCCCGTGATGACGTGCAGGGCCCTCACCGCAGCCCCGCCACGGGCCGTCGGCGCAGCCGGTGCAGCCGGTGCTTCAGGAACAGGCGTACGGCGGTGTCCTTCTGCCCGACGTAGACGCGCGGCAGGACGTGCGGGCCGTTCAGCTCACCGGGGTCGATGGCACAGGCGTAGCCGTACCCGGCCGCCCGCACCGCCTCCACGGCGCGCCGGTCGACCGTGCCGTACGGGTAGCAGAAGCCGGTCACCGGGGCGTCGGCCAGCTCCTCCAGCGCGGCCCGGCTGCCGGCGGTCTCGGCCTTCAGCAGGGCGTCGTCGGCCCGGGTGAGGTCGACATGGGTGAGGCCGTGCGAGCCGATCTCCACGCCCGCGGCGGCGGCCCGCCGGATGCCGTCGGCGGTCAGCAGCGGCTTGCGCGGGCCCAGCGGGTCCCAGGCGTTGTCGCCGCCGAGCCGGCCGGGCAGCACGAACAGGGTGGCCGTACACCCCCAGTGGGTGAGCACGGGAAGGGCGTTGCCGAGGAAGTCGGCGTACCCGTCGTCGAAGGTGAGACCCACCAGGCCCCGGCCCTCGCCCCGCGCCCGGGCGGCGAGCAGTTCGCCCACCGACACCCCGCGCAGCCCCCGCCGGTGCAGCCAGCGCAGCTGCCGGCCCAGCCGGTCCGGGGTGACCGTGATGCGGTACGGGTCGTCGGTGGGGTCGCCGACCGAGTGGTACATGGCGATCCACGGGAGCGCGCCGGAGGCGAGGGTCCGGGCGCGGGCCGGGGACTCAACGGAGGACGGCATGGGCGAGCCTTCGGGTGAGAGTGCGTACGGAGTGGAGGGCGGGGGCGAAGCCCCGGGCCCCCAGGGCCCAGGCGAGCAGGACGAACACGACGCTCACCGTGGCGCCGCCGGCGGCGAGTCCGGCGAGCGGGGCCGACGGCAGGCTCGCCACCACACCGCCGGCCACGGCGGCCGGCACGGCCGCCCGCAGCGGCCGGCTCAGCTCGCGCAGCACCGGCCCGGTCCGGATCGGCACGGCACGGGAGCCCATGCCGGCGAGCAGCAGCACGGCGGTCAGGGTGATGCCGGTGGCGTTGGCGGCGGCGATCCCGGTGACCCCCCAGGAGCCGACCGTCCCGGCGCCCATCCAGGAGGTGGCGATGATCCCCGCGGTCATCGCGGCCACCGGGTACCAGGTGGCGCGGCCCGCCGAGAAGTAGGAGCGGACCAGGACGCCGGTCAGCGTCTGGCCGAGCAGGCCGAGCGCGTAGACCCGCATCACCTCGGCGGTCGCCGCGGTGTCCTGGGCGGTGAACGCGCCCCGCTGGAACAGCAGCCCGATCAGCTGCGGGGCGCAGGCCACGACCGCGGCCGTGCCGAGCAGCACCAGGCAGGCGGCCAGCGCGAGGTCCCGCTCGACCCGGTCCCGGGCCCGCTCGGTGTCGCCGTCGGCCAGCGCCCGCGCCACCACCGGGAAGGTGACCGTGCACAGCATCATCGACAGCGTCATCGGGATCTGCGCGACCTTCTGCGCGTAGTTCAGGTGCGAGATGGCCCCGGAGGGCAGCACGGAGGCGAGGAACCGCTCGACGAGCACCTGGGACTGCCGGCACAGCGCGAACAGCAGCACGGTGGCCAGCAGCGGCACGTCCAGGGGCTGCGCCGCGGCGGCGGGCGCCGCGTCCGCCCGGCCGGTACGGCGGCGGCGCACCTCCCGGACCAGCGACGGCAGCTGGACCGCCACCATGAGACAGCCGCCCGCCGCGACCCCGGCCGCGGCCGACCGTACGCCCCACCGGCCGCCGAGCGTGAACATCGCGGTGATGATGCCGGCGTTGTACACGACGTAGATCACGGCCGGCGCCAGGAAGCGGCGGTGGGCCCGCAGGGCCGCGCTGCAGTACCCGGCGAGGCCGAAGCTCAGCACACAGGTCGCGGTGAGCCGGGTGCAGTCCACGGCGAGGGACGGGTCGGGCAGGCCCGGCGCGATCGCCTCGACGAACTGCGGCGCCGCCAGCGCGAGCAGTGTCCCGACCGCCGTGAACGCCAGCGCCAGCCGGGGCAGGGTGCCGGCGACCAGTGACCGCACCGGATCTCCTGGGGAGCCCTGCGCCCGGCGGGCCAGGGCCATGCTGAACGCCGGGATCAGCGCGAAGGCCAGTCCGTCCTCGATGAGCAGCGTGGCCGCGAACTCCGGCACGGTCCAGGCGACCAGGAAGGAGTCCGTGTCCTGCCCGGCCCCGAACAGCCGGGCCAGCGACTGGTCCCGTACCAGCCCGAGCAACGCCGCCGCGACCGAGAGGGAGGCGGTGACGAGGGTGGCCCGCGCGAGGAACCGCCGCGAGGGCGGCGCGTGCTCGGCCTGCGGGGGCCGCGCTTGGTCGGGAGCCGGGGGCTGCGGGAGTTGTGCTTGGCCGGGAGCCGGGGGTGGTGTGTGGTCGGGGAGCCGGGGCTGCGCTTGATCGGCGGCGGCCGAGAGCTGCGGGAGGCCGGGCAGCAGGAGCTGCGTGTGTTCGGCTCCCGGTCGTGGGGTGGGATCGGGGGTCGGTTGCGGCGCGGGCTCGGGAGTCGCCTGTGGTGCGTGTGCGTGTTCGGGGGTCGGTTGCGGCGCGAGTTCGGGAATCGGCTGTGCTGCGTGTTCGGCAGTCGGCTGTGCTGCGTGCTCGGGAATCGGCTGTGGCGCGGGCTCGGGAGTCGGCTGTGGCGCGGGCTCGGGAGTCGGCGGCGGGGCGTGGTCGGGAAGCGGGGGGTGCACGTCTTCGGGTAGCCGGAGCTGTCGGTGTTCGGGTGCCGGGGGCGGCGCGGGCTCGGGA
This sequence comes from Streptomyces sp. NPDC038200, assembly GCF_055600785.1. Lineage (NCBI taxonomy): Bacteria > Bacillati > Actinomycetota > Actinomycetes > Kitasatosporales > Streptomycetaceae > Streptomyces > Streptomyces sp. NPDC038200. Next base: position 367,369 of record NZ_JBVJYH010000007.1, read on the forward strand.
GGCGGCGCGGGCGCGGGCGGGCGGCTGGGGCATTCGGCGCCGGGGAGTTCGCCGGGCAGGGCGGCGCGTGCCACCGGCAGGACGACCCCGCGCGCGTCGGCCGTCCGTCCCGGCCCCGGCTCCGCCGCCGACTGGGCCGGGCCCGGCTTCGCCGCCGGCTGGGCCGGGCCGGCCTCCGGTCCGGGGGCCCCATCGGCCGTACGGCTCGTCATCCCACCCGCCTCATCGCAGGGCCGCCTCTCCCGCCGGCGCTTCCCGCCCGGCCGGTACGGCGGTGCGCTCGCCGGTGCCGAACCGGTCGCCGCCCACCAGCGCCCACCAGGCGATCAGCCCGAAGCACACCGCCGTCAGCACGGTCGACGGGCCGCCGATGTCGGCGTACGCGAAGTCCACGAGCTGCCACACCAGCAGCCCGCAGGCGACCAGCGCGCAGTCCTCGCCCCGGCCGCCGGCCGCGCGGATCCGCCACAGGCCGCGCAGGGCGCACACCAGCAGGGCGAGCCAGCCGCCCGCGAGGCAGAGCAGCCCGATCAGGCCCTGTTCGCAGAGGACCAGCAGGTACATGTTGTGCGGGGAGAGCAGCGGCTGCCGCCGGTACGCGGCGCCCGCGCCCTCCGTGTCGCTGCCCGACGACAGCGCGAGCGAGGCATGCCCGTCGCGGTACTCGGGGAATCCCTTCAGACCGACCCCGGTCAGCGGGCGCTCGCGCCACATGTCGGTGGCCGCGGCCCACATCGTGTACCGGTCGGTGACCGACTGGTCGGGCGCGTCGGCGACCCGGGAGATGCTGTCCATCCGTTCCTGGAGCATCGCCGTCCCCACCCCCAGCCCGCCCACCAGCACCACGCCCGCGGCCACCACGGCCGCCCCGATCCGCACCGCCCTGCGCACCCCGGCCAGGACCAGCTGGACGGTGAGGGTGACCGCGGTGGCGATCCAGGCGCCCCGGCTGAAGGACAGGGCGAGGGGGACCGACAGGGCGAGCGCGCAGCAGGCGGCGCTCACCCGCTCCCGGGTGCCGGACCGGCCGAGCGCCAGGCCCACCGCGCACACCAGCCCGAAGGCCACCACCGTCGCCATGCCCATCACGTCGGTCGGTCCGAAGGTGCCGACCGCCCGGATGTCCTCGCCCTGGTAGGAGGCCCCGGTGCCGGTGACGTACTGATGCACGCCGACCGCCCCCTGCCATCCCGCGAGGGCCACGAACGACCAGGCCAGCAGCCGGAAGTCGGCACGGCCGCGGACGAGGAGCACGACGGCGGCCGGCACCAGGACGAAGACCTGGAGGTAGCGGCCGAGTCCGGTGATCCCGGCGCCCGGCGAGACCGCGTGCAGCGCGGCCAGCGCCAGGCCGGCCACCGGCAGGCCGAGGACCAGCGCGGCGGCCGGGCCGAGCGGGCGGCGGCGCGTGCGCAGCAGTCGTACCGCGCAGAAGACCACGACCAGCCCGGACAGCGCGTCGGCGGGACCCGCGCCGCCGTCGCCGCCCGGGGCGACCGGCAGCGCGAGCAGTGCCAGCACGGCCACCACCGGCAGCACCGGGGACAGCCACGCGGAGCGGGGGAGCGGCAGGGCGAGGGCCATCGGTCAGCTCCCCGTGGAACGCACGAGCGCGGCGGCGGTGCGCAGCAGGATGCAGATGTCCTGCCACAGCGACCAGTTGTCGATGTAGGCGTTGTCGAAGCGGGCCCGGTCCTCGATGGACGTGTCGCCGCGCAGCCCGTTGATCTGGGCGAGCCCGGTGATACCGGTCGGCATGCGGTGGCGGGCCGCGTAGCCCGGGTGGCTCTGGCTGAACTGGGCGACGAAGTACGGCCGCTCGGGGCGCGGGCCGACCAGGCTCATGTCACCCCAGAAGACGTTCCACAGCTGGAGCAGCTCGTCCAGCGAGGTCTGCCGCAGGAACCGGCAGAAGGGGCTCATCTCCCGCTCCCCGGCCACGCTCCACCGGGTGGCCGCCTCGTGTTCGTCGGCCGGGCGGTGGGTGCGGAACTTCAGCAGCGTGAAGGGGCGGCCGTCCTTGCCGATGCGCTCCTGCCGGAACACCACCCCGGGTCCGTCGGTGGCCCGCAGCACCGTCGCGCAGACCAGCAGCACCGGGCTGGCCAGCACCAGCAGGGTCCCGGACACCACCAGGTCCAGCAGCCGTTTGCCCACGCTGCCGCGATGCCGTGTGCCCAGGTCCAGGCCGCGTACGGGGAACCCGGCGAGCTGGTCGCGCATCACGTACGCCGGGCGGTCCGCGTCCAGCTCCCACAGCCCGCAGCCCGATTCGGCGAGCGCCCGCAGCAGCGGACCCTTCTGGGCGCGCACGGCCGGATCGACGGTGAGGACGACCCGCACCCCGTTCTGGATGAGCGCCCGCTCCACCTCCTCGCCGGTGGTGAGCACCGGCAGACCGCCGGTGCCTTCCGGGTGTTCGGCGACCACGCCCACAGGCCGCACCCCGCAGCGCGGGTGCCGCAGCAGCGCTGCGGCCACCCGCTGAGCGGTCGCGGCGGGCCCCACCACCAGGGCGGTACGCGGGCGGCGCAGCAGCGCGAGGCGCCGCCGCCAGTACACCGCGCCCCGGCCCGCGCCGGCCGCCGCCGTGTGCAGCGCGACGCCGAGCAGCAGGGTCCGGGCGGTGAGGGCCCGCCCGGGGTCGTACGCGGCGAGCAGGGCGGCGAGGGCCAGCCAGCCCACGGCGATCCGCCCGCACAGCACGGGCAGTTCGTCGAGCACGCCGGGCACCGGCCGCACGGAGCGCGGGCGCAGCAGCAGGGCGCCGGACACCAGCGCGGCGACCAGCAGCGGCCGGTGGACGGTCGCGTCCAGGGCGACCGCGCCCACCAGCGCGGCGAGCAGATCGGCGGCGAGCAGGGGCAGCGGCGAGGCGGGCCGTGCCGGGGGGCGCCGCAGCGGGAACCGGAAGCCGCCGAAGGCTCGGGGCGGCAGGACCGAGACGGGCGAGAATCCGTGGTCCCATGGCTGCGCGCCGGGGGAGGGGACGGTACTTTCCGCAGTCACGAGTGGATGGACTCCCTGCACTCGGAGGGCACGAGCTGGGCTGTTCCTCTGTTCACCGCCGGGGCACCGCCGAGGAGTTCGCGGTAGACGGCCGCGACCTGCGCGGCGGTGTGCCGTACGTCGTGCCGGGACAGGACGTGCCGGCGCCCCTGGTCGCCGAGCGCGGCGCGCAGCCGCGGGTCGGACAACAGCCCGGTGACCGCACCGGCCAGCGCCACCGGGTCCTCCGGCGGTACCAGGCAGCGTGCGGCGAGCGCGGGTGGCAGGCTCTCGCGGGCGCCGTCGACGTCGGTGACCACGACGGGCCGTCCGCAGCCCAGCGCCTCCAGCGGGGCGAGCGCCATCCCCTCCCAGCGCGAGGGCAGCACCACCAGGTCGGCGGCCCGGTACCAGGGGACGACGTCGGTGACCGCGCCGGCGAACCGCACGGAGGGGTGCGCCCGTTGCCGTAACGCCTCGTGTTCCGGGCCGTCGCCGACCAGTACGAGCCGCGCCCGGGGCAGCACGCCGAGGACGTCCTCCCAGGCGCGCAGCAGTACGTCCTGGCCCTTCTGCCGGCACAGGCGGCCCACGCAGACGACGAGGGGGGCCTCGGCCGCTGCTCCGGTGGGCCGGTCCGGGTCCCGGGCGGGGCGGGCCGGTCGCTCCGGGTCCTGAGCGGGGAGGGTCGGTCGTTCCGGGTCCTGAGCGGGGGCCGGTAGCCCCGGATCCTGAGGGGGGCGGGCGGGCGGAGCCGGCGCGAAGCGGGTCGTGTCGATGCCGTTCGGGACGACCGTGTACGCGGCGCGCACTCCGGCGCGCAGCCCTGTCGTGCGCTCGGCTTCGCTGACGCACACCACCCGGTGGGCCCAGCGCGCTCCCCACCGTTCCCAGCGCAGGGCGAGCGCCGCGGTGGGTCCGCCGACCGCTTCGAAGGACCAGGCGTGCGGCTGGAAGACGGTCGGGATGCGTCCGCGGACGGCGAGCCGCGCCGCCAGGCCGGCCTTCGCGCTGTGGGCGTGCACCAGTTCGGGCCGTACCTCGTCGATCAGGCGTGCGAGCCGCCGTACCTCGCCCGGCAGTCCGGGGCCGGGGGACCGGCCCGCATGCCAGTGCCGGACGTCGGCGCCCGACTCCCGCAGGCTCGCGTACGGCGCGCCGTCGGGGCAGGCCACGGTGACCCGCAGGCCCGCCGCCAGCTGGGCGCGTGCCAGGTCGAGCACGACCCGGGCGACACCGCCGTCGACGGGTTGCGCGAGGTGCAGGACCCGGGGTCGGAGGGCGGGTGCTGACTGGTGCATTCGCGGGATACCTCGCTCACGGGGGCGCTCGGGACTGCGGTCGTGAACGCGCCGTCAGTTCCGGGCGTCCACGGCGAGGAGGAGCGTGCCGGCCCATGCCGCGTCCGGGAAGGGAACGAGCCGGAAGCCCGGCTGGTCACCGCCCCGCCGCAGAGCCGGACGGAGATCGGACACGTCGGAGCCGTTGCCGAGCGTGTCGGCGTAGGCCGGAACCCACCGGGCCGGTACACCGCCCGGTACACCGATCGTGGGGTGCGGTACGTCGTCCGGTGGAGCGGCCGAGCCGCTCGGTACGCCGGGCGTACGCCGGGGAGGGGGGATGAGTGTGCGCCGGTCGTCCGCGCCGCCCTGGTCACCGTCGGGCGCCACCGGGGCGCTGTGGCGCACCCCGCGGGGGGCGCGGGGCCGGGGTGCGGCCCCGTGGCGGGGCGGCGCGCCGGACCGGACGCCGGTACGGGTGGAGAGGAGGGCGAAGGCGAGGGTGCCCGCCGACGGACGCAGCAGCGGACCCAGGAACTTGCGCATGACCGGCGGTGCCCTTTCACACGTACTGGGGAGATCCGCAACTCTAGTGGCTTTCCGTATTAATCCGGAGAAATCGGTCAAGTGTGTCTGAATCGTGAAGGCACCCGCTTCGTACATCACCCCATTGGCGGCACAACCCGTGGGAGTGCCATGCGTTGACACAGCGCCGGGTGTCCGCCCGGATGTTGTGTCGATCCCAAGGAGCACCTCTCCATGTCGCGTATCGCGAAGGGCCTGGTCCTGACCTCTGCCGCTGTTGCGGCCGTCGCCGGCGGTGCCGGCGTGGCTGCCGCCGACTCCGGCGCCAACGGCGTCGCCGCCAACTCGCCGGGCGTGGTGTCGGGCAACGTCATCCAGGTTCCGATCCACGTGCCGGTCAGCGTCTGCGGCAACACCATCGACGTCGTCGGTCTGCTGAACCCGGCGTTCGGCAACACCTGCGTCAACGACTGACGTCGCGGCCGCACCCCTTCAGCCGCCCGCCCGCCCCGCGCTTCCGTCGCGGGGCGGGCGGCCGGTTTCCCCCTCCCTCGTACGGATCACACCGCGCGGTCGAGCGGTTGCGGCGTGCGATCGGTGAACAGACGGTGGGCTCAGGTCCCACTTGTTCACCGAAAGGAACCCCCATGCGTGATCTGCCCGTTCGGCGTCTCGCGTCCACCGTCGTGTGCGCCGCCGTCCTGATCGGTGTCACCGGTCCGGCCGCCGTCGCCGCCGACGCGGCCCGCGAGCACGGGCGTACCGTCTCCCGGGCGCCCGTTCCGGCGGCCGAGAAGGAGAGGCTGCTCGCCCAGGTCAGGGCCCTGGGCAGCACGAGTTCCGTGCTCGATCCGGTCATCGAGCTGCTCAACCAGTCGCTGGAGAAGGGCCGGCTCCCCGCCGACGAGGCCAGAAAGCTGGGCGAGGCGGCGAAGAAGGCCATCGTCCAGGCTGCCGCCGACCCGAAGCCGGCCGCCCCGAAGCCTGCCACCCCGACGGCGCCCGCCACTCCGACGAAGCCGGCGAAGCCCGCGACCCAGGTATCCCCCACGGCGCCCGCCACTCCGGCGAAGCCGGCGGCCGAGGCGTCCCCCACGGCGACCGTGAAGCCCACCGCCCCCGCGACGCCGACGACGGCCGCGAAGCCCGCCGCGCCCACGGCGACCGCCTCGCCCGCCACGCCCGCGAGCCCGTCCGTGCCCGCGAGCCCGGCGACCTCCGCCGCCCCCACGGCCCCCGCCGCCCCGGCCAAGCCGTCCGCCCCGGCCGGTTCCGCCGTCCCGGTGGCCCTCGACGGACCGGCCGCCGCCCGGCACGCGGCCGTCGGCATGCCCTCGTCCCGCGACCTCCTCGACGACGCGCTCAGCGCCCTGGAGACCGCGATCGACAACCTGGTGAAGGCGGTCACCGACGGTCTCGACCAACTCCTGTCGTCCGCCTCCGACGTGGTGTCCGGCCTGGTCGACCTGCTGACGTCGACCCTCCTCGGCGGCGGGCTGCCCGCGCCCAGCCTGACCGACCTGCCCTCGGTCGCCTCGCTGACCACGGAGCCGAGCCTGTCCGCGGAGCCGAGCGTGCCCGTGACCGGCTGACGCGGGAAATCCCCGCCGGTTTCTCGGGGATTTCATATGTCTTCTCCGCGTGGGGTTTCCGGCCCGGCAGGGAGTCGTTAGGCACGGCGTCAGAATTCCCTGGGGCGACTTGCGTTGCCGAAGAAAGGAACATGATGAAGTCCCTGAAGGCTGCCGCCGTCGTTGCCGGTTCCGTGGCTCTCGCGGGCGTCGCCGCGCCCGCGTTCGCCCAGAACACCGACGACGTGACGCCCACCAGCCTCAACGGCGCCGTCAACCGGATCGCCCAGGGCCCCTGGAGTCTCAAGGACGCGATGCCGCTGCAGCACCAGTCGGACGCGCTCGACACCGAGAACAAGGGCTCCGTGCTCCACACCGCCAAGGGCGCCACCAAGGCGCTGAACCAGCACAACCCGCTCCTCGGCGGTCTGCCCCTGCAGAGCTGACGCCCCGTTCCGTTCCGGAGGCGGGAGGCCCGGGAGTCCCACCGGACCGTACACCCGCACCTTCCGACAGCCACGGAAGACAGGGGGCCGGTACCGCACCCGCGGCACCGGCCTCCGGTACGTTCGAGGCCACTTCCCTCATTCGTGTGGAGCACTCCCGGGCACTGGTCCGGACGGGTGAGAAGCCTTCCGGTGGCGCGCGGCGGCGTCGATAGGGTCGCGCGGTGACCTCAACCTCAACCGAATTCCGACCGGCCGAGCTGGGCACGCTGGTCGTCCTCGCCTGGAGCGGCGAGGCCCCCGACGGCTCCGACATGCCCTACCTGCTGGCCTACTCCCTGGGCGACACGGCGGGCGGCCCGGAGGGCACCGCCACCGCGGTCGAGCGGCTGCTGGTGAGCAGCGGGCTGCCGGTCGGCGGCGAGCTGGTCGACGGCACGGGCCGGCCCAGCCTCCCGGTCAGCCTGCTGGTCGAGGCCGGCCAGGCGGTCCTGCGGATGCCGCAGCTCGTCGCCCAGGCGGACGCGCCGCCGGAGTGGCTGGCCGCCGTCCGGGAACGCGGTTACGCCTACCTCGTCTTCACCACCCGCGCCTGGCCGGAGGGGGAGCCCGGCAAGGCCGTCGAGCCTGCCGCGCTGGCCGCGTTCGCCGGTGCCGAGCAGACCCTGTACGCCGCCGCGCATGTCGTCCTGCCGGCCACCCGCCTGCGCGGCTGATGCCGAAAACTCTGGCCGGTGGCAGAGGGCTCGGGCTGCTGCTGGTGCTCGCCGGGGCGGCCGGACTCCTCGCCTCCTGGGTCATCACCCTGGACGAGTTCAAGCTGCTGGAGGACCCGGGTTTCGTGCCGGGGTGCAGCCTCAACCCCGTGGTGTCCTGCGGCAGCGTGATGAAGAGCGATCAGGCCCGGGTCTTCGGGTTCCCCAACCCGATGCTGGGACTGGTGGCCTACGGCATCGTGGTCTGCGTCGGCATGAGCCTGCTGGCCGGCGCCCGTTTCCCCCGCTGGTACTGGCTGCTGTTCGGGGCCGGATGCCTGTTCGGCGTGGGGTTCGTGTCCTGGCTGCAGTTCGAGTCCCTGTACCGGATCGACGCGCTGTGCCTGTGGTGCTGCCTGGCCTGGGTCGCCACGATCCTGATGTTCTGGTACACCACCGCACTGATCGTCCGCGCGGAATTCCTGCCCGCTCCCGGCCCGCTGAAGATCTTCTTCGCCGAATTCGGCTGGGTGCTCCCGGTCCTGCACATCGGAGTGATCGGCATGCTCGTCCTGACCCGCTGGTGGGATTTCTGGACGGCCTGAACGGCGGGTTGGACGGCGCGCTGAGCGAAGGGCCGAAGGGCGGGCTGAACGACGAGCTGAACAATGACCAGCCGATTATTACGGCAGCCGGGGGAAATGTGCACTGTTGGTGTTTTCCGGCTCGTTACGCGGTACGGACGTCGCATCCCCGCATCCTGAAAGGGACCGTACCTGACATGAAGCCGACCACCCGAGGAACCCTCGCCGCCGTCGTCACGGGCGTCACGGCCGCCCTGGGGGCCGCCGCCACCCCCGCCGCCGCGAACCCCACGGTCCCGGTCCCCGTGCCCCTGGACGGCGTCTCCAAGTCCCTGGGCGTGGAGGTGCCCAGGGCAGGTCTGGAGCTGCCGCTGCTGACCCCGGGCGTGCCCGAAGGGCCGCGCTTCGTCACCGGGCGGCTGCTGCCCGACCGCGTCCTGCCCCAGGTGCCGTTCCGGGGCGCCCTGCCCGGCGCGCACCTGCGGGGGCCCCTGCCGCACCTCGTCGGCGGGGGGTTCGACCACGTCGGTATCGACGCCCCCGCCTCCGACCTGCGCACCCTCAGCCCCGGTCTGGCGCTGGACGCACCGCTGACCCCGCCCGACCCGAACAACTACGGCGTGCCGGCCCTCAAGATGCCCCAGGCCGCGGTCCTCGCCCCCGTCGTGCAGACCGTGGCCGACGCCGACCTGGGCGCGGGCCCCGGACTGTAGCCGCGCACCGCGGTAACCCCCGTAACCCCGGTAGCCGCCGTAACCGCCGTAGGCACCGTATCCACTGAACCCGCCGTATCCGCTGTATGCACCGAATTCGCTGTGCCCCGCGAATTCGCCGTACCCGCCGTATGGCTCTACGGCGGTGACCCCGCACTCCCTCGGCCGGTTAGCCGGAACGAACATCTGGACCCGAGCGAGGAGCGAGCATGGTCGTCGGTGTCGGCGGAGTGCCGGTCGGTGCGGAGCAACAGCAGGGGGCGGGGGCGGCCAGACCGTCCCGCAGAGAGGTGGCGCGGGGGCTGCTGGCCTCCGCCGCCGCGGTGTCGCTGGCCCCGGTCGTGGCCGCCTCCCGGCCCGCGCCCCCGGCCGAGGCGGCCGACGGCAGCTCCTTCGACGAGACCTACCGGGGCCGTCGCATCCAGGGCGTCCTGGTGTCCGACGCCGCGCGCCAGGCCGCCGACGCCGCATGGCGGATCACCATCGACGGCCGGCCGCTGCACCTGATGCGCCGGGCCGACGGCTCCTGGATGAGCATGATCGACCACTACACCTCGTACCCGACGCCGCTGGCGGCCACCCGGGCGGCCGTGGACGGGCTCGGGCCCGGTCAGCGGCTGCGCGACCTGGCGCCGGGACCGATGGGCGGCGGGCACCTGGCGCATCGGACGGAGGGACACGATGGCGTACGTGCGTAGGGACGTCAGCACCCTCACGGCGAGCGAGCGGCGGCGCTTCGTCAACGCGCTGCTGGCACTCAAACGGCGCGGTGAGTACGACGAGTTCGTCCGCATGCACATCGACTTCTACACCGCCGACGGCGAGAACGGCCTGCGCAGCGCCCACATGGCGCCGTCCTTCCTGCCCTGGCACCGCCGGTTCCTGCTGGAGCTGGAGCGGGCACTGCGCCGGATCGACTCCTCGGTGACGGTGCCGTACTGGGACTGGACCCGGGACCGCACGAAGACCTCCGTGCCGTGGACGAAGGATCTCCTCGGCGGGAACGGGCGGCGTTCCGACCGGCAGGTGACCACCGGCCCGTTCGCCTACGCGTCGGGCCACTGGACCATCAAGGAGGGCGTCACGGACGGCAGGTTCCTCACCCGGGACCTGGGCCGCTCCGCCGCCCCCATCCAGTTGCCCACCCGCAGCGACCTGAAGTGGGCGCTCGACGATCCCGTCTACGACGTGTGGCCCTGGAACTCGACCGTCACCAAGGGCTTCCGCAACAAACTGGAGGGCTGGGGGGCCGGCAGCGGCAGCGTCTCCTGGCGCAACCACAACCGGGTGCACCGCTGGGTCGGCGGAGCGATGCTCGGCGGCGCCTCGGTCAACGACCCGGTGTTCTGGCTGCACCACGCCTTCGTGGACCTGCAGTGGTACCGCTGGCAGCGGGCCCACCGGAACCACCGCTATCTGCCGGCCGAACCGCCCGGCGCCGGCGACGCCCAGCACGGGCGGGTCGTCGCCCGGCACGAGAAGTTGCCGCCCTGGGACGAGACGCCGGACCAGCTGGAGGACATGAGCCGGACCTATCGGTACGGGTGACCCCACGGTCGTGACCGCGTGCGTGTGTCCCCGGAGAGGCGAAAAGCCCCGGACAGGGGATGAGCCTCGGACAGGGGAGGAGCCCCGACACGGGAGGAGCCCCGCACACGGGGCACGGGGCACGGGAGGAGCCCCGCACACGGGAGGAGCCCCGGCGCTCGGAGTGCCGGGGCTCTTGCCCGTACGGGCCGGACGGCTCAGTCGCCGTAGGAGCCGGTGCTGCCGTGGCCGCCGCCGGCGTTGAGGCAGGCGTTGCCGAAGGCCGGGTTGAGCAGGGCGATCACGTTGACCGTGTTCCCGCACACGTTGACCGGGATGTGGACGGGAATCTGGATGGCGTTGCCGGACACCACGCCGGGCGAAGCGACGGCCCCACCCTGGGCGTCCGCGTCGGCCAGGGCCAGCCCGGCCCCGCCGATCAACACGGAACCGGTGCCGAGGGCGACAGCGGCTGCCTTCGCGATGCGAGACATCACGTTCTCCTTTTGTAGCCGGGGAAGCGCAGCGGCAGACCAGCCGCCGCACTCCCCGTTCAACGGCGCCGACCGGGGCGGGTCACGGTGATCAGCCGCGGATCACCCTTTCAACGGCAGGTCCCTCCGTCGTAGGGCCGGTCATCGGCTGGAGTCCGGCCGCGCCGGAGCGAGGGGCCCGGCGAACGCGTGGTGGGCGCCGGGGAGGCCGCCTGACCGGACGTCACGGCAGCAGCCGTACCGGGGTGCCCGCGAGATAGGCCCGGATGTTCTCCACCGCCTGGCCGTAGTACGTCGCGTAGTTGGCGCGCGAGACGTAACCGAGGTGCGGCGTGGCCAGAAGCCGGGGCGCACCGCGCATCGGGTGATCGGCGGGCAGCGGTTCGACGTCGAAGACGTCGACACCCGCGCCCGCGATGCGGCCCTCGCGCAGCGCGACCAGCAGCGCGTCCTGGTCGACGATCGCGGCGCGGGAGGTGTTGATCAGGTAGGCGGTCGGTTTCATCAGGGCGAGTTCGGTGGCGCCGACGAGGTCGCGGGTGCGGTCGCCGAGGGCCAGGTGGACGGATACGAAGTCGCTGTCGCTCAGCAACTCCTCCTTGCTCCCCGCCAGCTCCACGCCCACCTCCTCGGTGCGCTCCTTGGTGAGGTTCTGGCTCCAGGCACTGACCCGCATCCCGAAGGCGAGCCCGACCTGTGCCACCCGGCCGCCGATCTTCCCCAGCCCGAGCAGGCCCAGCCGGCGTCCGTGCAGATCGGCGCCGACGGTCGACTGCCAGGGCCCGTTGTCGCGCAACGCGTTGCTCTCCTGGACGATCCCCCTGGCCAGACCGAGCAGCAGCGCCCAGGTCAGCTCGACCGGCGGGGTGCTCGAACTCGCCGTACCGCAGACGGTGACGCCGTGCGCCTCGGCGGCGGCGTAGTCGATGACGCTGTTGCGCATGCCGGAGGCGATGAGCAGCTTCAGCCGGGGAAGGCGGGCGATCAGGGAGCCGGGGAAGGGGACGCGTTCGCGCAGGGTGACGATGATGTCGTAGTCGGCGAGAGCCGCGGCGAGGGCGTCCTCACCGTCGAGGTGGGCGCGCAGCGCGACGACGTCCACCCGGTCCCGGACCACCGACCAGTCGGCCGACTCGATGCCCACACCCTGGAAGTCGTCCAGCACCACACAGCGAAGTCGCACATCATCTCCCTTGCCGGTGTCCCTTGCCGACGGCGACTGTACCGACCACCCACACACCCACCCCGACCGAGGCACAGCGAGCTCCCGGCCCGAAGAAGGCGAAGAACGCCAACGTCCCCGCGACCCCGCCGGCGAACGCGACCCCACCACCCCGCCGCCGTACCTCCGCTGTCCGCTCCCGCCCTGGTTCCTGCTGCTCGGTCATGTCCGACTCACCTGGTGACGTGGTGACACCGACTCACGCGACGCACGCCGTTGACGTAGAGGCGAGCGCACGCCTTTCCATGACGAGGGAGCTGCCGCGGCACGTCCGGTAGGTACGGTTCACGATGTCGGCGTAGGTGACGTGGATACGTGAGTTGCAGGAACCACTGCCGAGTGCGGCGACCAGCGGCCGAGACGGCGGCCTGAGGTGCGGCAGGGCCAAGGTCGGTCCCATTCTGGTGATTGCCCGATGAACACCAGGGCAACTGGGATCCGGGCCGACCCGTTGCGGGGGAGCGAGCTGTCTCACCGAAGTGAGTGATCACGAAGACACTCTGCTGACCAGCGGAAACGTTCCGCGACTCGGTCGTCGTTCGCGGTGAAATCCCTGTCGGCTGCCCGAGGCCCCGGTCTGCTGTCTCAGCCCGGCGGGGGCCTCGACCCGGGGGTGGGGCGGTGATGTGTGGTGAGCAAGAATGAGCCCATGAGTCATGGTTTACGACGTGTCAGTGGAGTGGTGGTCCTGATCGCGGGCATTGCGCTGGGCGCTTGGGTCGTCTTCGGCAGCCCACACCACTGGCACGGCACCCAGGCGCTGGGGCGCATGGCCCTGGGCCTGGGATCTCTGGCGCTGGTCAGCGGCTCTGCACGGCTGATCTTTCCCGGCGTACCTCTGGAGCGATCCGGCAGCCGGAGCTAGACGGATCCGGCGGCCGGTACTGGACGGATTCGGCAGCCGGTACCGGAGGGATCGGGCGGCCGGTACCGGAGGGATCCGGCGGCCGGAACTGCGGCACGTGGGAGCGGGCGAGGTCGGGCGGCGGTCCGGGCCCCCGCCCCGCATGCCGAACCAATCGCGTCGAGCCTCGTTGATCAAGTCATGGACAAGTTGATCTCGACGGCGGTCGTCGCCGTGGCAGCCGGCATGATGCTGCTCGTGTCTCCCGCTCATGCGACGACCCCCAGGAACGCTGTGCCGACGCCCGCCTCGGACACGAGCGACAACGGTGGCTCGGACACGAACGACAACGGCGCCTCGGACACGAACGACAACCCGGTCGGGGACCTGCTCGAGGCGGGCCCCCTTTCGCTCCCGGAGGCCCTCGCCCCGCTTTTTCCGGCCGAGTGATCGCAGGAGCGGTGATCTCCGAGCCGACGGCGCCCGCCCTCCTGCCCCGGGGCCTCAGGTCCGGAGAGGCCCCAGGCTCATCTCGGTCATGCCACCGCCCGTGAGGTTGGGAGCCAGCTGGGGCACCCAGAACACGGCGACCGCGAGCGCGAGCGAGGCGAGCCCCACGCCGCGGGCGAGGAGACGACCTCGCGGCAGGCGTTTCTCCGCGGTGACGGTGGCAGCCAGGCCCACCGTGGCCCACAGATTCATCACACCGAACGCGGTGAGCAGCAGCATCAACGACCAGCAGCAGCCCAGGCAGAACGCCCCGTGCCGGGCCCCGGCCCGCACGTGGCGCGAGGGCCCGCGGTACGACGCGTACCGCAGCAGCGAGCCGATCGGCGAGCGGCACCTGGCGAGGCAGAAATCCTTGAGCGCGGTGAGCTGATAGGCACCGTTGACGGCGAAGACGGCGGCCGCCACCGCCGTCCCCGCCGCGGGATACGTGGTACCGACCCGCGAAGCGCCGACGGCGAGGCCGTACGCCGGCAGTCCGGCCGCCGCCCACACCAGTAGGTAGCCGACGGTGAACGCGATCATGCGCGGCGTGCGGTGCACGGGTGCCGTCCGTGCGTACAGCGAGGCGACCGGTGCCGTGGCAGGCAGCATCATCGCGGCCATCATCACGATCCACGTGCCCAGAAAGGCGGGCAGAGCCCCGGCGGCGGTCAGGGACCCCATGTCACCCCGGCGCAGCGCCGTCCAGGTCCAGGCCACCGCCGCGGTGAGCAGCACCAGCCCGGTGAGGCCCGCGGGGCGGCGGACCGTGACCGCTGTCCGGGTCACGCCGACCACGAGAAGGGCGCCGAGTGTGCGTTGTGGCCCGTGAAGTCCCAGGAACGGCCCTGTACGCCGTGCCCGGTGGCCCGGGTCGACCGGGCGACCGTCAGCGTGCTGTTCGCCGGGTGGAACATGCCGGTCAGTCTCATCACGGGACCGTCCTCGCCGAACTGCGGGGCCACCTGGTCCTCGATCTCGATGTCGATCGCGTCCGCCACCCGCACGGCGTGGCGACGACCGTCCTCGTGGAAGTCGATGGGGACGCGTTCGACGCCGAGGACCTCGCCGACGAGGGGGGCGAGGGCCGCCATGGGTCCACCCGCCTGCCCGGAGAAGACCTTGCCCAGCGCGTCCGCCTGGCGGTCGTCGGCCGAGGCGTCGATGTACAGGGCCACCTGCCAGCCGCCGTCGGCCATCACACGCGGCGCGTCGGCGAAGACGACGACACTGTGGTCCGACACGTCCACGCCGTCCACCTCACCCTGTGCGACGTGGAACGCGAAAGTCACCTGGCAGCGCTCGTTGTCGGCGGGTGCGGTCAGCCCCGAGGTGGTGCACGGACACACGGTGTCGCAGTTGCAGCTTTCGAAATAGGTACCGTTCACATTCCAAGCCATGTCCGTACTCCTGCCTGGCTCACCCGCCCGCCGACGGGGTGAAGCGGCGCCCGGCCGGCAGAGCGCAGGGCCCGAGGCGGGCGCCGGTCTGATGCGGTGCCTCGGCCTCGGGGTGGAAAATCGGGGCCGCGGACGGTGCCGTACGTCCGCCGGTCGCAAGATCCGCACCGGGGCGACTCACTGGCCCGAAACGGCCGCCGCCCGAGTACTTCCAGGCTATCCCCGCCCCCGCGCACCACGCCTGTCACATTCGCCCCGACCGTGACCCCCATGTCGGCAGACAGCCACGCCCCACGGGCTCATCGCCACCCCGAGCGGCAGAACGTCATCACGGGGAACCGGGCGCAAGGTCTCCTGAGACAGGAGTTCCCGGAAATTCATGGGTTCCGGTCTCCCGGAGTCGAGACAGCCGACAAGTGAGACGACCGCGCACGCTTCTGGCGCGCCGCCCAGCCGACAAGGCGTCAACGCGCCGCGGTCGTGTACCCCTCGATGACGCGGGCCGCCTCGGCGAACGGCATGTGGAAGAACTCGCGGTCCTTGCGGACGCGGTAGCCGGCGAGCAGGGCGTGAATGTCTGCCTCGACGCGCTGGGCGTGGGCGACGGTCCAGGCGCCGC
Organism: Streptomyces sp. NPDC038200; assembly: GCF_055600785.1. NCBI lineage: Bacteria > Bacillati > Actinomycetota > Actinomycetes > Kitasatosporales > Streptomycetaceae > Streptomyces > Streptomyces sp. NPDC038200. The sequence continues at coordinate 382,766 of NZ_JBVJYH010000007.1, forward strand.
GCACCCCCCAAGGGATGATCACGCCGGTCGCCGAGTTGATCTCCTTGGCCCGGGTCAGGGGATCACGGTTGGTGTAGCCGATCTTCAGCATCTCGGGGGCTTCGCGGGTGGAGAGTACGTAGACGAAGCCGCGGCCGTCGAGGGGAGCCGACCGGCCGGCGGCGAAGTCCCGCAGCCGATCGGGGATTCCCGCGCTCTCCAAGGTGGCCGCGGCCTGCGTCGCCGCCTGCCAGTTCGCGTCCCGGAGGCACTGACGCAAGTGGTGGAGCGTGCCGGACGTCTGGCGTGCTTCCTTGAAGGAGGGATACCCCAGCTGCGCGGACACCGTGAACCAGTCCCACTGGTCCTTCTTGTACGTCCGGGTGAACAGCCCCTTGACCGTGGAGAGATCGTCGAGCCGGCCGAGTGCCGCGAGGTGCCCTTGAGCGATGGTGGCCAGGACCGTCCGCGCCGCCTCGACGCGCCCGCGCTGCACCTCCGGTTTGACCGGAGCCAGTCCGAAGCCCCACTTCTGCTCTATTCGCTTCACCTGCCGCCCAGCCTGACCACGTGATTCCATGCGGTGATCTTAGGCAGCGGCACGTGTTCCCCTGACCGGTGGCTCAGCGGCGTGCGTCGTCAGTGCTTGAAGGAGCCCTTGGTCCTCTCTTTCGCGCCCCGCATCCTGCCCCGCGTTTCGAGGGCGGCACCCTTCGCTTCGAGGGTTCCCTTGTGCACCGCGTGGGCCACCTTCCGCACGGTCCTTCCCACCACCTGCTCGGCCTTCGCCTTGGCTTTCTCTCCGGCACTCATCTCGGTACCTCCGCGCTCACTGACCGGGTGCCCTTGAGGCAAGGAGGAAAACGTGAGCAGGCGGCGTTTCACTGCCCCACCGCGGCCCCCCCGAAGTGGCGGGAGGAACCCCGGTTCGCATCCGGGCGACGGCCACCTCGGACACACCGCTTCCCAGAGTCGGGATCGGACGAAGGCCCTGGCGTGACGTGCCCGTAGTGCCCGAAGGGCCGTGTCGCCAGCGCCCGCCGCACCGAGGGCCGGCTCTCCGATCCGACGGCGGCTTGAAGCTGCCGGAGATCTCCCCGAGCGGCCGTCGAGTGACGTCCGGGGCTGGGGCTGGGGTGTGTCGAGTGCCGCCCGCTCCGAGCAGCAAAAACGCCCTCCCGAAGGAGGGCGGAGACAAGCGCCCCCGGCAGGACTCGAACCTGCGGCCAAGCGCTTAGAAGGCGCCTGGTGGAATTTGGGTTACGCCCCTGCTGACCTGCATATAATCCCGTGTCTTGGATCCCTTCGATCGACCTTCGACACGCATTCGACAGGCACTCGGGTCCCCGGCGAGCTCCGTCATGGAAGATCGTCGCAGTACTGCGCTTGGAGCGCGATGGCGCCAGCAGTGCTGGCGTCTGCGACGGCTGCCAGTTGGTTCTTGAAGGCTTTGACGTCACCACTTGACGCAAGTGGCGCGGCATCCGCGGCGGTCTCGGCTTGAGTCTGTGCTCCCAAGCCGCCGTCGCGATTCAGCTCCTTGGCCGACTCGCATACAGTCTCCCGGTTCGGTTTGCCCAAGTCACCGGTCTCAAGCCGGCACACAGGATCAGAGATCATTTTCAGGTCCTGAGCCTGCTTCACGATCTCCCCGGCTGCGGTCAGCGTTGCGTTGCTCAGAGACACAGCAGAGACGAGCAAGTCGCCCGACTTGAGTAGAGCTTCGTGGGCTTTGGTCGAAGCGACACAGGCTGGAACGGTAGGGGAGGCAGAAGGGGTGGGGTGAGCTGCCGACGTGGGTTCGGCTCTGGAAGACGTGTGTCCAGATGGCGGTGCGGAGGAACAGCCTGCGATGCAAGCCGCCATAAACAGCGCGACTGTGACCAACCGACGCAAGGGCGCACTCCTGAAGGAATCGTGAAGGTCGACTGAGCATATGGTCAGCCACCTCAGGAGGCAGATGAGTAGGGCTGATTTCTTGAGTCGAGGCTGGACAGTGAGGCATGCCGATCCGCCTCACTGTGTGCAAGGCCTGCATCTGAGACCAGCACGAGCGACCTTGTCCAGCGGCGCCGTTAGGCGGCACGTTCGCCGTCGACTGTCAGCTAACGGTTGATCGGAATCTCGTAGACGATCTCGCAGTGAGCGGCGGGCACCACGATGTCCGCCGTCTCCACGGGCCGTCCCTGGTCGCTGTAATACGTCCGCCGGATGTGCGTGACGAGCGCGGCTTTCTGGATGCCCAGGAGGGACGCCTCCTCGGCGGTCGCCTGCCTCGGCTCAGGCTGCTCCACGGCGTGGCTGACGGTGACACCGATCGTGGCCATCCGGTTTACGACCCCCGCCCCGGCGTGCGGCCCTCCCTCCGGGAGGACGACAAGAGTGCCGGCGGTGAGGTCGTACGGCTCCCAGCTCGTGGACAGCTGCACCGGCCTGCCGTCGGCCAGGAACTCGTACGTGGTCCGGACGCACAGGTCGCCCTCGGCGATGCCGAGCCGCGCCGCGATGTCCTCCGGGGCCGGCACCTTGGCCTCAGTCCGGCTCTCCCAGTCCCCTTGCCTGCCCACGGCCTTCATGTCTGCCCGGAACGGTGACCCGTCGGGTCGCTCACGCGCGGACGAACGGACCACCCGCACCCGCTGTCGGGGCTCGGCGACGTACGTGCCCGAACCGGCGCGGCCCTCCAGTACACCCTGGGAGATCAGCAACTCCTGCGCCCGACGGACCACGTTCTCGCCGACCCCGTACTCCTGGCCGATCTGGGCGCGGGACGGCAGGCGGTCCCCGGGCTCCCACGCGTGCTCCGCGATCCGGCGCCGGAGTTCGTCGGCGATGCGGAGATAGGGCGGCTGCTCAGGCATATGGAAAATCTAGTCCACTAGCTCTAATCTAGTTAACTAGCTTTACTGAAAGTGATCGCCGGTTGACGGAGGCTGCCCTGTGCCCGCTTCGGGATCTCATGTGGCGGCCATCGTCGCCCGGCTGTCAGCCATCGGGTTGCCCACGCGTGTGGAGGAGTACGACCGCTACACGTCGGTCGAAGCGGAGATACCGGAAGCGCTCTCCGCCGACTTATGGCGGGAGGTCCTGGAAGTGGTGGCCGAGGCCGATCGGTTCGGACTCCTCGCCACCAGCTTGAACGGCCGCACCCTCTGGGCGGTCGTACACAAAGCGGTCCCCGCGACGGGCGATGTCGGGGGACCGAGCCATCAGCGATAGGAGCTGAGCAGCGTGCTCAACCGTATCCGCCGTGCCGTATCGCTCGCCAGAGCGCGGTACGCCCCCAAGGGCAGGCACCGCCGCCCCTTAACGCCATCCCGGTCGACGGTCGCCCCCACCTTCCCGGCGTCCGCCGATGCGTCGAGGCGGCCACTGGACCGGGTTTCCGACATCGCCAACCATCGACTCCCGCTCGCAGGGGAGGACAACGCACTCGTCCGCCCCTACGTGCTGGCCTGGGAGGAACGAGTACGGCCCCGGGCGGTGGTGGTCGCTTCCCATCTGCCGGCTGAAGCCTGGTCGAACTTGGCGGGGGCCCGCTGATGTCTCCACGCCAACAGCTTCGCGTCACCGACGCCTCGACCGTCTCCTACCGGTCGACCGCCTGCCGTATCGGCACACACCCGCTCTGCACTGAGCCATCTCCCGTCTCCACGCCGATCGACCTGCCGGTTGTCTATGAGACGTGCGCGTGCCCGTGTCACTCGATGCCGAGCCACTCCAAGCCCAGGGAGGTGCAGCGGTGAGCGGCTGGGCACCGGGCGGCGCGCTGGTTTCCACTGTCGAGGTCACGGCGACCACCGTGCAGCGTGGCGACGTCATTCAACTAGGCGGCAGAGCGTGCCGCGTCATGGACCTCTTCCAACTCCCCCAAGGGGCCAAACGACTTCTCTTCGAGTCTGGCGAGCTGCTGACCATACACACGCGAACCCGGCTCGCTGCCGTTCGCATGCAGAGAAGGCGGTGACCGGTCTGTGCCTTCACGCCATCACGACATCGCCGACGATCTCCGGCGCCAGATCACAACCGGCGCAGTCAAACCGGGTGAACGCCTGCCGTCCGAGGCAGACCTCGCCCACCGATACAAGGTCAGTACGGCCACACTGCGAAGTGCGCTCGCAGTCCTCCAGGGCGAAGGTCTTGTCGAGAAGATCCACGGAAAGGGCAACTTCGTCCGCCGCTCCCTCCGCAAGATCGTGTACGTCGGGGGATGGGGAACGCTGGATCCCTGGACCGCCGCTGAAGCGGCCATGCGCGTCACTGTTCGCACCACCACCGTGCAGGCAGACGGCCATCTGACGTCCTTGCTGAGGGTGCCGACGGGCAGCCCGCTCGCTGAGTTCTTCTGCATCAGCCACGAGGGAGACTCACCGCACGGTATGGCCCGCATCTACATCCCGTGCGACCTGGCGCCGGCCGGGGTGCTGGGCGACGACTCCTCATCGTGGAACACGGCCACGCGATTCGCCGTCCTCGGCTCGGCACCGGCAACCGTCCGGGAGACGGTATGTGCTCGTCCACCGACACCGGACGAGGCATCCGCCCTCCGGATCGGCCCAACGGCGGCAGCCCTCGCGATCACCCGGGTCGCGACCGACGCCACCGGTCGAGTCGTCGAGGCCGCGCTACTCGTGTTCCCAGGAGATCGCGTCGACGCGATCTTCACCACCCACGACGTGACCGATGAGAAGGGCACCCAACGATGACGGCACCGAACGAACTGCGACTCCTTCCGTGGTCGGGGCCGGAGGGGAAGCCCTGCTACTTGGACACCGACGACAAGGCCGGCTACATGTCCCGCCTGGCGGACAACATCGAAGCGGTGCAACTGGGGACGGCAGCCGACCTGCTGGAGCATGCCTCCGACACCCTCGACGACCAGGACGCCGGCCCGGAAGACTTGCAACGGCTGGCGAGCGAACTGACCAGGGCGTTGCGGGACGTGCTCCGCGTTGCAGTCAGCCGCGGTCACCTCCTGGCGGTGAGCGACCCTCATCGATCCTGAAGGGAGGCGCTGCCCTCTCTCAAAGGCTGAGGCAGCTTCCTTCGCCGCGGCGGCTGCGTGCGACCTGAGATGCCGGTCTCCTGACTTCCGTCCCCGCCGAACAACAAGCCTGACGAAGCCCACGGTTGTGAACACCATGCCGTGGGCTTCTGTCATAGCTGGGCGGCCTCGGACGGCCCGGAGACGGCTCGGCTGCCGCAGCGCGTCTCCGTGTTGAACAGCTGCGCGGTTCGTACAACGAGCGACAGGGCAAAGTTCACAGCGGCAGCCAACCATCTGTCAGTGGCGCCGTCTATTTTGCGGCTTGTGGATTGGTTAACAGACGACGAGATCGTCGCCCTGACAAGCGAAGAGTTCGATGCATGGGTCGATACTTTGGAACCGTGCAAGGTTTGCTTCGGCAAGCTTTGGCGGGTTGATGCGGGACCCAAAGGAAGGGTATGTCCGCAGTGCCGCAACGCCGAACGGCAGGCACGTAGACACAACCTGACGCGTGCTCGTGTCAATGCAATCCTCAGAGTTCAGGATGACACCTGCCCCCTCTGCGGCTGCCTGGGAGGCGATTCCTCGATGGAAGGGCCGTCATGGTGGCACATTGATCACGACCATCGCTGCTGTCCCGGTCCAACCTCTTGCGGACAGTGCGTACGAGGACTGCTGTGCAGGGACTGCAACACCCGCGGCTTGGCTTGGTACGAGAGTCTCGCTGCCGACTTGCAAACCTGGGATCATGCCAACGCCTACTTAACCGATCCTCCAGCGCAGAGACCAGAGGCAGCGGTGCTGTTCCACGGTGATCTCACTGGCGTCCGCTCACGGGATGGGTCCTTTGCTGACTGGCGCTCCAACAGGCCCCTCCATGATCCCTTTTAGCGTCAGAGCACGTACCACATCAGCGATACGGAGATCGCGTGACCTTGCAGCACAGGGGCCAAGCCCTGAGCTTGGGAAGCTCGTGTCTTTTGGCGGCACATGTTGCGCTGACCTGCGGCGGAGTGGTGATGGATCCCTGGTTGCCCCCGAGGTCAGCCCCTGCTGTTCCTCGTTGTTCCCCGCAGGATCTGGCACGGGTCTGGCACGAAACTGTCAGACGCACGAGGAGTTGTGCGCCGCGCGTCAGCCAGATTCGGACCAGAGGAAGCTGGCAACGAGGGATAGCGCTGGACAGGATCGGATCAAAAAATTCTTGAGAGGGAGGCTGACCAGGAGGGGAGCGGATCAGCCCGGTTGGTCGGGTGTAGGCGTCCGCAGCGCGGCCCGACCTGGGAAGTAGCTCCAGAGCCTGTGAGGCTGAGACGATCGAGGCAGCGACGGAAGCCGATATGGCCCTAAAGCACTTTATCCACAGCATAGTTGGATCGTCAGTCCTTGATCACACTCTGGAGCCGCTTCATGTCCAGTTTGCCTTCGCGTGCTGGCGCAGTCGCGACATTCACCCTCTGTTTTACAGGTTGCACTGATGGTCGGTGGGCTCCACCGCCGGCGGTGATCGTGTTTGTAGTACTTGTGTTAGCGCTGGCTGCTTGCGCTGGCCTTGACTGTGTCGATCCGGGCGCCCTCGCGGTGCTGGCCGCGGCCATGGCCGAGTTGCTGGTCGGTCATCGCTCCGGTGATATCAGGGAAGACCAGGGCCTGTAACCATGGGCCGACGTGCCAGGAGCATCGACGGCAGTGCAGGGCCACGGCTGCGGGAGCTAGTGGAATACCTGCGTGAGCTCAAGGCAGCCACCCGCGTCACTTATCGTGCGATGGCGAGGCGCACAGGGCCCAAGCCGTATTACTGCGGGGCATCGACGCTTAGCCAAGCGGTTACCGGTGCCCGGCTTCCTCGGCTCCAGGTCGTGGAAGCTTACGCTCGTGCCGCTGGTGACCCCACTGACCAAGACGCACGTCAGCGTCGGGTCCGACGCGTCCGGCAGCTGTGGAAGGCTGCGGCCATCGAGCAGGCACGTCCACTTCGGACAGGTCGTGGATGCCGGCTCCGACAGATCCGTACGCCGGAAGCTCTTGGGCAGGGCCTAGCTGTATTGATCACGAGCGTTGTTGACACTTGGCGGGCTTGATCATGGCGAAGACCTCCGGTGTGGTGGAGCTGTCTAGGACTGCACCGCACGGAGGTCTTCGTGTCCCACCGTAATGCCCGGCTGACCGTTCACGGCAGGCGGCTGCTCGTCGAGCGTGCCCGCTCCGGCCGTCCCGTCGCCCATGTCGCCGCCGAGATGGGCATCTCACGCGCCACGGCCCACAAGTGGATCCGGCGCTGGCGGTCCGAGGGCGAGAGCGGACTCATCGACCGTTCCAGCCGCCCCCGCAGGACACCGCACCGGACCGCGGCCGCCACCGAGGCGCACGTCTGCCGGCTGCGGCAGGACCGCAAACTCGGCCCGGCACGCATCGGCCCCATCCTGGGCCTGCCCGCCTCCACCGT
>NZ_JBVJYH010000008.1:0-46755 GCF_055600785.1 Streptomyces sp. NPDC038200
GTCGCTTCCTTTGTACTCACCCTCTCGGGCTTTCCTCCGGGCTTCCCTTCGTGTTTCCGACTCTATCAGATCTTCATTCGATCCGATTTCCTCGGTGCTTTCCAGGTTCCCGCTTCCGCGTTTCCCTTTCCGGCGGCTCCGACTTTATCAGAAGTTCTGAGCCGGATTTCCCACCCGCTCCGGGCATCCGTGTCCAGCGCGTGAAGTGCTGGGGTTCCCGGTCGGGCAGAGCCGTAAACGTACTGGAGCGGGGCGCCCCGATGCAAATCGAGGCGCCCCGCTCCTGGCCCGCATCGACGGGGCGTCAGACCTCCACGACCACCGGGAGGATCATCGGCCTGCGGCGATAGGTGTCCGAGACCCACTTGCCGAGGGTCCGGCGGACGAGTTGCTGGAGCTGATGGGGCTCCACGACGCCGTCCTGGGCGGACCGCTCCAGGACTTCCGTGATCTTCGGGAGGACGTCGGCGAACGCCGAATCCTCGATACCGGAGCCGCGGGCCTGGACGTGCGGACCGCCCGTGATCTTGCCCGTGGAGGAGTCCACGACCACGAAGACCGAGATGATGCCCTCGTCGCCGAGGATCTTGCGGTCCTTCAGCGCCGGCTCGCCGACGTCGCCGACCGAGAGTCCGTCGACGTAGACGTAACCGGCCTGGACCTTGCCGGAGATCTTGGCCTTGCCCTCGACCAGGTCGACCACCACACCGTCCTCGGCGATGACGATCCGGTCGTGCGGCACTCCCGTGAGTGCACCCAGCTCGGCGTTGGCACGCAGGTGGCGCCATTCGCCGTGGACCGGCATCAGGTTCCTCGGGCGGCAGATGTTGTAGAAGTACAGCAGCTCGCCCGCGGAGGCATGGCCGGAGACATGCACCTTGGCGTTGCCCTTGTGGACGACGTTGGCGCCCCAGCGGGTCAGACCGTTGATCACGCGGTAGACCGCGTTCTCGTTCCCCGGGATCAGCGAGGACGCGAGGATGACCGTGTCGCCGTCGACGATGCGGATCTGGTGATCGCGGTTGGCCATGCGGGACAGGGCCGCCATCGGCTCGCCCTGGGAGCCCGTGCAGACCAGGACCACCTCGTGGTCGGGCAGGTCGTCCAGTGTCTTGACGTCGACCACCAGGCCCGGCGGGACCTTCAGGTAGCCGAGGTCACGGGCGATGCCCATGTTGCGGACCATGGAGCGGCCGACGAAGGCGACCCGCCGGCCGTACTCGTGCGCGGCGTCCAGGATCTGCTGGATGCGGTGGACGTGGCTGGCGAAGCTCGCCACGATGATCCGCTTGCGGGCGTTGGCGAAGACCTGGCGCAGCACGTTGGAGATGTCGCGCTCGTGCGGGGTGAAGCCCGGGACCTCGGCGTTCGTGGAGTCGGTGAGGAGGAGGTCGATGCCCTCTTCGCTCAGCCGCGCGAAGGCGTGCAGGTCGGTGAGGCGGTTGTCCAGCGGAAGCTGGTCCATCTTGAAGTCGCCGGTGTGCACGACCATGCCCGCGGGGGTGCGGATGGCGACCGCCAGGGCGTCCGGGATGGAGTGGTTGACGGCGATGAACTCGCAGTCGAAGGGGCCGATGCGCTCGCGGTTCCCCTCCGCCACCTCCAGGGTGTACGGGCGGATCCGGTGCTCCTGGAGCTTGGCCTCGATCAGGGCCAGCGTGAGCTTGGAGCCGATCAGCGGGATGTCCGGCTTCTCGCGGAGCAGGAAGGGGACGCCGCCGATGTGGTCCTCGTGGCCATGGGTGAGGACGATGCCCTCGATGTCGTCGAGGCGGTCCCGGATGGACGAGAAGTCCGGCAGGATCAGGTCGATTCCGGGCTGCTCCTCCTCGGGGAAGAGCACTCCGCAGTCGACGATCAGCAGACGGCCGCCGTACTCGAAGACCGTCATGTTTCGGCCGATCTCGCCGAGACCACCGAGCGGGGTGACCCGCAGGCCGCCCTCGGGGAGCGGCGGCGGCGGGCCGAGTTCAGGATGCGGATGACTCAAAAGACTCTCCTCAACCACGCGCGCCACGTACCGGTCGGGCACGTGGCGCGCATGACGTTCGTGCAGAAGCAGTTGTCGTTGTGGGGTGCGGGCACCGGTGGCCCGCGTCTGCTGTTGTTCGATTCAGTTGTGAAGCTCGGGTCGTGCCAAGTCTGTTGTCAGAGCTGTACCCCGCCGGCAGCAAGATCGATCTTGAGCTGGGCGATCTCCTCGGGCGAGCACTCGACCATGGGCAGGCGCAGCGGCCCGGCGGGCAGGCCCTGAAGCGCGAGTGCCGCCTTGGTGGTCATGACGCCCTGGGTGCGGAACATGCCGGTGTAGACCGGGAGCAGCTTCTGGTGGATCTCGGTGGCCTTGACGACGTCCCCGGAGACGTACGCGTCCACCAGGGCACGCAGGTCGGGGGTGACGAGGTGGCCGACGACCGAGACGAAGCCGACCGCGCCCACGGAGAGCAGCGGGAGGTTCAGCATGTCGTCGCCGGAGTACCAGGCGAGGCCGGACCGTGCGATGGCCCAGCCGGCGCGGCCCAGGTCGCCCTTGGCGTCCTTGTTGGCGACGATCCGCGGGTGCTCGGCGAGCCGGACGAGGGTCTCGGTGCTGATCGGGACGCCGCTGCGGCCGGGGATGTCGTAGAGCATGACCGGGAGACCGGTGGCGTCCGCGACGGTCGTGAAGTGCCGGTACAGGCCCTCCTGCGGGGGCTTGTTGTAGTACGGCGTGACGACCAGGAGGCCGTGGGCGCCGATGCGCTCGGCCTCGCGGGCCAGCTCGACGCTGTGGTGGGTGTCGTTGGTTCCGACGCCGGCGACGACGTGGGCGCGGTCGCCGACGGCCTCCAGGACGGCTCGTACGAGGTCCGATTTCTCCGCGTCACTGGTGGTGGGGGACTCGCCGGTGGTGCCGTTGACGATCAGGCCGTCGTTGCCTGCGTCCACCAGGTGGGCGGCGAGCCGCTGCGCGCCGTCGAGGTCGAGTGCGCCGTCCGCCGTGAAGGGCGTGACCATGGCGGTGAGGACCCGCCCGAAGGGGGTCTGCGGAGTCGAGGTCGGAGCCATGGGTAACACGCTACTCGGTGCTCGATACGAGGTGTGCCCTTGGGGTGTCGGGAAAGTCAGGACAAAGAAGGAGCCCGGCACTGCCTGCTCGGGGGTTCAAGCAGTGCCGGGTCCGTTTGATCAGGCTAGATGAACTTCTCTAAATGCCGCAATACGGACACTTCGCGAGGCTGATCAGTACATCCGTTCCCGGGAGGGGAACAAGGCTTCGTTACGGGGCCACACGCCCGTTCGCATTGAAGGCGGCGTACGTCAGCGGCATGAGCTTCGCCCACTCCGCCTCCATCTTCTCGCCCACCATCTCGATCTCCCGCTGCGGGAAGGACGGCACCTTGGCCAGCTCGTGCTGGGTGCGCAGGCCGAGGAAGTGCATCAGGGAGCGCGCGTTGCAGGTGGCGTACATCGAGGAGTAGAGGCCGACCGGGAGGGCCGCTCGGGCGACCTCGCGGGCGACGCCCTCGGCGAGGAGCTTCTGGTAGGCCGTATAGGCCTGCTCGTAGGAGTCCCGGAGGGTGTCGCCGACGGCGGCGTGCTGCCCCGGCGTCCCCTCGACGAAGACGTACTTGCCGGGGCGGCCCTGCTGGACGAGCTTGCGGGAGGTGTCGGGGACGTAGAAGACCGGCTCGAGCTCGCGGTAGCGGCCGGACTCCTCGTTGTACGACCAGCCGACCCGGTGTCGCATGAACTCGCGGAAGACGAAGATCGGGGCGCTGATGAAGAACGTCATCGAGTTGTGCTCGAACGGGCTGCCGTGCCGGTCGCGCATCAAGTAGTTGATCAGGCCCTTGGAGCGCTCGGGGTCCTTCTTCAGCTCGTCGAGGGACTGCTCGCCGGCGGTGGAGACGCGGGCGGCGAAGAGGACGTCGGCGTCCGAAGCGGCGGATTTCACCAGCTCGACGGTGACGTCGCTGCGGAACGTGAGCGACTCGCGGGTGGTCACGGGGGTGGGGGTCCTTCCATCACTTGTGTTTCACGCCCACCCTACGGGGCCACTCGTGACAGCCGGAACCGCACCTCGCCCAAAAAACACACGACGAATTTTTCGGACATGGGCACCTTTTGTGTCACTCGATCGTCTGTACCGGTGAGGCGTGCACATTCGATCTTCGTCCCCTGAGAGGAGTCGCGACCACGATGTTTCTCCCCCAGCTGCCGCCGGGAGGTGCCCCCCGCGAACCCGTCCCCTTCGCCTTCGTGGCCGAGGCGGACAGGTTCCGCAGCAATGTCACTCCCCCGCCCCGTCGGCGGGCGTCCTTCGGTGAGCTGGCCGGGCGCTGGCTGCTGGGCCTCACCCTCGTCGCCGGGCTCGTGGGCGCCCTGCTCGTGGGCATGCCGGCGCTCTCCGCGCAGTCCGATGCGCCGGCTCAGCAGTCCCAGGCGTCCCAGGGGCGCTGAGCGGGGGGCACTGACCCTTCCGGACGCCCAAGGCTGGTGAGCGGGATCACGGCCGGATAGCCTCACCGGGCACAGCCCACGCGAGGACCGAGTGAGGACCAGCCGTGCCCCTGCCCTTTCTGACGGCCGACCGCACCTTCGAGACGGCAGCCGAGAGTGCGCTGCCCTACGACGACCCGGACCGCTGGCGGCGCCCCTACCGGCCCGGGCCCTGGCGAGTGGGCATGGCCGCGCTGTGGCTGCTGCTCGCCTCGCTCACCCTGTTCGCCGCGGTGCTCACCGCGCTGACCGGCTCGGTGCCGACCGCCGGGGCGGTCCTCGTCGCGGGCGTGCTGATCGTCGCCTGCGCGCTGCGGCTGCTGCGCATGGGGGTGTGGGTGAGCAGGCACGGGCTGCGCCGCACCGGCTTCCTGCTGACACGGACGGTGCCGTGGGCGCGGGTCGTCTCGGTGCGGACGGTGCAGCAGCCGGTGCGCTGGCTGGGGCTGCCGCGCACCGTGCAGGGACAGGCGCTGACCCTCGTGAGCAAGGACCGGCGTGGCGACGACGTTCCGCCGCTGCTGACCACGCACACCCTGGACTTCCTGGGCCGGCCGGTGGCTTTCGACCGGGCCGCGGACACGTTGGAGGCCTGGGCCGCGGAGAACGGGCGCGGCTGATACCGGAGCGAACCCGAAGGGGCCGGCTCGCGCTGCCGCGGACCGGCCCCTTCGGCGTCTCCGCACGCGCCCGGACGGTCTCAGCCGGTCGGGGCGGCCTCGCGGTGCGGCCGGCTCACGCCTGGACCGGTCTGCCGTCGTGCAGGGCGATGGCGTGCTGCATGGCCTTGCGGGCGCGGGGGGTGTCGCGGGCGTCGTGGTAGGCGACGGCCAGGCGGAACCAGCAGCGCCAGTCGTCGGGGGTCGCCTCCGTCTCGGCCTTGCGCTGGGCGAAGACCTCGTCGGCCGAGTCGCGGTCGATGCGGCCGCCCTCGGTGCGCTTCAGCTCGTCGACGGGCAGACCGCCCTCGGCGTCGAGTTCGGCGGCGAGCTGGTTGGCCCTGCGGACGAACTGGGTGTTCTTCCACAGGAACCACAGGCCGATGACGGGCAGGATCAGCACGGCCACGCCGAAGGTGACCGTGAGGACCGTGCCGGACTGGATGAGCATCACGCCGCGGCTGCCGACCAGGACGAAGTAGAAGACCAGGACGGCGGCCGTGACGAGGTAGGTGATCTTCGCGCGCATGACGAGTGGGCTCAGCTCAGGTCCAGGAAGTTCTCCAGGCCGAACGTCAGGCCCGGAGTCGACACCACGCGGCGGGCGCCCAGCAGGATGCCCGGCATGAAGCTGCTGTGGTGCAGGGAGTCGTGGCGGATGGTGAGGGTCTCGCCCTCGCCGCCGAGGAGGACCTCCTGGTGGGCCAGGAGGCCGCGCAGGCGGACGGCGTGGACGGGGACGCCGTCGACGCTGGCGCCGCGTGCCCCGTCCAGGGCCGTGACCGTGGCGTCCGGCGCGGGAGCGGTGCCGGCCGCCCGGCGGGCCTCGGCGATGAGCTGGGCCGTGCGGGTGGCGGTGCCGGAGGGCGCGTCCACCTTGTTCGGGTGGTGCAGCTCGACCACCTCGACCGACTCGAAGTAGGGCGCGGCGATCTGCGCGAACTTCATCGTCAGCACGGCCCCGATGGAGAAGTTCGGCGCGATGAGCACGCCGGTCCGCGGGGACTGGGCGAGCCAGCCCGTCAGCTGCGCGAGGCGCTCCTCGGTCCAGCCCGTCGTCCCGACGACCGCGTGGATGCCGTGGCGCACGCAGAAGTCGAGGTTGCCCATGACCGAGGCCGGGGTGGTCAGCTCGACGGCGACCTGGGCGCCGGTCTCCGCCAGGGTCTCCAGCTTGTCGCCCCGGCCGAGGGCGGCGACCAGTTCCATGTCCTCGGCGGCCTCGACCGCCTTGACCGCCTCGGACCCGATCCGGCCCTTGGCACCGAGGACCGCCACGCGCAGCTTGCTCATGTTCCTGCTTCCTAACCGGTGGTGTTTCAGGCGACCGCGCCGTGCAGCCGGGAGGCCTGCTTGTCCTTGAGCGGGCCGATGACCGACAGAGACGGACGCTGTCCCAGGATGTCGCGGGCGACCGCGCGGACCTCGTCCGGGGTGACCGCCGCTATCTCCGCGAGCATGTCGTCCACGGACATCTGCTCGCCCCAGCACAGCTCGCTCTTGCCGATACGGTTCATCAGCGCGCCGGTGTCCTCCAGGCCCAGGACCGTGGAGCCCCGGAGCTGGCCGATGGCGCGGGCGATCTCGTCGTCGGAGAGGCCGTTCTGCGCGACGTGGTCGAGTTCGTCGCGGCAGATCCGCAGCACGTCGTGCACCTGGCTGGGCCGGCAGCCGGCGTAGACGCCGAACAGGCCGCAGTCGGCGAAGCCGGAGGTGTACGAGTACACGCTGTAGGCGAGGCCCCGCTTCTCCCGGACCTCCTGGAAGAGACGGGAGGACATGCCGCCGCCGAGGGCGGTGTTGAGCACGCCCATGGCCCAGCGGCGGTCGTCGGTGCGGGCGAGGCCGGGCATGCCGAGGACGACGTGCGCCTGCTCGGTCTTGCGGGACAGCAGCTCGACCTTGCCGGAGGTGCGGATCGTACGGCTGCCGTCGCGCGGGGCGATGGGCTGGGCGTCCGTGTTCTTGAAGGCGCCCGCCTTCTCGAAGGCCGCGCGGACCTGGCGTACGACCTTGTTGTGGTCGATGTTGCCGGCGCAGGCGACCACGAGGTGCGTGGGGTCGTAGTGCTTCTTGTAGAAGCGGCGGATGCGGTCGGCGGTGAGGGCGTTGACCGTGTCGACGGTGCCGAGGACCGGGCGGCCGAGGGCGTTGTCGCCGAACATGGTGTGCGCGAACAGGTCGTGCACGCAGTCGCCGGGGTCGTCCTCGGTCATGGCGATCTCTTCGAGGATCGCGCCGCGCTCGACGTCGACGTCCTCTTCGAGGATCAGCGAGCCGGTCAGCATGTCGCAGACGACGTCGATGGCGAGGGGCAGGTCGGTGTCGAGCACGCGCGCGTAGTAGCACGTGTACTCCTTGGCCGTGAACGCGTTCATCTCGCCGCCGACGGCGTCGAGGGCGGAGGAGATGTCCAGCGCGCTGCGCTTGTGCGTGCCCTTGAAGAGCAGGTGCTCCAGGTAGTGCGTGGCGCCGTTCAGGGCCGGGGTCTCGTCGCGGGAGCCGACGTGCGCCCAGATGCCGAAGGTCGCGGAGCGGACCGAGGGCAGGGTTTCGGTGACGATGCGCAGGCCGCCGGGGAGGGTGGTCTTGCGGACCGTGCCGATGCCGGCCGTGCCCTTGATGAGGGTTTGGGTACGGGCGACGGCCCGCGCCTCCGAAGAGGAGCGGGCCGTCACCTTGGAGCTACGGGACGTCACTGCTCGGCGTCGTCCTTCGCCTCGTCGGAGCCCTCTTCGCCCTCGACCACCGGGACGAGGGAGAGCTTGCCGCGGGAGTCGATCTCGGCGATCTCGACCTGGACCTTCTGGCCCACGCCGAGGACGTCCTCGACGTTCTCCACGCGCTTGCCGCCGGCCAGCTTGCGGATCTGCGAGATGTGCAGCAGACCGTCCTTGCCGGGCAGCAGGGAGACGAACGCACCGAAGGTGGTCGTCTTGACGACCGTACCCAGGTACCGCTCGCCGACCTCGGGCATCGTCGGGTTGGCGATGCCGTTGATCGTGGCGCGGGCGGCCTCGGCGGAGGGGCCGTCGGCGGCACCGATGTAGATGGTGCCGTCGTCCTCGATGGTGATCTCGGCGCCGGTGTCCTCCTGGATCTGGTTGATCATCTTGCCCTTGGGGCCGATGACCTCACCGATCTTGTCCACGGGGATCTTGACGGTGATGATCCGCGGGGCGTTCGGGGACATCTCGTCCGGGGTGTCGATCGCTTCCATCATCACGTCGAGGATGTGGAGGCGGGCGTCACGGGCCTGCTTGAGGGCGGCGGCCAGGACGGAGGCGGGGATGCCGTCCAGCTTGGTGTCGAGCTGGAGGGCGGTGACGAACTCCTTGGTGCCGGCGACCTTGAAGTCCATGTCGCCGAAGGCGTCCTCCGCACCGAGGATGTCGGTGAGGGTGACGTAGTGCGTCTCGCCGTCGATCTCCTGGGAGATCAGGCCCATGGCGATACCGGCGACGGGGGCCTTCAGCGGCACACCGGCGTTCAGCAGCGACATGGTGGAGGCGCAGACCGAGCCCATGGACGTCGAGCCGTTGGAGCTCAGCGCCTCGGAGACCTGGCGGATCGCGTAGGGGAACTCCTCGCGCGTCGGCAGGACCGGGACCAGGGCGCGCTCGGCGAGGGCGCCGTGGCCGATCTCGCGGCGCTTCGGGGAGCCGACGCGGCCGGTCTCACCGGTGGAGTACGGCGGGAAGTTGTAGTTGTGCATGTAGCGCTTGCGGGTCACCGGGGAGAGGGTGTCCAGCTGCTGCTCCATGCGGAGCATGTTGAGGGTGGTGACGCCCAGGATCTGGGTCTCGCCACGCTCGAACACCGCGGAGCCGTGCACGCGCGGGATGGCCTCGACCTCGGCGGCCAGGGTGCGGATGTCGGTGACACCGCGGCCGTCGATGCGCTTCTTCTCCTTGATCACGCGCTCGCGGACGAGCTGCTTGGTCAGGGAGCGGTACGCGGCGGAGATCTCCTTCTCGCGGCCCTCGAACTCCGGGAGGAGCTTCTCGGCGGCCAGACCCTTGACGCGGTCCAGCTCGGCCTCGCGCTCCTGCTTGCCGGCGATGGTGAGCGCCTGGGCCAGCTCGGGCTTGACCGCGGCGGCCAGGGCCTCCAGGACGTCGTCCTGGTAGTCCAGGAAGATCGGGAACTCGGCGGTCGGCTTGGCGGCCTTGGCGGCGAGGTCGGCCTGGGCGCGGCAGAGCACCTTGATGAAGGGCTTGGCGGCGTCGAGACCGGCGGCCACGACCTCCTCGGTCGGCGCCTCGGCGCCGCCCTCGACCAGCTTGATGGTCCCCTCGGTGGCCTCGGCCTCGACCATCATGATCGCGACGTCGCCGTCCTCCAGGACACGGCCCGCGACGACCATGTCGAAGACGGCGTCCTCGAGCTCGGTGTGCGTCGGGAACGCGACCCACTGGCCGCGGATCAGCGCGACGCGGACGCCGCCGATCGGGCCGGAGAAGGGCAGGCCGGCCAGCTGCGTGGACGCGGACGCGGCGTTGATCGCCACGACGTCGTACAGGTGGTCGGGGTTGAGGGCCATGATCGTGGCGACGACCTGGATCTCGTTGCGCAGGCCCTTCTTGAAGGACGGGCGCAGCGGGCGGTCGATCAGACGGCAGGTGAGGATCGCGTCCTCGGAGGGCCGGCCCTCACGGCGGAAGAAGCTGCCGGGGATCTTGCCGGCGGCGTACATCCGCTCCTCGACGTCCACCGTCAGGGGGAAGAAGTCGAGCTGGTCCTTGGGGTTCTTGGAGGCGGTGGTCGCCGACAGCACCATGGTGTCGTCGTCCAGGTACGCCACGGCGGAGCCGGCGGCCTGCTTGGCCAGGCGGCCCGTCTCGAAGCGGATGGTGCGGGTGCCGAAGGGTCCGTTGTCGATGACGGCCTCGGCGTAGTGGGTCTCGTTCTCCACTAGCGTTTTCTCCGTTACATATCGTCTTTTGTCCCTTGGCTGCCCGTGTGGCAGGGGGACGGTGGTGGAGAAGCGCTCCGTGCGGTGCGGGCCGGTCTTCGATCGAAGCACCCGGGGCTCGCTTCCCCCCGGGGGCCACTACCGAGGACCGGCGGCGGCGAGGTGCGCTTCTCCTCGTTCTGTGTCGTACGTATTGCGTTGTGCTACCACACTACAAAGCGTGAGTGACACTCCGCACGTTTCCGCACGTACGGCGGAGGGTTCCGTGAGCGGGGCGGAGCCCCGCATACGGCAAAGGGAGCGGTCCCCGAGTCCTCCCGGGAACCGCTCCCCTCACGGCGTCCTACTTGGCGCCCGCCGCACCGCGGCGGATGCCGAGGCGGTCGACCAGCGCACGGAAGCGCTGGATGTCCTTCTTCGCCAGGTACTGCAGCAGGCGACGGCGCTGACCGACCAGGATCAGCAGGCCACGACGGGAGTGGTGGTCGTGCTTGTGGGTCTTGAGGTGCTCCGTCAGGTCGGAGATCCGACGGGAGAGCAGAGCGACCTGGACCTCGGGGGAGCCGGTGTCACCCTCCTTGGCACCGAACTCGGCGATGATCTGCTTCTTCGTAGCGGCGTCGAGCGACACGCGTACTCCTCATAGTCTGTGAGTGGCCACCGAGTGCCCCCGGTCTTCATCTCGGGGAAGCTTCCGTTACTCGGGAGGCGGGGATCCGCTGGGCGCGGCCTCCAGAACACCGTGAAGTCGGGTTCCGGGGGTGCGTACACAAACGGCCGTCACTCAGGGTACCAGCCGATGGCGGGGACCTTACGCCCGGTCGCCGAACCGTCCTGGCGGGCCGGTCTCCGCCACTAGGGTGAGCGCCGGGACCGTACCTACCTCGGGAAGGGGTCGCTGCACCATGGCGGAGACGGAAGCGGAGATCAAGGCGCGCAAGGAGCGGGAGCGGGACGAGCTGTACGCGCTCGACATCTCGGGCGCGCAGTGGCACTGCGCGCCCGGCACGGAGGAGCACGAGGAGCGGGTCGAGATCGCGTATCTGCCCGGCGGGGCGGTGGCGATGCGGTCCTCGCTCGACCCGGACACCGTGCTGCGCTACACCGAGGCGGAGTGGCGGGCGTTCGTGCTGGGGGCGCGGGACGGGGAGTTCGATCTGAAGCCGATGGCGCACAACGGGGGCCTCGACGTGCAGTGAGCGGCACCTGCGCGGCGCGGTGAGCGGCGCATGCGGAAAAGGGGCGGCACGCGTGTGCGTGCCGCCCCTTTTCCGTCGGCCGGCCCCCGGCCGGTCACGCCTGTCCGCCGGTCCCTAGCTGGTCATGGCGCGCGCCTTCGCGTACACGTCGAAGACGGCCAGGGTGAGCGGGATGAGGGTCAGCAGGACGAAGCCCTCGCAGATCTCCAGGAAGCGGCCCCAGAAGGGGGTCAGTCCGCCGCGCGGCAGGATCAGGCCCAGGGCCGTCACCAGGGCCGTGGCCAGGGCGATCACCGCGATCAGCCAGATGGTGCGGATCTCGAGGTCGGTACGGTCGCCGGCCAGTGCCGCGCGCATGATGTGCTGCGGCGGGTTGAGGGCGAGGCCGAGGCCCAGCAGGACCAGGGAGCCGAGACCGGCGGCCAGCACCGAGGCGACCTGGGCGGTGTAGCGGAAGAGCCCGGCGCGCATGAGCATCGCGATGCCGGTGGCGAACGCGAGCAGCTGGGCCCAGATGTCGTCGGAGAAGCCCAGGACGGCCGAGGCCCCGACGGCGAGCAGGGCGCAGCCGCCGACGAGGCCGACGAGGAGTTCGTGGCCGCGCCGCGCCTGTGCCTCGATGCGCTCGGTGTCCACCGGCTCCTGGGCGGCGGTCTCGGCGCCGTAGGCGGAGCGGGGGGTGCCGCTGCTGGGGTTCTCGAAGCCGATCGGCAGCCGTGCGAAGCGCATGGACATGCCGGGCAGGAAGGCGAGGGCGCCGACGGCGACGGGCGCGCACAGGCCGGCCATCTCCCTGGGGGCCCAGTTCGTGAGGGTCGCGATGAAGACGACGACCAGGGCGATCGCCGAGGCGAACACGAAGGCGACGAAGGGGCCGTCGCCCTGGGGTGAGCACAGGGCGAGGATCAGTGCGGCGACGAGGACGGCCGCGCACGCCAGCAGGAACTGGAGTCTGCCGATGCCCTCGCCGTCGCTCAGGGGTAGCAGACCGCTGCCCGCGACGCCGATGTTGGGCAGTGCGCCGAGACCGAGGGCGACGGCCGAGCCCCGGTCGTCGTAGACGCGGGCGCGGACGGCGGAGAGCACGACCAGGAGGACGCCGGTGACGGCGGCGAGGATGCCGGCCAGGCCGTGCATGTCGTGGCGCGGGTCGGAGGTCCAGGCGACGAACGCGAGCAGCGTGGGCAGCACGCCGCCGCCGACGAGGCCGGCGGCCCGGGTCAGGTCGCCGCTCCACAGCTTGTGCTGCTTGGTGACGGAGGAGGCCACGGCCTCGGCGACGTCGTCGAAGACGGCCGGCGGCAGGGACTCCGCGAACGGGCGCAGGGTGAGGAGTTCGCCGTCGAGAATGCGCTGGGCGGAGAAGGAGCGGGCGCTGTCCAGCACGGTGCCGTCGGTGCGGACGAGGTGGTAGCCGACCGGGGCGCCGGCCGCGGGGCTCTGCTGGGACAGCCGGAGGATCTCCGGATAGAGGTCGGCGACGGGGACGTCGTCGGGCAGTGCCACGTCGATACGGCTGTCCGGCGCGACGATGGTGACCCGGCAGAAGCCGAGTCCGGTGCCGGATCCGGAAGGGGCTCCCGTCCCGGGTCCGCCGGTGGCGGCGGCCGTCATGCTCACCTGCTGCTCCCCCTCAGTGGTGGTGGTGCGTCTATGTCGTGAAGGTCCCGTGCCGGTTTGCCCGGTGCTCGGTGACCCGGGTGCCGTGCGGTGGTGTTCCGGGGCCTTCCCGCCTCTTCATTGAGGGGTTTGCCCCGGTCTGCCCGGCCTGCTCGGCGTGTGCTCACGCGAACATCCGGCACCCTACCGCTCACCCGTGCCGGGTGAACTCAGTAGGATCACGCGGCGGCCTGCGCTCGCCGGACACGGGGCGGCGGGCGGAAAGCCTGGGTCGGGCAAGGGAATTGGTGAGCGGTGAGCCAGATTGTCGTGAAGCGCCCTCCTAGGGCGCTACCGTCCGAAGTGCCCACGGAAGAGGTCGCTGTCCAGCCACCGCCCGAATTGCCGCGGGGGCATCAGGAGAGCGTGCTGATGCAGCTCCTGCCCACGCTGGGCATGGGCGGCTCGGTGGTCTTCTTCTTCACGAACGGCCAGCCGTTCATGAAGATCATGGGCATGATCATGATCGCCTCGACGGTGGCGATGTCCATCGCGATGGTGGTCCGCTTCCGTCGCGGCTCCCAGGGCCAGTTGGCCGACATGCGCCGCGACTACCTCAGCTATCTGTCGCAGACGCGCAAGTCCGCCGTGGCAGCGGCCAGGACGCAGCGGGACGCGCAGTACTACCTGCACCCCTCCCCCGAGCAGCTCTGGGCGCTCGTCGCCGAGGGCAGCCGGGTCTGGGAACGCCGGCCCGGCGACGAGGACTTCGCGCACGTCCGCATCGGCCTCGGCCCGCAGCCGCTGGCCACCCCGCTCATCGCTCCGGAGACCGGCCCGGTCGAGCAGCTGGAGCCGCTGACCGCGGGCGCGATGCAGCGCTTCCTCGCCGCGCACAACACCGTCGGCGACCTGCCGATGGCGGTGTCGCTGCGCGCTTTCTACCACGTCACGGTCAGCGGTGAACCGCAGTCCGTACGGGCCTCCGCCCGCGCGCTGGTCGGTTCGCTGGCCTCGCTGCACTCCCCGCAGGACCTGGTCATCGCGGTGGCCGCGGGCCGGGAGGCGCTGCCGCACTGGGACTGGGCGAAGTGGCTGCCGCATGTGCAGGCGCCCGGCGCGGTGGACGGCGCGGGTGCGCGCCGGCTGATCGGCACCGACCCGCGCGAGCTGGAGGACCTGCTGGCGAGCCGGCTGACCGGCCGGCCCCGCTTCCATCCCGGCGCGGCGCCGCTGCTGGACGAGCCGCACATCGTGCTGGTGCTGGACGACCTGTCCCTGCTGCCGGACTCGGTGCTCGCCAACCCGGAGGGGCTGCAGGGCGTCACGCTGCTCGAAGTGGTCGCCGGCGACCTCACGACGGCGGGCGGCGACCTGTCCATCGTCGTACAGCCCGGCCTGCTGCGGCTGGAGTCCGGGCACGGCGAGGTGTACGAGGGCGGCCCGGACGCCCTCTCCTACGAGTCCGCCGAGGCCCTGGCGCGGCAGCTGGCGCCGCTGCGCATGGCGTCCGGCGGCGACGACGACGAACCCCTGCTGGCCAACCTGGAGTTCACCGACCTCCTGGGTCTCGGCGACGCGGCGTCCGTGGACACCAAGCGGACCTGGCGCCCGCGCGCGCTCGCGGAACGGCTGCGGGTGCCGATCGGTCTCGGCGAGGACGGCCGGCCCGTGATGCTGGACCTGAAGGAGGCCGCGCAGGAGGGCATGGGCCCGCACGGCCTGTGCGTCGGCGCGACCGGTTCCGGCAAGTCGGAGCTGCTGCGCACCCTGGTGCTGGGCCTCGCGGTCACCCACTCCTCGGAGACCCTGAACTTCGTCCTCGCGGACTTCAAGGGCGGTGCGACCTTCGCCGGCATGGCGCAGATGCCGCACGTGGCGGCCGTCATCACCAACCTCGCGGACGACCTGACACTGGTCGACCGCATGGGCGACTCGATCCGCGGCGAACTCAACCGCCGCCAGGAGCTGCTGCGCGACGCGGGCAACTACGCCAACATCCACGACTACGAGAAGGCGCGCGCGGCGGGCGCCCCGCTGCAGCCCATCCCCTCTCTCGTGCTGGTCATCGACGAGTTCAGCGAGCTGCTGACCGCCAAGCCCGACTTCATCGAGATGTTCGTGCAGATCGGCCGTATCGGCCGTTCGCTGGGCGTGCATCTGCTGCTGGCCTCGCAGCGCCTGGAGGAGGGCCGGCTGCGCGGCCTGGAGACCTACCTCTCCTACCGGATCGGTCTGCGCACCTTCTCCGCGGCCGAGTCCCGGGCCGCGCTCGGCGTCCCCGACGCCTACGAACTCCCGAACGTCCCCGGTTCCGGCTTCCTGAAGTTCGGCACGGACGAGATGGTCCGGTTCAAGGCGGCGTACGTCTCCGGCGTGTACCGCGTGGGTTCGCAGCGCGCCGCCCTGCCCGGCGGCCAGCTGCCGGTGGACCGCCGGCCGGTGCTGTTCACGGCCGCCGAGGTGCCGGTGCAGTACACCGCGATCCCGCAGCAGCGCACCCCGTCCGAGCCCGAGGTGGACGAGGCGCTCGCCGACACCGTCCTCGACGTGATCGTGCGGCGCCTGGAGGCGCAGGGGCCAGCGGCCCACCAGGTGTGGCTGCCGCCGCTGGAGAGCCCCCCGTCGCTGGACGCGCTGCTGCCGGGCCTGGCGGCGGTGCAGGGCCGCGGCCTGACCCAGCCCAACTACGAGGGCGCGGGCCGCCTGGTCGTCCCGGCCGGTCTGGTCGACAAGCCGTACGAGCAGCGCCGCGACCGTCTGATGCTCGACTTCTCGGGCGCGGCGGGCCACATGCAGATCATCGGCGGCCCCCAGTCCGGCAAGTCCACGCTCCTGCGCACGCTGATCTGCTCCTTCGCGCTGACGCACACCCCGCACGAGGTGCAGTTCTACGGCCTGGACTTCGGTGGTGGCGGTATGGCGGCGGTGGACGGGCTGCCGCACGTCGGTGGCATCGCCTCCCGCCTGGACCCGGAGCGCGTCCGGCGTACGGTCTCCGAGGTGTACGGCGTCCTGACCCGCCGTGAGGAGTACTTCCGTACGGCCGGCATCGCCTCGATCGCCGACTTCCGCACCCGGCGCGCCCGCGGCGAGATCTCGGTCACCGACCAGCCCTGGGGCGACGTGTTCCTGGTCATCGACGGCTGGGGCAACTTCCGCACCGACTACGAGGCCCTGGAGCCGGCGGTCCTGGACATCGCCGCGCGTGGCCTCGGCTACGGCATCCACCTGGTCCTCACGGCCTCCCGCTCGATGGAGGTCCGGGCGAACCTCAAGGACCACCTGATGAACCGCCTGGAGCTGCGGCTGGGCGACGTGATGGACTCGGAGATCGACCGCAAGGTGGCGGTGAACGTCCCCGCGGGCGTCCCCGGACGCGGTCTCTCCCCGCAGAAGCTGCACTACATGGCGGCCGTGCCGCGCATCGACGGGCTCACCTCCGACACGGACCTGGCCGAGGCCACGGCCGCGCTCACCACCGAGGTCGGGCGCCACTGGCAGGCGCCGGGCGCCCCCAAGGTGCGGCTGCTGCCCCGCCAGCTGGAGGCGGGCGAGCTGCCGCCGGGCGACCGCTTCCGGCAGCGGGGGATCGCCTTCGCGCTGGACGAGGAGAACCTGGAGCCGGTGTTCGTCGACTTCGAGCAGGACCCGTTCTTCCTCGTCTTCGGCGAGAGCGAGTCCGGCAAGTCCAACCTGCTGCGGCTGCTGATCAAACAGTTGACGCTGCGGTACGGCGGTGACGAGGCGAAGTTCTTCGTGGTGGACAACCGCCGCTCGCTGCTGGACATCACGCCGCCGTCGCATCTGGCGGAGTACATCCCGATGTCGAGCCAGATGGACCACCACATGGCGGCCCTGGCCGACCTGATGCAGCGCCGCACACCGACCGCCGACGTCACGGCACAGCAGCTGCGGGACCGGAGCTGGTGGCGGGGCCCGCAGGTCTTCGTCGTCATCGACGACTACGACCTGGTCTCCACGTCCAGCGGCAACCCGCTCAGCGGACTGACGGAGATGCTGCCGTTCGCCCGCGACGTCGGCGTCCGCTTCATCATCGCCCGCTCCTCGGCGGGCGCGGGCCGCGCCTCCTACGAGCCGTTCATGCAGCGCATGAAGGAACTCGGCGCCCAGGGCCTCATCATGGCCGGCGACCCGGCCGAGGGCGACGTCCTCGGCGGAGTCCGCCCGCGCCCGATGCCGGCGGGGCGGGGCGTCTTCGTGTCCCGCAAGCGGGGAAAGCCGTTGGTTCAGACGGGGTTGGTGGATGTGGAGTACTGAGGTACTCCGAAGCAGCGGCACCAGTCGGAACACCTCCCGAATCCGGCGGCCATTCGGCCGCCGGATTCGGCGTCTTACGGAAATTCGGCCAAGCAGCCGGTTATGGCCGACTTCACCGGAATACCTTGCGGCAGCCGCTCGCTCGCCGTTAGCGTCACGTACCGCACGGCCATATTCGCAGTCGGCACACGGGGAGCGTCGATGGCCTGGGACGAGTGGGAAAACCTCAAGCGCACGGCAGCCGAGGGAGAAACACCCCACACAGAGCTGGACCAACTCGCCGACAGCGGCGGTGCGGGCCGTAGTGACCGGCGTCTGGTCGTCCACCAGGACGATCTCGGTGCCGTCGGGCACGAGGCGCACGAACTGCACGTCGCACTCCGCAAGCAAGCGGACACAGGAGCGACTCCGGGTTCAAGGCATACCGTATGGGGAAGGTGGCCCGCATCAGCATCAGGGCTGGTTTCTTCCATTTCGATTGCTCCAGCGCGAAATTCGACGGGACCACTCAACTGGTACGCGCAGAGGTGAGCACCTGGTACAGGGTGACCGAGCCGCTTGCCACTGCGCGTGAGGACTACCTCCGCACCCTGCACGACTCCAGCCGCGCGCTCTCCCGCATGCCGAAGTGCAAGCCGGGCACGGGTATCACCGGGACGTTCAGGATGCCGTCGGCCGTGTAGAGCGGTCAGAACACCGGGAGGGCCGGCAGGGAACCGGCGCTCGCCACGAAGACGCGAACGACTACCGTGGCCGGCCTCCGTACAAGGACTGAGCGGGGACGTCAGATGCAACGAATCACAGCGCGCGGTACACGCAGAACGGCTTTCTCGTTCGCGGTTGCGGTCATCCTTGTGGGGGGATGCAGCGGTAACTCTGGTGGGGAGCAGGCCAAATCCTCGGGGGTGCGTGCGAGCGAGGTATGCGACGGCGCACTCGACGCCTCGGCGGGCAAGGCTCTGCAGCGTCTGTCCGGTACGGACCGGTTCGACGAGTCCGCCAGTGCCGACGAAGCGGGCAAGGCAGGCGCCTTTTCCGTGCGGGACGCGATCACGCATCTGCACGACGAGTACCGTGAGCGCGGCGCTTGCTGGGTGTACAGGACCGGTGACGACTCCGGACAGCCGATCATGGAGATCCGTTTTTCTGCCGCTCGGCTGTACCCTTCGAAATCTGCCGGGGAAAGCTCGGACGGCAAGATCAGATACCCTCTGGGGCTTTATGCGCAAGTGGGCCGCGACGGAGCCGACCTGTTCTTCCGGTGCCCCACCGGAGCAGCATCCGAAAAACCGTACATCGGCGACACGAAGTATGTGAAGGCAGAGCTGTTCGCTGTTGCCAGCCAGTTGCGCGGCGCCACTGTCGACAAGGATCGCATGGTGATCCTCAACTCTGCCTCCAGGAAGTTGGCCCGGGAGGCTGGCTGCGCTCCGGAAGCGGCCCTGCCCGATACGGTTCCGGAGCATTGATCTTGCCGCACGTGATAACCCGGCACCCTTGATTCACGCGCGTTCTTCCGGGTCCGTCGGCAGGTCGGTCACCCACGGAGTGCGGCGATGCACGCGTCTACCCATCTTTCCCTCAGAACACTGGAAGCGCGTGCACAGAGTTTCCGCTCGCCACGAAGACGCGGTTCCCGGCGGCGGTGAACGCTGTGGCGTCCTCTCTGTCGGTAAGTTGGTACGACCAGGCCTCCCGTGCGTCGTCCTCGGTTCCCGTGGTCGTGACCGTGGCTGCGGGCTCCGGGTCCAGGAACCAGACACCGTGGCCCTGCCGAAGGACGGGATGATCGTTGCCGGTCACCGCCACCCCGGCCTCCCACTGCTTCTTGCCCGTCCGGACATCGAATGCCTTGGGGTAGCCGTAACCCTGGGTGTCGCAGCCGATCGAGTACAGCACATCGCCGTAGATGCTGGGCCGGCCCCATTCCTTTTTACTGTGGTCGTAGTAGGCGTTCTCCGTATACGACCACAGGCGTTTTCCGTCGGAGATTCTGCGCGCGACGAGTGTCTTGCCGTTCAGGACGACGACGCCGTTCCAGGCGGCCGGGAAAAGGGACCTTTCCTTCGTCAGATCGCGAGCCGTCCATTCCGTGCGGCCGTTCTCCGTGTCGACGGCCATGGCGTGCCCGGTGGAGGTGGTGATCACAAGCCGCCCCCGGTGGGCCACCGGTCTGGGCAGGAGCGTCTTGCGGAAGTCCGCGGGTAGCTGTGCCGTCCAGCGGATACGGGCGTCCGAGCGGCTCACGGCACGCAGCCGGTGGTCCTTCGTCAGGAGGTAGATCGCTTCCGCGTCCACGGTCAGCAGAGTCTCGGCGTCCGCACGCGCCGTCCACTTGGGCTCCCCGCTGGTGGGGACGAAGGTGTGCAGCGTGCCGTGCTCGTCGGCGGCGACGACCAGCCGATCGGACAACGAGAGATAGCGGCACGTCATCCGCATCGTCGGAGCGCTCCAACGGCGCTTGCCGTCGACGACG
The DNA here is from genome assembly GCF_055600785.1 of Streptomyces sp. NPDC038200. Classification (NCBI taxonomy): domain Bacteria; kingdom Bacillati; phylum Actinomycetota; class Actinomycetes; order Kitasatosporales; family Streptomycetaceae; genus Streptomyces; species Streptomyces sp. NPDC038200. Next base: position 19,612 of record NZ_JBVJYH010000008.1, read on the forward strand.
CCGAGAGCCACCACACCGCGGTCGGGGTGGCCGACGATGACGACGTCCCGGACCGGCAGCGGCGCCGGCGACTCGGGACTCGTCACGCCGTCCGCTTCCCACAGCGCCTTCGGTGAACCTCCGACGATGTAGTCGCCCTGGTCGGCGGAGAGGAGACGTTCGGCCGGTGTCTTCACGGCGGGCGGGTAACTGAACGGATCCTCTCGTCGGCGCTCGCTCTTGCCGCCCCGCAGCAGCCACCAGCCCGTCCCGGTGCCGCCCGCCGCGAGTACGGCCCCGCCGGCCGCGAACCCGGTGAGAAGGCGCCGCCGACTCGGTCCTGTTCCCGTCTCCGCCGTGGGCAGCAGCGGTGCGCTGAGATTCCGTATCTCACGCTCCCGCTCCTTGATCGCCTCCGCGACGGGCCCGCGCTTCCACACCGCACCCGCCTTCTTGGGCGGGACGAACGCGGCGGTGATCTGCTCGGGGCTGGGCCGTCCCGCCGCGTCCTTCGCCAGACAGGGCGCGATCAGGGCGTGCTGCTCGGCTGACAGCCCCTGCCAGCGCGGCTCCCCGTGGACGACCTCGTACTGGACGGCGCCCACGTGCGTGCCCTCGAACGCCCGGTGACCGGTGGCGGCGTAGACGAGGACAGCGCCGAGGGAGAAGACATCGGCGGCCGGGGTGACCCGGTGCCCCAGCACCTGCTCGGGGGCGCCGTACCCGGGCGTGACGGGGATCTGCCCCGTGGTGGTGAGGGTCAAGCCGTGCTCGGGGCGAGCGATGCCGAAGTCGATGATCTTCGGGCCGGCCGAGGTGAGCACGATGTTCGGTGGCTTGAGGTCACGGTGGACGAAGCCGGAGGCGTGGATGTCACGCAGGGTACGGGCCACGGAGGCGGCCAGGGCACGCAGACTCGCGTCGTCCAGCGGGCCGTACCCGTCGATGATCTGGTCCAGGGTCGGCCCGGCGAGGAACTCGGTGGCGATCCACGGCCGGCCGCCCTCGGTCCGGGCGCCCAGCACCGCCGCCACGCCGGGGCTGCGAACCGCCTGTGCCGCCAGTGCCTCCCGCACGAAGCGCTGGGCGAGGTGGGTGTCGTGGGCCAGTTCCGGGCGGAGGACCTTCACCGCGGCGACCGTACCCGCGTGGTCCTGGCCGACGTACACCTTTCCCATGCCGCCCTCGCCCAGCACGCCGAGCAGGCGGTACGGGCCGAGCCGGACCGGGTCACCGGTCCCGAGGGGTCTCATCGCGGATCCCTTTCCCTTCTCTCCACCGCTCTCCACCGGTTCTCTTCTCTCCGCCGGCTCTCGTGCCGCATCGGGTGACTCACTGGAGGGGGAAGGCCGCGAGGAACTTGCCGCCCAGCGCAATGATCTGTTCGGACGCCTCGTGTGCGATGAACCGGTCACCCGTCGTCCTGAAGGACCGGACCGGGGCGCCGGTGGAGTCCCAGGCGATGGCCCACAGTTCCGATCCGCGCTTGTTGTACATGTAGTGGGGGCCGATCACCGGCGGGGCCGTGACGTCCGCCTTGGTCCCCTGGTCGCCCCGTTCCTCCCACATGACCGCGCCACCGGTACCGGACAAGCCGACGAGCCCATGCCCCTTCTGGGCCGCGTACACGAAATCCTCCTTCACCACGGGAGGGCCGTACACGGCTCCCGGGCGCCCCGACCTGGTGTCCCAGGCGACCTTGCCGTCAGTGAGCCGCAGGGCGCGCAGACGCCCGGTACCCACATACAGGTGGTCCTCGTCGACGGCCAGTGGGTGGCGCACGCGGTCCGGTCCGACCCCGTCGAGCGGCCGGTCCCATCGGACGGCTCCCGTACGGGTGTCGCGCGCGACGGCCTGCACGGAGCCGTCGTTCGCCTCCTGCAGGGACACGAGCCGTCGTCCGACGACCGTGGCACTGAGGAAGTAGAGCCGCCCCGAACCCGGGCGCCGTGGGGGCAGCGGGGTCTTCCACAGTCGCTTGCCCGAGGAGATGTCGACGGCGAACAGGTACCAGGACTGCGAGGCGAGGAAGCCCTCGTCGGAGTACTCGCCGCGGCCAGCCGCCACATAGGCGACGCCGTCCGCGGTGCACACCAGTTGGTTCTCGGGGAGGACGCCGTTGAGGTCGGTGAACTCCGCGAAGGGCTCCCCCGCCTTGCCGGTGAGCAGGTTCACGGAAGCGAGCAACAACGGGAACCCGCCTGGCTTGCCGGCGTTGTTCCCGGAGCCCTCCGCCTGCACCAGCCTGATGAGGCGTCTGCCGTCGGTGCACACCTGCCAGGTGTTCTCCATCTGGTCCGAGGCGAACTGGATGTGCCCGGTCTCGGCGACGATGCCGCCCAGGCCCTTGCCCGCCACGAGAGTCACCAGGTTCTCGACGACATGGAGCTGCGCCGGGACGGTGTCGTCAGGCGGATCGGCGACCTGGATCTGCCAGACGGAGTCGTGCTTCTTCCTCGGCAGCTGACTGCTGCCGGGCCCCGCCGAGGGTCGCGGTGCGGGTCCCGATCCGCCCCGCTCGCTCCATGCCCAGGCTGCGGCCCCGGTGCCCGCGACGGCCAGAGCCGCGGCTCCACCGGTGATCAGCAGCCGCCGCCGGGAGAAGCGTGCGGGGGCGGTCCGCACCGCCGTCTCCGCCTCTTCGGGCGGGGCCGGCAGTCGCTGCGGCGTGAGCTGCCAGACCTCCGTGGCCCTGCGTGCGATGTCCGCGAGGAGCGCGTCGGGCAGGTGATCGGCGAACTCCCCCGACCCGTCGTGGAGTTCCGCGCCCAGTGCACGAGGGGTCGGTCGCCGGAAGGGGTTCTTGTCCAGGCACTGGGCGAGGACGGGGACCAGGTTCTCGGGTACTCCGGTCAGGTCGGGGTCGGTGTACTGCACCCGGTAGAGCAGGTCGGCCGCCTGGCCGTGGCCGAACGGCGGGTGGCCGGTGGCGGCGAAGACGAGCAGGCCGGCGAGTGCGAACACGTCCCCCGCCGCCGAGTGCTCCTGCCCGCTCGCCTGCTCCGGCGACATGAAGGCGGGGGTGCCGACCGCGGCCCCGATCCGGGTGAGGCGGTCGTCGCCGGCCGCGCGGGCGATGCCGAAGTCGATGACCTTCGGACCGTAGGCGGTGACGAGGATGTTGGAGGGCTTCAGGTCGCGATGGACGACGTCGGAGGCGTGCAGCTGGCCCAGCGCCCCGCACAGCGCGGCACCGAGCGCCCGTACGGTGCGTTCGGGCAGCGGGCCGCACAGCGCGACGGCGTCGTCCAGGGGCGGCCCGAGCACGTACTCGGTGGCCAGCCACGGTGTCTCGGCTCGTACGTCCGCGTCGACGACCCCGGCGCCGTACCGCTCCCCCACGACCCGTGCCGCGTCGGTCTCCAGCCGGAACCGGGTGCGGAAGGCCGGGTCGGAGGCGATGCGGGCGTGCATGGTCTTCAGGGCGACGGTACGGCCGCCCGCGGTGCGGGCCAGGTAGACGGTGCCCATGCCGCCGCTGCCGAGGCGGGCGACGGGGAGGTAGGGGCCGATGGCCTGGGGATCGTCGTGGGTGAGAGGGGAAGGCATGGCTGTCGTCAGTTCGGCTGGGGTACGGGTACGGCTTCGACGGGGACCTCCGCCGTGAGAACGGCCGCCGACTGGTGCGCGAGGGCCGCGATCACGCGGCCGGGGAGCCAGCCGGGGGTGAGGAGGGTGCCGGGGGCCGGGGACGTCTCGCCGGCCAGCGCTTCGATCAGCTCGGCCAGTTGAGGGCGGGCGCCGGGGTCGCGGGTGAGGCACCGGCCGATGACGGTACGGAACGCGGCCGGGAGTTCCTCCCGCTCCGGGGTCGTGTGGCCCGTGGCGGCGTACGCGAGGGTCGCGCCGAGGGCGTACACGTCCCCCAGGGGGCGCGGACGCCCGCCGGACGCCTGTTCCGGGGGCAGGCTGCCCGCTTCCAGGCCCGGCAGCCCGGAACGGGGCGTGCCGTCCGGGGCGGCGGCCCGTACGGCGCCGAAGCAGGAGAGGCGGGGGCCGTCGGCGGCGAGCAGGACGGCCGCCGGGGACACGCCCGCGAAGGTCAGGCCCTGCCCGTGCAGGATGGCCAGAGTCTCGGCGAGGGCCACGCCGAGCGCGCGTACCGTCCGCTCGGGCAGCGGGCCGCCGTGTACGGCGAGGGCCGTCGGCAGCGGGAGGACGGGCAGGTAGGGGCGGGCGCTCCAGGCGGGTTCGCCGGGGCCGGCGACGGCCGTGGCCGGGGCGGCGCAGGGGCCGAGGAGGTAGCGGGAATCTTCGGCTTCGGCGAGGAAGCGCGAGGGATCGCCACCGGAGCGCGGCAGGGAGAGCAGGACGGTGTGCCCGCCGTCGGCGCTGCGGGCGATGTACCGGCGCTCGGGGACGGGCACCTTGGTACGGGGCTCGTCCAGGGCGGCGATCAGGGTGTACGGGCCGACCCGTCGCCGCGCCGAGGCGGCTCTGCCCGCTTCTCCCCCGGTGGCCGCGCCCGTGGCGCCCTCTGTGGCATGCATTCCCTGTCCTGCTTCTTCGCTCTTCTGCGGCCGCCCGGCACGACAGAGGGTGGGCACCTCCCGTGCGTGCCCACCCCGCTGCCGTGACGTGCCGGTCGGTCCGGCCGGCTTACATGAAGTAGCCGGCGGCCTTCCGGTCGCCGCCCTGGTAGTCACCGCCGGCCGCGTGCACGACCTTGCCGATGGCGACGAGGGCCTCGTGGATGCCGTTGGCCTCACGGTCCCAGGCCGTCTGCTGCTCGGTGTAGGTGGTGTGGGCCTCGCCCTCCCACATGTCGGCCACACCGGCGACCTTCTGCTTGATGGCCTCGAGGCTCTCCTCGAGCCGACGCGCGTGGTCGGCCAGCTGGGTGGCCGTGTGGTCGAGGTTGTGGTACGAGACTTCGAGGTCGCCAAGGTTCTGGGAGCTCATGAATACCTCCGTTGCTGAGAAGTTGTGGCCTGGCCGGGATCAGTAGCTGGACAGCGCGGAGTGCGAGCCGCCGTAGTTCACGTCGATGCTCTGCACCTGCGAGCGGACCTCGTCCTCGGTGCTGTCCTTGATCTTCCGGGTGCTGCTCATGGCCTCGATGAACTTGGCGAGGATGTTGCCGATCCGGACCATGCGTTCGTTGATCTCGGTCTGCTTGGCGTTGAACGCGCCGGCACCGATGCCCTTCCAGTGACCTTCGAGGCTGTCGATGATGCTCTGCAGATCCCGGAGCTGGCCCTTGATCCCCTCGAAACGGTGCGCGAGCTCCTTTTCAAGGGCAACAATGTCGCCGTCGCTGACCTTCTGACGCCCTGACGCCATTTCCATGCCTTTCGTTCTGAATTGACCTTGCCGGTGCCGAGCCATGAGTCAGGCGTCGGCACTGATGGCAAGCGGGCTTCTGCTCGCTCGGTGAGAGAGCAGGTATGCGGGAGACCGCTCAGGCGTTACGGCGTGCACGCAGCACGGCGAAACCGGCGCCTCCGATGACTAGTACGGCGGCCACGACGCCGATGATCACCCAGGTCTGGCTGCCGCTGCCGGAGTCGGTGTCCTTGGCGGCGGCGGAGGTGGGACCGCTGGCGGAGCCGGCCTCCTTGGTCGGCTTCGTCGACGCACCGGAGGAGGGCGCGGCCGAGGATCCTTCGGTGGCCGTGATGTCCTCGTCCGGGTCCGTTCCGTTCTCGGCGGCCAGGGGGTCCCTGTTGGCCGGGCCCGGGTCGATGTCCTTGTCGATCAGCACTCGGCGCGGACGGATGATGCCGTAGCCGAGGTACTTGCTGGGCTTGTCCTTGGCCCAGGTCCGACCGGCGGTGTCGATGAAGGAACGCAGGACCTGGTTGGCCGTCCAGTCGGGGTGAGCGGACCAGACCAGGGCTGCGGAGGCCGAGGCGATGGCGGAAGCGTTGCTCGTACCCTCCGTGGTGCAGTACTTGGTGAAGGTGTTGTCGCACCAACCCGGGAAGTTGAGACCAGGTGCCGAAAGGTCCACATAGTTCCCGTAGGTGGAGAACTTGCCGACCGTACCGGTTTTGTCGATGGCCGCCACGCCAACGGCATAGGGGTCCTTGGCCGGATAGTCAGGCTTGTTGCCCGCGTCACCGCTATTGCCGGTGGAGGCGAACAACAACTTCCCCTTAGAAGCGGCGTACTTGAGGGCCTCTTCCTCTTCCGAGCTGTAATAAGGGCTGCCGTAAGACATATTGATGATCTTGGCGTCGCTGTCGGCGGCAGCCCTGATGGCCTTCTCCGAGGTGAGGGATTTGGCCCGCTCGTTCTCATCCTTCAAGGCGTCGAGTCCCACACGAATCGGGATGATCTTCGCTCCGGGGGCAAGGCCCTTGATACCACCACCAGCCCCGGTACCGGCGATGAGCTCAGCCATCGTCGTGCCATGACCGTTGAAGTCCTGCGTGACGTGGTATTTCGCGGCTTTGGGTACCTCGTCGACAAGCACCTGCCCCTTGAGCGATGGGGTCTCCGGGTTCACCCCCGTGTCGATGACAGCGACCTTCACCCCTTTACCGGTGCTGTACTTCCATATCTCGTCGGCGCCCATCGCGTCCAAATACCACTGCTTGGACTGAGCACCCGAGGCCGCGGTGGCCGTGGGAGCCACTCCGGCCGACGCGATGACCAGCGTGCCTAGTACCGAGCACACAGCAGACACCCGTCTCGCGTTGCGCCTCGTCAGGAGGGCAGTCCTCAAGCCGCGTCGGCCGGTCCCTGACTTCATGCCTGTGTACGTCCTCGCTCGTGTTCAGTCGCTCGTCTGGGGCACATCACGCCGCTGCTGCGACGGGCGGTGCTGTTCCTTCTCAGCGGTCCCACCCGTGCGAGGGGACTCACTACCCGGGCCCTGCCGGCTACCGAGCGCACCACGACCGAGTGCCGCGCCGCCGGACTCAGAGTTCTTGGCAGTGTTGCGGGGTGTGCCGATGACGCCTTGGGGGTTACTGGCCGAGCGCAGGATCGACTGGCCCGCGCCGGGTTCCGCCTTCGCCGTAGGCGCACCAACGACTCCGCGCTGACCGACCACGCCCTTCGACGACGTGGAAGTGACCGGTTCCTCGGCGCCGACGACCGTACCGCGCGGGACACGAGGACTGGCCGTCCCCCCGGGCGTACGGCCCGTGACGGGCTTGCCGCCCACGACACCGTTGCGCGCCGGGGTGGTGGGACCGGTTGCCCCGGTCCGTCCGCCAGGCGTGTTGGTGGGACGTGGGGTTCCGCCGGTGACAGGGCGCCCCACAGGTGAGCGACCGGACTGAACGGGCCCCCGCGCACCCGGCTGGCCCGCCGGGGTCGCGCGTCCCATGGCACGGGCGGCCTGTCCCATCGGGCCCTGCGGCGCTCGACCGCCGGGGACGGAACGTCCTGCCTGCCCCACCGGCCCCTGCGGGACGCGACCACCGGAGACCGTACGCCCCTGCTGGCCCGCGGGCCCCTGTGGCCCTCGGCCGTTTCCGGTACCGGAAGGACCGGTGCGTCCCTGCGCGGTCACGGGGGGCCGGCCGGTCGGCCCGTAGCCGGGGGTACGACCGGAGGTCGGCGTGACCGGAGGGGCCATCGGCCCCGGGGGGAACGGAAGCGACTGCCCGCCGCCACTTGTAGTCGGCAGAGTGGGTGTCGGAGAGCTGGGCGGTGCCGCGGGCACCGGCGAAGGCAGGGTGGTCGTGGTGTTGATCTCCGTGCCGACATCGTGACCGGAAGGCGGGCTGGGCTGGGGCACTTCCTTGAGGGGCGGTGGCGGTACGTGTCCGTCGACGCCCGTACCGTTCGAGGTGACCGCCCCATGGTGGCTCGCTGCCGAACTCGCATAGCTGTCCGACACGCCTCCGTGCATCACCGCCGACGCATTCGATCCTGAGCCACCGACAATGCGCTCCCGATGCGACGACGGCCTCGGCACCCCCACATCCGGAATAGGCGTATACGGCTTGGGATCCGTTTCCATCGCCATACCCAGCGCCATCGCGGACACCGAGTAGAACGACGCCAACCGGTTCACCTGGTTGATCGCCTCTTGCCGGTTCTTCTCGACCTTGAGCGCGGCGGCGTAGTCGGGGTCGCCGTCGACCTGCTTGGCCTTGGGAAGCTCGTGGGGGCGCTTCTGTTCAGCCGCGGGACGAGGGTCCCGTTCAGGCATGGAACTGCGCACGGAAGCCAGCCCCGTGGCGGCAGCGGAGATCTCGGTGGCGGCGACATCGGCGAAGGTCGCGAGTCCCTTGGTCCAGTCGATGAGGCCGTCGGTCCACGAGTGGAACTGGGACGCGCCCTCGCCCTCCCAGTCGACGCCCTTGAGGTTGGTCTCCAGGTCCGTCGCCGCGTCGTGGATGGCCGTACGGGCGTCCCACAGGGCCTTGCTGGTGGTTTCCAGGTGCTCGGGGTTGGCGTGGTGGACCAGGTCGATCATCGCGTTGAGATCGTGGTCCTCGAAGTCGGTCCTGCCCGCGGACAGGGCCGCCCCTATGGGTGTCCCCCGAAACCCCTGCCGCAGGCGACTGATCTGGTTGACCATGCCGACCTGACGGTTGGCCTGCTCGACGTCGGTCTTGTACTCCGGCTTCTGCTGCCAGTTGTCAGTCAATGGAACCAGCCCCCGCGGAATTGTCGTCGCCGGCGTGCTCCCCAGCCTTGGCGGGCTTCTTCTCGACGTGCTTGTCCTTCGGCTGCGTCGCCTTGTGGTGCTCCTCGTCGAGGTGCGAGCGGATCTCCCAGAACCGGCGGTGCACCTCGTCCTCCGTACCGTCGTACGTGACATCGGCCGCATGCGCCGCAAGCGTCAGAGCTTCGATCTGCAGGCCGAGGTTCTTCGACAGCGAAGTGAGGCGCTCGTGTACCTGCTCGTACCTGCCGTGCAGCTCGATCGCCTCGTTGAAGGGTATGTTCGAGCCGCTGAACGAGTTGGCGCTGAGCGTGTGCTCCGCGATCCTGGACGGACCACCGGGAGCGCCTTCGAAGGCGCTCAGCGCGTCGTCGACCTTCTTCTTGAACTTGCCCAGCGCATCGATGCCGCGCCTCATGCCCGAGCCGCTACCGCCGCTCACCGCGACCCCTTCCCCGTTTCCCCGTTGATACAGCTGGACAGACCGGGCGGCACGGAGCCGTGTCCTCGATCTATCGGCGACCACTGTAGTCACTGTGTAAATCGCGGCCAACTGAACTTCGCGACGGTTCAGTTGCGATGGTGTCCCGAAGTGACCGAGCCACGACTGCCCGAGACCGACAAGGCGGTCATAGACGACAGATGGGTGGAGGCATCTCCGCAGAAGCTTCACATGCGTGTGACGGGCGGAACTCCGGGGGCATCCTGCGGGAGAACTTTGCGACCACAAAACCTCACCCTGGCAGAGTCGGTCAAGGGTTGCCGAACAGTTCGGGGCCGGCCCCCGCGTCAGACGGCCGGCATGGCCTCGTCGGGCGGTCGGCGCGCCCGCCTCCGCCGAATTTTCACGCCCGACACATCGCACATGGCAGACATGGCGCAAATTTTCCTCGACACCGATTGCTAGTTTGATTTGGCACCGGACTAACCACGGGGGAAGGGGCCCTTCCATGGCATGGGACGAATGGGAGCAGCTCAAAGCGGATGCTGCCCAGGGGCAGTCGGCACATATGCAGCTCAACCATGTCGACCCGGGTGGGGGCTCGTACGGCTCCTCTGCCCTGCCGAGCAAGACCGGTGACCTGAAGGTCGGCCACAAGGACCTGGAGAAGATAGGCGGCGCCGCCCATCACCTCTACGACCAGCTCTGGGACAAGGCCCGTGTGGCGACCCCGAGCAGCGACTCCGCGGCCGGCGACCTCTCCAAGCAGGGCTTCGCCCTCGGCGCGGGGCTCCAGCATGTCTCGAACCGCTGGGAGGAGCAGTTGAAGTCCCTGATGGACGCCTGCGCCCAGATCGCGAACCACATGCAGACCACCAAGGCCGTCCACGCGAACGACGAGCACTACATCCAGCGCCAGATGAGCAGTATCGACGCACTGGACGACGGGTTCGACGAACGGGTCGGGGCGCCGGGCAAGAAGAACGACTACGGGGACGACGGCAAGGGCAAGGGCAAGAAGAAGGAGTAGCGGCGCCGGGCTGTCGACGACGCAGACGATCACACCATCGGCACCGCTACCCCCGGGGACGACCACCCATGGACTTCAACGCCCTTTACCACGCCAACTTCAAGCTCCTCGACGACGCTGTCACCGACTGGTCGACGCTCGTGAAGCACCTCGTGGACCTGAAGAAGGACGCCGAGGACGACCTGCACAAGGCTGCCGTCAAGGCCGACTGGGCCGGCGTGAACGCCCAGGTGTCCAAGCAGTTCATCGGCAAGACGGCCGGCGAGTTCGGCGACGCCCACACGCAGGCGACCACCATCCACAACATCCTGCGTGACACCCGGGACGAGCTGAAGTCGTTCCACCAGCAGCTGACGGACGCGGTGTCGCGCGGGCAGAAGAAGAACCTGACCGTCGTCGACGCGGGCCAGGGCAAGTTCACCGTCATGGGCAACACGCGGCCCGACTGGAGCTCCGACCCCAGCGGCAAGACGAGCACGACCAACCAGAAGGACGTCGACGACCTCCGCGACGAGATCGAGGGCATCCTGAGCAAGGCCACCGAGAGCGACAACACGGCCAAGGACGTCCTCCTGGCGATCGTCGACCAGACCCGGATGGGTTTCTCCGACGCCAGCTACAAGGACCGCGACACGGCGGCGGATGCCGTCAAGGAGGCCGACGAGCTGGCCAAGCTCGCCAAGAAGGACCCCGACGACCTGTCGGTGAAGGACTTCGACCGGCTCAACGAGGGGCTGAAGAAGTACCACGACGATCCGCTGTTCTCGGAGCGGTTCGCCAAGGACCTCGGGCCGGAGAAGACCCTGTCCTTCTGGGCCAACGTGAGCGATCCCATGGTGACGCCCGACCTGACGCACGAACGGCGCGAGCAGCTCGGCGAGTTGCAGAAGAATCTCGGCCTCACCCTCGCCACCGCCAGCCGGAGCGACACCGCCGACATGACCGAGTGGAAGCGCCACATGGTCGAGATCGGCGACCAGCCCGTGCAGGGCAAGCGCGGCAACGTGCTCGGCTTCCAGGTCATGAGCAACCTCATGCGGGTCGGTGACTACGACGACGACTTCATGAAGCAGTACGGCAAGGGCCTCATGGAGACCGAGCGGAAGTTCACGCACGACGGCAAGCACACGGCCTGGCAGCGGCTCGGCTTCGACCCGTACCTCAACCACATGGCGGGCGACTCCGGCTTCGATCCCCTCTCGGGCTATCTCAAGGGCCTCTCCAACAACCCCGGCGCCGCGACCGACTTCTTCAACGACGACTTCATCCCGAAGGACGGCGACCACAAGGAGGCCGTCTCCAACTTCAAGTACCTCTTCGAGGACCGCCACTGGCCGCACGAGAGCAACAGCGACCTCAGCCAGGGTGAGAGCACGGACGGCCACAACAACCTCGCATCGGCGCTGGAGGCCGCCGCCACCGGGCATCCCGCGGGTGAGCTGCCCACCGACGACACGCCCGCGCACACTCCGGGGCAGGCCAAGCTGTTCGAGAGCATCGTGTCGTCGATCTCGGACGACAACGAGCGCATCACGAAGCACAGTTACATGTCGGACAGCATGGGGCAGATCGCCTCCGAGTATCTTCCGGACATCGACCGTGCCACCACCGATGTGGACCGGCACCCGGGCGAGAACGACGCGGCCGGCCAAGCGGCATGGGAGCGTCTCCAGAAGCTGTACCCCGTCCAGGGCTCGGCCGCCGACGTGAGCCACAGCGACGTCTCGCGGTTCCTCTTCGCGGTCGGCCAGGACCCTCATGGCTACGCAGCCGTCGAGGTGGGCCAGAAGAACTACATGGGCAAGCTCCTGGAGTACCACCTGAATCCGGACCTGCCGGAGAATCTGCGGCCCGATCACGACATGGAGCTCACCGTTCGCGACATCGCTCGCCACTCCGGCCAGGTGTCGGGAACCCTGGCGATGGGGCGCAACGAAGCGGTCGCGGGCCCGGCCGACCTCAAGGACAAGGACTTCGACCACTCGGTGGCCCAGTGGAAGAACTTCCTGTCCGGAACGGTCGGCACCGGTGTGGGTGTCGGAACCTCCTTCATCGCCTCCCCGGCGGTGGGAGCCGGCGTCGGTGGCGCGGCCGGAACCGCGACCAGCATGATGCTGGAGGAGCTGTTCAAGGACGCCGAAGGCAGCGCGAAGGACGATGCCGGTGCCAAGATCGGCAAGGACTGGGAGAACGGCAACCAGGCCAACATGAAGTACACGAGTGCGGCTGCCTACAACGCGGCGAAGCAGTACCACCTCGGTGGCGACGTCTCCACCTGGGCGGAGCAGTCCTCCTCGCAGGGCTTCCTGGAAGGCGGCGACTACATGGAGCGGGTCGGCGCCGAACTCGTCACGGACATCTGATGTCCGCATCGGTCCGGTCCAAGGAGGTTGGGTATTCGATGGCTCGGCGAGCATGGGCGGCCACCGCCGCCCTCGCGGTGATGGGCCTGGTCGCGGGCTGCTCGGGGTCTGACGCGGAGAAGGAGTACGACGTCCCCAGGGCGTTCTGCGGCGTCTCGCTGGACCCCGGGCTGACCTCACCGTTCCTCCCCTCCGGCAAGAAGATCAAGGTCGGGGAGACGCGTCCCGTACCGTCCAGGAAGAACTGCCGCGCGGACGTCGACGGCCACTGGGCGTTGACGCTGAACCTGGAGTGGTGGGAGAAGGACGTGTCCAGCACGCTGGTCGCGTCCGGCAACCCGCAGTTGAGGAAGGCCGCGTTGTCCCCCGACGGCGGCTTCTACAGCGGGACCGGTGCCGTCGTGCTGGTCGAAGGCTGCGCGAACCCCGACCACGCCAAGCAGGTGCTGTACACCTCGGTGCAGGTCAGCGATCCGGATCTCGGTGACACCGCCGCCATGAAGAAGCTGGCGGCCGCGTTCACCCGAACCGTCGGGAAGTCCGATGAATGCGCGTGAGGCGGTCCTGGCTGCCGCGGTTTCCCTTGCGCTGCTGAGTGGATGCGGTGGCGGCTCCGGGGAGCCCGCCTCCCTCACCGCCCGTCAGGCCGAGGCGGTGCTGCCGGACGCCGCCTCCGCCCCGGGATGGGACACCACGATCGAGCCGGTCGTCCTGCCGCTGAAGACGGCGAAGGGGAGGGGACTCGCCCGGTGCTACGAGGCGGGGACACGGGACTCCTGCGCTCGGGTCCGCTTCTTCGGCGCTTCGGGCCTGCACCGGCAGAAGGCACCGAACCTCTACTTCACCGTCCAGACGTACGACGACGAGGCCGCGGCCCGGTCCGCGTTCAAAACCGTCTGGAAGGCGTGGAGGCAGCGGGTGCCGGAGCACAAGGCCATGCCGGTCGAGCGACTCGGCGATCAGCGCGCGGCCGTGGCCGGGCTGAGTTCGTCGGCGGTGGAAGGGTCCAGGGGACGGATGATCCTGGTGCGGGTGGGCAGCGTCCTCATGCTGTCCATGGCCGAATCGGGTGCGCACGTCGAGATGGCGGATTCCCTTCTCACCGGGTTCGCCGACGTTTTCGCGAAGCGGGCCGAGCAGGCGGAGGCGGGCGGGAAGCCGTCGGCGGGGATGAAGGCGTCCGCGAGCTGAACGAGGCGGCTGAGCGGGCGCGTTGCAGGGTGCAGGCAGAACGCCGGCGGGTTTCCCGCCGGCGTTCCGTGCGTTATCCCGGGACCGTCCTGGGCCTCAGGTGCGGCTCTCCAGGGCCCGGCGCCGGCGCCGGGCGTCGCGCAGTGCCACCGCTCCGCCGCCCAGGCCCGCCACCAGGACAGCCACGCCGACCGCGACGTACGTCGCGATGCGGGCCGTACGTTCCTGGGGGGTCTCGCCGAGGGTGAGTCTGGCGGGGGTGGGAGCCTCCGCGTGGGTGAGGCCCGCGTCGGAGTGGGGGGACTCGATCGGGTGATCGTCCTCCGTGAGGGCGCGGACCGGGTCCACCACGCCCCAGCCGACCAGCCGGTCGCTGCCCGCGATGGAGCGTTCCGCGGTCTGCTCGATCTGGGCCACCACCTCCCGGGGGGTCCAGTCGGGGTGCTTGGCCTTGATCAGGGCGGCGACTCCGGCCACGTACGGGGCGGAGAAGCTGGTGCCGTTGTCCGGGCAGTGGCCACCCTTGGGGACGGTGGAGATCATGTCGACGCCGGGGGCCGCGACGCCGACGAAGTCGCCCGACTGGGAGAAGGCCGCGCGTTCGTTGTTGCGGTCCGAGGCGCCCACGGCGAGGACGCCGGGGTAGGACGCGGGGTACGTCTTCTTCGACTCGCCGCCCAGGCCGTCGTTGCCCGCGGAGGCGACCACGACGATCTTGGCCGCCAGTGCCTCGGCGACCGCCCGCTCGAGGTCCTCGTCCGGTTTCGCGGCGTCGGTCGTGTCCTGGGAGATGTTGATGACAGCGGCCTTCTGCCTGATCGCGTGCCGGATGGCCCGGGCGAGCGTGAGGGCCGTGCCGTGGCCTTCCGCGTCGTTCTGCTTGATCGGGATGATGGTGGCCTCGGGGGCGAGGCCGACGAAGCCCGTGCCCTTCATGGGGCGGGCCGCGATGATGCCCGCCACGCGTGTGCCGTGGCCGACCGTGTCGGTCGTGCCCTTGGCGTTCCCGCGTTCGATGGGCTCGCCCTTCTTGTCCTTGGCGGGCAGGAAGTTGGCGCCCAGGGAGGCGTCGACGGCTTTGGTGAGCTGCGGGTTGGCGGTGTCGACGCCCGTGTCGATGACGGCGACCCGGACGTTCCTGCCCTTGGACTCGCTCCACAGCTCGTCGAGGTTGACGCGCTGGAGCGCCCAGGGCGTCCCCGTGTACTTGTGGTTGGTCTTGGCGAACGTGCACTGGCCGGAGTCCGGGTCGGCCGTGGCCGCCGGTGCCGCCACCAGGGTGGCGGCCGTGACCAGGACCGTCGTCGCCACGGTCGTGCGGGCGCGGAACCCGGGCGTCGTCGTATCCCTCAGGAGCATCGTCGTACCCCTCAGGAGCCCTGCGGCTGGCGGGCGGCCGCGGTCGACAGGCGGGGGCCGGTGGGCAGGAACTTCGACCAGGGCGCGGGGATCGGGGCGGGGTTGAGGTCGGCGTAGCCGAGGCGGGTCTGCGCCAGCTTCGCCTCCTGCTGGAGCGCCTTGCGCTTCTTGGCCGACATGCCGATGCCCTTGTCGTCGGTGGCGCTGTCGTCGTTGGACTGCAGGGCGTAGCGCAGGCCGGTGTCGGTGACCAGGAACACGCCGCCGACCGTGGTCTCCGTGCCCTGGTACTGGCGGTAGAGCTGGCCGGAGCCGGCCGTGACGTACGCGCTGGAGGAGCCGGTGGGCAGCACCGCGGGGAAGTCGGTGCCGGCCCAGGTGCTGAGGGTCGTCCGGCCGTCGTCGGGGTCGACGTGGTTCAGGACGTTGCAGACGGTGTTGCGGCTGCCGTCGGCCGGGGCGGGGTCGTTGACCGCGCTGGGCTTCTCGGTGGGCCACTTGTGCTCGGCGGCGAACGGCTCGCCCCGGACGATGGCGCCCGCGCTGACCTCCAGGTGGTGTCCGGCCTGGCCGAGTTTCACGAGGTTCTCGCTGGTCAGCAGGAGCTGGGCGACGAAGTCGGAGACGGGGGCGACCCGGCCGGGCAGGACCACGAAGTACTGCTCCTGGCCGTTGACCGGTGCCCTGAGCACCATGCCGACGTGGTTGGCCTGATCGTCCAACTGCCCGGGGGCGTGCGCGGCGGCGCCCGGGACGCCGGTGACCTGCGGGAAGCTGATCGGGTCGCCGGGGTGCAGGGTGTCGATCCACTCCCGGGTCACCCGCTGCGGGGTGCGGTCCGCGCCCACGATGGTCTGCAGCAGCAGCTTGTCGGAGGCGTCGACCGGGTACGCCCGGCCGCCTGCGTCGACCACGTACTGCTTCTTGTCCGGGGTGGCGACGTAGAGGAGTTCGCCGCCGTGCAGCTTCTCCTTGGCGCCCTTGAGTTTGCTCCGGTCCCGCTCGGCGAGGACGAACGCGGCCTTCTGGATGGAGCTGCCGCTGCCGCTCGGGCGCTCGCAGACGGCCCACTCCTTGGCCGCGCCGGCCTCCTCGCGGGAGGGCAGCCGGTCGGGGGCGTAGGGGATGCCGATGGTGACGCCGTGCGGGATCTTGCCGTTGTCGAGGATCGACTCGTCGACGGTGACGACGTCGACGTCGCTCTGGGTGTCGAGGACGAGCTTGGCCGACGCCATGTTGAGGACCGGATGCAGCTGGACCTTGTGCTTCGTCTCCAGCACGACGTACCGGGTGGTGGACTTGCTGGCGATGATCACCTTCTGTCCGGGCTTGTCCCAGCCCTGGGGGGCCGTCGGCTTGAACATGCCCCAGGCACCGAAGGCGGCCAGCACGACCGCGGCGACGATCGCGCTGGGCACGATGGCCCGCAACGGCCGGGGCGCCCCCTCGTCGGAGGCATCCGGTGACGACTGCACGAACGACGCGAGCATGCGGCGCTTCGCGAAGGTGTAGGCGTTGAGTTGATCCCGCCGAGATGCCATCTGTGCCCGTTTCTCCCCGTGTCTCACCCGGAGCGCGCCGGGGGACCGTGCTCCCCCGCCCTCCGTTGTCGGACCCGGCCCCTACTATGCCTGGTACGGAGCGGGTCTCGTGGAGCGGGTAGGGTACCTGGGCCCTCAAGGGCCTTGTTCAGTGGCCTGGTTCCAGCGAGTTGTGAGCAAATCGGGGGGATGGAGTGATGGCTTCCGGAACGCGGACGCGAGCGCGCGGCCGGTCGGCGGCACGAGGTCGTGCGGCCGGGTCCGGGACGCCGCCGCGCGGGACGTCCGCCCAGCGCGGCGCGGAGCGCCAGCAGGTCACGCTCGGCCTCAGGCAACGGCCCGGCCAGGCCGGCTCGTTCCGTTTGCAACGGCTCGTGCTGGTGGAGCTGGCGGCTGCGGTGCTGGTCGTCGGCTGGGCCGTCGGCATGGCGGTCCTGGTGCCGGCCGGCGTGGTCGCGCTGCTGCTGGTCCTGCTGGCCTTCGTACGGCGGCGGGGCCGGTCGCTGCCCGAGTGGCTCGCCACCGCGCGGGAGTTGCGGGCGCGGCAGAAGCGCGCCGCGACCACCCCGATACCGCCGGGCACGGAGCCCGGACTGGTCCCGGCGGTGGAGTGCGAGCCGGCCCTGCGCACGTATTCGTACGGCGCCCGTGACCGGCGCCCGGTCGGCATCGTCGGTGACGGGACGTTCGTCACGGCCGTGCTCCAGGTGGAGGCCGACGCGACCGCGCTGCGGGCCGAGCGGAGCCGCCAGCCGCTGCCGCTGGGGCTGGTGCGGGACGCGCTGGAGGTGGACGGGATACGCCTGGAGTCGGCGCAGATCGTGCTGCACACGCAGCCGGCGCCCGCGCTGCATCTGCCCCAGCAGTCCGTGGCCGTCGCCAACTACCTTCCGTTGCAGGAGCAGACCGGCGCCCCGGCGGTGCGCATCACCTGGATCGCGCTGAAACTCGACCCCGAGCTGTGCACGGCCGCCGTGGCCGCGCGCGGTGGCGGCCTGACGGGTGCGCAGAAGTGCGTCGTACGGGCCGCGGACCATCTGGCGAGCCGGCTGACCGGCGCCGGGTTCCGGGCGCGGGTGCTGGACGAGGAGGAGCTGGTCGCCGCCCTCGCCACCTCGGCCTGCGCCAACCCGCTGGTCACCGCGGAGGCGGGGCGCAGCGAAACGCGGGAGCGGCGCACGGAGGAGTCCGGCCGCAGCTGGCGCTGCGACAACCGGCGGCACACGACGTACTGGGTGCGGCGCTGGCCCCAGCTGGGCGGCGGCCGGGCCGAGTCCCTGCCGCAGTTCGTCGCCCGGGTCACCGCGATACCGGCTCTGGCGACCACCTTCAGCCTGACTCTCGCGCACGGGGAGCGGCAGGAGGTGTCGCTCAGCGGGCATCTGCGGGTGACCGGGCGCAGCGACGACGAACTCGTCGCGGCGCGGCGCGCCCTGGAGGGCGCGGCCCGGCAGTCCGGGGCCGGACTGGCCCGCCTCGACCGCGAGCAGCTTCCCGGCATGCTGGCCACTCTGCCCCTCGGAGGTGCGCGGTGACGACGATCCCGACGACGGCCATGGCGCCGGACACGGCTGCGCAAGGGGCGCAGGCGCCGTCCGGGCTGCGGCGGGCGGGTGAGCGGCTGCGGCACGGACTGGGTCTGATCGGACCCCGGCACGGCCGACACGGACTGTCGGTGCAGCAGCTCGACGCGCTCGCGCTGCCCATCGGGGACGACGGGGTGGTGGCCGGTGTCGACGCCGAGGGGCAGCCGGCCGTGCTGGGCATCAACCGGCCCACTCCGTACGACGTCGTCCTGATCGGCGGTCTGTGGACCGCGCAGGTGCTGGCGCTGCGCTCGGCCGCCACCGGCGCCCGGGTGGCGGTGGAGACCGGCCGGCCGCAGGCCTGGATGCAGATGGTGCACGCCATGGGCGGCGGGCAGAACGGGCTGTCGGTGTACGAGGTGGGGCGGGTGCCTCCGCAGGGTGCCTCCGCCGGCACGCCGGTGCTGGTGGTCCGTGACTGCGGTATGCGGCCCCCGCGCGGCCGGGTCGTGTCCGGGCCCTGGCAGTCGGTGCTGACGCTGCTGCCGTACCTGAGTCCCGTCGCACCCCGGCTGCTGCGGCAGGCGCGGCTCGCCGGCATACAGCGGGTCTCGCCGGACGAGGCGGCCGAACTGGGGCGGACGATGGGGTTGTCGCGGACCGAGGTGGAGTCGCTGCCGGCGCTGCCCGACGGCGTCACTCTGTGGTGCACCGACCGTGACCGGCAGTACGTACTGACACAACCCACCGATCCCGAGGTGGGATTGCTGGGCACACCGCGCCGGATGGACTGAACTGCCCTTACCCGTCCCTTTTGTTCGCGGTGTGGTGGGCGTCCGCGCGGGGCGCGCGCGCTGTCCGCGTGCGCGCGGTTCCCCGGTGGGCGTGTACGGAAGGCGGGCGGGCCTGCCGAGGTGTGGCTCGTGGTGATTAGGCTGGGAGCGGGCGCGATGGCAGGACCCGTGGGCCGGGCGTCGGTGTCCCGGGGGGAGGACCGGTGCATCGGACTGCCCCGAACGACTATGGACGACTCGGTACGACACGACATGCTCGCCCCGGCACGGCATGAGGGTGCTCGACCACACCAGGAGGAACTGTGAGCAGCGATCGGGACGGGATGCGCGGGGGCTGGGACACACCCGGCGATGACCAGCCCGACGCGGAGGCCATCGAGACCACCGGCGAGTTCACCATCGACTACGCTCCCCCCGCCTGGTACACGCAGAACGCGTCCGGTACGGCGGGAGGGCCGGGCGGTGCGGGCGGTTTCGCCGGTACCGGCGGCCCCGGCGTCCCCGGCGCCGCCGGCGACTCGGGTGCTCCAGGTGCCGCGGCCTCCTCCGGGATGCCGTTCCCCACGGGTTCTCCGGTGCCGGGCGCGACACCACCGCCCGCCGCCCAGCCGACGGGCACGCCGCCGCAGGGCACTCCGTTCACTCCGCCGCAGGGCACCCCGTACGGCCCGGCGCAGGGGGCTCCGTACGGCCCGGCGCAGGGAGCCTCGTACGGTCCGGCGCAGGGCGCGTCGTTCACCCCGGCTCAGGGGACCTCGTACGCTCCCCCGGCTCCGCCCGCGCCGCCGGCTCCGCCCGGTCCCGCGGAGGGCGCGCCGTACGCCCCGCCCGCCGCGCCCGCGCAGCCCGCGCCGCCGGTGGGCAGCCCCGTCCCGATGCCGCGGCTGCCCGAGGGTTTCGAGCCGCAGCAGCCGCAGCCGGCCCGGCATGAGGCGCCGGCCGTCTCCGCCTCGGTGGAGCCGGAGACGGACAACGGGGACCTGGAGAGCGGGGCGACCATGCGGTTCTCCGCCGTCGCCCTGAAGCGCCAGATGGCGGAGATCGCCGAGCGCTCGGCGGCCGCGGGGAGCCCCGCCGGGTCCGGGAGCGAGGGCCCCGTGGAGGGCTCGGCTTCGACGGACGAGGAGGGTGTGGTGGGCGCCGCCGGAGCGGAGGACTCCGCCGGTGCCGCCGGCTTCGCGGGTGCTGAAGGCCCCGACGGTGCCGAAGACTCCGCCGGGACCGTCGGCCTCGCCGGCGCGAAGGACCCTGTCGGTGCGGAAGGCGCCGCCGGCGCGGAAGGCGCCGGTGCTTCCGATGGTGCCGGTGCTTCCGATGGTGCCGGCGACGGCGAAGGCGCCGAGGAGTCCCGCGGCGAGACTGCGGCGCGGGAGGGCACGGTGGCGGAGGCCGCCGGGTCGGCGGGTGTCGCGTCCGACGAGGACGAGGGACAGGGCGCGGAGAGCGGCCGGGCGGACCGGGCCGAGGGCTCGATCGTGCCGGGGTCCGGGGAGTCGACCGAGGAGTCGGCCACCGCCGGGAAGACGGCCCCGGAGGAAGGTGTCGCCGGACAGGCCGCCACGGAGGGCGCCGCCGACGCCGTGCGGCCCGACGCCGTGCGGCCCGACACGGACGATTCGGAGGGCTCCGCGGACTCCGCGCGGTCCGACGCCCCGGAGCCCTCGGACGCCGTGGTGGATGCCGTGGCGGCGGGCGCGCTCGGCAGCGCGCCTCAGCAGGACGCTTCGGCGAACGACGCCCCGACCGACGGCACCGCCACCGACAGCACCGAGGCAGAGGGCGCCACGGCCGACGGCGCCCCGCAGGCCGCCGCACCGCTCACGGACGCTCAGCAGACGGATGTCGCGCAGCCGAATGCCCAGCAGCAGCCGCATCTCCAGCAGACGGGTGCCCCACAGCCCGGCGGGCCGCTGCCGGGAGCGGCCCAGCCCACCGGCGCACCCCAGCCCGGAGCGGCCCACCCCGGCGGCCACGGATTCCCCCAGCCGGGAACCCGGCAGCCCGGCACCTCGGACACCGGCGCACCCCAGCCCGCGGCGGCTCACCCCGCCGCCGCTCAGCCCGGCGGCCACGGATTCCCGCAGCCCGGCGCCCAGCACACCGGCGCGCCGCAGGCTGGGCCCGGTGCCCCGCACGCCGCCGTGCCGCCCGCTCCCCCGGCCCCTCAGGGCGCGCAGCCCGGTTGGACTCCGCCGGCCGCGCCGCAGGGCGGGCTGCCTCCGCTGCCGCCCTCGTACCAGCCCGCCGCACCGGCTCCCGCGGCCCAGTGGCCCGCGCAGCAGCAGGGGGTCCCGCAGCAGCCCGGCCCGATGCCCGGCCAGCAGCCGCAGCCGCCGGCCGGCCAGGGTCCCGTCGGCACGCCCGGCCAGGACCCCGTCGGCGTGCCCGGCCAGGGCCCCGTCGGCGTGCCCGGCCAGCAGCCGCCTTTCCAGCCGCAGGCGCCGCAGCCCGCACCCGCCGCGTGGAACCAGCCGAACCAGCCCGGCCAGCCCGGCCAGCCCGGTCAGCCCGGCCAGCCCGTGGCAGGACCGCAGCCGACTCCCAACGGCCCGACTGCGCCCGGCGGTTACGGCTTCCCCCAGCCCGGTGTGCCCACTCCCCCGGCCCAGCCCGGCGGTTACGGCTTCCCACAGCCCCCGGCACCCCAGCCGCACCCCAACGCCCCCACCCCGCCGAGCGGTTACGGCTTCCCCCAGCCCGGCGTGCCCACTCCCCCGGCCCAGCCCGGCGGTTACGGCTTCCCGCAGCCCCCGGCACCCCAGCCGCACCCCAACGCCCCCACCCCGCCGAGCGGTTACGGCTTCCCCCAGCCGCCGCAGAACCCCGACCCGGCCGCCCACGCCCCCGAGGCGGCGCAGGCCCCGGTCGACCCGCGCTCCGGTGCCGCGTGGCCGCAGCCGGTGCAGCACGACCAGCGACAGCCGGTCAACCCCGGTGCCGCGCCGCTCGGTTACACCGCCGCCGTGGAACTGTCCTCGGACCGGCTGCTCAACAACAAGCGGCAGAAGGCGAAGAGCGGGCGGCCCGCGGCGGCGGCCGGCCGGTTCAAGCTCGGTGGCAAGAAGGAGGAGGCCGAGCGGCAGCGCAAGCTGGAGCTGATCCGTACGCCGGTGCTCTCCTGCTACCGGATCGCGGTCATCAGCCTCAAGGGCGGGGTCGGCAAGACGACCACGACGACCGCGCTCGGCTCGACCCTCGCCACCGAGCGGCAGGACAAGATCCTCGCCATCGACGCCAACCCGGACGCCGGTACGCTCGGGCGGCGGGTGCGCCGGGAGACCGGGGCCACCATCCGTGACCTCGTCCAGGCGATCCCGTACCTCAACTCGTACATGGACATCCGGCGGTTCACCTCCCAGGCGCCGTCCGGGCTGGAGATCATCGCCAACGACGTGGACCCGGCCGTCTCGACCACGTTCAACGACGAGGACTACCGGCGGGCGATAGACGTCCTCGGCCGGCAGTACCCGGTCATCCTGACCGACTCCGGCACCGGTCTGCTGTACAGCGCCATGCGCGGGGTGCTCGACCTGGCCGACCAGCTCATCATCATCTCGACGCCGTCCGTGGACGGAGCGAGCAGCGCGAGCACGACGCTGGACTGGCTCTCCGCGCACGGGTACGCCGACCTGGTCTCCCGGTCCCTCACCGTGATCTCCGGGGTCCGCGAGACGGGCAAGATGATCAAGGTCGAGGACATCGTGTCGCACTTCGAGACCCGGACCCGCGGGGTCGTGGTGGTGCCCTTCGACGAGCATCTGGCCGCCGGTGCCGAGGTCGATCTCGACATGATGCGGCCGAAGACGCGCGAGGCGTACTTCAACCTCGCCGCGTTGATCGCCGAGGACTTCACCCGCCACCAGCAGGCGCACGGCCTGTGGACGAGCGACGGCAACCCGCCGCCGGTGGCCGCCCCGCCGATGCCGGGCCAGCCCATGCCCGGTCAGCCCATGCCGGGTCAGCCCATGCCGGGCCAGCCGTACGCCCCCGGTCAGCCGTACCCGCAGGTGCCGGGTCAGGGGGGTCCGGGGTACCCGCAGGCCCAGCCTCAGGGTTACCCGCAGGCTCCAGGACAGGGCGGTCAGGGGTATCCGCAGACCCAGGGCCAGCCGTACGCACCGCCGCAGCAGCCGTACCCGCCGCAGCAGAGCCAGCCGGGCCAGCCGGGCCAGCAGCCGTATCCGGCACAGCCCGGCTACCCGCAGCCCGGCCAGCCCCAGCCCGGCCAGCCGCAGCCGCAGTTGTACGGGCAGCAGCAGCCGCAGGACCCGCAGGATCCGCCCCAGCAGTAGAACAGCGAGAAGCGGAAGGGCGACCGGTGCTCATCGCACCGGCCGCCCTTCGCGCTGAAAACTACGGCTGAGAGGAACGGTCAGTCCTCCGCGGCCACGATCTCCCGGCAGCGCTTCACATCGGCGGCGATCTGCTCCAGCAGCGCCTCCAGCGACTCGAACTTCGCCTGGCCGCGCACGTAGGCGAGGAAGTCGACGGCGACGTGCAGGCCGTACAGATCGAGGCCGACGCGGTCGATGGCGTACGCCTCCACCGTGCGCTCGGTGCCGTCGAACTGCGGGTTCGTGCCGACGGAGATCGCAGCCGGCATGATCTCGCCCTGGGCGTGCAGATAGCCGGCGTACACGCCGTCGGCGGGAATCGCGGTGTGCGGGAGCGTCTCGACGTTGGCCGTCGGGAAGCCCATCTCCCGGCCGCGCTGGGCACCGCGGACGACGACGCCCTCCACCCGGTGCGGGCGGCCGAGAATCTCCCGGGCGCCCGCGACATCGCCCTCGGCGACCAGGCGGCGGGTCAGCGTGGACGAGAACGGCTCGCCACCGCCCGCCTCACCGGTGACGTACAGGTCGACGATCTCGACGTCGAAGTCGTAGGTCTTGCCCTGCTCGACCAGGAACTCGACGTTGCCGGCGGCCTTGTGGCCGAAGCGGAAGTTGGGGCCTTCCACCACCGCCTTGGCGTGCAGCTTGTCCACCAGGACCTTCACCACGAAATCGCCGGGCGAGAGCTTCGAGAACTCGGTGGTGAAGGGCAGGATGAGGACCGCGTCGACACCCAGCTCGGCCATCAGCTCGGCGCGGCGGTGGTGCGGGGCGAGCAGCGGCGGGTGGCTGCCGGGGCGGACCACCTCGCTGGGGTGCGGGTCGAAGGTGACCACGACGGCCGGGACGCCCAGTTCGCGGGCGCGGTCCACGGCGTGCTTGATGATCAGCTGGTGGCCTCGGTGGACGCCGTCGTAGGAACCGATGGTGACGACGCTGCGCCCCCAGTCCTGGGGGATGTCCTCCAAGCCACGCCAGCGCTGCACTGTGACCGCTCCTCGAACCCTTGTCCGTGTCTACCTTGACCTCGTGGTGCAGGTCTAAGGGTGCCATGCCGGGTGCTCCGCGCCAGCATCGGCATGGGGGCTGTGACGGGGCGCACGTTCCTCGGTGCCGCTCGGGCCGCTAGCGGGAGCGTCCCGGCCCCGCTCAGGGCCGGTGCGGGTGACGCCCGGCCCCGCTCAGGCCGGTACGCGGACACCCGCCAGGCTCTCGATCATGCGGCGGGTGCTGGGGCCCACCACGGCGGCCCAGTCACCCGGGTCGTCGCTCAGCCAGCGGGCCATGCGGGCGGCGAAGCCGGGCACATGGCGGCCGAGGTCGACCAGTCCGCGGTCGAAGCGGGTGGCGCCCTCGGGCGTGCGGACCAGCAGCAGCCCGGTGCGGTGGACGAGACCGCGGACCTCTTCCTCCCGGCGGACCTCTTCCTCCCGGCGGGCCTCCTCCCGACGGGCCCCGCCCTCGTCGCCGCCCTTGTCGCCGCCCTCGTCGCCGTCCCCGTCCCTCCCGGCCGCCCCTCGCCCCGACGCCTCCGTCTGCGCCGCCGCGTGCAGCACGGCGTCCAGGACGGCCGGGTCCTGCTCACGGGCGAGCAGGTGCTCCAGCAGCTCGCGGCGGAACGGGCGGGAGGCGGGGGTGCCGGGGGCGGCGAGGACGGTGGCGAGAGCCGCCCGCACCGGTTCCGGGCCGCCGTCGAGCAGACCCGTGACCAGGGGCAGCAGGACCGGGCGGGCGGTGGGGCCCTGGTCCAGGCGGCGGTCGACGTAACCGGCGACGTGTCCGGCGGTGTCCGGGCGCAGCCGGACCACCTCCTGGACCAGCGCGGCGACCCGGCGGGCGAGGGCCGGGGTGGTGACCTCGGCGAGGGTGCGCAGGGCCGCGCCGGTCTCCGGGACGCCGGCGTCCGGGGCGCTCAGCCGGGCGCGGAACGCCTCCAGGACCGGTTCCGGGTGCGTGGTCAGGGCCGGGACCAGGGCGCTCGGCGGGAGCTGCGGGTCGCCGTCGGTGAAGTGGCGCAGGGCCGCGGGCAGATGCCGGTCACGGGTCTGCGGGTCGTGCACCAGCAGGGCCAGGGCGCCGCCGTGCAGGGTGCAGTCGGCGGGGCGGGCGAGCAGGGCGAGAGCGGCGTAGCGCAGCAGTTCGCGGTCCGTGTCCGAGCGGATGTACGGGGCCGCGCGGAGGCCGAAGGCCATCGCCGCCACCCGCCGGGCGGGGCGTTCGTCGTGCGCCCAGCGGTCGACCGCCCGGCAGACGGCGGACGGCTCCTCCTCGGCGAGCACGGTGAGCAGTTCGTCGGCGCGCTGGTGCGCGCAGGCCACCAGCACTTCGGCGAGGTCGTCCACGGCGCCGTGCCGGTGGGTGTGCAGCAGCGCCTGCGCGGCGGTGGCCACGGTGGCGTGCGGGGTCGCGGGCAACGGCCGCTCGTCGGCGAACCAGCAGGTGAGGAGGGGCTGTACGACGCCCGGGGCGGCGGCCAGCAGTGCGGCGACGGCGTCCAGGTAGCGTTCTCCCGCCGTCGGCGGCGCGGGGTCCGCCAACACGAGCCGGCGCAGCAGGTCGAGGCGCTCGGCGTCACGGACGGGCAGGTCGGTCCAGAAGGCGGGACCGAACTCGGCCGGTACGGGCCGCCGGTCCCGGCGCCAGGCGACGACCCGGTCGGCGAGCAGCCGCAGCACCTCGGTGTACGGCGTCGCGTCCGGGACCTGGAGCAGGGTACGGGCGAGCAGCCGGGCGGCCCACCAGGAATCCGGGTCGCGTTCCAGGGCGTCCGCCAACTCCCGCAACTTGAAGGCGAGTTGTCGGGGGCCGTGCTGGCGGGCGAGGAGCAGCAGGGCCTGTACGACGGGGCCGACGCGGTGGTGCGGGACCGGGACGAGGCAGGTGTCGGGCGGCTCGGCGGAGCGGTGCACCAAGGCGCGGAGAGCCTCGTCCAGATCCAGGTGCATGCCCTGGATCCAGTCGGCCAGTTCCTCGTGGGCGAAGCGGTAGCCGCCGCCGGCCGGCACGAGGAGGCCCTCGGCGAGGACGGCGGAGGCCCAGCCGGTGCCACCGCCGAGCCGCGCGGGGGCGGGGCCCCAGGGGAACACCGCCTCGAACGCCTCCCGGTCCAGCTCCCCCTGTCCCGGGCCGAGGCTGCGCCGGGCCGCCTCGTGCACCTGCCCGGCGACCCGCGCCGCGAGCCGTCGTACGGCCGTACCGCGCAGGCCGCCGGCGGCGGCGAGCCGGACCGCCACGCGCAGGCACATCAGGTCGAGGTGGGCGGCGAAGACGTCGTGCCGGTCGACGGGCCCGGCGGCCGTGACCTCCGGGACCGCGGCCGTGACCTCGGACGCCAACCGGATGGTGAGCGGATGCCGCGCGTCCCGTTCGACGAGGAAGCCGTCCGGAATCCCGTGCCGTTCCCGCGCCCGCCGTCCCTCCTCGACACCGAAGTCACCGAGCCGCAGGCAGGGCGGAAGCGGATCGACGGGGGTGCGGGGGGCTTCGCCGGTAGTGCGGGGGGCTTCGCCAGGGCGGCCCGAGGGAGTGAGCGGATCACCGGTGGCGGCGGGGGCGTCGCCGGGCTGCGCGTGATCGGCCACCGGAGCGATGGGGACGGGGGGCGAGCCGACCGCGCGGATGAGTGGCACGGTCGCGGGGGCCACGGGGACGGCCGCGGGGATTGCGGAGACGGCCGCGGGGGCGGCCGGGGCGGTCGAGGGGACGGCCGGGGTGGCCCGGGCGGTCACGAGGGTGGCGGCCGAGGAGGTCGCGGGGGTGGCGGCCGGGGAGGTCGCGGGGGTGGCCGGGGAGGTCGCGGGGGTGGCCGGGGAGGTCGCGGGGGTGGCCGGGGAGGGGAGGGAACAGGCCCCGCCGGCCGGGGCGGCGCGGTCGGCCCGGCTTGGTGACAACTCGCCGGCCCCGGCCACGGACACCGGCCCGTCCGACGCCCGAAACGTCTCGCGTCCGCCGGCCACAGCCCGGCCGGGGACCGCGAGGTCCTCCGGGACACGGAACGGCTCACCCCCGTCCGTCAC